>NZ_CP090836.1:1514002-2235505 GCF_021491915.1 Paracoccus everestensis | reverse complement strand
GAGAGCGTGGACAATGTCGACAGGCTCACCTGCGCCGCGCTCCCATGAATCCCATGACCGGCGGAGCGTCAGGCCGAATTCCCGATCTAGTTCCTCCATTCCTCGACGAACGCTCTCCATGGCATCGAGAAGCCTCTCCAGTTGCCCTTTCTCGGTCTTCAAGCTCGACACTGGCGCCAACCTAGCAGCCCTCAGGATAGGCTCGATTGGATCTGAAAGAAGCGCCCCTCGCCACTCAACAATCTGGCCATTGCGGACAACTGGTATTTTTCCACCGGGCTCAACGGGCACACCAGCCCACTTCGATACCGCCGCATAAATGACCGATCGAGCCTTCATTTCTGCGTTGGCTTGCGCCTCAATCCGTGCTGCAAAGGTTCGAGCATCGTCGGCAGGGTAAGCCGGTGGAGGAATAAAGTCCTGCCTGCGGGTTACTCTGCCCAGCGCACCATCTAGGGCAGAACTGCGCTTGCTCACTTCATCAGCCAATGCGCACCACCTTCCTGCGATCCGCTGCCAGGTAATCGGCCCAAGCCTCCATCAGCTCGCGGCGCTTCTCCAGCAGGTCCGAACGAGCATATGCCCGCTCGACTTCATCGCCGACAAGGTGAGCCAACGCGGCCTCGCAGATTTCTCGGGGGAAGTTCGTCCGCTCTTGAGTCCAAGTCCGAAATGACGTGCGGAAGCCATGAACGGTCACGTCATAGCCCATGTCTTTCACGCGACCTGAGAGGACCACGTCAGACAATGGCCGGTCCTTGCGGCCGCCGGGGAATACAAACGCGCTCGTGCCGAAGAGGCTTTGTGCTTCCTTGAGGATCTGAACTGCCCGAGGGGGCAGGGGCACCGTATGGTCACGGCGCATCTTGGTCCTCTCTTTAGGGATGGTCCACGTCGCCTCGCCCAGGTTGAATTCCGGCCAGCGGGCATACCTTGTCTCGGCCGATCTGGTGGCGGTCAGGATGATGAATTCGAGGCACAGCTTGGTTTGCAGCATTGCACTTGAGGCACGCAGCTCCTTCACCATTTCCGGCACCTGGGAATAGGGCAGGGCCTTCCTGTTAGCCTTGACCCTTCGAACCTTCGGCAACCCCTTGAGGGTGACATCACCGGGTGTCCCGTCACGCCATTCTTTTGCCGCCGCCCATTTCAAGACTGTCTCCATTCTCTGGAAGACGCGCCGGGCAGTCTCGTGCTTGATCGTCCAGATCGGCGACAGCACTTTCAGCATCTCGGAGGAGCCGACCTCGGACACCGGGACTGTGCCGATTTTCGGGAAGGCATACATCTCGAGAGAGTTGATGAAATCCTGCCGGTGCTTCTCGTTGCTCCAAGTGCTGAGCAACTCACCATGGACCACGCGGGCAGCAACTTCGAATGTCGGAATGGCGGCGCGGTCATCGCCTCTTCTGGGGTCGCCGCCGGCGCGGGCAATGCGCCGAAAGTCGATGGCCTTCTCTCGGGCCGTGGCCAAGCTGACCAGGGATACCGAACCATGGCCGCAGTCGCACCGCTTGCCCTGGATGGTCAGGCGTTGCTCCCACCTCTTCGAACCATTGGGACCGACGATTAGGTAGAGCCCGTGGCCGTCGCCGTATTTGCCGGGCTCCGCCACGTTCTTCACGAACAGCGCTGTCAGTCCGTTCTTCGGCTTCGCCACCGCTACCCCCACGCATTACCCCACGCATCGCACGGGATTTCTTGGGGTAACAATAGACGCTACTGGACGAGGCTCGCAAGCGAAACCAGCAGAAACATGGGGATATTAGATCGCTTCGGACGCTACTGGACTAGACTTAGGTGGACCTTGGCTCCACCAAAATCCTCCCGCATTTTCAAGCGTTCGGCCTGCGCCGCGGCGATGGTGTTTACCTCACCCGCCGCCACGTCCCGGCATTGCGGCAGATCATCATCACGCATCCCCCGACATCCAGAAGATCCCCGCGCAGCGTCAAGCGCGCCGTATAGCCGCGTCCGGTTTCCGGGTTGGTGATGCGTCCCTTGCCATAGGTGCCGCCGCCTGTGGGCAGGACATCGGCCAGGACTGACGCGCCCAGGTCGCTAGCCGCGACCGCGTGGCCCGCAGCGTCGAATGTGCGAACCACGGTGCCGCACAGGCCCTCGCCGCAGGGGAGGATTTCGACATGGCCGAAGCCGCCATCCTTGCCGGGCTGGGTGCGCCAGGTGCCCGCCAGGGGATCGGCAGCCCAGGCCGGGGCGGCGGACAAGGCCAGTGTGGCAAGGGCAAGGACGACAGCAGGTTTCATCGGATGACCATGGTGTAACGGCTAGGACTTAGGGCGCGATTCATGGATCGGCACATCCAATGAAAACAGGGCCGGTGTTACCCGGCCCTGCTTGATTGTTTAATGTGCGACGGCCCCACCGGCGGATCGATCGTCCCGCATGGCGGCAGTCCTTGCGGCCTCGGCGGCTTCCTCGGCGGCCTCGTCCCATTCAACGGGTTCGGGCATCCGCACCAGGGCATGCTTCAGCACCTCGCGGACATTGCTGACCGGGATGATGGTCAGGCCGGTTTTGACATTGTCCGGGATCTCGGCCAGATCCTTTTCGTTGTCGGCTGGGATCATCACCGTCTTGATGCCCCCACGCAATGCCGCCAGCAGCTTTTCCTTCAAGCCGCCGATGGCCAGCACGTTGCCGCGCAGCGTCACCTCGCCCGTCATGGCCACGTCCTTGCGGACCGGGATGCCGGTCATCACCGACACGACGCTGGTCACCATGGCGATGCCTGCCGACGGTCCGTCCTTGGGCGTCGCCCCTTCCGGCACGTGGACGTGGATGTCGCGCTTGTCGAATTCCGGGGGCTTCACCCCGATTTCCGGCGAGATCGAACGAACGAAGCTGGATGCCGCGTCGATCGATTCCTTCATCACGTCGCCCAGCTTCCCGGTCGTCTTCATCCGGCCCTTGCCCGGCAGGCGCAGCGCCTCGATCTGCAGAAGGTCACCCCCGACCGAGGTCCAGGCCAGGCCCGTTACCACGCCGATCTGGTCCTCTTTCTCGGCCAGGCCGTAACGATGGCGGCGCACGCCCAGGTATTCCTCGGCCTTGGCGGCATCGACCGTCACGGACTCGACCTGACCCTTCAGGATCTCGGTCACGGCCTTGCGGGCCAGCTTGGCGATCTCGCGTTCCAGCGAACGCACCCCGGCTTCCCGCGTGTAATAGCGGACCATGTGGGTCAGCGCGTCGTCCGTCACCTCGAATTCGCCCTTGCGCAACCCATTCGCCGCGATCTGCTTGGGCAGCAGGTGCTGGCGCGCGATCTCGCGCTTTTCGTCCTCGGTATAGCCGGACAGGCTGATGATCTCCATCCGGTCCAGCAGCGGCCCCGGCATATTATAGCTGTTGGCCGTGGTCACGAACATCACGTTCGACAGGTCGTATTCCACTTCCAGATAGTGGTCCACGAAGGTCGCGTTCTGTTCGGGATCCAGCACCTCGAGCATCGCGCTTGCAGGATCGCCGCGGAAATCCTGGCCCATCTTGTCGATCTCATCCAGCAGGATGAGGGGGTTGGTCGTCTTGGCCTTTTTCAGGGCCTGGATGATCTTGCCCGGCATCGAGCCGATATAGGTCCGGCGGTGGCCGCGGATTTCCGATTCGTCACGCACGCCGCCCAGCGAAATGCGGATGAACTCGCGTCCCGTCGCCTTGGCGACCGAACGGCCGAGCGAGGTCTTGCCGACGCCCGGAGGGCCGACGAGGCACAGGATCGGGCCTTTCAGCTTCTGGCTGCGGGTCTGGACGGCCAGGTATTCGACGATCCGTTCCTTGACCTTTTCCAGGCCATAGTGATCGGCGTCCAGCACCTTTTCGGCGGCGACCAGATCCTTGCGGGTGCGCGACTTCACGCCCCAGGGAAGGGCCAGCAGCCAGTCGAGGTAGTTGCGGCTGACCGTAGCCTCGGCCGACATCGGTGACATCGACTTGAGCTTCTTCAGCTCGGCTTCCGCCTTGTCGCGGGCTTCCTTGCTGAACTTGGTCTTGGCGATCTTTTCCTCAAGCTCGGCAATCTCGTTCTGGCCGTCCTCGCCGTCGCCCAGTTCCTTCTGAATGGCCTTCATCTGCTCATTCAGGTAATACTCGCGCTGCGTCTTCTCCATCTGGGTCTTGACGCGGGACTTGATCTTCTTTTCCACCTGCAGGACGGACATCTCGCCCTGCATCGCGGCATAGACCTTTTCCAGACGTTCGGCCACGTCCAGCGTGTCGAGCAAATCCTGCTTGCGGTCCAATGCGATGCCCATGTGGCCCGCGACCAGGTCGGCCAGCTTGCCGGGTTCCTTCGCCTCGGCCACGGCGGAGACGACCTCCTCGGGGATGTTCTTGCGGACCTTGACGTAACGCTCGAACTCCTCGGCCACGGTGCGGACAAGGGCGGTCACGGTGGCGGAATCGCCGGGCGTTTCGTCCAGGATGATGGCGGTCGCTTCGAAGTGATCGTCGTTGGGGACAAATTCGGTGATCTGGACGCGTTCGCGCCCTTCCACCAGCACCTTGACGGTGCCGTCGGGCAGCTTCAGCAGTTGCAGCACATTGGCCAGCACACCGGCGCGAAAGATGCCGTCTTCCGCGGGTTCATCGACCGAAGCGTCCTTTTGCGCGGCAAGCAGGATCGGGCTGTCCGATTCCATCACGGCTTCCAAGGCGCGGACCGATTTTTCGCGGCCCACGAACAGCGGAACGATCATGTGCGGAAAGACCACGATGTCGCGCAGCGGCAGCACCGGATAGGTCGAAGATGCAAATTCGTTCATTAGGCGTTCCTTTCTGCCCGAAGCCGTGGCCCCGTCATGGCGGCACACGGCCCCTGCGTTTCGTCAATCTAGGGCTGTGGCCCCCCGCATTCAATATGACGCGCAAAATGCCAGCTATTTCCGCCCGGCCTATCGCGGGATGACGATTTCGGCCCGCAGCCCGCCCAGCCGCTGCCCTCGGCCCAGCCGCAACTGCCCGCCATGGGCGCGTGCGACATCCGCAGCAATCGCCAAGCCAAGACCCGCGCCCCCGCCTTGCCCGCGTGCCGGATCCAGGCGGGTAAAGGGCCGCATCGCCGCATCCACGCTGTCGTCAGGGATGCCGGGGCCGTCATCCTCGACCCCGATGCGCAGGCTGCGCGGACCAAGGGTCGCATCCAGTTCGGCGCGGGTGCCGTATCGCGCGGCGTTGCCCAGCAGGTTTTCCAGGGCGCGGCGCAGCGTGTCGGGGCGGAACGTCGCGCGCCCCGCCCGGTCGCCGTCCAGGCTGCGCAGCGTCACCCGCTGGCCCGCCCGCTGCGCATCGGCCACGATGGCGTCCATGAACTCGGCAACCGGGGTCGGCTCGGGCGGGCTGTCCTGCGCGTCGTTGCGGGCATAATCCAGAAAGGCATCGACCATGCGGTTCATTTCCGCGATGTCGGCCTCCATCGCCTCGATTTCCTCGTCATCCACCGGCTGGTCAGAGGACATCATCGACAGGCCAAGCCGCAGCCGGGTCAGGGGCGTGCGCAGGTCGTGGCTGATCCCCGACAGCATCAGCTTGCGCTGCTCGTTCTGGCGTTCCAGCCGGTTGCGCATATCCAGAAATGCCGTGCCGGCGCTGCGCACCTCGGACGCGCCGGACGGGCGATAGGGCGCCATCCGGCCCTTGCCGTATTCCTCGGCCGCCTCGGCCAAGCGGCGGATCGGGCGCAACTGGTTGCGCAGGAACACCGTGGCGATCCCGGTCATCAGCAGCGAGGTGAAGACCATCAGCACCAGCAGTTGATGCGGGTTGGACGCGCTGACCCTGCGCCGGTCGAAGGCCAGCGTATAGGGACCGGCCGCGCCGTCCACCGTGACGATCACCCGCTTGTCGTCGCTTGCCAGATCGATGGCGCGGATATTGCCCAGCGTTTCGCGCAAGACCTCGATCACCACGCGCCCCGAGAAGTCATAGAAAAGGCGGCTGTCGCCTTCTTGGCTGCCGGTGGGCATACCGATGGTCACTTCCAGAGGCACGGCGATTTCGCGGCCCGCATCCCGCTGGCCGCCGGCGCGGTCGATTCGCGCCGCGACAAAGGCCAGTTCGCGCGCCATGCTGGTGGTCATCTGCCGGGTCACGCCTTCGAAATGGCGTTGCAGGAACATGACGCTGACCACCAGCATGACGACCACGACCGGCAGGAACAGGATCAGGGCCGCGCGCCCGTAAAGCCCGCGCGGCAGAAACCCCTTGAGCCAGCCGCCCTCTGCCTGGTTTGCCATGGAAACCCCTGCCTGTCGTGCTAAGGCTAATGACATGGACGAACGGACGAAAGACCCCCTGCGCATCCTGGCCCCGAACCCCTCGCCGCTGACCGGGCCGGGGACGACGACCTTTCTGCTGGGCGGCAGGGATGTCGCGGTGATCGACCCCGGCCCCGACCATCCCGGCCACCTGGCGGCGATCGCGGAAGCGGGGCAGGGCCGGATCAGCCACATCATCGTCACCCACGCCCATCTGGACCACAGCGCGGGCGCGCCACGCCTGTCGCAGATGACGGGGGCGCCGGTCCTGGCCTTTGGCGGCGCGCTGTCGGGGCGATCCCCGATGATGCGGCGGCTGGCGGATGAAGGCGTGGGCGGAGGCGAGGGGCTGGACCTGTCGTTCGCGCCCGACATCGTCCTGCGCGACGGGCAGGTGATCGAGGGGGACGGCTGGCACCTGACAGCCCTGCACACGCCCGGACATTCCGGCGGCCATGTCAGCCTGCTGTGGGACGACCAGATTTTTTGCGGCGACGTGGTGATGGGCTGGTCCTCGACCATCATCTCGCCGCCCGACGGCGATCTGGCGGATTACCTGCGTTCGCTCGACCGGCTGGCGCAACACCAGCCCCGGCGCCTTCTGCCCGCCCATGGCGAGGCCATAACGGACCCGCAGGCCCGCCTGTCCGACCTAGCCGCCCACCGCCGCCAACGCAGCGCCCAGATCCTGACCGCGCTGCGCGACGGCCCAGCGGATGCCGCCTCGCTTGCGGCCCGTATCTATGAGGTGGCCCCGGCGCTGATGCCCGCCGCCGCCCGCAACGTCCTGGCGCATCTGCTGGCCCTGAGCGACCTTGGCGCAGTGGTCCCGCTTGATGTGCTGGGTGCGAAGACCCGATTCGTGTCTTTGTGAAAAAATCGTTCTTCCCCCTCTGGACGCCCCCCCGTGCCATTGCTATACGGCCCCCGTGTTCCGGCGTAGCTCAGCGGTAGAGCAGTTGACTGTTAATCAATTGGTCGTAGGTTCGATCCCTACCGCCGGAGCCAAATCCTTAAAAGGATCAGCTACCCCAAGCCTTGCGATCCATTTGTGGAACCGTGACGCGGCCTTGGGCATTGGCGCAGATTGCACATCCATCCAAGCCTGCTTTAAATGCCGCCCCTGACGCCCGACAATCGCTATATCGTCGTCCGCGGTCGGTTGTGGCGGGCAGCAAACCCCCATTTGCCCGATGCGGAACGTGAACAGCTGGTCAAGGCGCTGATGGCGGCGCGACGGGCGGTCGGGGCGGCGCGGATGTCAGGCGACAAGACGGCCGAGGACGGCGCGCATCGCGACGTGAACGAAGCAAAGATCGCCCTGGGCGAGCGCGGGCCTGTCTGGTGGGACGATGGCGCACCGGACTTGAACCGCAGGATGGTGAAGAATACCCCCTATGCCGGCTGGTTCGAACGCCTGGGGCAGCAGGAAAGCTAGCCGTCTGCCGCCTTGTCGACCGTTATGCGAAAAGCTGCGGCTGCCGCGTCAGGACAAGTCCTCGATGATGTAATCTTCCCAGTCTTCCTCGCTGACGGTGACCTCGCTGACGGTCCAGCCGCGGACGCTGGCGCCGGCGCTGTGGACGGTTTCGCGGTCGCCCGAGACCAGGTGGTGCCACTTGTAGAGCGGCCGTCCTTCGTGGCGCAGGCGATAGGCGCAGGTGGCGGGAAGCCACCAGGCGATCTCGGCCAGCTTGCGGGGGGTCAGGACGACGCAGTCGGGGACAAAGTTGTGGCGGTTCGGATAGCTGCTGCACTGGCACTTGTCGCCGTCCAGCAGCTTGCAGGCCACGCGGGTGAAGGCCAGTTCGCCCGTATCCTCGTATTCGATCTTGTTCAGGCAGCATTTGCCGCAGCCGTCGCACAGGGCTTCCCATTCGTCGGGCTGCAATTGGGGCAGGGGCAGTTCCCAGAACCTGTCGCGCATCATGCGCCCGCCAGCACCGCGCGGGCCTGGTCCGCGTCGGTGGCGATCTGGTCGATCAGAACCTGCACGCTGTCGAACTTCGCCTCGTCGCGCAGGAACTCGACAAGGCCCACGGACAGGTGCTGGCCATAAAGATCGCCGTCGAAGTCGAACAGATGCACCTCCAAGTTCGGGGCGTTGCGGCCGAACATGGGACGAACGCCCAGGCTGGCAACGCCCTGGCAGGACAGCTTGTCAGGCCCCGTCAGGACATCGACGACCACCGCATAGACGCCCAGGCGCGGCAGGTGCAGGTCGTCCATCTGCATATTCGCGGTGGGCCAGCCGAACTGGCGGCCGCGCTTGTTGCCGTGGATCACCTCACCCTCGATCCGGTGCAGGTGGCCCAGCATCCGTTCCGCGTCGCGCGGGCGCCCATCCGCCAAGGCCTGCCGGATGGCGGTGGAGCTGTAATCCTGGCCGCCCGTGCCAACCAGCGGCACGCCGGTGACGCCGAAGCCTAACTGTTGGCCCAGGTCTTTGAGGGTGTCCACATTGCCCGCCCGGTCCTTGCCAAAGACGAAATCCGCGCCCACGGTCACATGAACGACACCCAGGCCGCCCACCAGCACGTCGCGCGCAAAGGCATCGGGCGACAGGCCCGCCAGGACCGCGCCAAAGGGCAGCTCGTAAAGCTGTTCCACCCCCAGCCGGGCCAGGCGGTTTGCGCGGGATTCCGAATTCATCAGCCGAAAGGGCGGGGCGTCGGGCGCGAAGAACTGGCGGGGATGGGGTTCAAAGGTGACGATGCCCAGGGGGGCGTCGGCCGCCTGCCGCGCGGCCTCGATCACGGCGCGATGGCCCAGATGGACACCGTCGAAATTGCCCATGGCGACGGATGCGCCGCGGGCGCCTGCCGGAAGTCCAGTCCAGTCGCGGTGGATTTGCAAAGGGTGCCCCCACTGGGGCTGCCAGGAGCCCCGTCAGTCGAACTTGCGGCTTGGCGCCAGAACGACCGCCTCGCCTTTCAGGACGACCGTATCACCCACGAGGCAGCGGGTTGCAAGCGTGACCCGCCGTTTCGCATGATCGATGGTTTCCACCGTCACCTCGGCCCGGACGGTGTCGCCGGGGCGGACGGGGGCCATGAATTTCAGCGTCTGACCCAGATAAACGGTGCCATGCCCCGGCAGTTGTTCCCCGATCACCGCCGAGATCAGGCCCGCCGTCAGCATCCCATGCGCGATTCGCCCCTCGAAGATGGTGTCGCGGGCGTAATCATCATCCAGATGCACCGGATTGCGGTCGGTCGACACCTCGGCGAACAATTCGATATCGCGATCCGTCACCTGCTTTTGCAGATAGCGGGTCATGCCCACCTCCAGATCCTCGATGACGATGGTGCCGCGGGGAAGGTTGTCGAACATGGTGCGTTCCATGGGCTTGGCCGATAGCAGGGCAATGATGCTGCATAGCTGCGAAATTTCTACCGCGCAAGAATATTTCTGATATACAGCACCAAAGTATAATATCCTTTCGCAAGGGATCGGCAGTGATGGAAAGCGGCAACCAGTCACAGGCAGAATTCTGGACCTCGCCCGCCGGTCGGGCCTGGGTCGATCATGAGGCAAGCCTGGACGCCACCATGGAGGGGATCCTGGCGGTCCTTCTGGATGCGGCTGTTTTCGCCGATGGGCAGGATATCCTGGACGTGGGTTGCGGAACCGGGGCAAGCACGATCGCGGCGGCGCGAAGGGTTCCGGCGGGCAGGGTGCTGGGCCTGGACATCGCCGCGCCCATGCTGGAGCGCGCAGGGCAGCGCGGCCAGGCGGAAGGTGTGGCGAACGCGACGTTTCGCCTGGGCGATGCCCAGGTTGAGCGTCTTCCCCCCAACCGCCACGATGTCCTGATATCCCGCTTCGGGATGAGCTTTTTCGCCGACAGCGTGGCCGCGTTCCGCAATCTTGCGGCATCATTGCAGGATGGCGGGCGGATGGTCTTTGTGTCCTGGGACGGATTGGAGCGAAATCCCTGGTTTTCCATTCCGCAACAGGTGGCGGGGCAGCGGCTGGCGGTTGAGCCGGATCCGGTCTCCACTGCGCCAGGGCCGATGGCATTCGCCGATCCCGATCATGTCCTGGACCTGATGGACCGGGCCGGACTGTCGGATGGCCGGTGGGAGACCCGGCAGATCGACCTGACCCCGCCCGGCGGGGTTGCGGGCGCGGCAAGGCTGGCCACCCATGTCGGACCTGCGGCGCGCCTGCTGAGGCTGTGCAACGCCACCGCCGAGGATCGCGCGGCGATTGCCGCCGATATCGAAACAGCCTTTGCCCCATTCGGACAGGGGGACGCGGTTCGCATCCCCTCGTCCGTGCACGTCTTTTCCTGCCGCGCGTGACGGCAGGGCTGATCGGTCAGCGCAACCGGCCGATGCTGTATTGTGGGGCCAGGGCGTGGCCGCCTAGCCAGTCCAGCAGCAGGGCAAGATCGGGGTTTTCGACATCAGGCCCAAGCGCGTCCGCCGCCAGGCCACCCGTCACGAACAAGGCGTCGATCCCTTGATCCAGGGCGCCCTTCACATCGGTGAAGACGCCGTCGCCGATGGCCAGGATCCGCGCATCCGGCACCAGGTCCAGCAACCGCCGCGCCCGGTCATAGATCGGCGGATGCGGCTTGCCGAAGTAAAGCGACTGCCCGCCCAGGCCTTCGTAATACTCCGCCAGGGCGCCCGCGCAATAGATCCGCGTCTCGCCCATGTCCACGATCACGTCCGGGTTGGCGCACAGCATCGGCAGCCCCCGGTCGCGCGCGGCCATCAGCCGGTCGTGGTAATCGCCCGGCGTTTCCGTCAGTTCGTCGAACGGGCCGGTGGCGACGATGCCTTCCGCTTCCTCCAGCGATACCCGGTGGATCGGCGGGGCGTCGGCAAATTCGCCGGGAATGTCGTCGAAGAAACCGTCGTCCTTTTCCGTGCCGATGTGCCAGACCTTCCGGCCGACGGCGCCCGCGAACATCGCCTCTTGCGCGGCATCGCCTGAACTGACGACGATGTCCCACGCGTCGCGGGGCACGCCCATGCGGTCAAGCTGCGCAATCACGAACTGGTTGGGACGCGGCGCATTGGTCATCAGGACGACCTTGCCGCCGCCTGCGCGAAAGGCTTGCAGGGCGGCGACGGCGGCGGGATAGGGCTGCTTGCCGTTGTGAAGGCAGCCCCACAGGTCGCAGAACAGCACGTCGTAATCGGCGCCGATCTGGGACAGCGACTGGATGATCTTGCTCATTACAGGGCAAGGACCGGAATGATCTGCTTCTTGCGGCTCATCACGCCGGGCAGGACCACGCTGTCGCCGGTGACAGCCACGCCAAAGCTGCGTTCGGCAAGCCGGCGGACGAAGTCGTTGGGGATCAGCAGGGTCGCTTCCTCGCGCAGGATATCGACGACAAAGCACAGGACTTCGTCCGCGCCATCCTCGGCGGCGACACGGGGCATGGCGGCCAGCAGCGCGGCCTTGCGTGCCAGCAGCACCTGCGGCGCGGTGGTTTCCAGAACAGTGATCCGCAGTTGCTTGCCGCCCAGTTCGTATTCCTTGCTGTCGGTGCGCAGCAGGGTTTCATCGCTGAAGGCGCTGATGTCGGACTTGGCCGCGAACATTTCTGTCGCATAGTCGGTGATGTTGATGCCCAGGTCGGCGGCCAGCTTTTCGGCCACGGCGCGGTCATGGGCGGTTGTGGTCGGGCTGCGGAATTCCAGCGTGTCGGACAGGATGCAGGTCAGCATCGCGCCCTTGATGGCTTCGGGTGCGCGGGCCATGTCCGCCTCCATCAGGTCGTACATGATCGTGGCGGTGCAGGCCAGCGGGCGCACGGTGATGTTGATCGGGGTGCGGGTCTTGATGCCGCCTGCCAGCAGGTGATGGTCGATGATCTCGATCACCTCGGCCTGATCCAGGCTGGCGGGCAGTTCGGCGGGGTTGTTGGTGTCCACGATCACGCATTGGTCGCCGGCTGCGACATCGGCGATGATCTGCGGCTTGTCCAGGTTCCACCGCTTCAGCATCCACAGGGCCTCGGTGTTGGGTTCCCCTTGCAGGACGGCCTGGGCGGGGGTCTTGCGGACCTCGTTCAGATACCAGGCCCAGATGATGGGGGAACCGGTCGAATCCGTATCGGGGGCGGTATGGCCGAAGACCTTGATCATGTGATGCACCTTCGCAGCGTCTGGATGTCGCGCGCGTTATAGGGGGTGCGGGGGGCGATGTCCAAGGGGGACGGGTCAGCCAAGACCGTCGCGCCGCATCCTTGACCAGGGCATGATGCGGTGAGGCCCCATGAGGGTGCGTTCGGGATGATCTTTTGGAATTGGTGCCGGTTGCAGGAATCGAACCCGCGACCTTCTGATTACAAATCAGCTGCTCTACCAGCTGAGCTAAACCGGCGTGACGCGCAAGGGCGGCGTCTTCTGCCTAGCCCTTGCGGGCGGTTTCCGCAAGCGGTGAAAGCGGTTTGACTGTGCGGATCGCCTCGCTACTGTGCGACGGCACCCGCAAGGGTTGAGGTGAGACAAGGGGCAGGGCCGATATGCAGATGGTGTTCCACCTGGGGGTGCATGGCACGGATGGGGACAGGCTGCTCAAGACGCTTCTGAACAACCGCGACTGGCTGATGCAGCACGGAACCGACATCGTCACCCCCAACCGCCACCGCGGCCTGTTCGAAGAGGCGCTGATGTCCCTGAAGGGGGGACGGGCCACAGCCGAAATGCAGCAGATCATGCTGGACGCGGTGTTGCACAGCGAATTCCCCGACCGCGCGGTGTTCTCCACGCCGACCTTCATGGGCGCGCCGGGCCGGGTGGTGGGGCAGACGGGGCTGTATCCGCAGATGGGCGCAAGGGCGGCGGCGCTTGCCAACCTGTTTCCCGACCACGAGGCCGAGTTCTTTCTGGCCATCCGCAACCCCGCCACCCTGATCGCCGAGGTGCTGCCGGTCTTTACCGGGGGCGGCTATCACGTCCTGATGCAGGGCCGCCGTCCCTTGGACCTGCGATGGCGCGATCCGATCCAGGCGCTGCTGCGCGCGGTGCCCGGTCGCCGCGTGGTGATCTGGTGCCACGAGGACGTGCCCCTGATCTGGCCCGAGATCGCGCGCCTTGTGGGCAGCATCCCCCCGGACGCGCCGCTGAAAGGCGGAATGATGTATCTGGAGGAGATCCTGGACCAGACCGGCCTGGGGCAGTTGAAGGACGCCTTGGCCGCGCAGGACCAGATGACCATCGCCAGGCGCCGCGCCTTGTCGGCGCAGATGATCGAGGCCCATGCCCTGCCCGCCGCGCTGGATCAGGTGATCGACCTGCCGGGATGGACGCAGGATCTGGTGGACCGCGTCACCGACCAGTATCGCGCCGACGTGGCGGAAATCGCGGTCCTTCCCGGGGTCGAGTTCATCCTGCCCTGAGGGCGGTCAGCGCGCCACCAGCCGGTCGTATTGCGCGGCGGTCAGATAGCCTGTTGCTTCCAGGTCGTTGGCCCGCTGCCACGAGGCGATGGCATTGCGGGTGCCCTGGCCAAATACGCCGTCCACGCCACGGGTGTCGAAACCCCGCTGGGTCAGCCCGGCCTGCACCGCCCGGCGCTGCTGGAGGCTAAGGCCCAGGTCGGCCTCGTTTCCGGCAGGGCCGACGGACGGGGTGGTCGTCGCGGCGGGCCGGGTGGCGGCCGTGGCCGTTCCTTGCAGGATCTCGTTCGCCTGGGCGGCGTTCAGGGTGCCGGTCTGCGCGTAATTGCGGTCCCGTTGCCACAAGGCGATGGCCCGGCGCGTTCCGGGACCGAAATTGCCGTCCGCGCCGTTCGTGCTATAGCCCAGCCCATTCAGTTGCCGCTGGACCTGCACGCGCTGCTGGCGGGACAGCCCTGCCGTATCGCCCTGGCTCTGGACGGCTGGCGCGGTTGTCGTTCCGCCAAGCTGCTGGACGCGGTCGCGCGCCTGCGCGGCATAGGCCCCGTTCGGGAACTGCCGCAGATAGGATTGATAGGCTGCCCGTGTATCGGTGCCTTGCGCCCGCGCGAATGCGGCGCGGTCCTGTTCCTGTTCCAGATACTGGCGGGCAACCCCGCCCACGATATCGCCCAGATCCTGTGCATGGACGGGTGTCAGGGTGACAGCGGCGGCAAAGGCCGCGGAAAGCATCGTTCTGACCATCGAAAGGCCCTTTCGCGTTCAAGCCCCAAAGCCGGGGCGCCAAAGCTATAGCGCAAAGAAGGGCTTCGGGTTCCGAGGGCCGGGCAGGGTCTGCCGCACAACGAAAAAAGGGCACCCGAGGGCACCCTTTCAGTTCAGGCCAAAACCCCCAAAGGGGCCAGCCCGTCGGGCAGGATCCTTACTTGATCTTGCCTTCCTTGTATTCGACGTGCTGACGGACGACCGGGTCGAATTTGCGCACGGTCATCTTTTCGGTCATCGTGCGGGCATTCTTCTTGGTCACGTAAAAGTGGCCGGTGCCGGCGGTCGAGTTCAGCCGGATCTTGATGGTGGTCGGCTTCGCCATGTCATTGCTCCTGCTTCGGGGCAATCGCGCGGCGCAGACCCCGTGGAATTCGTTTGAAGCCCGCCTTTTAGCCATGGGCGGGCCGAAGTCAACCCGAATCGCCCCAAGCCAGGCCGTGATTTGCGCGGAGGGCCTGTAAGCCGGATTCTGTCCACCGCCTGCGCGGCTGGATGACCATTCCTCTGGCCCGGCGGTTGCCCGCCGGATCAAGCTGCCTACCCGGACCTGCTGGGGCAAGGCGGCCCTGCGGGGTTGCCCCCGCGCGCGGTCCCTATTCGGCATTGCTCCTGGTGGGGCTTGCCATGCGGGCGCTGTTGCCAGCCCCCCGGTGGGCTTTTACCCCACCGTTTCACCCTTACCCATGCGGACATGGGCGGTCTGTTCTCTGTGGCGCTTTCCCTGGGGTTGCCCCCGCCGGGCGTTACCCGGCACCACTGCCTCATGGAGTCCGGACTTTCCTCGACATTGCTGCCGCGGTCATCCAGCCCTCCGCGCAAGGCGCGATATGGCCGCGATGTGGCCCTGCGTCAATGAAAAACCCCCGCTGGCCGGCAGCGGGGGCGTTGGTCTTGCCGCGAAGGTGCGTGCAAGCACGCACCCTACGGGTCAGCTTTTCGCCAGGTTGCGCAGAACGTAATGCAGCACGCCGCCGTTCTTGAGGTATTCGATCTCGACCTCGGTATCGACGCGGGCCTTCAGCTGGATTTCCTTCACCGTGCCGTCGCCATAGGTGATGGTGCAGGGCACCAGCGACAGCGGCTTGAAATCGCCCGCAAGGCCGTGGATCGACACGGTCTCGTCGCCCTTCAGGCCCAGCGTCTTGCGGTTCTCGCCCGGCAGGAACTCGAACGGGACGACGCCCATGCCGACCAGGTTGGACCGGTGGATACGCTCGAAGCTTTCCGCGATGACCGCCTTGACGCCCAGCAGGTTGGTGCCCTTGGCCGCCCAGTCACGGCTGGAGCCTGCGCCGTATTCGATGCCGCCAAAGATCACCAGCGGCACGCCCGCATCCTGATAGGCCATCGAGGCGTCAAAGATCGAAGTCTGCTGGCCGTCTGGGCCTTTGGTATAGCCGCCCTCGACCCCGTCCAGCATCTCGTTCTTGATGCGGATGTTGGCAAAGGTGCCGCGCATCATGATCTCGTGGTTGCCGCGACGCGATCCGTAGCTGTTGAAATCACGCGGCGCGACCTGCCGTTCGATCAGGTACTGGCCAGCCGGCGTGGTGGGCTTGAACGACCCGGCCGGGCTGATGTGGTCGGTGGTGATCATGTCGCCCAGGATCGCCAGCACGCGCGCGCCGTCGATGTCGCTGATGACGCCCGCTTCCTTGGCCATGCCCTGGAAATAGGGCGGGTTCTGGATATAGGTCGAGGTCGGCGGCCAGTCATAGGTTTCACTGTCCGTGACATCGACCGCCTGCCAGCGTTCGTCGCCCTTGAAGACGTCGGCATATTTCGACTGGAACGCCTCGCGCGTCACCGTCGCATGGACCAGATCGGCGATTTCCTGGTTGGTGGGCCAGATGTCCTTCAGATAGACGTCGCGGCCCTCGGGCGTCTGGCCGATCGGATCCTTGGTCAGGTCGATGTTCAGGTCGCCCGCGATGGCATAAGCCACCACCAACGGGGGCGAGGCCAGGAAGTTCGCGCGCACGTCGGGACTGATGCGCCCTTCGAAGTTGCGGTTCCCCGACAGCACGGCGGTCGCCACCAGGTCGTGGTCGTGGATCGCCTTGGTGATCGCCGGATCGCCGAGCGGACCCGAGTTGCCGATGCAGGTGGTGCAGCCATAGCCCACCAGGTTGAAGCCCAGGGCGTCCAGATCTTCTTGCAGGCCAGCGGCCTCGAGATACTGGCCCACAACCTGCGAACCGGGGGCCAGAGAGGTCTTGACCCAAGGCTTGCGGTTCAGGCCAAGCGCGCGCGCCTTGCGAGCGACCAGGCCCGCCCCGATCATCACATAAGGGTTCGAGGTGTTGGTGCAGCTTGTGATCGCCGCGATCACGACGGATCCGTCGCGGATGCTATAATCGGTGCCTTCGACCGGAACGGTGCGCACGGCATCGCGGACCATCACCTCGCCGTCCTCCTGCGCGCCGCTGCGATAATCCGCGACCACCTTGCGGAAGGTCTGGGCGGAATCCGTCAGCGGCAGGTAATCCTGCGGGCGTTTCGGACCAGAAATCGCGGGCACGATGCTGCCCATGTCCAGTTCCAGCGTCGAGGAATAGACCGGCGCATAATCCGCGCCGCGCCAGAAGCCGTTTTCCTTGGCATAGGCTTCGACCAGGGCGATCCGATCCTCGTCGCGGCCGGTGTTGCGCAGATAGCGCAGGGTTTCGTCGTCGATGGGGAAGAAGCCGCAGGTGGCGCCGTATTCGGGGGCCATGTTGGCAATGGTCGCGCGGTCGGCCAGCGGCAGGTTGTCCAGGCCTTCGCCATAGAATTCGACGAACTTGCCCACCACGCCGTGCTTGCGCAGCATCTGCACGACCTTGAGCACCAGGTCGGTGGCGGTCGTGCCCTCGACCATGCGGCCGGTCAGCTTGAAGCCCACGACTTCCGGGATCAGCATGGACACGGGCTGGCCCAGCATCGCGGCCTCGGCCTCGATCCCGCCCACGCCCCAGCCGAGGACCGCGAGGCCGTTGACCATCGTGGTGTGGCTGTCGGTGCCGACCAGCGTGTCAGGGTATGCGACCAGGTCGCCGTTCTGGTCGGTGTCGGCCCAGACGGTCTGGGCCAGGTATTCCAGGTTCACCTGATGGCAGATGCCGGTTCCGGGCGGGACCACGCGGAAGTTCTGGAACGCCTTTTGGCCCCATTTCAGGAACTGGTAGCGTTCGATGTTGCGTTCGTATTCCAGGTCCACGTTCATCTGGAAGGCGCGCGGATTGCCGAATTCGTCGATCATCACCGAATGGTCGATGACCAGGTCGACCGGGTTCAGCGGGTTGATCTTTTGCGCATTACCGCCCAGGCCCAGGATGCCGTCGCGCATCGCGGCCAGGTCGACGACCGCCGGAACGCCGGTGAAATCCTGCATCAGCACGCGGGCCGGGCGATAGTTGATCTCGCGCGGGTTCTTGCCGCCAAGGCTGGCCCATTCGCCGAAGGCCTTGATGTCGTCGACCGACACCGAAAAGCCGCCGTCCTCGAAGCGCAGCAGGTTTTCCAGCACCACCTTCAGCGCGGCGGGCAGTTTCGAGAAGTCGCCAAGCCCCGCCTCGGTCGCGGCGGCGATGGAGTAATAGGCGTAATCCTTGCCGCCGGCCGAAAGCTTGCGGCGCGTCTTGGCGGTGTCGGTTCCGATCTGGATGGGCATGGTGGCCTCCCTGTCTGCGAAATGGATGGGTCGGGCATGGATGGCCCCTGCTTTGCCCCATGCGGCGGGGCTGCGCAAGGGCGTCACGCGGCGAATTGTATGCAATCGCATACCATAAGCCGGGCTGTTGCTCAAGGGGCACGGAATGACGGTCACATCCTGCTTAACGAAGCGTTGATTTGTTCGCGGCGCGCGCCGGGGGCTATGCAGGGGACAGATCAATCACGTATCGGACCCCGGAATGCTGACCGGAACGGCAGCCACAAAGACCAGAACCCTTGTCGCCGCATCGCTTTGCAGCCTGGCCATCGCGCTTGGCGGCGGGTCCGCGGGCGCGCAAGGGGGCGATCCCGCATCCGGCGCGTTTGAGGGCGGCGGCATTGCGGCAAGCGCCTCCGGCCCCGGCACGGGTAGTGGGGACCATGGCGACGACGCGCCGGTCATTGCCGCGCCCGACGATGCGGGCCGGGTCGAGCCGTCGCCCCTGTCCACCCATGTCCCCTCCGACATGGGCGGCTTCAACAGCTTTGCCGCAGGCGACGGCGTGCCGCCCATGGAGGCCTTTGGCCTGAACCCCGATGCGCTTCCCGTGGTGGTCGAGCTTTTCACCTCGCAGGGGTGTTCGTCCTGTCCGCCTGCCGACGCCATGCTGGCGGGCTTGTCGGACGAACCCGACATCCTGCCCTTGTCCTTTCACGTCGATTACTGGGATTACCTGGGCTGGGCCGACAGTTTCGCGCGGCCCGAATTCACCCTGCGTCAGGAACGCTATGCCCTGGTTGCAGGGGAACGGTCGGTTTATACGCCGCAGGTCATCGTGGATGGCCAGGATACCGCCGTTGCGCTGGGGCCCGCGCAACTGATGGGCCTGATCGACGCCAGCCGCGTATCCCCCGCCACCATCAGCGTTCAGCGCGACACCACCCCCCGGGGCGAGGTGATCGAACTGATGCCCTTGTCCGATCTGGGCGGAGGAGTCGATATCCTGCTGGTCCGCTATGCCCCCGAACGCGAGGTACACATGACCGCGGGGGAAAATCGCGGCAAGGCCATCACCTATACCAATGTCGTCCTGTCGCTGGACCGGCTGGCGGAATGGGACGGGATCGCCGCCCTGCGCGTGACCATCAGCCCCGACGGGCCTGCGGACGACCGCTTCCCCGCCGATACCCGCCACGCCCTGCTGGTCCAGCGGGAACAGGGCGGTGACGGGATGCCCGGTCCGATCCTGGCGGCGATCCGGCTGGATTGACCGCCCGCCTGCAATGCGGGACAAGACGCTGTCTGACGGGCAAGGGAACAGGACGCCATGAAGGAACCGAAAGCCTGGGTGCTGCAAGTGCTGGAATGGGGACCGCTGCTGCTGTTCTTTGCGGTCTTCATGCTGAACCGGGGAACCCCGGTCGCGCTGTGGGGCCAGTCCTATACGCCGCTGGTCTTTGCCACGCTGGTCTTCATCCCGGCCTTGGCGCTTGCCACGCTGGTCCGCTGGCGGCTGACGGGCAAGCTGTCGCCCATGCAGATCGCCACCCTGGTCCTGGTGGTGGTGTTTGGCGGGCTGTCGGTCTGGCTGAACGATCCGCGTTTCTTCAAGATCAAGCCCACGATCATCTATCTGCTGTTTGCGGGCCTTCTGGGCTTCAGCTTCGTGGCGGGCCGCGACTGGCTGCAAGCCATCCTGTCCGAGGCCCTGCCCATGGACGCCGAAGGCTGGCGCAAGCTGACCGGGCGCATGGCGCTGTTGTTCCTGGGGCTGGCCATCGCCAACGAGGTGGTCTGGCGCGCCATGTCCGAGACAACCTGGGTTTACTTCAAGACCTTCGGGATGCCGCTGGTGATCTTTGTCTTCCTGATGGCGAATGCGGGCCTGTATCGCGCCCATGCCATCGAGGTGCCGACCGACGACGCCATGAAGTGACTCAGGCGCGCACCCCGCCGATCTGCGCGGGCGCGGCCAGCAGACGTGACCAGCGGGGCTGTATCCGTCCTGGCAGGCGGGTGCGCAGCATCGACAAGGGCAAGGCCCAGGGCTGCGCCAGGGCGGTGCGATAGAAATCGAACAGCCCGCGCCGAAGATAGGGCGACCAATGCGACAAGCGCAGCGACGGACGCTCGGTCGCGAAGCCCAGCCGGTCAAGTGCCGCCAGCGTCGCCGGGTCGTCGATCTGCACGTCCACCCAGTTCGCCGCGGGCCGGTCCAGCCCAAAGCCAAGCGCCTGCCTGCGCCCCCGGTCCAGCCAGATTTCCATCGCGAAATCGAACAGGTCGTTTTCCCGGGACGTGATGTTCAGCACTTCGGCGCGGCGGCCCGCGGGGCTGTCCAGGGCGGCGGCAGCGGTGTCGCGGAACTCCGCCCCCGTCAACAGGACGATCCGGCCGATGCTGCCCCCATCGGCATGGTGCAAGGCCTGCAAGGCCACCCGCGCGCCCAGCGAATGCCCGATCAGCGCCACCGGCCGACCCGCCTGCTGGGCCAGATCCGATACCAGGACCGCGACCGCCCGCCCGGCATCCTCGGCACGGGCATAGGCTTGGCCCAGCATCCCGCGTGCTTCCCACCCGAAGGCAAGGCCCAGGCCTTCGTCCGGTGCGCCTGCGCCAAATCCCAGGGCGCGGGGCCAGGACAGCACCCGGCGATCCGCAGGATCGGGGTCCAGGGACAGGATGTGGCGGTGCGGGTCGCAATGAGCGGCGGCGGGAGAGTAACGGAAACCGTGGATCATCACGATCAGGGGCGCATGGCCGGGCAGGGCGCGGGCGGCGGGGATCAGCCCTTCGGGCTGCGCGCGATCCGCATCGACCTTGACCACCGGCATGACGCTTTCTCCTGATCTTCTGGTCACGGGGCATAGGCACAGGGTGCAACACCGGCGTGAAAGAAGCGTTAAGCCTGCGTGAAGCACGGTGCGCGCGGTTCGTTTACGCAGGCCAGAACCCGCGTATTCCGCGCCATGCCGTTTTCGGCATTGAATTTTCCACCCTTAGCCCTCTATGTTGCGGCTATGCGTCCTGCTGCCCGCAATCGGGGGTTGCGCGACGCCCACAGTTTCGCAGCGTGGCATTTTTCGCACCGGGTTTCGGAAGGCGGCATGTGTCATGCGGGAAAGCCCGTCCGGGGCGCATCACGATGCGGCCGGGCGATATCGGACAGCGGCGCAACGGGCTTTGGCCTTCGCGTCAACCGTAAGGAACAGACGCGATGACGCGCGCACGGGACGGACAGGATCGGGACGGGGGGGCATTCAGCCCTTCCCGCCGCATCGCCGTAGCCCCTGCCGCGCCCGTGTCCCCATCATCATATCGCAGTCTGCGTTCGGGGGTGCCGCTGGCGCCGCCGGGCGCGCTTCTGCGCGAAAGACATAGCAATGGCAAAGAAAATGCTGATCGACGCCACCCATGCCGAGGAAACTCGGGTGGTCGTGGTGGACGGAACCAAGGTCGAAGAATTTGATTTCGAGACCGTAAACAAGCGCCAGATTTCGGGCAACATCTACCTGGCCAAGATCACCCGCGTCGAACCCTCGTTGCAGGCGGCCTTTGTGGATTACGGCGGAAACCGCCACGGCTTTCTGGCCTTCGCGGAAATCCACCCGGATTATTACCAGATCCCCGCCGCCGACCGCGCGGCCCTGATCGCCGAGGAACGCGCCTATGCCGAGGCGCAGGAGGCCGAGGAGGCAACGCGAGGCAATCGCCGCCGCAAGCCGCAGGCCGAACGCGCCGAAACGGGCGACGAGGTTGCCACGGCCGATGCCGCGCCCGAAGACGACACCCGGGACGACCAGGATACCGGACCTGACGAGGCCGACGCCGGCGATCACGACAACGACGGCGAAACCGCCGTGACCGACGCGTCCGACAAGGACGAGGAAATCGAGTCTGTCGCCGAAGAGGACGTGGCCGAGGAAATCCGCGTCCAGAAAAAGCCCCGTCCGCGCCGTTACAAGATCCAGGAAGTGATCAAGGTCCGGCAGATCATGCTGGTCCAGGTCGTCAAGGAGGAGCGCGGCAACAAGGGCGCCGCGCTGACCACTTATCTGTCGCTGCCGGGGCGCTATTGCGTCCTGATGCCCAACACCGCGCGCGGCGGCGGCATCAGTCGCAAGATCACCAACATCGCCGACCGCAAGAAGCTCAAGGACATCGCGTCCGAACTGGACGTGCCGAAAGGCGCGGGGCTGATTATCCGCACGGCGGGCAGCCAGCGGACCCGGACGGAAATCCGGCGCGATTACGAATACCTGCTGCGCTTGTGGGAACAGATCCGCGACCTGACCTTCAAGTCGGTGGCCCCGGCTGCGATCTATGAAGAAGGCGACCTGATCAAGCGGACCATCCGCGACCTATACAATTCGGAAATCGACGAGGTGCTGGTCGAGGGCGAACGCGGCTATCGCACCGCCAAGGACTTTATGAAGATGATCATGCCGACCCATGCCGGGTCCGTGCAGCAATATACCGACCAGATGCCGTTGTTCGCGCGCTATCAGGTGGAAAGCTATCTGTCGGGGATGTTCAACCCGACCGTGCAGCTGAAATCGGGCGGCTATATCGTCATCGGCGTGACCGAGGCGCTTGTGGCGATCGACGTGAACTCGGGCCGGGCCACCAAGGAAGGCTCGATCGAGGAAACGGCGCTGAAGACCAACCTGGAGGCCGCCGACGAGGTGGCGCGCCAGTTGCGCCTGCGCGACCTGGCCGGGCTGATCGTCATCGACTTCATCGACATGGAGGAACGGCGCAACAACGCCGCAGTCGAGAAGCGGATGAAGGACAAGCTGAAATCCGACCGCGCGCGAATCCAGATGGGCCGCATCTCGGGCTTTGGCCTGATGGAGATGTCGCGCCAGCGGCTGCGTCCGGGGATGCTGGAATCCACGACCCAGCCTTGCGCGCATTGCCACGGCACCGGGCTGATCCGGTCCGACGACAGCCTGGCGCTGACCATCCTGCGCGCCATCGAGGACGAGGGCACCCGCAAGCGTTCGCGCGAGGTGCTGGTCAAGGCGCCGATCGCGGTGGCCAACTTCCTGATCAACCAGAAGCGCGAACACATCGCCGGGATCGAGGCGCGCTATGGCCTGTCGATCCGGCTGGAGGCCGATCCGTCGCTGATCTCGCCCGATTTCGCCATCGAGAAGTTCAAGACGGCGACCCGCAACGTCCCCGATGTCACGGCCCCCGTCCTGTCGGTGGATGCCGACCTGATGGCCCAGATCGACGACGAGGACGAGGATCTGCCCGAGGAAATCGAAGCCGAGGCCGAGGCCGAGGAGCGTGCCGAGGAGACGGCCGCGCACGCCGGTGAAGCTGCGTCGGCCGAGGATGAGACGGGCGAGGGCAGGGGCCGCCGCCGCCGCCGCCGTCGGCGCAAGCCGGGCGAACGGGCCGAAAGCGAAGCGGGCGATGGCGACGCGGGCGAAACGGACGGGGACGACGCCGAGGCTGGCGAAACCGCCGAGGCGTTCGGCGACGCGGACGCCGCCGAGGGGGACTCCGGCGACGCCAGGCAAAACGGCCGCCGCCGCCGGTCGCGGTCGCGCAACCGCCGCCGCAACGGCGATCTGCCCCAGGCCGAGGGTCTGCCCGAGGTCGTGGATCTGCAAGATCAGCCGGACGAGCCGGTCGAAGCGATGCCCGGCCTGAACGCCCGTCGCGAACCCCCGGAAACCTCCGATGAAGGCGAGATCGTGCCCTTGTCGGAAATCGCCACCGAACCCCAGGCGGCCCAACCCGAACCCTTGGCCGAGGATTTCCTGCCGGCCGGCGTGGTCGCCGTAGGGATCGAGGAAACCGTGATCGAAGCGGTCCTTGTCGAATCGACACAGTCTGAGGCGGCGCAGGGCGAGGCCGAGGACGAAGCGCCGCAAGGCAGCACGGTCGAGGATGAAACGCCGCAAGGTATCCCGGTCGGGGACCAAACCGCTGGCTCCGAACCGGCGGAATCATTCGACGACCGCCCGGCCGAGCGCGAGCCGGAAATGGCCGAAGCCGACCCTGACCGCCCCAAGCGCCGGGGCTGGTGGTCGGGCAACCGCTGATGGTGCAAGGGGCGCGGGTCACACCGCGCCCCTTTCGCAAAGACGTGACGCAATGACCCATGGCTTGCGCTGCCCGAACGGGTAAGGTGCCCGCCATGCTGGGAATCGAACTTGCCACCGCCGCCTTCCTGCCCGCCGCCCTTGTCGCGTTGCTGGCGGGGATCCTGTCCTTTCTGTCGCCCTGCGTGCTGCCCATCGTGCCGCCCTATCTGGCCTATATGACGGGGGTCGGTGTGAACGGGTTGAAAACGCACGAACGCAGCGCCGTGTTGCCCGCGCTGTTCTTCGTGCTGGGCCTGTCCACGGTATTCCTGATCATGGGCTTTGCCGCATCGGCCTTTGGGCGGGCCTTTCTGCAATATCAGGATCTTCTGGCCAAGGCCGCGGGCGTCATGGTGATCGTGATGGGCCTGCATTTCCTGCACGTGATCCGCATTCCGATCCTGGATCACGAGGCGCGGGTGAATGCGGGCAAGCAGGACGGGGGGGCCTTTGGCGCCTATGTGCTGGGGCTTGCCTTCGCCTTTGGCTGGACGCCCTGCATCGGCCCGCAACTGGGCATGATCCTGTCGCTGGCCGCGACCGGGGGAGAGTTGTCGCGGGGCACCGCCCTGCTGGCGGTCTATGCCCTGGGCCTGGGAATCCCGTTCCTGCTGGCCGCGATCTTCATCAACCGCGCCATCGGCCTGATGAACCGCATCAAGCCCTGGCTGCGCGTCATCGAACGCGTGATGGGCGCCCTGTTGCTGGTCGTGGGCGTGATGCTTCTGACCGGGGCGTTTTCGGCATTCTCCTATTGGTTGCTGGAAACCTTTCCGGGGCTGGCGATGTTGGGGTGACCCTGTCCCCAATCGCCAGTAGCGCGGACCCGATTTTCCCGCTATGCTGATCGGCAGACCCGGACAAACCGGGCAGATTCTCTGAGGCAGTGACGGCGGTATTCCCATGACCGAGATGGTCTTTGGCACGACGCCCGTTCGGGCGGGCGACCCGATTCTTCCACGCTGGTGGCGCACGCTGGACAAATGGTCGCTGGCCTGCATGCTGGGGCTGTTTGCCATCGGCATCCTTCTGGGGCTGGCGGCCTCTGTCCCGCTGGCGGAAAAGAACGATCTGCCGCGCTTTTACTATGTCCAGCGGCAGGGGGTGTTCGGGGCCATGGCTCTGGTCACGATGCTGGTGATCTCGATGATGTCGCCGCGCCAGATCCGGCGCATCGGGGTGTTGGGCTTTGCGGCGGCCTTCGTGCTGATCATGCTGCTGCCCTTCATCGGCGAGGATCACGGCAAGGGCGCCACGCGCTGGCTGTCCATTGCCGGCGTTTCCATGCAGCCGTCCGAGTTCCTGAAACCCGGTTTCGTGGCGATCTGCGCCTGGTTCATGGCCGCCGCGCAAACGATCGGCGGACCGCCGGGCAGGCTTTATTCCTTTCTGACGGCGATGGCGGTGGTGATCCTGCTGGCCTTGCAGCCTGATTTCGGCCAGGCATCGCTGGTGCTGTTTTCCTGGCTGGTGATGTATTTCATCGCAGGCGCGCCGATGCTGCTGCTGATGTGCGTGGCCGGGCTGGCAATAGTCGGGGGCGTTTTCGCCTATGGCGCGTCCGAACACTTTGCCCGCCGCATCAATGGCTTCCTCAACCCCGAGATCGACCCCCGCACCCAGATCGGCTATGCCACCAAGGCCATCCAGGACGGCGGCTTCTTTGGCGTCGGCGTGGGCGAGGGCAGCGTGAAGTGGTCGCTGCCCGATGCGCATACCGACTTCATCATCGCGGTGGCGGCCGAGGAATACGGCACCGTCCTGGTCCTGGCCGTGATCGCGCTGTATTGCACCATCGTCGTGCGGTCCTTGCTGCGGTTGCTGCGCGAACGCGACGCCTTTGCGCGCATCGCCGGGTCGGGCCTGGCCTGCGCCTTTGGCGTCCAGGCCTTGATCAACATGGGGGTCGCCGTGCGCCTGCTGCCTGCCAAGGGAATGACGCTGCCCTTCGTCAGCTATGGCGGATCATCCGTCATCGCATCGGGCATTGCCGCCGGGATGCTGCTGGCCCTGACCCGGACCCGCCCCCAGGGCGAACTGGCCGAAATCCTGCGAAGGGGCCGGGGATGAGCGCACCGCTGGCCCTGATCGCTGCCGGGGGAACGGGCGGCCATATGTTTCCCGCCCAGGCCCTGGCCGAATTGCTGCTGGCCGAGGGCTGGCGCGTCCGCCTGTCCACCGACGACCGGGGCGCGCGCTATGCGGGCGGCTTTCCCGATGGCGTCGAACGCAGCATCGTGCGGTCCGCCACGACCGCGCGCGGCGGGCTGGCAGGCAAGCTGACCGCACCCCTGAAGATCGCCGCCGGTGTCGTGGCGGCGCGGACGGGCCTGCGGCGCGACCGTCCCGCTGTGGTGATCGGCTTTGGCGGCTATCCCACGATCCCGGCCCTGTCCGCCGCCGTGACCATGGGCCTGCCTCGGATGATCCATGAACAGAACGGCGTCATGGGGCGGGTGAACCGGATGTTTGCAGGCCGCGTGCAGCGCATCGCCTGCGGCACCTGGCCCACCGACCTTCCTGCCAATGTCGAGGGCGTCCATACCGGCAATCCCGTCCGCCAGGCCGTGCTGGACCATGCCGCTGCCCCCTATGCCCCGCCGGGCGACGGGGTGCTGCGCCTGCTGGTGATCGGCGGCAGCCAGGGCGCGCGGATCCTGTCCGATGTGGTTCCCGCAGCCATTGCCGCCCTGCCGGATGACCTGCGCGCCCGGCTGCGCGTCAGCCACCAGGCCCGGGCCGAGGACGCGGCCCGCGTCATTGCCGCCTATGCCGATGCCGGCATCGCCGCCGAGGTTCAGCCCTTCTTTGCGGATGTGCCAGAGCGACTGGCCGCGGCCCATCTGGTCATCAGCCGGTCGGGTGCCTCGTCCCTGGCGGATATCACCGTGATCGGCCGCCCGGCGATCCTGATTCCCTTTGCGGCCGCCGCGGGCGATCACCAGACCGCCAATGCCCAGGCCCTGGCCGAAGTGGGCGCGGCGCTGATCCATCCCGAATCGGTGCTTGACGCGCCGGGCCTGACGCGCGACATCCGCGCGATTTTGAACGATCCCCCGCGCGCCAGCCAGATGGCTGCGGCCGCGCTGTTTCTTGCCCGGCCCGATGCGGCGCGGCGCCTGTACGACCTTGTCACGGAGATTGCCCGATGAACGCCGCCACCAAACTGCCGCACGAGTTGGGGCCGATCCACTTCATCGGCATCGGCGGCATCGGCATGTCGGGTATCGCCGAGGTGCTGCTGACCCTTGGTTACGACGTGCAGGGCAGCGACGCGAAGAAATCCAAGATCACCGACCGGCTGGAAACCCTGGGCGCACGCGTCTTCGAAGGCCAGCGGGCCGAGAATATCGGGGCGGCGGGCGTCGTGGTGATTTCCACCGCAATCAAGAAGGGCAACCCCGAGCTTGAGGAAGCGCGCCGCCGTGGCCTGCCGGTCGTCCGCCGGGCCGAGATGCTGGCCGAACTGATGCGCCTGAAATCCAACATCGCCATCGCGGGCACGCATGGCAAGACCACCACCACGACCATGGTGGCGACGCTGCTGGACGCGGGCGGGCTGGATCCGACCGTGATCAACGGCGGGGTGATCCATGCCTATGGATCGAATGCGCGCGCCGGGGCAGGCGAGTGGATGGTGGTCGAGGCCGACGAATCCGACGGCAGCTTCAACCGCCTGCCCGCCGACATCGCCATCGTCACCAATATCGACCCCGAGCATATGGAACATTGGGGCAGCTTCGACGCCCTGCGCCAAGGATTTTACAACTTCGCCTCGGGGATTCCGTTCTACGGCCTTGCGGTCTGCTGCACCGACCACCCCGAGGTTCAGGCCTTGGTGGGCAAGCTGACCGACCGCCGCGTCGTGACCTTCGGCTTCAACGCCCAGGCCGACGTGCGCGCCATGAACCTGCACTATGAAAACGGCATTGCGCTGTTCGACATCGCCCTGCAAGGCGAGGGGCCGACGGAAACAGGCGATATCGAGATGATCGAGGGATGCAGCCTGCCCATGCCTGGCGATCATAACGTCTCGAACGCGCTTGCCGCCGTGGCCGTCGCCCGTCACCTGGGCATCAAGAAGGCGGAAATCCGCGAGGCGCTGGCCAAGTTCGGCGGGGTGGGGCGGCGCTTCACCCGCGTGGGCGAGATCAACGGCGTCACCATCATCGACGATTACGGCCACCACCCGGTAGAAATCGCCGCCGTCCTCAAGGCCGCGCGCCAGGCCACCAAGGGCCGCGTGATCGCCGTCCACCAGCCGCACCGCTATTCCCGCCTGTCGAACCTGTTCGACGATTTCTGCACCTGCTTCAACGAGGCCGACGTGGTCGCCATTGCCGAGGTCTATGCAGCGGGCGAGGATCCGATCCCCGGCGCCGACCGCGACGACCTGGTGGCGGGCCTGATCGCCCATGGCCACCGCCATGCCCGTGCCATCCTTGACGAGAACGACCTGGAACGGCTGGTGCGCGAACAGGCCCGGCCCGGCGACATGGTGGTCTGCCTGGGGGCGGGCACGATCTCGACCTGGGCCAACGGCCTGCCGGAACGCTTGCAGGGACGGGCCGCATGACGCAAGGCGTGCTGATCACGATTGCGGTGGTGCTGGGCTGGATAGTCCTGGCGGCAATCCAGCGGCGGTTGCAGGCACGCCACCGCAACCGCGCCTTCTGGGCGCTGATCCTGATCGGCATCCCTGTCTTGGGCTGGCTGACCCTGAACGGCGGTCCCATGGTGGGCGTGGCGGGGCTTGCCATGGGCATCGTGGTCCTGCTGCGCGCGCCGCGCCGCCGGGTGTCCAAGCGCATGGTGCCGCCGGCTGAGTGATCGGCCCCCGATCGCGCCGCCCCGGGCATCGCCCGTTGACGGGGTGGGAACCGCTGGCTACGACCCTGTGCCATGACCCTTGATCTTCCCACCCCCCGCGGCACCCTGACCCCCGACCGGCCCTTGGACGCCCTGACCTGGCTGCGCGTTGGCGGCCCTGCCGACTGGCTGTTCCAACCCGCCGACGAGGACGACCTGGCGGATTTCCTGCGCGGTCTTGACCCTGCGGTGCCGGTCTTTCCCATGGGCGTGGGCAGCAACCTGATCGTGCGCGACGGCGGCATCCGGGGCGTGGTGATCCGCTTGGGCCGGGGTTTCAACGCCATCACGGTCGAAGGGGACCGCGTGATCGCGGGCGCGGCCGCACTGGATGCCCATGTGGCGCGGCGGGCGGCGGATTCGGGGCTGGATTTGACTTTCCTGCGCACGATCCCCGGCAGCATCGGCGGCGCCGTGTGCATGAACGCGGGATGCTATGGCAGCTATGTCGCCGATCACCTGATTTCGGTGCGGGCCGTCACGCGGACCGGCGAGCGAATCGTCCTGAACCGTGACGAGCTTGGATTTTCTTACCGCCATGCCGACCTGCCGCAAGGCTGCGTCGTGACCGAGGCGGTGTTTCACGCGCCACTCGGCGATCCCGACGCGCTGCACGCGAAGATGGCCGATCAACTGGCCCGCCGCGACGAAACCCAGCCCACCCGGGACCGCAGCGCCGGTTCGACCTTTCGCAACCCGGCGGGGTTCAGTTCCACCGGTCGGGCGGATGATGTCCACGACCTCAAGGCCTGGTCGCTGATCGACCGGGCGGGGTTGCGCGGCCACAGTTGGGGCGGGGCGCAGATGTCGGAAAAGCATCCGAATTTCCTGCTGAACACCGGCGGCGCGACTGCCGCCGAACTGGAAGCCTTGGGCGAACTGGTCCGCCGCCGCGTGCTGGAAGACAGCGGCCACGACCTGCAATGGGAGGTGATCCGCATCGGCGACCCGCTGCCCGGATCAACCGGGAATTGATTAACGAATTTCCCAACAATCTTTAGCGGATAGCAAAAATTGTCCTTTTGCGATTTCCGCGCATCCGCTATCCTCGCCCGATAAGCGCAGGATCGGGGTCAACCCGGCCGCGCGGGGACAGGAAATCCCGGGACCAACCGGGGCGAAAGGCAAGACGTGGCGGGCAGGTCGAGCAGGACAGCCCATACCGTAGCCGTTCTGATGGGCGGACCCTCGGCCGAACGCGAGGTGTCGTTGTCATCGGGGCGCGAATGCGCGAATGCGCTGCGGGTGGCGGGCTATGACGTGATCGAGGTCGAACTGGGGCCTGCCCGCGGCGGCGCCCTGGTCGCGCGGCTGGCGGATCTGCGCTGCGATGTCGTCTTCAACGCCCTGCATGGCCGGTTTGGCGAAGATGGCTGCGTCCAGGGGATTCTGGAAGGGCTTGGCCTGCCTTATACCCATTCGGGCGTGCTGGCATCCGCCCTGGCGATGGACAAGACGCGGGCCAAGGACGCGCTGCGCGTGGCCGGGCTGCCAGTGGTGGACAGCGTCATCGCCGCTGCTGACGAGGTGCGCGCCTGGCACGTCCTGCCGCCCCCCTATGTGGTCAAGCCCAACGACGAGGGATCGTCGGTCGGCGTCTATATCGTCCATGACGGCGCCAACCAGCCGCCGCAACTTTCTGATACGATGCCCGCCCATGTGATGGTCGAGACCTATGCGCCCGGGCGGGAACTGACCACGGCGGTCATGGGCGACCGGGCGCTTGGCGTGACCGAGATCGTGACCGAGGGCTGGTATGACTATGCCGCGAAATACACGGTCGGCGGGTCGCGCCATGTGATCCCCGCCGACATTCCTGCCGACATCGCGCAGGCCTGCGGGGATTATGCGATCCGCGCGCACCGGGCGCTTGGCTGCCGGGGGCTGTCGCGCACCGATTTCCGCTGGGACGATGCGCGCGGTCTGGACGGGCTGATCATCCTCGAGGTGAACACGCAGCCCGGCATGACGCCGACCTCGCTTGCGCCCGAACAGGCAGCCCATGCCGGGATCGGCTTCCCAGACCTGATGCATTGGATGGTCGAGGACGCGCTGTGCCCGAAGTGATCGACCACCGCCCGAACCGGGCCTTGCTGCAGGCTGACCGCGTCAAGCGCGACCCGGCGCCGTCGCGGCTGCAATACCGTCTGGAACGGATGTGGCTGCGCCCGATCTGGCGCCGTGCTGTCCGGATCGGCGTTCCGGCCTTTCTGGTCGCCATGACCGCAGGCATCTGGCTGTCCGACGAGGACCGTCGGGCGCTGTTGTCCGATGGCGTCCAGCAGGTCATGACCAAGGTGCAAAGCCGCGAGGAATTCCAGGTCCGCACCATGACGGTCGAGGGTGCATCCCCCGTGGTGGACACGGCGCTGCGGGCGATGCTGCCGGTCGATCTGCCCGCCTCAAGCTTTGACATCGACCTGACGGCCCTGCGGTTGCAGGTGATGCAGCTGGACGTGATCGAATCCATCGACCTGCGCATCAAGCCGGGCGGGATCCTGTCCGCCGTGGTCAAGGAACGCGAACCCGCGATCCTGTGGCGCCATGCCCGCGGGATCGAGATCCTGGACAAGACCGGCCACCGCGTCGCATCGGTCACCTCGCGCGATGTGCGGCCCGAACTGCCCTTGATCGCGGGCGATGGCGCCGATCTGGCCGTGCCCGAGGCTCTGGCCCTGATCGACGCGGCCGGTCCGATCCTTCCCCGCGTGCGCGGGCTGGTCCGCCGGGGCGAGCGCCGCTGGGATCTGGTGCTGGATCACGGGCAGCGGATCATGCTGCCCGCGAAAGGCGCGGTGATCGCGATGGAGGCCGTGATTGCCCTGGACCGCGCCCAGGATATGCTGGGCCGCGACATTGCCGCCGTGGATCTGCGCAATCCGTCGCGCCCGGTGATGCGGTTGGGGATCGACGCGCGCAACACGATTCGCGCGGCACGCGGCCAGCCGGTCCTGGGACCGGACGGCAAGGTCGTTCAGGAAGACGAAAAGAAGGGGGGCTAGGCGATGGCGGAACTGTACCAAACGCAACGGGCAATGCGGAACATCCGCCGGGCGGCCCTGCAACGCGGCGTGATCGGCATCCTGGACATCGGCACGTCCAAGATCGCCTGCCTGGTGCTGCGTTTCGACGGCACGGGCACGTTCCGGGAAACCGACGGCGTGGGACCGATGGCGGGGCAGGTCAACTTCAAGGTGATCGGTGCCGCCTCGACCCGGTCGCGCGGGATGCGCCGGGGCGAGATCGACGTGATGGCCGAAACCGAACGCGCGATCCGCACCGTGGTCGCCGCCGCGCAAAAGGTCGCGGGCGTGCGCGTCGATCACGTCATCGCGTGCCTGTCGGGCGGCCGCCCCGCATCCTATGGCCTGGCCGGGGAAATCTCTCTGGATGCGGGCCGGGTCCATGATCACGACGTGGCATCGGTCCTGGCCGCCTGCGATGCGCCCGATTTCGGCCGGGGGCGAGAGGTGCTGCACGCCCAGCCGGTCAATTTCGCCGTGGATAACCGCAGCGGGCTTGGCGATCCGCGCGATCACGTCGGCAACCGCCTGGCCTGCGACATGCACGTGCTGACCGTGGATGGCGACGTGATCGGCAACCTGGTCCAGTGCATCCGCCGCTGCGACCTGGAATTGGCGGGGGTGGCCTCGGCCTCCTATGCCTCGGCCAGGGCATCGTTGGTGGAAGACGAACAGGAACTGGGCGCGGCCTGCATCGATTTTGGCGGCGGCGGCACGGGTGTGTCGATTTTCGTTAAAAAACACATGATCTTCGCAGACAATGTTAAAATGGGTGGCCATCTGGTCACACAGGATATCGCCCAGGGTCTGCGGATCCCGCTGCCTGTTGCGGAACGGCTGAAGACCCTCAACGGCGGGGTCGAGGCGACGGGCCGCGACGACCGCGACATGCTGGAAATCGGCACGGGGACGGGCGAATGGGACGCGGATCGCCGGTCTGTCAGCCGCGCCGACCTGATCGGCATCATGCGCCCCCGGGTCGAGGAAATCCTGGAGGGCGTGCGAGAAGTTCTGGACGCGGCCGGGTTCGACTCGATGCCCAGCCAGCAGATCGTCCTGACCGGCGGGGGCAGCCAGATCCCCGGCCTGGACGGATTGGCCGCGCGCATCCTGGGTCCGAACATCCGTTGCGGCCGTCCCCTGCGCATCGACGGGCTGGCCCACCAGTTCACCGATCCCGGTTTTGCCAGTGCCGTGGGGCTGGCGCTGTTCGCCGCCCATCCCCAGGACGAATGGTGGGATTTCGAAATGCCTGCCAACAGTTACCCGACCCGAAGCCTGCGCCGCGCGTATCGCTGGTTCAGGAACAACTGGTGATTTGGGGTGGAATTTGGGGTGGCGCGGGCGCGGCACCGCGTTCAACCGCATTGGCAAGATACCGCCGAAACGGCCTGCAAACACCACCAGATTTTGGGGTTTGCCCGCGTTTTTACAGTGACGCAGCGGCGGTCCGCCGCTAGGATTGAAGACTGATTACGAGGGATTCGACGGGCGGCAGGTCATGACCCGATCGACATAGCAAAAAAACAGGCGGAACCATGAACCTCAATCTGATGATGAACGACGAAGACGAACTCAAGCCCCGTATCACTGTCTTCGGTGTGGGCGGCGCGGGCGGCAACGCGGTCAACAACATGATCGAGAAGAACCTCGACGGGGTCGAGTTCGTGGTTGCCAATACCGACGCGCAGGCGCTGTCGGCTTCGCGCGCGGCCAACCGCATCCAGATGGGTCCGAAGGTGACCGAGGGTCTGGGCGCCGGCGCCAAGCCCGCCATCGGCGCCAAGGCCGCCGAGGAAACGATCGAGGATATCGTCGATCACCTGATGGGCGCCCATATGTGCTTCATCACCGCCGGCATGGGCGGCGGCACCGGCACCGGCGCGGCCCCGATCATCGCGCAGGCCGCGCGTGAAATGGGCATCCTGACCGTCGGCGTCGTGACCAAGCCCTTCCAGTTCGAAGGCACCAAGCGGATGCGCCAGGCCGACGAGGGGATCGAGGCGCTGCACAAGGTCGTCGACACGCTGCTGATCATCCCCAACCAGAACCTGTTCCGCATCGCCAACGAAAAGACCACCTTTACCGAAGCCTTCGCCCTGGCCGACGACGTTCTGTACCAGGGCGTCAAGGGCGTGACCGACCTGATGGTCAAGCCGGGCCTTATCAACCTCGACTTCGCCGACGTGCGTTCGGTCATGGACGAGATGGGCAAGGCGATGATGGGCACCGGCGAAGCATCGGGCGAGAACCGCGCCCAGGAAGCCGCCGAACGCGCCATCGCCAACCCGCTCCTGGACGAGGTCAGCCTGAACGGCGCCAAGGGCGTGCTGATCAACATCACCGGCGGCTATGACATGACCCTGTTCGAACTGGACGAGGCCGCGAACGTCATCCGCGACAAGGTGGACAGCGACGCCAACATCATCGTCGGCTCAACGCTCGACCCCGACATGGACGGTTCCATCCGCGTGTCGGTCGTCGCGACCGGGATCGACGCCGCCGCCGCCATGGCCGAGGTTCCGGCCCCCCGCCGCACCATGGCCGAACCCCTGACGCAGAACCCGCAGGTTTCGCAAAGGGTCGAGATCGCGCCCCAGGGGCCTCAGGGTGACGACCTGCCGCCGCGCCGCGTTGGCGCGCCGCTGGCCGAATCCCGGCCCGCCGCGCCGGCCCCCCGGATCGAGGACGAGATGCCGGCCCCGGCCTATCAGCGCAAGGAAGCCGCGCAGCCGATGGCTCTGAACGTCAAGGAGGACGCAGGCTTTATCGCCCCGCGTGCCCCGCAGGGGGCATCCCGTGGCCAAGCCTCGCCCGAGACGCTGGAGCGTTTGCGCCGCGCGGTCGAGAACAAGGGCGAACGCCAGCAGCCGCAGCCCGCGCCCCAGGAACCCGTGCGTGCGCAAAGCCGCATGGCGGGTCTGGGCCGGATGCTGGAACGGATGGCGGGCCATTCCGACCAGGCCGCGCCGAAACCTGCCGCCGGTTCGATTTCAGAACGCGTCAATGAACGCGTGGCCGTGCGCGCCCGCCAGCAGGACGCCGATTTCGACGATCTGGCCAGCCCGGATGCATCCGGGGACAATGTTGAAATTCCGGCTTTCCTGCGCCGCCAGGCCAACTGAACCGGTCACCATCTGACAGGAAAGGGCCGCGTCACGCGGCCTTTTTCTTTTGCCGCGGCAAAGTCCCACGGCGAATGTTTCACCCCGTCACAATTCGTTAATTGAACGCTTGCCCCCTTGGGCCTAGGTCATCCGTTACAGCAAGGGGAAATCCCGTTGCGATACAGATGAAGGCAGGTTGTCATGCAGGCGACGTTGAAAACAGCGGTGATGTTCCAGGGGGTCGGGCTGCATTCCGGCGCCCCCGCCCGGTTGGAGATCCATCCCGCTCCTGCCGGCCACGGCATCGTCTTCCGTCGCACCGACCTGTCGCCTGCCGTGGATATCCCCGCCCGGTGGGATCGCGTCACGCCGTCCAAGCTTTGCACGCTGCTGGATGATGGCAAGGGCACGACCCTGTCCACCGTCGAACACGTGATGGCCGCTCTTGCCGGGACGGGAATCCACAACGCCCGCATCCTGGCCGATGGCCCCGAGGTTCCGATCCTGGACGGATCCGCCGCCCCCTTTGTGCGCGCCATCCTGCGCGCCGGAATCGCGTTGCAGCAGGCCGACCTGCGCGCCATCCGCGTGCTGCGCCCGGTCGAGGTGCGCGAGGGAGAGGCTTTCGCCCGCCTGACCCCCGCCGATCACCTGGAAATCGACTTTGAGATCGACTTTGCCGATGCGGCCATTGGCCATCAGGAAAAGCGCCTGGACATGGCCAATGGCGCATTCCTGCGCGAACTGGCCGACAGCCGCACCTTCTGCCGCCAGGCCGACGTGGACGCGATGCGCAAGAACGGGCTGGCCCTGGGCGGCACCTATCTGAACGCGGTTGTCGTGGACGGCGCCCGCGTGCTGTCACCCGGCGGTCTGCGCCACCGGGACGAGGCCGTGCGTCACAAGATGCTGGACGCGATGGGCGACCTGGCCCTGGCGGGTGCGCCGCTGCTGGCGCGTTACACCGGGCACCGCGCGGGCCATGCCATGACCAACCGTCTGCTGCGTGCGTTGTTCGCCGATCCGACGGCATGGCAGTGGGAAACCTGTTCGCCTGCGTTGGAGGACCGCCTGCCGGGCGCGGGCGTGGCGGCATACGACCTTGCCCCAACGGCTTGGGCCGCTGCGTGACCGCGCGGCCTTCCGCCACGTCAAGTGGTGGTGGAAAACGCGCGTGAAATTCAACGGATTGCCATTTTGCGCCCCCTGATGTTCTGTGCTAGAGGGTCCGGGCAGCGCGGTCCGGCATGGGACGGCTGCAAGGAAGAAGTCACAGGCAGGGTGAAGATGGCGCGCTCGAAATTCTCGGCTTCCGTGATGGCGGCGGTTCTGGCGGGTCTGGTTCTGACGGGCTGCGGGCGCACCGGAACCGATTCCGACAAGCGGAACCTGGACCGCTTCACCGCCGAGGAAATCTACAAGCGCGGCGAGTTCGAGCTGGAAAACAGCCGCAAGCCCGAAGACGCGGTGTTCTATTTCGCCGAGGTCGAGCGGCTGTATCCCTATTCCGAATGGGCCAAGCGCGCGCTGATCATGCAAGCCTATTCCAATCACCGCGCCCAGAATTACGAAGAAGCGCGCGGCGCTGCCCAACGCTTCATCGACACCTATCCGGGCGACGAGGATGCGGCCTATGCGCAATACCTGCTGGCCTTGTCCTATTACGACCAGATCGACGAGGTCGGGCGCGACCAGGGCTTGACCTTCCAGGCGCTGCAATCGCTGCGCAGCGTGATCGAACAGTATCCCAACAGCGAATATGCCCGCAGTGCGATCCTGAAGTTCGACCTCGCCTTTGATCACCTGGCCGGCAAGGAAATGGAGATCGGGCGCTATTACCTCAAGCGCGGGCATTATGCCGCCGCCATCAACCGTTTCCGCGTCGTGGTCGAGGAATTCCAGACCACCACCCAGACACCCGAGGCGCTGCTGCGCCTGGTCGAGGCTTATCTGGCCCTGGGCCTGACGGACGAGGCGCAGACGGCGGGTGCGATCCTGGGCTATAACTTCCAGTCGTCGCCCTTCTATGGGGATGCCTACGGCCAGTTGCGCGGGCGCGGATTGGCGCCCGAGGTTCGGGGCGACAACTGGCTGACGAATGTGTATCGCCAGATGATTCAGGGACGGTGGCTGTGACCCCCACCCGCGTGGGATAGGGACCGGCCGATGCTGCGTTCGCTGGACATCCGCAATATGCTGCTGATCGACCGGCTGGAGCTTGGCTTTGGTCCCGGCCTGAACGTGCTGACCGGGGAAACCGGGGCGGGCAAGTCGATCCTGCTGGATTGCATGGGCTTCGTGCTGGGCTGGCGCGGCCGCGCCGATCTGGTCCGCCAGGGTGCCGCCCAGGGCGAGGTGACGGCGGTGTTCGACCTGCCCGTCAACCATCCTGCCCGCGATATCCTTGCCGATGCCGGGATCGAATTGGAAGACGACGATCTGATCCTGCGCCGCGTGAACGGCGCGGACGGGCGCAAGACCGGATTTGTGAACGACCGCCGCGTTTCAGGCGAGGTGTTGCGGCAACTGTCCGACGTGCTGGTCGAACGCCACGGCCAGCATGACGACCGTGGGCTGCTGAACCCGCGCGGCCATCGCGCGCTGCTGGATGCGTTCGGCGCTGTCCCGCTTGGTCCGGTGCGCGATGCCTGGGCGGCCCGCCGCACCGCCCGCCGCGCCCTGGACGAAGCCGAGGCCCGGCTGACCGCCGCGCGGGCCGAGGAGGATTTCCTGCGCCATGCGGTCGCCGAGCTGGACGACCTGTCCCCCCAGGCGGGCGAGGAAGCGACGCTGGACACCCGCCGCCGCGCCATGCAGGGCGCCATCCGCATCCGGGAGGATGTGGCCCGCGCCTTGAAGATGCTGGGCGGCGACGGGGCCGAAGGCGCGATGGTCGATGCCGCCCGCTGGTTGGAGGGGGCCGCCGACCGGGCCGAAGGGCGGTTGGACGAACCGCTGGCCGCGCTGTCCCGCGCCCTTGTCGAACTGGGCGAGGCGCATCGCGGGGTCGAGGATGCGCTGTCAGCCCTGGACGTGGATCCCGGCCAGCTTGAGGCGGCCGAAGAACGTCTATTCGCCCTGCGCGCGCTTGCCCGCAAGCACAATGTCCTGGCCGATGACCTGGCCGGACTGGCGGATGAATTGCGCGACCGCCTGGGCCAGATCGACGCGGGCGAGGCGCAGATTGCCGCGCTGCAACGGCAGGTGGCCGATGCCGACGCCGCCTATGACGCCGCAGCCGATGCCGTGACGCGCACGCGCACGGACATGGCCGTTGCCCTGGACCGCGCCGTGACGGCCGAACTGGTGCCGTTGAAGATGGAACGCGCGGTCTTCCAGACGCTTGTCACGCGGGGCGAGCCCGGACCCGATGGGCGCGACGACGTGGCCTTCACGGTGGCCACCAACCCCGGCGCGCCTGCGGGCGCCCTGGACAAGATCGCGTCGGGCGGGGAACTGTCGCGGTTCCTGTTGGCGCTGAAGGTGTGCCTGGCGCGCGGCAACGATGCGCTTGTGCTGATCTTCGACGAGATCGACCGGGGCGTGGGTGGGGCCACGGCGGATGCCGTGGGGCGGCGGCTGAAACGCCTGGCCGACGACGCGCAGGTTCTGGTGGTGACGCATTCGCCGCAGGTCGCGGCCTTGGGCGCCACCCATTTCCAGGTGTCGAAATCGGTCCAGGACGACATGACCACGTCCACCGTCACGGCCCTTGGTCCTGACGACCGCGTGGCGGAGATCGCGCGGATGCTGTCGGGCGACCGCATCACCGACGCGGCGACGCAGGCCGCGAAGGCGCTGTTGCAAGGCTGACGCCTGCCGGTCACGCCGTGATGAAGTCGCGCACGAATTCGGTCGCGGGCTTGGCACGGATGTCCTGCGGCTTGCCGATCTGTTCGATCCGGCCCATCGACATCACCACCACCAGGTCGGCCAGCTCCATCGCCTCGTCCTGGTCATGGGTCACGAAGACCGTGGTCAGGCCTGTTTCGTCATGGATGTCGCGCAGGCCCTGGCGCAATTCGCGCCGCACCTTGGCGTCAAGCGCGCCGAACGGTTCGTCCAGCAGCAGCATCCGCGGCTCGATCGCAAGGGCGCGGGCCAGGGCCACGCGCTGGCGCTGGCCGCCCGACAGTTGCGTGGGATAGCGGGTGGCGATGTCGGGCAACTGGATCAGGTCCAGCAGCTTGGTCACGCGGCGGGTGATTTCCGCCTTGGGGGGACGCTGGCTGCGGGGGCGGGCGCGAAGGCCATAGGCGATGTTGTCGAACACGGTCATGTGCCGGAACAGCGCATAGCTTTGGAACACGAAGCCCGCGCGGCGGTCCTGGACCGTCATGCCGGTCGCGTCCTGGCCGTTGAACAGCACCCGTCCCGAGGTCGGAAATTCCAGGCCCCCCAGGATCCGCAGCAGCGTGGTCTTGCCCGACCCCGACGGACCTAGAAGCGCGACAAGGGCGCCCGATGGGATGTTCAGGGACACGGGACGCAGCGCGGTCGTGGCGCCGAAGGTCTTGGCGATTTCGTCGATGTCGATATGCATGATCGGTTTCCCTTCAATGGCGACGAATGGCGGCAAGCTGGTCGGCGTGACGCAGTTCCAGCAGGGTTTTCAGAAGCAGGGTGACAAGGGCAAGCGCGGTCAGCAGCGCGGCCATGCTGAACGCCGCGACGGACAGGTATTCGTTGTACAGCATCTCGATGGTGATCGGCATGGTCGCGGTCTGGCCGCGGATCTTGCCCGACACCACCGCGACCGCGCCGAATTCGCCCATGGCGCGGGCCGTGCACAGCAGCGTGCCATACAGCAGTGCCCAACGGATGTTGGGTAGGGTCACCGTGCGGAAGGTCCGCCAGCCGGACGCGCCAAGCGTCAGGGCGGCTTCCTCCTCGGCCCGGCCTTGCTCGATCATCACCGGGATCAGTTCGCGCGCGACAAAGGGAAAGGTCACGAAGACGGTCGCCAGGACGATCCCGGGAATGGCAAAGACGATGGGCCAGCCATGGGCGATCAGCCAGCCGCCGACGACCGAATTGGCGCCGAACAGCAGCACGATGCACAAGCCCGCGACGACCGGGCTGACCGAGAAGGGCAGGTCGATCAGCGTGATCAGGAAGGCCTTGCCACGAAAGTCGAACTTGGTGATCAGCCAGGCCGCCGCGACGCCAAAGGCGGCGTTCAGCGGCACGGCGATGGCGGTGATCAGCAGCGTCAACTGGATCGCCGACCGGGCATCCCGGTTGCCCAGCGATTCCATGGGCGCCAGCCAGCCGTCCTTCAGGGCCTCGGCAAAGACGACGGCCAGGGGGGCGAACACCAGAACGGCCAGGCCCGCGACCGCGATCCCGATCAGGGCTGCGCGCATAAGGGGCGCTTCCTGGGTGGCTGCGCGAAAGGCGCGCGCGGGGTGAAGGGTGGCGTCAGACATGGCCCATTTTCCTTCGGCTGATGATCTGGATCAGGTTGATCGCCAGAAGCATGGCGAAGGAAATCACCAGCATGGCGATGCCAATGGCGGCTGCGGCGTCATAGTTGAATTCCTCCAACTGGATCACGATCAGCAGGGGCGCGATTTCCGTGCGCAGGGGAATGTTGCCCGCGATGAAGATCACCGACCCGTACTCGCCCACCGCGCGGGCCAGCGACAAGGCAAAGCCGGTCAGCGCGGCGGGCGTCAGCATGGGCAGGATCACATGGCGCAGCGTGTAAAGGCGCGTGGCGCCAAGGGTGGCCGAGGCTTCCTCGACCTCTCGGTCGATTTCCTCGATCACCGGCTGGACAGTGCGGGTGACGAAGGGCAGGCCCACGAAGACCAGCGCGATGAAGATGCCCGCCTGGGTATAGGCGATCTTCAGCCCCATTTGCTGGAACAGTTCGCCAAAGGGGCCATTGGGCGCATAAAGCGCGGTCAGCGCGATGCCTGCCACGGCGGTGGGCAGGGCAAAGGGCAGGTCAACGGCGGCGTCCAGGATGCGCTTGCCGGGAAAGCTGTAGCGGACCAGAACCCATGCCAGAAGCACGCCGAAGATCAGGTTGAACGCCGCCGCCAGCAGCGACAGCTTGAACGACAGGAACAGCGCCGCCTGGACGCGTTCGCGGGCCACGACCTCCAGCACGTTGGAAAAGCCGAAACTGGCGCCCTTCAACAGAAGGGCGCCGATGGGCAGCAGGACGACGATGGACAGCATCGTCAGGGTGACGCCGGCCGACAGGCCAAGGCCGGGCATCGCAGTTCGGTGGACCAGGGGGCGCGCAGTCATGGCCGTCACTTCGTCGTATAAATCTGGTCGAAGATGCCGCCGTCACCGAAATGTTCGGGCTGAACCTTCTTCCAGCCGCCGAAATCCTCGATGCTGACCAGATCCAGCTTGGGAAAGCGGGCCACGTCCTCGGGGGCGGCGGCGCTGTCGTCCCAGGCGCGGTAGAAATGCTTGAAGGCCAGCGCCTGACCCTGGGGCGAATACAGGAAGTCCAGATAGGCGGCCGCCAGTTCCCGCTGCGCATCGTTGGCGATGTTGCCTTCGACAATGGCGACCGGAGGTTCGGCCAGCACGGACACCGAGGGCACGACGATGTCGAACTGATCCTCGCCGATTTCCTCAAGCGCCAGATAGGCCTCGTTTTCCCAGGCCAGCAGCACGTCGCCGATGCCGCGTTGGGCGAAGGTCGTGGTCGATCCGCGCGCGCCGGTATCCAGCACCGGGACATGGGTGAACAACTGGCCCACAAAGTCCTGCGGGTTCTGGCCGTTCTTTTCCGCCCAGGCCCAGGCCGCCAGGTAATTCCACCGCGCCCCGCCCGAGGTCTTGGGGTTGGGCGTGATCACCTCGACCCCGTCCTTGACCAAGTCCCCCCAGTCGGCGATTCCCTTGGGGTTCCCTTCGCGGACCAGGAACACGATGGTCGAGGTATAGGGGCTGGAATTGTGGGGCAGCTTCGACTGCCAGTCGGCGGGCAGCCTGCCTGCCTCGGCGATCTTGTCGATGTCGGATGCCAGGGCCAGCGTCACCACCTGGGCGTTCAGCCCGTCGATGACCGAACGGGCCTGCGCGCCCGACCCGCCATGGCTTGTTTCAATTGTGGGCGCCTCGTGGCCGTCGGCGGCCCATTTTTCGGCAAATGCCGCGTTCACGTCGCGATACAACTCGCGGGTGGGATCATAGCTGACGTTCAGCAGCGTCTCGGCCTGGGCCGGGGCTGCGATCGCCAGGGCCAGCAGGATGGCGGGCAGCGTTGCGCCGATGCGGCTGGTGTTGGATTTCGACATGGACCGTCTCCTGAAAAGAACTGCGTCGGCGGGGCCGATGGTTACCGGGTGGTATGCGTGGAAAGCGATTCGATCCGGGCTTCCCACAAGGCAGGATCGCGGCCTTCCAGCAGCGATGCGGCTGCCGCCTGGGGTTCCCGGCTCAGCGCCAGAAGGGGCGCCCCGTTCACGCGATGGACCTGGCCCGTGCGGCGGTCGATCAGCCGGACGGAATAAAGCGGGCGCGCCTTGGCATCGATGTTCTGGCCCTGGATCGTCATCTCGATCGCTCCTTTGACTCGTCGGTCGCTTATTTCACAAATAACGACAGGGAAAGTCGTGTTTAGCAAGAGCATATATTTGCTGAAATGAGGGGGCAGAGGAGAAGATCATTCCCCGGGCAAACCAAAAGGCCCGCCACCAGGGCGGGCCTTTGCCAGAAACCAGGGAATGTTCAGGCGGGGATCACCTTGTCCATTGCCGCCCGCAGCCGGGCCAGGGTGCCGTCCACGTCCTTCAACTTGTCCAGCCCGAACAGGCCGAGACGGAAGGTCGAGAAGCTGTCGCCCTCGTTCACGGCCAGGGGAACCCCTGCCGCGATCTGCATCCCCTCGGCGGCGAATTTCCGGCCGTTCTTGATATCGGGATCGTCGGTATAGCTGACCACCACCCCCGGTGCGGCGAATCCTTGTGCCGCGACCGACCGGACCCCGCGTTCGGCCAGCATCGCCCGCACCGCATTACCCAGCCGCCATTGCGCATCGCGGGCGGCATCGAATCCCATCGCGCGCGTTTCCTCCATTGCGTCGCGCAGACCCAGCAGCGCGTCGGTCGGCATGGTCGCGTGATAGGCGTGGCCGCCGTCCTCGTACGCCGCCATGATCGCGCGCCATTTCTTCAGGTCCAGGGCAAAGCTGTTGCTGTCGGTCTGTGCCAGCCGTTGGGCCGCCCGTTCCGACAGCATCACCAGACCTGCGGCAGGGGATGCCGACCAGCCCTTCTGGGGGGCCGAGACCAGCACATCGACGCCCGTCGCCCCCATGTCCACCCAGACCGCGCCCGAGGCGATGCAGTCCAGCACCATCAGCGCGCCCACGTCATGCGCGGCCTCTGACAGGGCACGGATGTAATCGTCGGGCAGGATCAGTCCGGCCGATGTTTCCACATGGGGCGCAAAGACCACATCGGGCCGTGCTTCATGGATTTTCGCCACCACTTCCTCGATCGGCGGGGGCGCATAGGCGGGCTGGGGTTCATTCCCGACGGGCCGGGCCATTGCCACGGTGGTGTCGCGCGCAAAGCCGCCCATGTCGAAGATCTGGGTCCACCGATAGCTGAACCAGCCGTTGCGGACAATCAGCGCATGGCCCGTGCCGAACTGGCGGGCCACCGATTCCATCGCAAAGGTGCCGCCGCCCGGCACGATGGCAACCTGATGGGCGCCGTAAACCTGGCGCAGGGTCGCCGACAGGTCGCGCATCACCCCCTGGAACCGCTGGGACATATGGTTCAGCGACCGGTCGGTGAACACGACCGAGAATTCGTCCAAGCCCTCGGGGTCGATGTCGGGGTGAAGATGGGGCATCGCGTCCTCCTGTCAAACCGGAACCAGCCTAGCGCCCTGCGGCGGCCCGCGCCAGACAGCCAAAGGCCGCAGACGGATCAGCCGGGGATCAGCGCGTTCAGCCCTGCCGCGATCATCGCCCCCGCCGTGATGCCCCGCAAAAGGCGCGTCGTCCCGAATGTCCTGCCGCGCATGGCAGTTGAAAAAAGGATTGCCAGGGATGAATACCAGATCAGGCTTTGCAAGATTATCAGCCCGAATATCCGCGCATAAAGATAATCGGGCGCCGTCGCGGGCAATGCGGTCAGAAACGTGCCAAGCCAGAAGGCGATGGCGAAGGGATTGGCAAGCGCCGTCACAAGCCCGACAAGGAACGGCCGTTCCCCGCCCTTGGCCTTGCCCGGAACCGCAGGCACAAGCAGCATCCGCAGGCCGATCCAGATCAGATACAACGCGGCAACCACCCGAAGTCCCAGGAAAAGCTGGTTGTTCCACGCAATCACCGTGCCCGCCCCGAACAGCGCGATGCCGAACCACAGGCCTGTTGCCGTCACGACGCCCGCAGCCGCGGACAACCCGTCCCGCCGCGATCCGGTGCTGGCCGCGCAGCATATTGCAAAGGTGCTGGGACCGGGCGTCATTGCCACGGCAAGATGCAATCCCGAAACCACAAATATACTCGATAAAAAGTCCATTTTAAAAATCCTGTCGGACCCTGATATATTAAATCAAACATGGAAAATTAATATTATTATTTATTGATCCTTATTCAGGGCTTGCCGGGAAACCGCGAAAAACGCCCCCTTGCGGCCCCCCCGTCCGGGCGACTACCTTCATGGCCGACAGCAACACCGCAGGTTCTTCATGCGTATCGGCATTCTTCAATGCGGCCAGGCGCCCGCCGAATTGAAGCAGGACATGGGCGACTATCCCGATATGTTCGTCCGGCTTCTGGACGGGCGCGGCTTTGATTTCCGCACTTTTCACGTCGAGGCGATGGAGTTCCCCGCATCCGTCCACGACGCCGACGGCTGGCTGCTGACCGGATCGCGCCATGGCGCATACGAGGATCACCCCTTCATCCGCCCGCTTGAACGCTTTATCCGCGACGCCTATGACGCGGCCGTCCCGCTGGTCGGCATCTGCTTTGGCCACCAGATCATCGCCCAGGCTCTGGGCGGCACGGTGGTCAAGCATCCGGGCGGCTGGGCCGTTGGCACGCATGATTACGATCTGGGCGGGGAAACCGTGCGGCTGAATGCCTGGCACCAGGATCAGGTGGTGGTGCTGCCCGAGGACGCACAGGTGGCGGGCCGCAACGAGTTTTGCGAGAACGCGGCCCTGATCTATGGCGACCGGGCCTATACCGTGCAGGCCCACCCGGAATTTACCGACGACTTCATTCGCGGGCTGATGGAGAAGCGCGGCAAGGGCCGGGTTCCGCAGGAACTGATGGACCGTGCGATCGACCGCATGGGAGAGGCCGAGGGATCAAGCGCGGTGGCCGACCGGATCGAGGCGTTCTTCAAGCAACCCCGCCCCATCGCCAAAGGTGCCGCATGAGCGATTGGATCGATGGCTTGCCCCAGGCCGCCCGCGATTTCGTGGCCGGCCGCCGCCTGGACGAGGTTGAATGCATCCTGGCCGACATCGCGGGCGTGGCGCGCGGCAAGGCCATGCCCGCGTCGAAATTCGCGCGCCAGGACAAGTTCTATCTGCCGAACTCGATCTTCCTGCAGACGATCACGGGGGAATGGGCCGACAACCCGGCGGGCGCGTTCACCGAACCCGACATGATCCTGACCCCGGATTTCAGCACCGCGACCGCCGCCCCCTGGACGGCCGACTGGACGCTGCAGGTCATCCACGACGCTTATGACCAGCAAGGCAACCCCGTGCCGATCGCGCCGCGCAATGTGCTGAAGCGGATCGTCGGTCTTTACGCCGAACGGGGCTGGAAGCCTGTCGTCGCGCCCGAGATGGAATTCTTCCTGGTCGCCCGCAACATCGACCCCAACCAGCCGATCATCCCGCCCATGGGCCGCACCGGCAGGCGGGCGGCGGCCAAGCAGGCCTATTCCATGTCTGCGGTCGATGAATACGGCAAGGTCATCGACGACATCTATGATTTCGCCGAGGCCCAGGGCTTCGAGATCGACGGCATCCTTCAGGAAGGCGGCGCGGGCCAGGTGGAAATCAACCTGAACCACGGCGATCCCGTCGCCCTGGCGGACGAGATCTTCTATTTCAAGCGCCTGATCCGCGAGGCCGCGCTGCGCCATGATTGCTTTGCCACCTTCATGGCCAAGCCCATCGAGGGCGAGCCGGGCAGCGCCATGCACCTGCATCATTCGATCATCGACGTGGCGACGGGCCGGAACATCTTTTCGGATGAAAGGGGGGCAGAAACCCCGCAGTTCCTGCATTTCATCGCCGGGATGCAGAAACACCTGCCTGCCGCCGTGGCGCTGCTGGCACCTTATGTGAACAGCTATCGCCGCTATGTCCCGGACTTTGCCGCGCCTATTAACCTGGAATGGGGCCGCGACAACCGCACCACCGGCCTGCGCGTGCCGATTTCATCGCCCGAGGCGCGGCGCGTCGAAAACCGGCTGGCGGGGATGGATTGCAACCCGTACCTGGGCATCGCCGCCAGCCTGGCCTGCGGTTACCTGGGCCTGGTGGAAGGGGAAAACCCCCGCGGGGAATGCCTGGGCGACGCCTATATGTCGTCGCAGGACGAACTGCCCTATAACCTGGGCGATGCGCTGGACATCATGTCCGACAGCGCGCCCATGCGCGGCGTGCTGGGCGAGGATTTCACGGCAGTTTACGAATCCGTCAAGCGCAACGAATACAAGGAATTCCTGCAGGTCATCAGCCCCTGGGAACGCGAACACCTTTTGCTGAACGTATGAAGCTGCTTTACGCCAACGACCGGCGCGGGGAATATCCGCCCAGCCTTTATGCCGAAACCTGCACGGCCTTGGACCGTTTCCCGCCGTTGAAGGGGGAAACGCGGGCGGACGTTGCGGTGGTCGGCGGGGGCTATACCGGCTTGTCCGCCGCCCTGCATCTGGCGCGGGCGGGTCGGGACGTGGTGCTGGTCGATGCGCATCGCGTCGGATTTGGGGCATCCGGGCGCAATGGCGGGCAGATCGGATCGGGCCAGCGGCAAGAAGTCGATTGGCTGGAAAGCCGCTTTGGCCGAGACACCGCCCGGCGGCTGTGGGCCTTGGCCGAGGATGCCAAGACGCTTGTCCGGTCCATGGCAGCGGAAGCCAATGTGCCGATTCGCGACGGCGTGGCCCATGCCTGCCGCAGCCTGCCCGAGGTGGACCACAGCGCCCAAATGGCCGCGCATCTTGCGGCGCATTACGATTACGACCGCGTGCAGCCCCTGGACCGCGAAGGCATAGCCGCGCATCTGGGCAGCACGGCCTATGCCGGTGGCGACGTGGATTGGGGCGCGGGACACGTGCATCCGCTGAACCTGGCACTGGGCATGGCCGGTCAGGCCGCGGCGGCGGGCGTGCGCATCCACGAGGGCAGCCATGTCCATCGGATTGAACACGGGACGGCAACGACAAAAAGCCGCGTGCTATGCGACACGGGCAGGATCGTCTGCGATCACGTCATCCTGGCCGGGAACGGCTATCAGGGCCGCCTGGATGCGCGGATCGCGGCGCGGGTCATGCCGATCAACAATTATGTCGTCGCGACCGAACCCCTGGGACCGGATTTCCCCGAGATCCTGCCCCGGCGCACGGCCGCCGCCGATACCAAGTTCGTGGTCAATTACTGGCGGCTGGACGACGACCGCCGCCTGATCTTCGGCGGGAGCGAGACTGTTCGCTATCGCTTTCCCAGCGACATTGCCGCCCTGGTGCGCCCGCATCTGCTGTCGGTCTATCCGCAACTGGCCCATCTTCGCATCACCCATGCCTGGGGCGGCACCTTGGCGATCACCATGAACCGGATGCCGCATTTCGCCCGGCCCGCTGCGAACTGCCTGTCGGCGGGCGGCTATTCCGGGCATGGGGTGGCGCTTGCAACCTTGGCGGGCAAGCTGATGGCCGATGCAGTGGCGGGGCAGGGCGACGGTTTCGACGCAATGGCGGCGATCCCGACCCGGCCCTTTCCGGGCGGCTCCATGCTGCGCAGCCCCCTGCTGGTGGCCGGCATGGCCTGGTACGGGCTGCGCGACAGGCTGGGGTTCTAGCGCCTGCCCGCGACCCGCTGGCGCTGGACGGCGGAATCGCGGTCTGTCACGCCCAAAAGGCTGGCAACCAGGCGTATCGCCGTTTCCTCATTGGCCGAGCGGTGATTGTCGGCAAGCGAGACTTCCCACAGGGCGCCGATGATGGCGGCCCGATCCTCGATCGAAACGCGCTCCTTGATCAGGCGCGTGAAGCGCACGGTGTCGGGGGCTTCGGCCTCGATCATCTCGGCCACGGCCCGGCGTTCGGCGGCATCCACCGGACCAAGGCCATGGATCCGGGCCAGGACTTCGTCGATGCGCCGCTTTTCGGCCGTGTTGTAATGATCGTCCGAACGCGCCACGCGCACCAGCAGGGCGGCCACTGCAACCTCGGCGTCTTCCGCAACCAGGGGTCGCGGATCGGGATCTTCCGTGAACAGGCGGTTCAACAGATTGCGAAACATTCCCCACCTTACGATGCCATGGACAACATTCAAGGATTAAGGACGCAACTATTCTTTTGTTATACCGCACGTTGACCAAAGGGCAAGAGGATCGGCCGCCCCCGGCGCGTCAATATCGTTGCGGCACATATAGTTCGCGCGACAGCACGTCGCGTTCATAGTCCGGGTTGAACACTCGGTCGGGCAAGGTCACCTCTTCCGACGGGACATCGATATAGGGGACCAGATCCAGTAGGTGGCTCATGCAGTTCAGGCGGGCGCGCTTCTTGTCGTTGGCGGGGACGATATACCAGGGTGCCTCGGGGATGTTGGTGTGTTCCAGCATATCCTCCTTGGCCTTGGTATAGGCTTCCCAGCGGACGCGTGATTCCAGATCCATGGGCGACAGCTTCCATTGCTTCAGCGGGTCGTGGATGCGCATCAGAAAGCGCATCTGCTGTTCCTCGTCGGTAATGGAAAACCAGTATTTCACCAGCCGGATCCCCGACCGGACCAGCATCCGTTCGAATTCGGGAACGTCCTGGAAGAACTGGTCCACCTCGTCCTCGGATGCGAAGCCCATCACGCGCTCGACGCCCGCGCGGTTGTACCAGCTGCGGTCGAACAGCACGATTTCGCCGCCTGCGGGCAGATGGGGGACATAACGCTGGAAATACCACTGGGTCTTTTCACGGTCGGACGGGGCGGGCAGGGCCACGGTGCGCACCACGCGGGGGTTCAACCGCTGGGTGATGCGCTTGATCGCGCCGCCCTTGCCCGCGCTGTCGCGGCCTTCGAAGATGACGACGACCTTTTCCTTGTGATGGGACACCCAGTCCTGCAGCTTGATCAGCTCGGTCTGCAGGCGCAGCAATTCGCGGAAATACAGTTTCCGGTCCATCTGTTCGGGCCGCTTGTCGCGATAGATGCGGCGGATTTCCTCGGACAGGACGGCGTCTTCCAGCTCAATCTCGTAATCCTCGTCGAGGGTTTCCATAAGCTCGGCTTCCAGCCAGTCCTTTGGTGCGTCGGTCATGGTCTCAACTCCGGGCAATACAGGGTTCGTCTAGGGCAGGAACGTGTCGGATTTGCGTCGGTCAGCGCGAAAACCGCGCGGCGCAGGCGGGCGTGACGGCCAGCACGAAATCGGCGCGCCCGCCATCGACCGTGCCGCACCACTGGCCTGTCACGGTGAACAGGCTGCGCGTGCCGGTGGCGGGGCGATAGGCGATGCGCCGGCCGTTCACGTCGAACAGGTTCAGGACGCCGCCGGGATTGGCCGCGTAATATCCCAGGACATTGCCGTCGGCGGTGATGATCAGGCGCCGTTCATTATCGGGATTGCCGGGCCGGTTCTGCCAGGTGGTGCCGGCATTGGCGGTATTGCCCGACGAATTCCAGGCGGCATTGGGGGAATTGGCGGGGCTTGCCGGGTTGTTGGCCGGATGGCCCGGACCCAGGTCAAAGGGCAAGCGGGTCTGGTCCAGCACGATCAGCGGCGCGTCCGCCTGGGCCATGGCGGCGGCCAGGGACAAGGCGACGGCTGCAAACAGGGCGCGCATGTCAGCCCTGGGTCGTCTTGTCGCCCGGCTCGGGGCGGGTCCGCATTTCAGGGGGCAGGATGTCGGACCCCTCGGCCCGGTCGCGTTCCAGGGACGCCCGGCCCAGCATCATCAGCGTGATCGGCGCTGTCACGACGATGCAGAAGCCGATCACGAATTCATGCACGATCGCCCGCCCGTCGATGAAACTGAACATCAGCGCGGATGCGATGATCAGGCTGCCCGTTCCCCAACTGGTCGCCAGCGTAGGAGCGTGGAGCCGGTCATAGAACGAATGCAGCCGCGCAAAGCCAAGCGCGCCGATCAGGGTCAAGGTCGCGCCAAGCACGACGAAAAAGGCGACCGGGATCGCCACGACAAGGGGGACGGCTTGCAGCGGGCTCATTCGATCACCTCGCCGCGGAACAGGAACTTGGCAAGCGCGACCGAGGACACGAAACCCATGATGGAAATGACCATGGCCGCCTCGAAGAAAAAGGCGGTGCCAAGCTGCATGCCGGTCACCAGGAACAGCAGCATGATGGAGACATACAGCGCATCAAGCGCCAGAACCCGGTCCTGCGCACGCGGGCCGCGCAACAGCCGCGTGCCGACAAGACAGCCCGCAAGCGCCAGGGCGATCTGGGCGTAAGCCAGGGCGAGGGACAGGATAATCTCGCTCATTCGAAGATCTCCATCAGCATGGGTTCATAGGTCTGGCCGACCATCTGGTGGTAATGATCGGCCTGGTTGCCATCGAAGATATGCAGGGTCAGGATGCCGGTGTCCGATCCGTATTCCAGCCAGGCCGTGCCGGGCGTCGCCGTCAGGATGATCGCCAGCAGCGCCAGGGCGTTTTCGTCCCTGACCGTCAGGGGGATTTGGATAAAGGCCGATTTGCGCGTGCCGCGTCCTTCGGTCAGCAGCAGCCGGGTGACCTGGATATTCGACCGGATCACGTCCACGATCAGGGTCACGAACAGCCGGGGAATCGTCCGCCAGCGCCGGATCCGGGGCGTGGCGGGATGCAGCGCGGTATAGGCCCAGCCCGCAATCAGAGCCAAACCCGTTCCCAGGATCAGATAGCCCAGCGAAAAGCGTGTCAGCATCAGCCACAGGCCGATCATGCAGAGCGACAGGACCGGATGGGGGAACAGCCGTTTCATGGCTGGTCCTCCCCGGCATCCGTTTCGTCCTCGGGCCGGTCGGCGGCGCGGGGCGTGGCAAAGACGCCATAGGCATAGGCCGCCGTATCGTGCAGCGCATGGGCGGTGCCGGTGGTATAGCGCAGCATCGCCTCGGCCCGGAAGCTGATCAGGGACAGGATCACCAAAAGCGCGATCACCGGGGCGATCTCCAGGGCAAGGACGCGCGGCAGCGGGATGTCATTGGCCCAAAAGGTCTGGATGCCGATCCGCGCCATGCCGATCAGCGTGGCGAAACCCGACAGGATCAGAAGCGCGACAAAGGCCCAAGCCAGGCCCGCCGGCAATGCGGACTGCGTGATCAGCGGCTGGATCATCGCGATCTTGCCGATGAAGCCCGGCAGCGGCGGCAAGCCCGCCAGCATCAGCACGCACAGCGCAAAGCAGATGCTGAGAACGGTCATCGTCGCCGGGATCGCCAGGCCCACGTCCGGCACCTCGTCCAGGTCGCTGTCGTCGACGCCGTATGCGTCGGCGGTCAAGGCCAGCATGGCGGCGATGCCGCCATCCTCGCGGTTCATCGGCTCGATCAGCAAGAACAGCGCGCCGGTCGCCAGCACCGACCCGACCATGTAATACAGCGTGCCCGCCAGCATCGCCTGTCCGCCGCCCGCAAGCGCAAATCCGGTGATCCCCAGCACCGTCCCCGACGAGATCAGCACCGAATGCGCGGCCATCCGCCCCAGGCCCTGCGAGGCGAGGATGCCCAGCAGCCCGAACAGCACCGTGATCATCCCCAGGACGATCAGGATGCTTGCCCCGAAACCGGCCGATGCGCCGCCGGTTTCCCCAAACAGCAGCATCGCCAGCCGCAGGATCGCGTAAACGCCCACCTTGGTCATGATCGCGAACATCGCGCCGACCGGGGCAGCGGCGGCCATATAGGCGGTAGGCAGCCAGAAGTTCAGCGGCCAGATGCCCGCCTTGACCAGAAAGGCCACGGCCAGGATCGCCACGCCCGCGTGCAGCAGGGGCCGATCCTCGCCCGGCATCGACGACACCAGGTTCGCCAGATGGGCCATGTTCAGCGTGCCGGTGACGCCATAGATCAGGCTGACCCCGATCAGGAACAGCAGCGATGCGGCCAGGTTGATCGCAATGTAATGCAGCCCCGCCCGAACCCGCAACTGCCCCGATCCGTGCAGCAGCAGGCCATAGGACGCGGCCAGCAGGATTTCGAAGAACACGAACAGGTTGAAGATGTCGCCGGTCAGAAAGGCGCCGTTCAGGCCGACCAGCAGGAACTGGAACAGGGAATAGTAATGCGGACCCTGCCTGGCCCACCCCGCGCCGGAATAGACCAGCGACGGAATCGCCAGCAGCGCGGTCAGGACCAGCATCATCGCCGCCAGCCGGTCCAGCACCAAGACGATGCCATAGGGCGCCGACCAGTCGCCCAGCAGATAGAAGCTGATCCCTTCGGCATCGCTGATATCGCCGCCGGTCTTGGCGCGCACCACCAGCTCGACGGCAATCAGCAGTTGCGCCGCGACCGAGATCAGGCTCAGCCAGAATTTCGCCTGCCGCTGCCGGTCGTCGTAAAGCAGCATCAGCGCGCCCGCGACGAAGGGGATCAGGATGGGCGCGATGATAAGATGTTCGCCGATCACTGGCTTCGCTCCTTCCCGTCGACATGGTCGGTGCCGGTCAGCCCGCGCGACACGATCATCACCACCAGGAACAGCGCCGTGGTGGCAAAGCTGATGACGATGGCCGTCAGCACCAGGGCCTGTGGCAGGGGGTCGGCATACAGGGTGGGATCGACGAAGCCCCCCTTGGGCATGATGGGCGGCGCGCCCGGCGTCAGGCGGCCCATGGAAAAGATGAACAGGTTGACCGCATAGGACAGCAGGCACAGCCCGATGACCACCTGGAAACTGCGCGGCCGCAGCAGCAGCCAGATGCCGGATGCCGACAGGATGCCGATGGCCGTGGACAGGATGATCTCCATCAGGCGGCTTCCTTCCTGGCGGCGATCTCGTCCGCTTCGCGCCTGCGGCTGGCACGCAGCGACTGGTGGGCAATGGCGATCAGCATCAGCACGACCGCGCCGACCACGGTGGAAAAGACCCCGATGTCGAACAGCAGCGCGGTCGCCGCCGGGACGTCGCCCACCAGCGGCACATGGACATAGCGAGCATAGGCCGTCAGGAAGGGATAGCCGAACAACCAGGCGCCCATGCCGGTGGACACCGCCCCCAGCAGGCCAAAGCCCATCCAGCGGATCGGCAGAACGGTGATGCGCGCCTCGACCCAGCGGACGTTCGTGGCGATGTACTGGATCAGGAAGGCGATGGCCAATGTCACACCTGCGGCAAAGCCCCCGCCCGGCAGGTCATGGCCCCGGAAAAAGAAATATCCGGCCACCATGATAAGGATCGGGAACATCCAGATCATCACGGTCGAGGGCACGAACAGGTAATCGTCCAGCGACGGGCTGTCGTCCACGGTCTGCTGATAGGGGGCCTCCACGCTTTCGGGGGCGGGGCGGAACCGGCGCAGCAGGCCGTAGACGGTCAGCCCCACGATCGCCAGCACGGCGATTTCGCCAAAGGTGTCAAAGGCCCGGAAATCGACAAGGATCACGTTCACGACATTGGTGCCGCCGCCCTCGTAATAGGCGTTGCCCAGGAACCAGTCGCCCACATTGCTGACCACCGGGCGCGTCATCACGGCGAAGGCGATGGAGGCCATGCCCAAGCCGCCCACGACGGCGATCACCAGGTCGCGGCTGCGGCGGATCTTGGCGGGCAGCAGCTTGTCCTCGGCGATCTCGGACCGGCGCTTGGGCAGCCAGCGAAGGCCCAGAAGCAGCAGGACCGTCGTCACCACCTCGACCAGCAACTGCGTCAGGGCCAGGTCGGGCGACGAGAACCAGGCGAATGTCAGGCAGGTCACGACCCCCGCGCCGCCCACCAAGACCAGGGCGGCAAAGCGGTGATACTTGGCCTGCCAGGCGGCGCCGATGGCGCAGGCGGCGCCAACGGTCCACAGCATCGCAAAGGCCGGGTTCGGGGCAAGCAGCCGCAGCTCGGGCGCCCAGGTCAGGCCCGCCCACAGCGATGCCACCGCAACCGCGATGGCGGCCAGCACCAGCAGGCGCAGTTGCGGCTGCAACGCCTCGGTCGAAAGCAGGCCATGGGCCAGGCGCGGCAGCCGCCAGGTCAGGCGGAACAGCAGCCAGTCGTAAACCCGCTGCCCGCGCAGCCGGTGCAGAAGGAACGGGCCTTCGGGACCGGCGGCGATGGACTTCGAGCTGAGCGCATAGATCAGCGCCCCAACCCCCAGGGCCACCAGGCTGAGCATCAAGGGTGCGTTCACCCCGTGCCAGACGGCGATCTTGTAGTAAGGCATATCCATGCCCGCCACCGACCGCGCCGCCGCATTGACGGCTGGCCCCAGCGTCAGCGCCGGGACGATGCCCACCAGCAGGCAGATCAGCACTAGCAGCTCCACCGGGCGGCGCATCCAGGCGGGCGGCTCGTGCGGGGTTTTCGGCAGGTTGGTTGCTTGCGGGCCAAAGAACACGGTCGCAATGAAGCGCAGCGAATAGGCCACCGATAGGCAACTGCCGACAACGGCGAAATAGGGCAGGGCGTTGTCCAGCCAGGTGCCGTTGTGCCAGTCCACCGCCTCGGCCAGGAACATTTCCTTGGACAGGAAGCCATTGAGCAGCGGCACCCCGGCCATTGCCGCGGCGGCGACGATGGCCAGCGTCGCGGTAATCGGCATGGGCCGCAACAACCCGGACAGGCGGCGCATGTCGCGCGTGCCGGTTTCGTGGTCGATGATGCCCGCCGCCATGAACAGGGATGCCTTGAAGACCGCATGGTTGCAGATGTGGAATATCGCGGCCAGGATCGCCACCGGCCCGCCGATCCCGGCAAGCGCGGTGATCAGGCCCAGGTGGCTGATCGTGGAATAGGCCAGCAGCCCCTTCAGGTCGTGGCGATACAGCGCCACCGCCGCCCCCAGGATCAGCGTGGCCATGCCGATGCTGGTGACGATATAGAACCAGGCCTCGGTCCCGCCCAGGACGGGGGAAAACCGCACCAGCAGGAACACGCCCGCCTTCACCATCGTCGCGGAATGCAGAAAGGCCGATACCGGCGTCGGCGCCGCCATGGCGCCGGGCAGCCAGAAATGGAACGGGAACTGCGCCGATTTCGTGAACGCGCCCAGCAGGAACAGGCCCAGGATCGCACCATACCAGGGATGCGCCCGGATGGCGTCGCCCGACCGCAGGATGATCCCCAGGTCATAGCTGCCGGCGACCTGGCCCAGCATCAGCATGGCTATCAGCAGGCATAGCCCGCCAAGGGCGGTGATGATCAGCGCCGTGCGTGCCCCGTCCCGCGCCGCCGCCCCCTGGTGCCAGAAGCCGATCAGCAGGAAGGACATGAAGGATGTCAGTTCCCAGAAGACCACCATCCCCAGCACGTTGCCGGAAATCAGGATCCCCTGCATTGCCCCGGTAAAGGCCATCAGCAGCGCGAAGAAGCGCGGCAGGGCATCGCCCGGCCCCATGTAATAGCGCGCATAGATCACCACCAGGATGCCGATGGACAGCACCAGCGTGGTGAACAGCCAGGCAAAGCCGTCCATGCGCAGGGCCAGGTTCATCCCCAGCGAGGGCACCCATTCCATGCTGGCGCGCAGGACGCCGCCCCCGCGGATGCCCGGCAGGAACCCCGCCAGGATCGCCAGCCCCGCCGCCAGCGACAGGCCCGACAGCCAGGTCGATGCGCCGCGCGCGGATTGCGGAAGGGTCCAAAGGATCAACGAGGTCGCGAAGGGAAGGCAAGCCAGCAACAGGAACAGATTGTGTTCGGCCATTGTCGCCTTGCCCTCACCTCAGTAAATATGACGCCTTTCCCGGCACATGGCCGCGTAGCCCTGACCTTCCAGGCACGGAGGACAAGCTGCACGAGGCATTCGGGAACAAGAACCCGAATGCCTTTCGCCCCGGGCAAGATCAAGACCAGATTGCCCGCAGCGGGGGGATTTATCCAACTTTTCCGTTATCGGAACCGGAAGGCGGGCGCGGGCCGCGACGCGGCTGCGCTCAGACCTCGACCTCGATCCTGCCCATGGGGTGGGAACAGCAGGCCAGGATGTAACCCTCGTTGATATCGTCGTCGCTGATGCCCCCGTTGTGGACCATGTGAACCTCGCCCGACAGTTTCCTGATCTTGCAGGTGCCGCACAGCCCGAAGGTGCAGCCTGACGGAATGTTCAGCCCCGACCGCTTGGCCACGGCCAGAACCGTGTCGGTTTCCGCGCAAGGGGCGGTGACGCCGCTGCTGACAAAGGTGATCTGGGCCTTTGCCCCTTCCTCGGGGGCGATGTCGTCGATGACCGGGGCATCGGCTTCGGTCCTGATGGGGGCGCCGAAGCTTTCCTGGTGGTAATGGTCCATGTCGAAGCCCAGCGAGACCAGCATCTCGCGCACCGCGAGCATGAAGGGTTCCGGGCCGCAGCAGAACACTTCGCGTTCCAGGTAATCGGGGGCCATCAGGCCCAGCATGATCTGGTTCAGGCGGCCCAGATAGCCGGTCCAGGCGGTGAAGGGGTCATTCTCCTCGACCGTGAAGCGCAGTTGCAGGCCGGGCACGCGGTCGGCGAATTGTTCCAGCCTGCGGCGAAAGATGATGTCGGACGGCGCGCGGGCGGCATGAACGAAGACGATGTCCGGCATCTCGCCCGAATCCCAGGCCCAGGTCGTCATCGACATCATCGGCGTGACGCCCGACCCGGCCGAGATGAACAGGTGCTTTTTCGCCGGGTGGCGGTGGCTGGTGAAAATTCCCGACGGGCCATAGGCCTTGATCCGCATTCCCGGCCGCAGATGATCCAGCATCCAGCGAGTCGCCAGCGACGTGCGCTGCGCCTTGACCGTGACCGAAATCGACAGCGGCCGCGATGGGCTGGAACTGATCGTATAGGTCCGCTGTATGTTGCCGGACGGCAGGGGCAGGTCCAGCGTGATGAATTGCCCCGGCTGGTAATCGAACCACGCCCCCGACGGCGCTCGGAACGTGAAGGTGGCGGCGTCCGCGGTTTCCGGGACCACCATCGCGCATTCCAGCATTTCGTCTTCGGACCACGGCTCGGCGGCCCAGTTCAGGCGTGGCTTCTTCATGCCTGTCTTACTCCGCCGCGACGCTTGTGGGGGTCAGCCTGCGCGCCATCAGCCCGCAATACCAGTCGATCAGGTGGATGACGCCCGCTTCCTGCGTCGGCGAATAGGGTCCGGGCTGATAGGCGGGGGACAGGATGCCGCGCTGGTTTTCCTCGACCACCTGGCGATCCTCGTCATTGGTGTTCAACCAGACCTCGGTCAGGGCCTTGAGGTCATAGTCCTTGCCTTCCACCGCGTCCTTGTGGACCAGCCATTTGGACGTCACCTCAGTTTCCGTGGGGCTGAGGGGCAGGATGCAGAAGACGATGGCGTGGTCGGGCAGGAAGTGGTTCCAGCTTGACGGGAAGTGATAGAACATCAGGCTGCCCGCGTCGTTCCAGGGGATCGACCCCATCCGCTGCGTGACCGCCGCCTTGCCCGACATGGTAAAGCTTTCCTGGTTGTCCATCAGCGGCACGCGCGCCATGCGCCATTGCATATCGGGCGCATTGGTGAACCGCGACGGCAGGTTGGCCGCGTCGCAGCGCGCCCAATGGTCCAGGATCTCGGGGCTGGCGGAATTCGGGCCTTCCATCACCGTCATCAGCGGATCGTCGGAATAGGTCCGGCACAGCGAGGGGTGCGAGCCGCCGCAGTGATAGCATTCGCGGTTGTTTTCCATCACCAGCTTCCAGTTGCCCTTTTCCACGATGGTCGAGGAGAAGGCGACCTTGCTGTCGGCGATGGCAGACGGCGCGACATAGCGCGTCAGGTTCGCGGCCAGGTCGTTGATCGCGGGCGGGATCTGGGCCAGGCAGATGAAGATCATGCCGCCCAGATCGACGCAATGGACCGGCTTCAGCCCGTATTTGCTGGCGTCGAAATCCTCGCCCATGTCGCGGGCGTACAGAAGCTTGCCGTCCAGGTCATAGGTCCACTGGTGATAAGGGCAGACCAGTTTTGGGTTGGACCCGCTGGTCTTGGCGCACAGCCGCTGGCCGCGATGGCGGCAGACGTTGTGAAAGGCGCGCACACGCCCATCGGCGCCGCGGATCACAACCACCGGATAGGCGCCCACGTTCATGGTGACGTAATTGCCGGTCTTGGGAATCTCGCAGGACGGCCCCGCGAAAAGCCATTCGCGATACCAGATCTGTTCCAGGTCGTCCTGGAAGGCCTGCTGGCCGCAATACAACTCGCGCGGCAGGGAAAAGCCAGGGATGCGTTCTGCGATCAGGCTGGCGGTCGAGGTCGTATTCATGTCTGGACCCATGGAGGTGCTGGCTGTTATGGGGTGCAAATTAGCGCAATTGCGACTTGGCCGTGGCCGGATTGCGACCTTGTGTCGCGTGATTGAGACATCGCCGGGCAGTCCTGCGGCAATCCTGGCTTCCAGAAAAATCCGGTGCGGCAATTTAGCGACATAGGGCGAAAAGGCGGAACCGAATCGCGTGTCAAGCGATAACCACATGTTGACGATTTGAGGATGTTCGTGTCTATATCCTGTGGTCGAGACGCGGTTTTGCGATTTTCATTGCGGCAGGGCGGGTTACCGCTTTTCTGGTCTGGAAAGTCCCTGATTGCGACCGACTGGCGGGCCCGGCAAGCTATCGGCAAGGGGCCAGAGCAGGCCAAGACAGAAATGACACCGGGCAAGGGTCCGGCGCTGTGGCCTGCGGGGTGCCCCCTGCGGCCATGACGCCTTCTTTTGTCCAGAACGAAGGAGCAGTGGGCATGACCATCACCGTTTATTCCAAACCCGCCTGCGTGCAGTGCACCGCGACGACCCGTGCCCTGGATGCACGCGGCCTGTCCTATGACGTGATCGACCTGACCGAGGACGCGGCAGCGATGGAGCGTGTGACCGCGCTTGGCTATCGCCAGGCCCCTGTGGTGATCGCGGGCGATGCGCACTGGGCGGGGTTCCGGCCCGACATGATCGGCCGCCTGGCCTAAGCCGGTCATGGCGGGGCTGGTCTTTTATTCCTCGGCATCGGGCAACACGGCGCGGTTTGTGGCGCGACTGGACCTGCCCGCGCTGCGGATCCCGATCCGGCCCGCCGATCCGATGCCGGTCGTGGATGCGCCCTTTGTGCTGATCTGCCCGACCTATGCCGATGGGCAGGGGCGGGGCGCGGTACCAAAGCAGGTGATCCACTTCCTGAACGACCCCCGCCGCCGGGCGCTGTTGCGCGGCGTGATCGGCGGGGGCAACCGCAACTTCGGCGCGACCTATGCCCTGGCCGCGCGCGTGATTGCCGACAAATGCACTGTTCCCGTGTTGTGGCGATTCGAGCTGGCGGGGACGGATACCGACATTCAAAAGGTCCGCGCGGGCCTTCATCAATTCCGGGGGTTGGAATGCTTGACGGCCTGAAGCCTGAACTCGATTACCACGCGCTGAACGCGATGCTGAACCTGTATGACGCGGACGGGCGCATCCGGTTCGACGCCGACCGCATGGCCGCGCGGCAGTATTTTCTGCAGCACGTGAACCAGAACACCGTCTTCTTCCATTCGCTGGACGAGAAACTGGATTACCTGGTCGAGGAAGGCTATTACGAGCCCGAAGTTCTGGACCAGTATTCCAAGAACTTCCAGCGCACGATCTGGGACGCCGCCTTCAAGCGCAAGTTCCGCTTTCCGACCTTCCTGGGCGCGTTCAAGTATTACACCAGCTATACCCTGAAGACCCGGGACGGCCAGCGTTACCTGGAACGCTACGAGGACCGCGTGGTCATGGTCGCCCTGGCCCTGGCGCGCGGGGACGAGGCGCTGGCGATGAGCTTCATGGAAGAAATGCTGTCGGGCCGCTTCCAGCCGGCCACGCCCACCTTCCTCAACGCCGGCAAGAAGTCGCGGGGCGAGCTGATTTCGTGCTTCCTTTTGCGGATCGAGGACAACATGGAGTCCATCGGCCGGTCCATCAACTCGGCGCTGCAACTGTCCAAGCGCGGCGGCGGCGTGGCATTGATGCTGACCAACCTGCGGGAAGCCGGGGCGCCGATCAAGGGGATCGAGAACCAGTCGTCGGGCGTCATCCCCGTGATGAAGCTGCTGGAGGATTCGTTCAGCTATGCCAACCAGCTTGGCGCGCGGCAGGGGGCGGGGGCGGTGTACCTCAACGCCCATCACCCCGACATCATGCGCTTCCTGGACACCAAGCGGGAAAACGCGGACGAGAAGATCCGCATCAAGACGCTGTCGCTGGGCGTGGTGATCCCCGACATCACCTTCGAATTGGCCAAGAAGAACGCGGATATGTACCTGTTCTCGCCCCACGATGTGCAGAAGGTCTATGGGGTGCCATTTTCCGAAATTTCGGTCACGGAAAAATATGCCGAGATGGTGGACGACAAGCGCATCAAGAAGCGCAAGATCAACGCGCGCGAGTTCTTCCAGACCATCGCCGAGATCCAGTTCGAAAGCGGCTATCCCTATATCATGTTCGAGGACACGGTGAACCGCGCCAATCCCGTGCATGGCCGCATCACCATGTCGAACCTGTGCAGCGAGATCCTGCAGGTGAACGAGGCCTCCGAGTTCAACGAGGATCTGTCCTATTCGCACCTGGGCACCGATATTTCCTGCAACCTGGGATCGCTGAACATCGCGGCGACCATGGACGGCCCCGATTTCGGCGCCACCATCGAGGCTGCGATCCGCGCCCTGACCGCCGTTTCGGAAATGTCGGCGATCGAGGCGGTGCCCTCGATCCGGCGCGGCAATGACGAGGCCCATGCCGTGGGCCTGGGGCAGATGAACCTGCACGGCTTTTTGGCGCGCGAGCGGATCCATTACGGGTCGCCCGAGGGGGTGGAGTTCACGTCGGTCTATTTCGCGGCCGTGGCCTTTCACGCCATCCGCGCATCGAACCTGCTGGCGCAGGAACATGGCCGGACCTTCAAAGATTTCGACAAGTCGAAATATGCCGACGGGACGTTCTTCGACAAATACACCGACCGCGACTGGCTGCCCACGCTGCCCGATGTCGCGCGCGTGTTCGAAGGCATGACCCTGCCCGCGCGCGACGACTGGGCCGCGCTGAAGGCCGATGTGATGCAGCACGGGCTGTATAACCGCAACCTTCAGGCGGTGCCGCCGACCGGGTCGATCAGCTATATCAACAACTCGACCAGTTCGATCCACCCGATCGTGTCCAAGATCGAGATCCGCAAGGAAGGCAAGATTGGCCGCGTCTATTACCCCGCCGCCTTCATGTCGAACGACAACCTGGAATATTACCGCGACGCTTACGAGATCGGCCCGGGCGCGATCATCGACACCTATGCCGCCGCGACCGAGCACGTGGACCAGGGCCTGAGCCTCACGCTGTTCTTCCCGGCCGAGGCGACGACGCGGGACATCAACCGCGCCCAGATCCATGCCTGGAAGAAGGGCATCAAGACCATCTACTACATCCGCCTGCGCCAGACCGCGCTGGAGGGGACCGAGGTCCAGGGCTGTGTGTCCTGCACTCTTTGAGCCAAGGCCGGGGGCCAGCCCCCGGACCCCCGGGATATTTAAGCCAAAGCAAAGAGAGGGGTTCTTCGCGATGAAGGATCAAGTGATGCAGACGGTCGCGCGCGCGATCAACTGGAACCGGTTGGACGATGAGAAGGATCTGGAGGTCTGGAACCGCCTTACGGTGAACTTCTGGCTGCCGGAAAAGGTGCCGCTGTCCAACGATGTGCAAAGCTGGGCCACCTTGCGCCCGGCCGAGCGCGAGTTGACGATCCGCGTCTTTACCGGGCTGACGCTGCTGGACACGGTGCAGAACACCATCGGCGCGCCGTCCATGATGCCCGACGCGATCACCCCGCATGAAGAAGCGGTGCTGTCGAACATCGCCTTCATGGAGGCGGTCCATGCGCGGTCCTATTCCTCGATCTTCTCGACCCTGTGCCTGACCAAGGAAGTGGACGAGGCCTTCCGCTGGGCCGAGGAAAACCCGCATCTGCAAGCGAAGGCGCGGCTGATCCTGGAAGAATACAAGGCAGGCAGCGACCCGCTGAAGCGCAAGATCGCATCGGTCTTCCTGGAAAGCTTCCTGTTCTATTCGGGCTTCTATCTGCCGATGTACTGGTCCTCGCGCGCCAAGCTGACCAACACCGCCGACCTGATCCGCCTGATCATCCGCGACGAGGCGGTGCATGGTTATTACATCGGCTACAAGTTCCAGCGGGCGCTTGAGCGCGAGACCGAGGCGCGTCGGGCCGAGTTGAAGGACTTCGCCTTTTCGCTGATGTTCGAGCTTTACGACATCGAGCAGCGCTATACGGCGGAACTCTATGACGGGATCGGTCTGACCGAGGATGTGAAGGCCTTCCTGCATTACAACGCCAACAAGGCCTTGCAGAACCTGGGCTTTGAGGCGCTGTTCCCGCCATCGGTCTGCGAGGTGAACCCGGCAATTTTGGCCGCCTTGTCGCCTGACAGCGAGAACCACGATTTCTTCAGCGGCTCCGGGTCGTCCTATGTGATCGGCAAGGCGGTCGCGACCGAGGACGAGGACTGGGATTTCTAGACGTCCATGTCGCGCAGGACCTGCGGGATCATCTCGGGCAGGTCGTCGGCGATCAGGCCGGGGCCGAACAGGCGCGCGGCCTTGGCGTGAATCAGCGTGGCAGTGCTGGCGGCGTCCAGCGGCTGAAACCCGCGCGACAGCAGGCCGGTGATGATCCCGGCCAGCACGTCACCCGCTCCTGCGGTGGCAAGCCAGGGGATGTCGAAGGCGGAATGAATGCGGGCGCTGCCATCAGGGGCGGCGATCACCGTGTCCGGGCCTTTCAGCAGGATCACGGCGCCGCAATGGGCGGCGGCATCGCGGGCAGCATCGATTTTGGAATAGGCGGGGCCGCAGGCCGGGGTTTCCGACAGCCGTTGTGCGAGGTCGGGAAACAGCCGCGCGAATTCGCCCATGTGAGGGGTCAGGACGCAGTTCCCGTGAAGCGCAGCGACAAGACCTGGTTCGCGCGACACGGCAGTCAGTGCATCGGCATCCAGGACGACAGGGCGGCGGGCCAGTAAGACCTCGGCCAGCAGGGCAGCCGCGCGGTCGATGCCGCAGCCTGGCCCGAGGCAAAGTGCGTTGATGCGCTTGTCGGCCAGCAGGTCGCGCAGGGCATCGGAGCCGTCAATGCCGCGCCGCATCAGGGCATCCGGCTGGCCTGCATGATCCGGCAGCGCGTCTTGCGGCGGGGCAATGGTGACAAGGCCCGCGCCGATGCGCAGGGCGGCCCGGGCCGACAGGCGGGCGGCACCGCCCTGGGCCGGGCCTCCGGCAAGGATCAGGGCATGGCCGTGGCTGTATTTGTGCGGGCTTGCAGCGGAGTGTTTCGGCAGTTGCCCCCCTGGCAAAGATCCGGTCCGCCTTGTGTGTGGAATGCCGAACCTTGGCCAGATCGCCTCCAGGCGGGCGGGTGGCTGGCATTCGCTGTCGAAATGGCGTGCTCTCCAGCCGGTCAAGCCTATATCGGCGACAACCAGCTCGCCGCACAGAGCAGGACCAAGGCCGATCAGATGGCCGGGTTTCGGGCTGTCGAAGGCCACCGTCAGCCGGACACGGGGAGCAAACGCGCCGCCGTTACCGGAATTGCCCAAGGGAACGCCGGCGTCCATGCACATCCCGCTGGGACAATCGACCGCCATCAGGCGGGGCCGATAATAGCCTGTATCGCCGCCCGATCCGCCAAGATGCCCAAGAACCTGGGAGACCTCTCCCTCAGGGGCGCGAGTCAGGCCGGTCCCGAAGATCGCATCGACATAGACATCGCTTTCCGCCCCGCTCCGCAACTCCTGCTCGGTCAGCGGCGCGACCCCACCAATCTCAAGCCACTGCCGCTTCATCTCGGCCGCATCCGGTCCCGGCGTGTTCTCCATCCCCAGCACCCGCACCCGCCAGCCTGCCCGGTGCAGCAGCCGCGCCACGACATAGCCATCGCCGCCGTTGTTGCCCGGACCGCACAGCACCGTCGCGCGTCCCGCCTTGGACCAGCGGAGCCGAATCTGGCCCGCGACGGCACGTCCTGCCCGCTCCATCAACTCCAGCCCCGTCACCTGTCCACTGGACATTGCCGCAAACTCGATGGCGCGCATTTGGGCGGTGGTCAGGACTTCGGTGCCTGTCAGCATGACATTTGCCCTTTTATTAATCGGAACGCACAAAAAAAAGGCACAAACCCTTGGTCTGATCGTTTGCGCGGGCAATCCGTGCCGCATCCCGTTTACCCACGCCATGAAACCCGCCAATCAGGCGTCAGACAAGCCGCGAGGAAGGATCATTGCGATGAAGAAGATCGAGGCGATCATCAAGCCGTTCAAGCTGGATGATGTAAAGGAAGCGCTTCAGGAAGTGGGCGTGCAGGGTCTTTCCGTAACCGAGGTCAAGGGCTTTGGCCGCCAGAAGGGCCATACCGAGCTTTATCGCGGCGCCGAATATGTGGTCGATTTCCTGCCCAAGGTGAAGATCGAGATGGTGCTGCCCGACGACCAGGTCGATGCCGCCATTGACGCCATCGTCGGCGCGGCACGCACCGAAAAGATCGGCGACGGCAAGATTTTCGTATCGCCTGTCGAGCAGGCAATCCGCATTCGCACGGGTGAAACCGGCGACGACGCTGTCTGAACACAAGAAGAACAATATCCCAACAGGATTATCGCGCCCGGCAGGACGGCCGGGCCGCACCTACGCAGAAAGGGAAGAGATGACGGTCAAAGACGTTTTGAAGCTTCTGAAGGACGAGGAGGTCGCCTATGTAGACGTCCGCTTCACCGATCCCAAGGGCAAGCTTCAGCATGTGACGCTGGATGTCGATCTTATCGACGAAGACTTCTTCGAGGAAGGCTTCATGTTCGACGGGTCATCCATCGCCGGCTGGAAGTCCATCGACCAATCCGACATGAAGCTGATCCCCGATCCGGCTTCGGTTTATCTGGATCCGTTCTATGCCGAAAAGACGCTGTGCGTGCATTGCAACGTCGCAGAACCCGACACGGGCGAGGCTTACAGCCGCGATCCGCGTGGAACCGCCGTCAAGGCCGAAGCCTATCTGAAATCGACCGGCATCGGCGACACGGCCTATTTCGGTCCCGAGGCCGAGTTCTTCATCTTTGACGACGTGCGTTACCAGGTTTCGCCGCAAAAGGTGTCCTACCAGATCGATTCTGTCGATGCGGCCTGGAACACCGATACCGAATACGAGATGGGCAATACCGGCCATCGCGCGGCCCACAAGGGCGGCTATTTCCCGGTCAACCCCATCGATGCCGCCCAAGACATCCGGGGCGAGATGCTGTCCACCATGAAGCGCATGGGCATGAAGGTGGACAAGCACCACCACGAGGTCGCCTCAGCGCAGCACGAACTGGGCCTGATCTTCGGCGGTCTGGTCGAACAGGCCGACAACATCCAGAAATACAAATACGTCATCCACAACGTGGCCCATGCCTATGGCAAGTCGGTGACGTTCATGCCCAAGCCCATGAAGGGCGACAACGGGTCGGGGATGCACGTCAATATGTCGATCTGGAAGGACGGCAAGCCGTTGTTTTCCGGCGACAAATATGCCGATCTGAGCCAGGACGCGCTGTATTTCATCGGCGGCATCCTCAAGCACGCCAAGGCGCTGAACGCGCTGACCAACCCGGCCACCAACAGCTACAAGCGGCTGATCCCGGGGTTCGAGGCGCCGGTGCTGCGGGCCTATTCCGCGCGCAACCGGTCGGGCTGCGTCCGTATTCCGTGGACGGAATCGCCGAAAGCCAAGCGCGTCGAGGCCCGTTTCCCCGACCCGGCGGCCAACCCCTATCTGGCCTTTGCGGCCCTGCTGATGGCGGGCCTGGACGGGATCAAGAACCGGATCGACCCCGGCCCCGCGTCGGACAAGGACCTGTACGACCTGCCCCCCGAGGAACTGGCCGAAATCCCGACCGTCTGCGGCAGCCTGCGCGAGGCGCTGGAGGAGCTGGAGAAGGACATGGACTTCCTGCTGCAGGGCGATGTCTTCACCCGCGACCAGTTGGAATCCTATATTAAGCTGAAATGGGAGGAGGTTTATGCCTATGAGCATACGCCCCACCCGATCGAATACGCGATGTATTACAGCTGCTGACCGCATGGGACAGTGACCGGAAAGGCGCCCTTCGGGGCGCCTTTTTCATGAGAGTTGCAGCTTGGATGCGAAATCCAGGAAGCTGCGCATGGCCCCTGTCAGCAGCTTGCCCGAGGGATAGACCAGGCTTACCGGCAGATCGGGCAGGGCGTATTCGGGCATCAGGATCACCAGCCTGCCTGCCTCGACATCGTCGCGGATGATGAATTCCGGCAAGAGCGCCAGTCCCCTGCCATTCACAGCCATGGAATGCAGCAATTCGGTGTTGTTGCTGAAAAAGCTAGGCCGCACCGGCTGGCGGATCGTGCGGCTGCCCCGGCGCAGGGGCCAGGTCAGGTTGCCAGGCAGGTTCGTGTAATGCAGGCAATGATGGCGCAGCAGGTCGGCGGGTCGTTCCGGGCGGCCGTTCCGGTCAAGGTAATCGGGTGCCGCCACAAGCATGATGCGGACCGTGTGCAGCTTGCGCGCATACAGGGTCGAATCCTTGAGGTTGCCGATGCGGATCACGGCATCGAAGCCGTCGCCGATGATGTCGCTGGCGCCGTCGTCCAGCACGATCTGCAACTGGACGTCGCGATGGCGCTCCATGAAGTCCAGCAGATGCGGTTGCAGCACCTTCAGCGTATAAAAGATCGGGCTGCCGATCTTGAGCGTGCCTGACAGGTTGCCCGAGGCGTCCTTGACCGATTCGGTCGCGGCATCCAGCCGGGCCAGAACCTCGCGCAGGTCGCGGCTATAGGACAGGCCCATGGGGGTCGGCGTCACCTTGCGGGTGGTGCGCGTCAACAGGCGGACGCCCAGATGCGTCTCCAGATCCGCGACGTGCTTGCTGCACAGGCTGCGGGAAATGCCCATCCGCAATGCGGCGGTCGAAAAGCTGCCTTCGTCAACGACGCTGACAAAGGTGCGAAACACGCTGATGTCCATGCGTCACCATGCACCGTGCCGCGGAAAAGGAAAACCGCCCCAAGGGGGCGGCTTTCGACATCGTGGCGCGGTCAGCGGATATAGGTGGACCGTTCGCCGGGGGCGGTAAAGTCGCTGACGGTCAGTTCGGCATCGGCATCAAGCCCGGCCCGTTCCAGTTCCTTCGAGGACAGGACATCCGCGGCCTTGACCTGCACGGCACTGGTCGCGACGACGGGGGCGGTCGGCATATCGGAATCGGAATTGCCCGAGTTGTAGCTGGCCGCTTGTGCGGTGCCGGTTGCCAGGATCAGGGCGCCAAAAACGGTTGCAAGGGTTTTCATCGGTTCTCTCATTCGTTTGTCGTTTCTATGACATGGATATAAGTCGATGAATTAACAGGAATTAGACCAGCATTGCTGGCTTCAGTGTTCGACGATGCTGCACAATCGGCCCTAATCCTCGGCCAGGATGTCGACGCTGTGGCTGCCCGACTGCGATCCAGCCAGACGCATCGACCCCGTGACCGGCGCCACGTCGCCATAATCGCGGCCATAGCCGATGGTCACATGATCGGCGTCCACGAAGCAGGCATTGGTGGGATCGTATTCGCACCATCCCGCCTCGGCCCCGGTCCAAGCGCGGACCCAGGCGTGCATGGCATCCGCCCCCTCCAGCCGGGGCTTGCCCGGCGGCGGGATCGTGCGCAGGAAGCCCGAAACATAGGCCCCGGGGATCCCCAGGCCGCGCAGCCCCGATATCATGATCTGCGAGAAATCCTGGCAAACCCCCTTCTGTCCGGCAAAGGCCTGGGCGATGGGGGTATCCACCTCGGTGGCATCGGCGTCAAAGCGCATATGGGCGTGGATGGCGCGGCCCAGGGCCTCGACCGCCTCGCGCACGGTGGCGGCATCGGCGCAGGCGGCGCGGGCGAAATCGGTGATGGACGCCACCTGCGGAATGCGGGGCGAGGGGCGCAGGAAGTGGTGGGGCGAATGGGGGCCAAGATCGGTGATCTCGTCCAAGTCCAGAGAAAGGTTCGCGGGCGTGGCCGACAGGTCCAGTTCCGTCTCGTCCCGGTGGCGCAGCACGCGGCCCGTCATGTCGAACCTCAACTGCGTCAGGCCGGCGGGCAGGACCAGTTCGGTCACCTCGTTCCCGAAGAAATCGACAAAGCTGCTGCGTTCGGTGGGCTGCGGGGTAATGGTGATGGCGGTCTGCTGCACCTCTTGCCAGCCCGGCAGGTCGGCGGGGGTGATGCGCAAAAGCTGCCGCCCCGCCCCCGTCGGCCGGGCAAAGTCGTAACGGATGGACAGGCGCAGGCGATACAGCATCAGGGGAAATAGGCCTTGGTCAGCAGGTCCGACAGCCCCGCGATGCGGCCGCGCAAGGACCACAGCGCAGGGGTCGTCAGGCTGTCGGGATCGGCGGTTGCCAGGTCGGCGTGCAGGCGCAGCACTTCGCGGGCCAGCGGGGACAGCGCACCGTGGTCATTGGCGGCGGGCAGCGTGTCCACCTGTTCGCGCAGCCCGTCGATCTGGTGGCGCAGCGCGCGCGGGTTCAGCGGATCCAGCGCCAGAAGGTCGATGACCGTTGTGCGGGACGCGTCCAGGGCAAAGCGCCGCCGATGAGTCAGCACGCTGTCGCCGATCTCGATCGCCAGATCCAGGGCGCCTTCGGGGGCATCGGGATCGCACAACACCGCCAGGGCCGCCGCCGTGCCCATGGCGCGTTCGTGCAGCCGCCCGATGGTCAGGAACCGCCAGCCGACGAAGCGGTACATATTCTCATGCACCAGGCCGGAAATCCCAGCCAGCTTGCGCAGCAGCGCGGACAGCGCGCGGGCCGCGTCGTCGCCGGGCGCGACCCGGGGGGCCATCCGCCGGGCGCTGCGGTCGATGTCGTGCAGCGCCGACCAGGCATCGGGGGAAAAGCGGTCGCGCACGCTGCTGGCGCTGCCGATGGCAGCGGCCAGGCTGTCCAGCAGCCGTTGCGGGATCGGGGCCTTGGCGTCGATGCCCATCTGCCGGAACAACGGATCGAAGCCCTCCAGCAGTTGCGCGCCCGCCGTGCCCGATTCCGCCAAACGCATATGATAGGCCCGCATCAGGCGCACGATGCCTTCGGCCCGTTCGGCATAGCGGCCCAGCCAGAACAGGTTGTCGGCCGCCCGCGCAGGCAGGCCGCCGGGGATCATGCGCTTGTCTGCGGAACTGGCATGGCGGGCCAGGGTGATCACGGGCACCGGGTCGCGGCCCACGACCCAGACATCCGCCGCGGCCCCGCCTTCCTGCATGGCGATGGCCGATGCGTCCGGTCCCGCCCCGATCCGCGCAAATCCGCCCGGCATCACCGCCCAGCCATCGGCGGTCCGGGCCAGATAGACGCGCAGCGTCATCGGGCGCGGCACCAGCCGGCCAGCCACAAGGGCAGGGGTGGTGGACAGGGTCACGGCCTCTTGCGCGACCAGGTCGGCGCCCTGTTGCGACAATCGGCGGTCAAGGGCCTGGGGCGACAGGGTGATGGCGCGGATCAGGTCATCCGCCGGGTCAAAGGGCGGACGCGTGGTCAGGGCATCGGCCAGCACCATCCGGCGGGGGCTGGCCCGCACCGCCGCCCGCGCCGACGGGGTGCCGCACCACCAGGTCGCGATATTGGGCATGGCCAGTGGCGCGCGGACCAGTTCGGGCGCAAGCTGCGGCAGGAATGCCATCAAGGCGCGAGTTTCCAGAATGCCGGATCCCAGCGCATTGACCATCGTCACCGTGCCCGCCCGCAGCGCGGCGGCCATGCCGGGGGTGCCGATCCTGGACGCCGCGTCCAGTTCCAGCGGATCGGCATATTGCCCGTCCAGCCGGCGCCACAGCACATCGACCTGGCGCATCCCCTGAACGGTGCGCACCATCAGCCGGTCATCCGCCACGCAGAGGTCGTCCCCTTCCAGCAACGTGAACCCCAGATAGCGGGCGATATAGGCGTGTTCGAAATAGGTCTCGTTCATGGGGCCGGGGGTCAGGATCGCGACGCGGCCATCGTGGTCGCGGGCCTGTTGTTGCAAGGCGTCGCGGAAATCGCGAAAGAACCCGGCCAGGCGATGCACGTTGCCGTCGGGATAATGCTCGGAATAGGCGCGGGCGATGGCCACGCGGTTTTCCAGGGCATAGCCCGCACCCGACGGCGCCTGCGTCCGGTCGGCCAGCACCCACCATTGCCCGTCCGGTCCACGCCCCAGCTCGAACGCCAGGAAATGCAGGAAATGCCCGCCGCGCGGCTTGACGCCCACCATCGGGCGCAGCCATTCCGGGTTGCCCGCGACAAGGGCGGCGGGCAACTGCCCCGAGGCAACCAGGGCGTTGGGGCCGTAAAGATCGGCCATCACCATTTCCAGAAGGTCGGCACGCTGCTTCAGGGCTTGGCCGATGCGGGTCCAGTCATCCTCGGCCAGCACCACGGGGATATGGCTCAGCGGCCAGGGCCGCTCGGTCGATTCGCCTGCACCGTATTGCCGGTAAAAGACGCCGCTATCCAGCAGGTAACGGTCCGCGCGGGACAGGTCGCGCGTCAGATCCTCGTCGGACAAGGCGTCCAGATGGGCCGCCAACTTGCGCCACAGGGGACGGACGGTGCCGTCAGGCCCGACCATCTCGTCGGGAACGCCGGGCAGCGGGCGATAGGACGCGCTGCGCGGCTGTCCCACGGCGACGGCACCCCCGCCGCTCATGGCGCGTCACACCCCCAGGGCACGGCGCAGATCCAGCGTCAGCGGAAATTCGCGGTGGATGCGTTCGGGACGCGGGGACAGGCCATGACCGGGCGTATGGCCCCTGGGGCTGAAGCGGGCCAGCCTGCGCGCCTCGGCCTCGTTGCCGTTGACGGGGAAGGTGTCATAGTTGCGCCCGCCCGGATGGGCCACGTGATAGACGCAGCCGCCGATCGCGCGGTTCGACCAGGTGTCGAAGATGTCAAAGGTCAGCGGCGCATCGACCGGCACCACCGGGTGCATCGCGGATGCGGGCTGCCACGCCTTGAAACGCACGCCCGCCACGGCTTCACCCGCACCGATGCCGGTCAAGGGCACCACGCGGGCGTTGCACAGCACCTGATAGCGGCTGGGTTCGGCCGAGCCCAGCTTGACCTGCAGGCGTTCGGTGGAACTGTCGGTATAGCGCACGGTCCCGCCGATGGCCCCCGTCTCGCCCAGGACGTGCCAGGGTTCCAGGGCCTGGCGCAGTTCCAGATGGACGCCCTCGACCTCGACCTCGCCGCAGAAGGGAAAGCGGAACTCGGCCTGGGCCTTGAACCACTCCTCCTGCATGGGAAAGCCGTGGTCCGTCAGGTCGCGCAGCACGTCGCGGAAATCGGCCCAGACGAAATGCGGCAGCATGAAGCGGTCGTGCAGCGCCGTGCCCCAGCGGGTCAGGTCGCCCGTTGCCGGTTCCCGCCAGAACCGCGCGATCAGCGCCCGCAGCAGCAGTTGCTGGGCCAGGCTCATGCGCGGGTCGGGCGGCATCTCGAAGCCCCGGAATTCGACCAGGCCCAGGCGGCCCGTGGGACCGTCGGGGGAATACAGCTTGTCGATGCAGATTTCCGCCCGGTGGGTGTTGCCGGTGACATCGGTCAGGATGTTGCGCAGCAGCCGGTCGGTCAGCCAGGGCAGGGGCGGGGTGCCCCGGTCCGGCGCGGGGATCTGGGCCAGCGCGATTTCCAGTTCGTAGAGCGCATCGTGGCGCGCCTCGTCGATGCGGGGGGCCTGGCTGGTCGGGCCGATGAACAGGCCCGAAAACAGATAGGACAGCGACGGGTGCCGGTTCCATTGCAGGATCAGGCTGGCCAGCAGATCCGGCCGGCGCAGGAAGGGGCTGTCGTTGGTGGTGGCCCCGCCCACGACGACATGGTTGCCCCCGCCAGTGCCGGTATGCTTGCCGTCGATCATGAACTTTTCCGCGCCCAGGCGGGACTGGCGCGCGTCCTCGTAAACGCCCTGGGTGATCGACACGCAATCGTCCCAGGTCGCGGCGGGATGGATGTTCACCTCGATCACGCCGGGATCGGGGGCCACGCGGATCACGTTCAGGCGCGGGTCGTGCGGGGGCGCATAGCCCTCGACATGGACCTTCAGGTTCAGGCGCAGGGCCGCGGCCTCGACCGCGTGCAGCAGGTCCAGGTATTCCTCCAGCGTGGCGACCGGCGGCATGAACACGCACAGCCGCCCGTTCTTGGGTTCCACGGAGAGCGCGGTGCGCACGGATCCCTGCAGTTCCCCGTCCCCGGTGCCGGGCACCTGGGGGACGATATCCTGGCCCGGCGTGCCGGCCACGAAGCTCGCCCTCGGCTGAGTCCTGCGGTCGGGCGCGATCTCGCCCGGCCGGGGCAGGGGCGCGCGGTCCATCGTGGGGTCGGTCGGGTTGATATAGGGATAATCCGATTCCGACAGATGCGGCAGCGAGGCCAGCGGCAGGCGGTATCCGACCGGGCTATCGCCGGGCACAAGAAAGACATGGCCCCGGCGCAGATGCCAGCGTTCCGAATACCACCGCAGCCCGGCCTTGCCCTGCCAGGCCTGGATGGGCAGCACGAAACCCGTGGGCGTGGTCAGGCCGCGGTCAAAGACGGCGGCCAGGCGATGGCGCGCCTCGGGGTCGGCTAGTTCGCTGTTCTCGGGGGTGACATTGGCGGGCAGGTTGGCTTCCTTGACCAGCCATTCCGCCGGATCCTCGAAGGCGGGCAGGATGGTGTCGTCGCCGACGCCCAGTTCGGCGGCCATTTCCCGCAGCAGTTCCTGGGCCTGCAAGGGCGTCACCGCGCTGTTGTCGGTTTCCTGCGCAATCACGTCGGGGTGCTGCCAGACCGGCTGCCCGTCGCGCCGCCAGTACAGTGAAAAGGTCCAGCGGGGCAGCGTTTCGCCGGGATACCACTTGCCCTGGCCGTAATGCAGGAATCCGTTGGGCGCAAAGCGATCGCGCAGCTTGCGGATCAGCACGTCGGCACGGTGACGCTTGGTCGGTCCGACCGCGTCGGTGTTCCATTCGGACGCCTCGAAGTCGTCGATGGACACAAAGGTCGGCTCGCCCCCCATGGTCAGGCGCACGTCGCCGTCGCGCAGCGCGGCATCGACCTGATGGCCCAGGCGGTTGAGATCCGTCCAGGCATCGTCGCTGAAGGGCTTGGTGATGCGCGGATGTTCGGCCACGCGGCGGATCTGCATATCGAAGTTGAAATCGACCTCGGCAAAGCTGGCGGCGCCTGAAATCGGTGCGCAGGACCGGTAATGCGGCGCCGCCGCCAGCGGGATATGGCTTTCGCCCGCCAGCAGGCCCGATGTCGGGTCAAGCCCGATCCAGCCCGCGCCGGGCAGGTAGACCTCGGCCCAGGCGTGCAGGTCGGTGAAATCGACCTCGGTCCCCGAAGGACCGTCCAAGGCCTTCAGATCCGGCTTCAACTGGATCAGATAACCCGACACGAAGCGCGCCGCAAAGCCCAGGTGCCGCAGCGCATTGACCAGCAGCCAGGTGGAATCGCGGCAGGATGCGCTGCGCAGGGTCAGCGTTTCCTCGGGCGTCTGCACGCCGGGTTCCATGCGGATCGTATAGGCCGTATCGGCCGCGATGCGCGCGTTCAGGTTCACCACGAAATCGACGGTGCGGGTCTTGTCGCGCGGGATGGCGTCCAGCAGGGCTTGCATCATCGGCCCGGCAGGTTCGACCTGCCGATAGGGGATCAGCTCCTCGGCCAGGTCGGGGGCATAGGCGAAGGGCCAGGTTTCGGCGCTGTCCTCGACGAAGAAGTCGAAGGGGTTATAGACGGTCATGTCGGCGACAAGATCGACCTCGATCTTCAGTTCGCTTACGGGTTCGGGAAAGACAAAGCGGGCCAGCCAGTTGCCAAAGGGATCCTGCTGGTGGTTCACGAAATGCCCTTCGGGCGTCACCTTCAGCGAATGAGAGATCACCCGGGTGCGCGAATGGGGCGCGGGGCGCAGGCGGATCACCTGGGGGCCAAGGACGACCGGGCGGTCGTACTTGTAATGCGTCAGGTGATAGATGCTGGCCTTGATCGACATGATGGCTGTTCCCGCTGCTGGCGCCCAGATTACACAATGTGAATGGCGGCGCGAGGGATCCTGGGGCTTGTGCCTAAATTTCGCGCAAGGCTTCCGACAGGCGATCCCATTCCGCGTGCCGGACCGGAATGGCCAGCCGCAGCAGGCGGTCCGACCAAGGGAACCGGCGCGCCCGGATATGGGCGCGGGCCAGGCGGTCCTGCGCGGCCGCCGCATCGCCCGTGTCATACAGCCGGAACAGATGCGTGCCCCCGGCCATCCGCCAGCCCGCCCGAACGGCGATGCGATCCAGGCGCAAGACGGCCTCGGACAGGTAAACCATTTGGGCATCGGCCCAGGCCCGGTCGGCCATGGCCTGTGCGCCAAGCGCCATGGCCTGGGGGTTGGCCCTGGGGGCACCCGACAGCCGACCCAGCAGGGCTGGGTCCGCCAGCACGAAGCCAAGCCCCGCAAGACCCCAGAACGGGTGAAGGCTGCGCAGCAGGACGACATTCGCGGGCAGGTCGGGCGCCAGGGACAGGTCCGGGCGCGGATCGGCAAGACGCTCGTCCACGACCAGATGGCCCACTTGCCGGGCCAGCCGCCTCAGCGCGTCAGGAGGGGATTCCCGGCCATCGGGGTTGTTCGGATTGACCGCCAGGGCCAGGGCGGCGCCCGCCATGTCGCCAAGCGCATCGGCCTGTGTGACCTGCCAGCCCGCCGCCCGCAGGCAGGCTGCAGGGCCGGGATCGCCGGGCGCAAGAACCGCCGCCCGCCCGGGTGGCAGGCGCAGGATCGCGGCCAATGCATCCTCGACCGGCAGAACCTGCGCGGGATCGCATCCGAACCAGTCCGCCGCGACCAAGGTCAGCCGTTCCGCCGCATCTGTTGCGGATGTCCGCTGCGCAGGATTGTCCGCGCCCCATGGACGGCGGTTGATCGTGGCGGACAGGTCGATCCAATCCCCTGGGCCGGATCCCGCCGCTCTGTCAATGTCCTCTGAAGGATCCCCGCGCATGGTCCGACCGTATCATCTGGAAAAACAAGGCTTAACGGCTAACGGAACCGCCGTGCCGCCGCAACCGTTACGGCATATTTCGCTTTACAGCGGACAAAATCGCGACCACGATATCTTGCAGGACATTCGGGCCACCATCCCGCTTGTTGTTGCGCGACCAAGGGCTAAGCGACGGCAGAATCGCTTCCCGACTGAGGATGCAGGAATGGCACAAACGGATCCGATGATCCCGACGGATGAGATTCACCCGATCGACATCGTCGAGGTGGTCGCAGCCCACCATCACTGGGATTTCGACCGTCTGGCCGACGACCAGATCGTCATGGCGGTGGATGGCCAGTGGCGCAGCTATTCCCTGACCCTTGCATGGTCGGCGCGCGAGGAAGTGTTGCGGTTGATCTGCACCTTTGACCTGGATCCGCCGGCGGACAAGCTGCCGTTGATCTATGAAACGCTGAACCTGGCCAATGACCAGGTTTGGGACGGGGGCTTTACCTTCTGGTCCAAGCAGCGGCTGATGGTCTGGCGTTATGGCCTGGTGCTGGGCGGCGATGCCGTCGCATCCGCCGAACAGGTGGACCAGATGATCGGCAATGCGCTGATGGGCTGCGAACGGTTCTATCCATCCTTCCAACTGGTTGCCTGGGGCAACAGCACCCCCGCCGCCGCACTGGACATCGCCTTGGGCGAGGCCTACGGACGGGCCTGACGGGGCGCATGGCCCCTTTGTTCGGATGGGGGCCGGATGGGCGATTTCGACGACATCAACAAGCGCGGGCTGGTTCTGGTCGGCTGCGGCCGGATGGGCGGCGCGATGCTGCGCGGCTGGCTGGCGCGGGGGCTGCAACCCGGTGCCGTGACGGTGATCGACCCGCGCCTGGCGCCCGAATGGCGGGACAGGGGATTGCGCGTGAACGCCGCGCTGCCCGCTGACCCCGCCGTGCTGGTTCTGGCCGTCAAGCCGCAGATGATGGCGGATGCGTTGGGCCGCGTGCCCGTGCTGTCCGATACGCTGGTGCTGTCCGTCGCGGCAGGCACCACCATCGCCACCTTCGAAGCGGCCTTTCCCGGCGCGCCCATCGTCCGCGTCATGCCGAACACCCCCGCAGCCATCGGGCAGGGCATATCCGCCATGATCGGCAATGCCCGGGCAACGTACCGCGATCTGGATCTGACGCAGACCCTGATGGCCGCGGTGGGGCGCGTCGTGCGGCTGGACCGCGAAGATCAGATGGACGCCGTGACCGGGTTGTCGGGCAGCGGCCCGGCCTATGTCTTTCACCTGATCGAGGCGATGGCCAAGGCGGGCGAGGCGCAGGGCCTGCCCCCCGCCTTGTCGCTGGAACTGGCCCGCATGACCGTTGCGGGGGCCGGCGCCCTGGCGATCGACGCCGATGAGGATCCGGCGACCTTGCGCGAAAACGTCACCTCTCCGGCCGGGACCACGGCCGCAGGGCTGAAGATCCTGATGGATCCCGAAACCGGCCTGCCGCCGCTGATGGCGCGGACCATTGCCGCCGCCACTGAACGCGGGCGTGAACTGGGGCGGGCGCAATGACCATCGGCTTCGACGATTTCCTCAAGGTCGATATCCGCGTGGCGACCATCACCCGCGCCGAACCCTTCCCCGAGGCGCGAAAGCCCGCGATCAAGCTGTGGCTGGATCTGGGGGAACTGGGGGAACGCAAATCCTCGGCCCAGATCACGCGGCATTACGAACCGGACCGGCTGGTCGGCAAGCAGGTCTTGTGCGTGGTGAACTTTCCGCCCCGCCAGATTGGCCCCGTCCGGTCCGAGGTTCTTGTCCTGGGCGTTCCTGACCCGGACGGAGAGGTCGTTCTGATCCGTCCCGACCTGGATGTCCCGAATGGAGGAAGGCTTTACTGATGCGTTTGCTTGTCACAAGACCCATGACCGACCGTGCCACCCAGGCAATCCGCAATCGCTTCGACGCGACCTTCCGCGACAACACGCCCTTGTCAGAACCCGAGGCCGCGCAGGCGTTGCGCGACTATGACGCGATCATCCCGACGCTGGGGGATGCCTTCACGGCCGCCGCCTTTGCTGGTCAGCCGCGTTGCCGGATTCTTGCGAATTTCGGGGCGGGCTTCAACCATATCGACGTGAAGGCCGCGACGGATGCCGGGATCGTCGTGACGAACACCCCCGACGTGGTGACGGACGCCACAGCCGACATCGCGGTGATGCTGATGCTGATGACCCTGCGCCGCGCGACCGAGGGAGAGCGGATCCTGCGTGCGGGCCAGTGGACCGGCTGGAACCCCACGCAACTGCTGGGCGGGCATCTGAGCGGGCGGACGGTGGGCATCGTCGGCATGGGGCGGATCGGCCAGGCCATTGCGCGGCGTTGCCACCACGGGTTCGGGATGCAGGTGGTGTTCTTCAACAGATCCCCCCTGACCGGCCTGGACGTTCCCGCGCGGCAAATCCCGGACCTGGACGCGATGCTGGAACAGGCCGATGTCGCCGTCCTGGCCGTGCCGGGCGGGGCGGGGACACGCCACCTGATCGGCGCGCGCCAGCTGGCGGCGCTTGGCCCGCAAGGCTATCTGGTCAACATCGCGCGCGGGGATGTGGTGGACGAGGCCGCCCTGATCGAGGCGCTGAATGGCGCCATCATCGCAGGCGCAGGCCTGGACGTTTACGAACGCGAGCCGCTGGTGCCCCAGGCGCTGCTGGACGCCCCGAACGCCACGCTGCTGCCGCATCTGGGCACGGCCACGGACGACACCCGCACTGCCATGGCCTTGCGCGCGTTGGACAATCTGATCGCCTTTTCCGAAGGGGCCGTGCCTCGCGACCGGGTGAACTGAACGGGCCGACAGGAACCCCTGCGGCTGCCAAATGTTCATTGACCGGTAGCAGCTTCAAGGAGGCTGGGACATCATCCAGGGGAAATGGAAACAGGTCAAAGGCTCGGTCAAGGAAAAATGGGGCGACCTGACCGATGACGATCTGGACCGGATCGACGGCAGCAAGGATCAGCTGACCGGCAAGTTGCAGGAAAAATACGGCTGGACCAAGGACGAGGCCGAACGAAACATCGACGATCATTTCCGCGACCGCACGATCTGACGCGACCGCGCGCCGGACGGGAAAGGGTGCCTTGCCGGCACCCTTTTTCTTTGCCGGCAGGCAGGCTACCAAGGCCCTGTTTTCCAGAACCGGGGACGCCGCCATGATGTATTCCTATGTCATCTGCCAGGGGCGCATCCTGCGGCAGGACAAGGGCGCCGCGCTGTCCGACGCCATCTGGATCGACCTGATCGCCCCGGGAAAGGATGAAATGGCCCTGCTGCGCGAGTTGGGCGTGGATGTCCCGACCCTGGCCGACATGGAGGAAATCGAGATCTCGAACCGGCTGTATCGGGAAGCGGGGATGGACTATATGACCGCCGTGCTGCCGGGCGAACGGGGCGACGGCAACCGCGTGACGATGCCCGTCAGCTTTATCCTGTCGCCCGGGCGGCTGGTGACGGTGCGGCACCATTCGCCCCGGCCCTTCCTGACCTTTCCCGAACGCGGCGAACGATCCACCCTGGGCTGCGGCACCGCGCACCGCCTGTTCATCGGCTTGATCGAGGAGATCGTCGCCCGGCTGGCCGATATTCTGGAAGGCTCTGGCCGATTGCTGGACGACACCACGATCTCCATCTTTGAAACCCGGACCGTGCGCGGACAGGGCGACCGGCTGCAAGCCGCGCTGCGCCAGGTGGGCCGCGAGGCCGAGGCCATGGCCCGTGTCCGCCTGTCGCTGCTGACCATCGAACGGATGCTGGCATTCTATATCGCCACGGTCGGTGAACAGCCTGAATCCGGCCGTCTGCGCCCGGTGGTCAAGGGTCAGTTGCGCGATGTCCAGGCCTTGGAGGTTCATGCGGATTTCCTGGGATCGCGCGTCAGCCTGGCGGTGGACACCACGCTGGGCATGATCAACCTGGAACAGAACAACACCGTGCGCATCCTGTCGGTGGTGGCGGCCCTGTTCCTGCCCCCCACGCTGATCGCCAGCATCTATGGCATGAACTTCGACGTGATGCCCGAATTGCACAAGCCTTGGGGCTATCCCATGGCGCTGGCGCTGATGGCCGGGACGGCGGCAGCCACCTGGCTGGTGCTGCGGTGGAAACGCTGGCTATAGGGTCCAGGTGACGCGCAGGGCAAGGCGGGACCACGCAAACACCCTTGCCGGGTTGGTGCCAGCCGCCTAATGCTCGGACCGTTCACATAGGGAGAAGACTCCATGCGCTCATCCATGTCCTATTTGCGCTGGCCGCTGATCGTCACCGTTGTGGGCATCGCCCTGGCGGCATGGCTTGGCTATCGATTTACCGGCAGCATGACTGGCGCCGTGTCCTTTTTCATGATCGCGGTCGTGCTGGCGATCCTGGAAATCTCGCTGTCCTTCGACAATGCCATCGTCAATGCCAACAAGCTGAAGGAAATGACGCCGCAATGGCAGCGCCGTTTCCTGACCTGGGGGATTCTGATCGCCGTCTTCGGGATGCGGATCGTGTTCCCGTTGCTGATCGTGGTGATCGCCGCACAGATCGGACCCTGGGCCGCGCTGCAACTGGCCGCCACCGATCCCGAGGAATATTCCCGCCTGATCGGCGAGGCGCATCTGCCCATCGCGGCCTTTGGCGGTTCCTTCCTGATGCTGGTGGCACTGACCTTCTTCTTCGACCAGTCCAAGGAAGTGGACTGGATCGGCAAGGTCGAGCGCGCCTTGCGGCGTTGCGGATCGGTGCGCGGGATGGAGGTGGGCTTTGTCCTGGTGATCATCCTGCTGTTCGTCTGGCTGCTGCCGGTACGGGACGAACAGGTCTTCATGTTCAGCGCCATGTGGGGCATCGTCACCTTTCTGGCGGTGGATGCGCTTGGCCATGTGCTGGACCGCTGGGGCAAGGCGCAGGACGCCGCGAAGGGTGCGGCGCAAGTGGGCCTGGGCGGGTTCCTGTATCTGGAAGTGCTGGACGCGTCCTTCAGCTTTGATGGCGTGATCGGGGCCTTCGCCCTGACCCAGAACCTGTTCCTGATCGCCATCGGCCTGGGCATCGGCGCCATGTATGTCCGGTCCATGACCGTGATGCTGGTCGAAAAGGGCACGCTGGCGGAATTCCGGTATCTGGAACACGGCGCCTTCTGGTCGATCCTGATCCTGTCGATCATCATGTTCGGCCAGACCATGTGGCACCTGCCCGAGGTCGTGACCGGCCTTCTGGGCGCGATCTTCATCGGCGCGGCCTTTGTGAACTCGATCATGTGGAACCGTCGCCACAAGGGCGAGGCGCATCATTAGGTGAAGCCGGGGGCTTCGCGCCCCCGGACCCCCGCGGGATATTTGAGTGAAGAAGAAAGCCGCGGTTCCGTCCGCGTTTTTTACATCTGGTCGATCAAATCCAGCATATCCGGGGGGATCTGCTGTTCTTGCAGGGTGAAGCTGCGGGTCTGGCGATCCTCGGTCACCGTGATGCGATAGGTCATCCGGTCAGCCCCGTCGCCGCAGGGCTGGCGGGCCAGGCGGGCCAGTTCGTCAGGCTCGAACGCGTCGCACAGATCCTGGCGCATCTGTTCGGACTGGTTTTCCACGTCGATGGTCTTGCGCAACTGCGCGGCGGTGATGCCGCCAAAGCCGCCCTGCGCCGCAATTTCGATGATCATGGCAAGGATCCCCCGCTGATGGGGGGAATCTAAGCCTAGATTGCGATTCCGACAAGTTTCCACGCACGGCGCAGCATCACCGTCTCGATGCTGCCGCGCCCGGCCAGTTCGATGGCCGCGTCCATCGTTTGGTCTGCCCAGTCCGAAAAGCTGGCCATGGGGTTGTTCAATGCCTGCAGCGCGCGATACCAGACCTGGCCCGGCAGCTCCCATGCCCGTCCGCCCAGATAGGCGCAGAACAGGTAGAAGGCGTGGTTGGGGATCCCTGAATTGATATGCACCCCGCCATTGTCGTCAGTGGTCGTGACGAAATGATCCATGTGCCAGGGCTGGGGATCCTGCCCCAAGAGATCGTCGGAATAGGCCGTTCCCGGTGCCTTCATGCTGCGCAGCGCGGTGCCGTTGATGCCGGGGCCAAGGATGCCGCGCCCCAGCAGCCAGTCGGCCTGATGCACCTCTTGTCCGAGCGCTCGCTGCAGCGCGAGAGAGCCGAACACGTCCGCGATGCTTTCGTTCAGCGCGCCCGACTGGTTTTCATAGATCAGCCCGCCCGAATGCTGGATCACGCCATGCGCCATTTCATGGCCTATCACCGACAGTTCCAGAAAGGTGCGGAACACCTTGCCGTCGCCGGTGCCATAGGCCATCTGCTCTCCGCTCCAGAAGGCGTTGTTGTAATCGCGGCGGTGATGGACCGTGGCGATTAGGGGCATTCCCTGCCCATCCAGAGAGTTGCGGCCGTATTCCTCGGCGAACAGGGAAAAGACCTGGCCCGCGGCGTCATAGGCAGTGTCGGCATCGGGGATGCCGGTGGGGTCGTCGCCTTCGGACCGGACCAGGGGGCCCGGCAGGGCGGCGCGGAACTGCCCGTCATGGATGCGCCGGTCGGGGCAGCACAGCCCCCCGGCCGGGCTGACCGCCGTGGTGGCGAAAGCGCCGCTGACCGGCTGGGCTTGCGGCAGGCCCGCGCGGGTCAGTTCGGCACGTTCGTCGCGCAGTTTTTCAGTCTGCTTCAACAGCGTCCGCGCCATTTCAGCCGTCTTGGCATCACCGCGCAGCGCCAGCACCCGCAGCATATAGGGCGGCACGATGCAGGGGATCGAAGGATGATGCAAACCGTTCAGCGAAAAGCACATGAGGCGAATCCCGTTCTGGAAACTCATCTTATACTAGCACGGGAACATTAGGAACAAAACAAGAACATCAATCTATGCGTCGCCCGTCGGTTTGGAACAAATGCAGCGATCCGGGGCGATAGGCCAATCGCAGGCTGTCGGACAGTTCCGCGTTGGACGGCATCGTCACGGTCAGCCGTTCGCCCCCGGTCTGGCCGTGGACCAGGCGCTGCGCGCCCAGTTCCTCGACCGCCAGAACCTCCATGTCGATGGGACCGTCGGGGGAAACAACCAGATCCTCGGGGCGGATGCCGATGGTTCCGGCATGGGCGATGCCGGGCAGATGGGGCACGGCGCGGCTGCTGATCAGGTTCATCGCGGGACTGCCGATGAAGCCCGCGACAAAGGTGGATGCGGGCTTGCGGTAAACCTCGAGCGGGGTGCCGATCTGTTCGATCCGGCCCGCGTTAAGCACCACAAGGCGGTCGGCCAGCGTCATCGCTTCCAGCTGGTCATGGGTGACATAGATCGAGGTCGTGCGCAGACGGCGCTGCAACTCCTTGATCTCCAGCCGCATGGTCACGCGCAGCTTGGCGTCCAGGTTCGACAGCGGTTCGTCGAACAGGAACGCCGCCGGTTCGCGCACGATGGCGCGGCCCATGGCGACGCGCTGACGCTGGCCGCCCGACAGGGCGCGGGGCTTGCGGTCCAGGAAGGGACCGATCTGCAGGATTTCGGCCGCCTGGGCCACGCGGCGTTCGATTTCCGCCCTGGGGGTGCGGCGGTTCTTCAACCCATAGGCCAGGTTCTGGCGCACCGACATATGCGGGTAAAGCGCATAGTTCTGGAACACCATGGCGATGTCGCGGTCGGCAGGCTCGATGTCGTTGACCACCCGGTCGCCGATGCGGACCGTGCCTTCGCTGATGCTTTCCAGCCCCGCCACCATCCGCAGCAGCGTGGATTTGCCGCAGCCGGACGGGCCGACCAGCACGATGAATTCGCCATCCGCGATGTCGATGCTGACATCGCCCACGGCGCGGGTGCCGCCGGCATAGATCTTGCCGACGGTGTCGAGGATTATGGATGCCATTGTCTTATTTCTCCGTCTCGACAAGACCTTTGACGAACAGGCGCTGCATCCCGATCACCACGGCGACCGGGGGCAACATCGCCAGCATGGCGGTCGCCATCACCAGATGCCATTGCGGCAGCCCGTCCACCGCGTCGGCCATGCGCTTGATGCCCGCGACGATGGTGTAATAATCGCTGCTGGTGGTGATCAGCAGCGGCCACAGATACTGGTTCCAGCCATAGATGAACAGGATCACGAACAGCGCCGCGATGTTGGTCCGCGACAAGGGCAAAAGGATGTCGCGGAAGAATTTCATCGGGCCTGCGCCGTCGATGCGCGCGGCCTCGGTCAGTTCGTCGGGGATGGTCAGGAACACCTGCCGGAACAGAAAGGTCGCGGTGGCCGATGCGATCAGCGGGATCGACAGGCCCGCATAGCTGTTCAGCATTCCCAGATCGGCCACAACCTGGAAGGTGGGCACGATCCGAACCTCGACCGGCAGCATCAGGGTGATGAAGATGCACCAGAAGGCCAGGTTTCGGAAGGGAAAGCGGAAATACACGATGGCAAAGGCCGAGGTGATGGAAATTGCGATCTTGCCGCAGGCGATCATCAGTGCCATGACCAGGCTGTTGAACATCATCGTGCCCACCGGGGGCGTGCCGCTGGTGGATACGCCCGCGCCCAGCATCTGGCTGTAGTTCTCGATCAGATGGGGGCCGGGCCAGACGGGGATCGTGCCCGACATGAAGTCGGTCGCGGTATGGGTGGATGCGACAAAGGCCACCCAGACGGGCAGGGCGACGATCGCCACGCCCGCCATCAGGGTAAGGTGCGCCAGAAGGTTCAGGCCAGGGCGGTTCTCGATCATCAATAGGCCACCTTCTTTTCGACATAGCGGAACTGGACCACCGTCAGCGCGATCACGATCAGCATCAGGATTACCGATTGCGCGGCGGACGACCCCATGTTCTGTCCCACGAAGCCGTCGAAATAGACCTTGTAGACCAGGATATTGGTGGCCTGCGCAGGCCCGCCCTCGGTCGTGGCGTCGATCACGCCAAAGGTGTCGAACATGGCATAGACGATGTTGACGACCAGCAGGAAGAAGGTGGTGGGCGACAGCAGCGGGACCGTGATGTCGAAGAACCGCCGCACCGGCCCCGCGCCGTCGATGGCGGCGGCCTCGCGCAGGCTGGCCGGAATGGATTGCAGGCCCGCCACGAAGAACAGGAAGTTATAGCTGATCTGCTTCCAGGCGCTTGCGATCACCACCAGGGTCATGGCGTCGGTTTTCGAACTGATGTGGTTCCAGTCGTAACCCACGACCTCCAGCACATAGGGCATGACGCCGATGGTCGGGTTGAAGATGAACCACCACAGGATGCCCGCCACCGCCGGGGCCACTGCATAGGGCCAGACCAGCAGCGTGGTATAAATGCTGGTCGACCGGATCATCCGGTCCACGGCCACTGCCAGCAGCAGCGCGAAACCCATCGACAGGACCGTGACCAGGACGGCAAAGACCGCCGTCACCTGCAACGAGTTGAGGTATTCCGGGCTGTTCCACAGCGCCTTGAAATTCGTCAGGCCCACGAAGGTGGTGTTGATGCCGAATGCGTCCTGGCGCAGAAAGCTTTGCCGGACGGCTTGGGCTGCGGGCCACAGGAAGAACACAAAGGTGATCGCCAGTTGCGGGGCCAGCAGCAGCCAGGGCAGCAACTGGTTTCGAAATAAGGTGCGCTTCATCCAGCCTGCCTTGTGGAATGGGAATGGGGCCGCGCGGGTGGCGCGGCCCCAAGGCCATGGTTACTGGTTCTGGGCTTCGAATTCCGTGATCAGCGCATTGCCGCGTTCGACCACGGCGTCAAGCGCGCCCTGGGCGTCCTTGGACCCGGACAGAAGCTGTTCGAACTCCTCGTCGATGATGCCGCGGATCTGGACATAGTTGCCGAACCGCAGCCCTTTGGAATTCTCGGTCGGCTCGTTCAGCGTGATCTGCTTGATGCCGGTGTCCGCGCCGGGGTTGTCCGAATAGAAGCTGGCCATCTGGTCCATCGCAGCCTGCGTGATCGGCAGATAGCCCGAGAAGGACGCCCAGTCCGCCTGGACCTCAGGGGTGGAGAGGTATTCGAAGAACTTTGCCACGCCGGCATATTCCGCATCCGGGCGGCCTGACAGCACCCACAGGGACGCGCCCCCGATGATGGAGTTCTGCGGCGCGCCCTCGACATCGTCGTAATAGGGCAGCATCCCATAGCCGACCTCGAAGTCCTTGGCATTGGCGATCACGCCCGCCCGGCTGGCCGAGCTTGCCATGTACATCGCGCAGTCCTGGGAATAGAACATCGGCGCCGCATTGTCGCCGCCCACCGGGCCGCCGTATTTGAAGATCCCTTCATTGGACAGGCGCTTGAGGTTTTCCCAATGCTTGACCTGGACCGGCCCGTTCAGCGTCAGGCGTGCGGCCGTGCCGCCAAAGCCGTTCCCTTCGGTTCCGATCGGCTGGTTGTGCCAGGCCGACAGGTTTTCGGTCTGGATCCAGCTGATCCACTGGGTCGTGAAGCCGCAGGTGGCCGCGTCCGATTCCATGATCTTCTTGCTGAAATCCTCCAGCTCGGCCCAGGTTTTCGGCGGCGTGTCGGGATCAAGGCCCGCTTTTTCAAACACGGTCTTGTTGTAATAGACGATCGGGGTCGAGCTGTTGAAGGGCAGCGACAGCATATTGCCGTTGGTGTCGGTGTAATAGCCGACCACGGAAGGCAGATAGGCCGCGGGATCGAAGGCCACCTCATTATCCGCCATCAACTGGTGGACCGGGACAATGGCGCCCTCGGCGGCCATCATCGTGCCGGTGCCGACCTCGAACACCTGGACGATGGCGGGTTGCTGCTGCGCACGGAACGCGGCAATCGCGGCCGTCATCGTTTCGGGATAGGTGCCCTTATAGGACGGCACGACCGTGTATTCGTCCTGGGCGTCGTTGAAGCCCTTGGTGATTTCTTCCAGCTTGGCGCCCAGTTCGCCGCCCATGGCGTGCCACCACTGAATTTCGGTCTGCGCGTTTGCCGCCGACAGCGACGCGATCAGCGCCACGGTGGACGCTGTGAAAATTCTGCTCATGATTTCCTCCCTTTATGGAGTTGCGGTTCGCGGACCGAGCCTAACGGGCCATGGTGACGCGAACGCAACAGCCGTATGACGGAAGGGTGACATCCTTTGACCATCCGGTCAACAACGCGAAACCGCCACCCGCGGCCCCATAATTCATGCCGTTGCGTCGGTTGCGGTCACGCCCCGCGCAGCCGCGCCATCAGCGGCGCGACCGTTGCCTGCAACAGCGGATTGATGACGTGGTGGGCGATGGGGATCAGGATCAGGCCCAGGATCAACCCGAAGATGCCGTCAAAGAATGCCGTGACAGCCCAGGCGACAACGCCGGGCGCCTGGGGAACGGCATGGGACGCCGCCTCGGCCTGGTGGTGGATCCAGTCATAGGGACCGGCCCAGCCCAGTTCGGCGAAACCGTGCAGCACGATCTGGCCGCCCACCCAGATCATCGCGGCGGTGCCCACGACCGTCAGCACCTTCATGAAGCCGGGCATCACCTTGACGATGCCGCGCCCGATGGCCGAGGACAGGCCGTTGCGACGCGTCGCCATATGCACCCCCACATCGTCGGCCTTCACGATCAGCGCGACAAAGCCGTAAACCGCGGCGGTGATGCCCACGGCGACCACAACCAGGATCAGTGCCTTCATCCACAGCGTGTCGTCGCCCGGAATGGTGGACAGGGCCAAGACCATGATCTCGGCCGACAGGATGAAGTCGGTCTTGATCGCGCCCGCCACGCGCTGTTCTTCCAGCGCGGCGCCCTCGGTCTTGGGATGGGTGTGTTCCGCACTTTCATGGGTGTTGCCATAGCCAAGCGCATGGGCAACCTTTTCGGCGCCTTCATAGCACAGGTAAGCCCCGCCCAGCATCAGCAGGGGCGATATCGCCCAGGGCGCAAAGGCCGACAACAGCAGCGCGACGGGCAGCAGGATCACCAGCTTGTTGAACAGCGACCCGCGCGCGATCTTCCAGACGATGGGAAGCTCTCGGCTGGCGTCGAAGCCGTGGACGTATTTCGGCGTCACCGCCGCATCGTCGATGACCGCGCCCGCAGCCTTGGCGCCAGCCTTGACCGCCTGGCCCGCCACGTCGTCGATGGATGCCGCCGCGACCTTTGAAATGGCCGCCACATCGTCCAGAAGTGCCAGAAGTCCGCTCATCCATCCCTCATCCGCTGCATCCGGCGCGATCCTTGGCGTGGAACGCACCGAATGCAACCCCCGCAGGGCCGGTTGGTTCAATCCATGCTGACGTTGGCGTCGCGGACCACGGGTTCCCATTTCGCCATCTCGGCCCCGACATGGTCCGCCAGTTCCGCAGGGGTCGAGGCGACAATGGTCGCGGAAAACTCGCCCATGCGTTCGACGACCGCCGGGTCGGCCATGGCGGCCTGGGCGGCGGCGGCAAGCGCCTCGACAGCCTCGGGCGGGGTGCCTGCGGGGGCGAACAGGGCGTTCCAGCTGTAGGTTTCATAACCCGGAAGGGTTTCGGCGATGGCGGGCACGTCGGGGAAGCTGGGCGCGCGTTCCGCCGTGGTCACGCCCAGGGCGCGCAGCTTGCCGCTGCTGATATGACCGGAAGCCGAGGGCAGGTTGTCGAAGATGATCGGCACCTGGTTGCCCAGCACATCCGTCAGCGCCGGGCCGGATCCCTTGTAGGGGATGTGGTCGATCTCGACCCCTGCCATGGCCTTGAACAACTCGCCCGACAGGTGCAGCGGCGTGCCGTTGCCCGAGGATGCATAGGCCAGCGGTTCGGCCTTGGCCAGGTCTATCAGTTCCTGCACGGTCTGGGCGGGCACGTCGGGATGGACGGCCAGCACGTTCGGCACCAGCACCAGCAGCGACACGGGCGCGAAATCCGCCACCGGGTCATAGGGCTTCTGCTTCAGGATCAACGGGTTCAGGGCGTGCGTGGCGACGGTGCCCATCAGGATCGTATAGCCGTCAGGCTCAGCCTGGGCGACCTGCTGCGCGCCCAGGCTGCCGCCCGCGCCGCCGACGTTCTGGACGACGATCTGCTGGCCCAGTTCCGCGCTCATCCGTTCGGCGACGATGCGGCCCACCACGTCGGTGGAACCGCCTGCGGCAAAGGGGATGACCAGGGTGACCTGGCGTTCGGGAAATTCGGCGGCTGCCGTTCCGGCAAGGCCCAGAGCAAGGGTCGATGCCAGCAGGACGCGGCGGGTGATGGATGGCATGGTAATCTTCCTTGGTTGTGGTCAGGCGTCGGTTTCGGTGAAGACCTCGTCGCGGCGCTTGCGGATCTGGGGCAGGAACACCAGCACCAGGATCGCCAGCGACAGGATCAGCAGGGCGGCGCTGATGGGCCTTGTGACAAAGGTGGTGGGATCGCCGCGCGACAGGATCATCGCCCGGCGCAGGTTCTCCTCCAGCAGCGGACCCAGGACGAAGCCCAGCAGCAGCGGCGCGGGTTCGCAGCGCAGCTTGGACATGATGTATCCCAGCAGGCCGAAGCCGGCGACGGCGAACAGGTCATAGGGGTTCGAGTTGACGGAATAGACCCCGATCGAACACATCGCCATGATGATCGGGAACAGCACGTAATAGGGCACGGTCAGCAGCTTCACCCACAGCCCGATCAGGGGCAGGTTCAGAACCACCAGCATCAGGTTGCCGATCCACATCGACGCGATGATGCCCCAGAACAGCGCGGGCTGTTCCGAGACCACGTTCGGCCCCGGCACGATGCCCTGGATGATCATCGCCCCGATCATCAGCGCCATGACCGGGTTCGCCGGGATCCCCAGCGTCAGCAGCGGAATGAAGCTGGTCTGCGCGCCCGCGTTGTTGGCGGATTCGGGACCGGCGACGCCGGCCAGGGCGCCCTTGCCGAATTCCTCGGGGTGCTTGGACAGCTTCTTTTCGACCGTATAGCTGGCGAATGCCGCCAGGATCGCGCCGCCGCCCGGCAGGATGCCCAGGACGGACCCCACCGCCGTGCCGCGCAGAACCGGACCGACCATCTGGCGGAACTCGTCGCGGGTGGGGAACAGGCGGTTGATGTTCTTGGTCATCACCTGCCGGTCGTGTTCGTCTTCCAGGTTGCGCAGGATTTCCGCGATGCCGAAGACGCCCACGGCCACCGCCACGAAATTCAGGCCGTCCGCGAACTGGGTGATGCCCATCGTGAAGCGCGGCGCGCCGGTATAGACATCGGTGCCGACCATGCCCAGCAGCAGGCCCAGCACCACCATGGCCAAGGCCTTCAGGACCGACCCATGGGCCAGGGCCACCGACATGACCAGGCCCATCACCATCAGGCTGAAATATTCGGCCGCGCCGAATTTCAGGGCGATGGTGGTCAAGGGGGGCGCAAAGATCGCCACCAGGAACGTCGCCACGCTGCCCGCGAAGAACGATCCCAGGGCCGCCGTGGCAAGCGCCGTTCCCGCGCGGCCCTGGCGGGCCATCTGGTATCCGTCAATGGCGGTCACGGCGGACGAACTTTCGCCCGGCATGTTGATCAGGATCGCCGTGGTCGATCCGCCGTATTGCGCGCCATAATAGATGCCCGCCAGCATGATCAGCGAGGACACGGGTTCCAACTGGAACGTGATCGGCAGCAGCATGGCGATGGTGGCCGTGGCGCCGATGCCGGGCAGCACCCCGATCAGCGTGCCCAGCAGCACCCCGATCAGGCAGAAGGCCAGGTTTTCCAGCGAGGATGCGACGCTGAAGCCCAGAGCGAGGTTCGATAGCAGGTCCATGGGCGCCCCTTACAGCGGCAGCCAGGGACCGAAGCGCCGGAACGGCAGCCCCAGGCCATAGCTGAAGATCAGCGTGGACATGATCGTGACGGCCACTGCCAGGATCAGCGCGGGCAGCGGGCGCATCCGCACCGATGCCTGGCTGGCGATCAGCGTGGTGATGAACAACGCCGGCACAAAGCCCAGACCGCGCACCGTCAGGCCAAAGAAGATCGGCGCGGGCAGGATGAACAGGATGCCCCGCCAGGCGATGCGGCCCATGGGTTCGTCATCGGGCCGCCCGAAGGCCTTGAACAGGATCACCGCCCCCAGGATGAACAGCAGCCCCGACAGGACCATCGGGAAATACCCCGGCCCCATGCGGGTCGAGGTTCCCAGGTCAAGCCCCAGCCCCTGCCAGCCAAAAAAGCCCGCGATTGCCATGAACAGCAGGCCCGCCGCGATATCGGTGCCGTCTTTCGGTTTCGTGGACATGATCCCCCCATGCCGCAATGGAACCCGCCGCCGGGATGGCGGCGGGCGCGTGGATCAGTCGGCGTAAACGCCCGCAGCCTCGATCACCGGCTTCCAGCGGGCGATTTCGGATTCAAGCTTGGCCTTCAGCGCCTCGGGTGTGGCCTCCTCGGCGGACGAGGGCGCGGTGCCCAGGTCGGCCATGGCCTTGGCCACGCCTTCGTCGGCAAGCGCCTTTTGCAGCGATTCCGACAGGCGCGCATTGATTTCGGGCGCGGTGCCCTTGGGGGTATAGATGCCGTGCCAGATGCCGAACTGCATCGCCTCCAACCCGGATTCGGCGGCGGTGGGCAGGTCGGGGAACAGGTCAAGCCGTTCTGGCGTGGTCACGGCATAGGCCTTGATCGTGCCGCCCTTGATCTGCTGGGTGGTGTTGGTGGTCTGGTCGCACATGATGTCCACCTGGCCGCCCAGAAGGTCAGTCATGGCCGGGCCGGTGCCCTTGTACGGCACCGTGACCAGCGGCACTTCAAGCGCCTGCATCAGCAGCATCCCGCACAGGTGACTGGCGGCGCCGATGCCCGCATTGGCCAGCGTCAGCGAATCGCCGTTGGCCTTGACGTATTCGATGAAAGCCGGGAAATCGGCGGGTTCGAAATCCTGGCGTGCGGTGACGACCATCGGCACCTCGGTCACAAGGCCCACATATTCGAACGCGTCCAGCGTTTCATAGGCCAGATTGCGATACAGCGTATCGGATGTCGCCATGCCGATATGATGCAGCAGCACGGTGTATCCGTCGGCCTCGGCATTGGCGACCTGGCCCGCGCCCAGCGTGCCCCCGGCGCCGCCCACGTTCTGCACAACGATCTGCTGGCCCAGGTCGGCCGACATCCGCTCGGCCACAAGACGCGCCACGGTGTCGGTCGGCCCCCCGGCCGAAAACGGCACGACCATGGTGATCTGGCGTTCGGGATAGGTTTGTGCCCATGCCGGCGCACTCAGGATCGTTGCGGCGAACAAGGCGCCGATCAGTTTAGAAGCAGTCATAAGTCCTCCCAGACCGGTTATGCGGCATTGCGCGCCGCCGTCATCCTGGGATCAGATTGCGTCAGCATTCCGGCCCGACACAAATGGTTTTTTCGGAAGGTCTTATCCAGCCAGACTAATTTCCGCCCGAGTGAGGCAAATTGCAGGACCTAACCCTTTGACAAGGCGGCGACGGGGTCCATGCGCGCGGCGCTGCGGGCGGGCAGGAAACCGAAGGTGATGCCGATCAGGGTCGAACTGACCAGGGCCGCGATCATCGCGTTGGGGGACTGGATCATGGTAAAGCTGGTGCTGAAGCGGTCAAAGACGACGCCAAAGCCAAGCGCCGCCGCGATCCCCAGCACGCCGCCGATCATGCAGACCAGCACGGCCTCGATCAGGAACTGTTGCAGGATGTCGCTGCGCCGCGCCCCCACCGCCATGCGCAGCCCGATTTCGGACACGCGTTCGGTGACCGAGACCAGCATGATGTTCATCACACCGATGCCCCCCACCACAAGCGAGATCACGGCAATGGCCGAAATCAGCAAGGTCAGCGCGCCGGTGGTGCTGGTGATGGTTTCCCGGATCTGGTCGGTGTTGACGATGAAGAAATCCTGCGTCCCGTGCCGCTGGGTCAGGAAGTCGGTCACGGCCGCCTGCGCCGCCGCCATGTCGGCTTCGTCGGCAATGCGCAGGGTCAGGCTGGACAGGGTGCTGGTTCCCAGATAGCGCGCCTGGACGGTGGTATAGGGCGCATAGAGCCGCAGGGTCTGGCTGCCCCCCGGACCGCGCGACGCGATCTCGGCCACGCCGACCACCCGCAGCATGGCGTTGCCCGCATAGATCACCTGGCCCACGCCATCGTCCATGCGGTCCGCGAACAGGCTGTCGCGGGTGTTGGTGTCGATCACGACCTCCTGCGCCATGCGGGCGATGGCGGTCGTGTCGAAGCCGCGGCCCGCGATGATCGCCGATCCTGTGACGGTGAAGTAATCCGCCCCCACGCCGCTGATCTGGGCATTGGCCTGCGTTCCGCCAAAGCGGATGGTGGCCGTGGCCGCGGTGCCGGGTGTGGCTGCCGCGACAAAGGGCAGGCGGGCCAGCGCCTCGGCATCGGATGCCACAAGCGTCTGGATCCGCCCCGACCTCATGTCGCCAAAGTCCCGGCCCGGAAACACTTCCAGCGTATTGGTCCCCAGAGAGGAGATGTTGGCCAGCACCCGCTGGCGCGATCCCTCGCCCAGGGCCACCACCGACACTACGGATGCGATGCCGATGATGATGCCCAGCATGGTCAGGAAACTGCGCAGCTTGTGCGCGCGCATGGATACGACCGCCATGCGCAAGGCCTCGAAAAAGGCCGAGCCGGGCAGGGCGGATGCACCTCTGGCCGCCGCTTGGCGGCGGACGGCGGCGGCGGTGTCGGGCTGGTTGCGGCGGTCGGCGATGATGCGGCCGTCGCTGATCTCGATGACGCGGCGGGCGCGGGCGGCGACCTTGGGGTCGTGGGTGACGATGATGATCGTGCGCCCGTCCGCGTTCAGTTCCGACAGGATGGACAGCACTTCCTCGCCGCTGCGGCTGTCCAGGGCGCCGGTCGGCTCGTCCGCCAGGATGACGCTGGCGTCGTTCATCAGCGCGCGGGCGATGGACACGCGCTGCTGCTGGCCGCCCGACAGGGCCGCCGGGCGATGGTCTAGCCGCGCGCCCATGCCCAGCCTGTCCAGAAGCGATGCTGCCCGCGCGCGGCGGGCAGATGCGGCCTCGCCCCGGTAGACGGCGGGGATTTCGACGTTGCCAAGCGCGGTCAGTTCCGGCAGCAGGTGATACCGCTGGAAGATGAAGCCAAAGCGTTCGCGCCGCAGCGCCGCCAATTGGGCATTGTCCAGCGTGCCGATGTCCTGGCCCGCGAAACGGTAGGTGCCGGTGCTGGGCCGGTCCAGGCAGCCCAGGATATTCATCAGCGTGGTCTTGCCCGACCCGGACGCCCCCATGATCGCCACGAATTCGCCGGGCGCGATGGTCAGGTCCACGTCGCGCAGAACGGTCAGCGCGCCCTCGCCCTGGGGATAGCTGCGCCCGATGCCGGACAACTGGATGATCGGCTGATCCACGCGATCAGCCTCGCATCCCGCGCGGCATCCCGGCAAGCGGGCCGCGCGAGGGGCTGTCGCCGCCGGTGCCGGTCACGATCTTCTCGCCCTCGGCCAGGCCATCGGTGATCTCGGCCATGACCTTGTCGTTCAGGCCGACGCTGACCACGCGGTCCGACAAGGTGCCGTCGCTGCCCTGGACCTGCAGGCGATAGCGCCCGTCCCCATCGGGCGATCCAAGCGCCATGGACGGAACCGTCAGCACGTCCCGCGCCGTGCCCATGACGATATGCACCTCGGCCGTCATGTAGGTGCGCAAGGTGCCGTCCGGGTTCGGGACGGTGAAGCGGCCGTTGTAATAGATCGCCTCGGCCGCGGCGCTGCTGGCTGCCGTGCCGCCGATGCTGGGGTCGTTCACGATGGATTCGGGGGCTGGGGCCACGGCCTCCAGCACAGCCTCGTACCGGCGGCCGGGCGCCCCCAAGGTGGTGAACCAGACCTGCTGGCCGGGTTCGACCTGGCCGATATCGGCTTCCGAGATTTCGGCAAACACCTCCATCCGGGTCAGGTCGCCCAGCACGACGATGGTGGGCGCGGATTGCGCGGCGTTGACCGTCTGTCCCTGCTGGGCGGTGATCGCCAGGACGGTGCCGTCGCTGGGCGCGGTGATGCGGGTGTAGTCCAGGTTCGCCTGCGCGGTTTCGATGGCAACCTGGGCTTGGGCGATCTGGGCGTCGAGTGCCTGGATCTGGGCCTTGGACACGGCCACGTCGGACACCGCCCCGTCGTATTCGGCCTGCAGGGACAGGTTGCTGCGCTGCAATTTTTCCAGCCGCTCCAGGGTTCGTTCGGCCAGATCCAGCGTCGATTCGCGTTCCAGCCGCTGGGCGCGGGCCACGGCCAGGTCGGATTGCGCGGTGCGCAAGGCATTTCGCTGGTTGACCGAATCAATTTCCGCGATCAGGTCGCCCGTTCGAACCGTCTGGCCCAGTTCCACGGCAATGCTGGTGATCCGCCCGGATGCCTGCGCCCCGACCGCCACCAGGTTGCGCGGCTTGATGGTGCCCTGGGCCAGGACAGTCACCTCGATATCGCCGCGCGCGACGGGGGTGGTCAGCACGCTTGCGCCGGTGCTGTCCCCGGATTGGCCGATGCCCACCGCCGCCGCGCCTGCGGCAAGTGCGGCGCAGATCGCCAATGCCAATACCCCGTGGCGAAATCGCATCTGCCTGTCTCCGCTTTCCTGCAGCCGTTCCCTGATCCCTAGATAGCGCCGGGACCGCCGAATCCAATGCGACGGCCCGTCACGAGATTGCGGGGAACGTGCCGTTGCGGATTTCTGGCCGGCCTATCGTTCGGCTTCTACTGCGCCTCACGGATCGCGGGATAGGCGGCGCGGAACGCCTGATACCCCGCATCGAAACGGTCCCGCAGCGCGGCATCGGGCGCGATCTCCTCGACCACATCCGGCGCGGTCATGATGTCGTTCACGCGGCCCGCACCGGCCGCCGCTATGCCCAGCCGCGCAGCACCCAGGGCCGCGCCGAACTCTCCGTCGGCGGGCAGGGTCAGGGTCACGTCCAGCGACGTCGCGATCACCCGCAGCCAGTACCGCGACCGCGCGCCGCCGCCGATGGCCATCATCCGGTCCAGCCGTGCCCCGGTTTCCTTCAGCGCCTGGTGGCTGTCGCGCAGGCCAAAGGCCACCCCTTCCAGGACCGCGCGGGTCAGGTCGTCGCGCGTGGTGCCGGATCCCAGCCCGGTGAAGGCGCCGCGAATGACGGCGTCGTTATGGGGCGTCCTTTCGCCCGACAGATAGGGCAGGAAGCGCACGGCTCCGGGTGCCTGCAATGTGTCGCCCAGGCCCGCCGTCAGTTCCGCCGGGCGCGCGCCGGTGATCTGGGACAGCCAGTTGAGGCTGTCCGTCGCCGACAGCATCACCCCCATCTGATACCAGGTGCCTGGCACCGCGTGGCAAAAGGTGTGCAGCGCCGTTTCAGGTGCCGGGTGATAGCCGTCCCGCGCCGCCAGCAGCACGCCCGAGGTTCCCAGCGACACGAAGCCCTGGCCGTCGCGCATCGCGCCGATGCCGCAGGCGGCGGCGGCATTGTCGCCCGCGCCCCCCGCCACCACGACCGGATGCGACAGCCCCCAGGCCCGCGCCAGATCCCCGCGCAACTGGCCTGCGGGGGCCGACCCCTCGACCAGCCGGGGCATCTGGTCGCGCCGCATATGGCCCGCCGCCAGCAGCGCGTCCGACCAGTCTCGCGCGCCGGTATCCAGCCAGGACGTGCCCGCCGCGTCCGACATATCCGATACGGCCTCGCCCGTCAGATACAGGTTCAGGAAGGCCGCAGGCAGCAGCACGCGGGCGACGCGGGCGTGGTTTTCGGGTTCATTGTCGCGCACCCATTCCAGCTTGGGCGCGGTGAAACCGGGAAAGACGATGTTGCCCGACAGATCGCGCATACCGGGGGTGGCGTCCAGCCGGGCGGCCTGCGCGTGGCTGCGGGTGTCGTTCCACAGGATGCAGGGACGGATCACCCGGTCCTCGGCGTCGAGCAGCGTCGCGCCGTGCATATGGCCCGCCACGCCGATGCCGCGCAGGGCCGAAAATTCGGGATGGCGGTCGCGCAACTCGGCTACGGCGCCCTCAAGCGCGGCGATCCAGTCGTCGGGATCCTGTTCGGACCAGCCGGAATGGGGATGGCTGACCGGATAATGCCGTTCGGTCGAACCGATCGGCCTGCCGCCGCCGTCCACCAGAAGCGCCCGCAGGCCCGAGGTGCCAAGGTCGATTCCCAGAAAACTCATGTGTCCCCCTGATGTCGTTGTTCAAACGCCCGTCGGCTGATGATCCAGAAGCGCGTCCAGCAATCCGTCAAGACCCGGCAGCACCGCGACGGCGCCGGCCTCGGACAGGCGGCGCGCATGGTCGGCCTGGATCCCGGACAGATGGCTGCCCCCGGTGAATCCCACCGCCCGCATCCCCGCGGCGCGCGCGCCGACGATTCCATGGGGCGAATCCTCCATCACCGCGCAGGCATCGGCAGGGATGCCCAGCCGTTCTGCGGCCAGCAGGAACAGGTCGGGGGCGGGCTTGCCCCGCGCGACCTGATCGGCGCTGAACGTGTTGGCGCCGAACCGATCCGCCAGCCCCGCCACCTGCAAGGTCATGCCAAGCCGGTGGACCGAACTGCCCGTGGCAATCGCCACCGCGATGCCGCGCGCCGCCAGGTCGTCCAGCAGGGCGGGAATGCCGGGGATCACGCGCAGTTCCGTGGGATAGCGCGCCAGCAGCCGGTCTTGGAAATCGCGGGCGAAATCGGGCAGGTCGTCACGGTCCAGCGCCTTGGCGATATGGCTGACGATGGACTGGATCGACACGCCCAGGAATTTCCGCCGCAGCTCGTCCATGGTGGTTTCCAGACCCTCGGCCGCCATCAGTTCGGCAAGGGTTGCCAGCGACATCGGTTCGCTGTCCACCAGGCAGCCGTCCATGTCGAAGATCACGGCGCGGATATCGGTCATGCGGACCCCCTGTTGGCGTTAACGGCCCGATCCCTACACCCATCGCGCGCGGATGACAAACGGCACCGCCTGCGCTAGTCGGGGGCATGACCCATCCGCACCAGACCCCCGTCCGAGAGCTTTATGTTTCCCCCGATGCCGCCACCGCCTTGCAGGCCGAGGCGGAAAAGCTGCCAGCCTGGATGCTGGACGCGCGGCAGAAAGGTGAACTGGCCTTGCTGATGAACGGTGCCCTTGCCCCCCTGCGCGGCTACATGAGCCAGGCAGAGTACAGCGCCGTACCGGACGGGGCCTGGCCGGTGCCGCTGGTGTTGCAGGTAAGCGCGGATTTTTCAGGACGGGTGCAGCCCGGCGACGATATCGCCCTTCGCGATGAGGGCGGCGTGGTGGCGGTCATGTCCGTGACCGATGCCTGGGGCGATCCGGTCCTGCTGGGCGGCAAGGTCAAGGGCCTGCGCCGCCCGGACAGCACCGCGCCGAACAATGTGCGAGCGCTGTGGCGGGATGGCCGCATCGACCGCGTGCTGGCCGTCCAGCCCGATCATGCCGATCAGGTCAGGGCGGCTGCGCGTCTGGCCCAAGACCTGGACGCCGCCTTGCTGGTCCAGCCCATGGCAGGCTTTGCGGTCGATACGCCTGCCGGCGCGATCCTGGCGTCCCTGCCGGTGGCCCCGCCCCCCGGTCCCCAGGCGGCGCTGTGGCAAGGGATGGTGGCGCGCAATTTCGGGGCCACGCATTTGATGCTGTCCGATGCCGCCGCACAGGACATCTATCGTCCGCATCAGGACCGGATCGGGGTGCGGATGGTGGTTCCCGGCGGAACCTTTTAGACCGGCGGGGCTTCACGGTCTGCAAACAGACAGGACCATCCCCCGATGCGCACAGGCGATTCCGGTTACAATCCCTGGCTGGCGACGGTCCTGTTGCTGCTGGGCAACTTCATGAACCTGATCGACGTGAGCATCGTCAACGTGGCGCTGCCCTCGATCCAGGAAAATCTGGACGCGACGGCGGCGCAGATCGAATGGGTGTCGGCGGCCTATGTGCTGGCCTTCGCGGCGGGGCTGCTGCCCTTTGGGCGGTTCGGCGACAAGTTCGGGCGCAAGCGGCTGTTCCTGTGGGGCGTGGGGCTGTTCACGCTGGCATCGGCGCTGTGCGGGTTCGCGCAGACCATGCCGATGCTGATCTGGTCGCGCGCGCTGCAAGGCATCGGCGGGGCGATGATGGTGCCGCAGGTCATGGCGATCATGCACGTCATGTTTCCGCCCGAACAGAAGGCCCGGGCCTTTGCCTTGGCGGGGGTGGTCGCCAGCCTGGGCGCGGTAAGCGGCCCGCTGCTGGGCGGGGCGCTGATCACCGGCAACATTTCGGGGATGGGCTGGCGCCCGATCTTCCTTGTCAACCTGCCGGTCGGGCTGTTCGTGATCAGGGCAGGGCTTCGCTGGATCCCGGCGCTGTCCTCGGACCGGCGGATGCGGATCGACTGGATCGGCATCGGGCTGTTCTCGGTGGCGGTGGTGCTGGTGGTCCTGCCGGTGATCGAAGGCGCGCTGCTGGGCTGGCCCTGGTGGTGCATCGCCATGATCCTAGCGTCCCTGCCGCTGGGCGCGCTGTTCATATGGCGGCAGGTGAGGCTGTCGCGGCAGGAACGCGCGCAACTGCTGCCGGTGACGCTGATGCGCAATGGCGGGTTCCTGTCGGGCGTGGCGATGGTGATGCTGCATTTCTCGGCCATACCGGGAATGTTTTTGGTGCTGGCGATCTATCTGCAGACGGGCTTTGGCCTGGACCCGATGCAATCGGGCATTGCGACCGCGCCCTTTCCGCTGGGCATCATGTTGGGCAGCTATGTCACCGGGCGTTTCGGCACGAAGTGGCTGTCGGGCCGCATGGCGGCGGGCGTGACGGTCATGCTGGCGGGAATGATCCTGCTGCGCCATGTCACGGGCCACCCGCCGCAGACCTTTACCCCGGCCACGCTGATCGCGCCGCTTGCCATCTGCGGGTTCGGAATGGGGCTGACGATCTCTCCGCTGTTCCAGTCGGTGCTGCAATCGGTGCCGGGCAAGGACGCGGGCGCGGGATCGGGGGCGATGCAGGCTTTCCAGCAGGTCGGCGCGGCCATCGGGATCGCCATCGTGTCCAGCCTGTTCTTCGTCCGGCTGCACGGGCAGGGCGGCGACGACTATGCGGGGGCGATGGCGCACGCGCTGACCTATCAGCTTTGCGCCTTCAGCGCGATCCTGGTGGTGCTGGCCCTGCGGACAAGCCTGCGAGGCAAGGCGGTCGATCCGCCCCGCCGCGAGGAGGTCAGTGGACGCTGACTGGGGTCAGCTCGTTCTGCCGGGCCAGGACAAAGGCCAGATGGCGGTCCTTGACCAGGGCCAGGCGTTCCCCGTCAACGTCATGGACCGCATACATGCTGTCGATGCCGCCCAGTTGCTGGCGGATTTCCTGGGGCAGGGTGCTGGTCTCGACCTGCCGGATGTAAACGGTTTTCTCGGCGTCGATGCCGCCGAAATCGAATTTGGTATCCATGATGATCCCCTTTACTTGCGGCTGATCGGAATGGTCTGGACGACCTGCTGCGGATGGATGCGCTTCAGATCCACGTGCAACAGGCCGTTTTCGATGGCTGCACCCTCGACCTCGACCCCGTCGGCCAGAACGAAGCTGCGTTGGAATGCCCGTGCGGCGATGCCCCGGTGCAGGAACACGCGGTCCCCTTCCGGTTCCGCCATCCGGCCCCGGATGACAAGCTGCCGATCCTCGGTCGTGACGGCCAGGTCGTCTTCGCCAAAGCCCGCCACGGCCAGCGTGATTCGGAACCCGTCGGGCGCGATATGTTCGATGTTATAGGGGGGATAGCCCTCGGCGCCCTTGGCGGCCCGTTCGGCCAGGCGCTCGATCTGGTCGAAGCCCAGAAGATAGGGATGCGCCCCCAGTGAAATCTTTGTCATGTCAGCCCTCTGCCCATCAAGCGACTGTGGCGCGGACCCCGTTTGCGGCAATCCGCCTTGGGTTCAATATGTGAACGCAAGCCAACAGGTGCAAGGCCCCCGGATCCGGGGCGTAAATTCGGGGGAAGAATCTGTGTGCCGTGCAGCATCTTGTTAACATGGGCGCTGCTAATGGTTATAGTCGATGCCAAGACCAATCGCCTCCAGCCGGGCCGAGCCAGATGAACATGCACCACGAGATGTCCCATGACGAAATCGCCCGTGCCAAGCTGGTGGCGCTGCGCTGCGAACACCGCGACCTGGACGAGGCGATCGCGGCCCTGTCGGCGCAGCAACTGACCTCATCGCTGGCCCTGCAACGGCTGAAAAAGCAGAAGCTGGCCCTGAAGGACCAGATCGCCCGGCTGGAGGATGAGATCACCCCCGACATCATCGCCTGATTGCGGCGCTGCGCCCCCCGCGTTATGGCAGGCGGGCAAATGCGGGGGACAAGGATGGACAAACCGGTGGGCATCATCATGGGCAGCCAGTCCGACTGGCCCACGATGCGCGAGGCTGCGGCGGTTCTGGACGAACTGGGCGTGGGCTATGACGCTCGCATCGTCAGCGCGCACCGCACCCCCGACCGGTTGTGGGATTATGGCAAGACCGCCGTGTCGCGCGGGCTGCGGGTCATCATCGCGGGCGCCGGAGGCGCGGCCCATCTGCCGGGCATGATGGCATCCAAGACCCGGCTGCCGGTGATCGGCGTGCCGGTCCAGACCAAGGCCCTGTCGGGCGTCGATTCGCTCTATTCCATCCTGCAGATGCCCAAGGGCTATCCAGTGGCGACCATGGCCATCGGGTCGGCGGGGGCTGCCAATGCCGGGCTGATGGCGGCGGGCATCCTGGCCATCAGCGACCCCGCCCTTGCCCAGCGTCTGGACGCCTGGCGCCAGGCCCTGTCCGATTCCATCCCCGAGGCTCCGCAAGATGAGTGACATCCAGACCATCGGCATTCTGGGCGGCGGGCAACTGGGCCGGATGCTGTCCGTCGCGGCCAGCCGCCTGGGCCTGCGCTGCCATGTCTATGAACCCGGTGCCGCACCGGCGGGCGACGTGGCCTGGCGGGTGACCACCGCGCCTTACGAGGACGAGGCCGCGCTGCGTGCCTTTGCCGACAGCGTGGATGTCATCACCTATGAATTCGAGAACGTGCCGACCTCGGCGCTCGACCTGCTGGAAAGCATCCGACCGATCCGCCCGAACCGCCGCGCGCTTGCAGTCTCTCAGGATCGGCTGACCGAAAAGACCTTCCTGAACGACATCGGCCTGGCAACCGCCCCCTTTGCCGATGTTCCCGGTCCGGCTGACCTGGATGCCGCCGTCCAGGCCATTGGCCGCCCATCGATCCTCAAGACCCGGCGCATGGGCTATGACGGCAAGGGACAGGTCCGCATCGGTGATGGCCCCGCCGAATGGACCGGCGCGCCGTCCGTGCTGGAAGGCTTTGTCGATTTCAGCGCCGAGATCAGCGTCATCATCGCCCGCGGCGCCGATGGGCAGGTCGCGGCCTTCGATCCCGGCCTGAACGTCCACGAAGGGGGCATCCTGCGCACCACGACCGTGCCCTGCGGCCTGGCCGGCGCCGTCACGACCGACGCCGTGCTGATCGCCGCCCGCATCGCCAATGCGCTTGATTATGTCGGCGTCATGGGCGTCGAACTGTTCGTGACCGCCCAAAGGCTGATCGTGAACGAGATCGCGCCCCGCGTCCACAATTCGGGTCACTGGACCCAGGCTGGCTGCGCGGTTGACCAGTTCGAACAGCATATCCGCGCCGTGGCGGGCCTGCCCTTGGGCGATGGCAGGCGGTATGCCGATGTCAGAATGGAAAACCTGATCGGCGACGACCTGGACCGGGTGCCTGACCTGCTGGGGGCGCCGAACACCCAGGTCCATCTTTACGGCAAGGGCGCGCCGCGACCGGGGCGCAAGATGGGCCATGTGAACCGGATCACCGGATGAGCCTGGCGCGGCCCCGGCTTGCGGTCCGCGCGGCGATCCTGCATGACGACCGGCTGCTGCTGGTCAACGCCTATCCGGGCCATGGATCCGACCTGTGGTGCCTGCCGGGCGGCGGAGTCGAACCGGGCCAGTCCTTGCCCGAAAACCTGATCCGCGAGGTGTCCGAGGAAACCGGCCTGAGGATCACCGTCAGCGCCCCGATCCTGGTAAATGAATTCCACGATCCCGGACGCGGCTTCCATCAGGTCGAAATCATCTTCCGCGCCTCGCTCGTCAGCAAGGCCGGGATCATTCTCGAAGACCCGGAAAAGGTGGTGAACCGCTTCACATGGGCCACGCGTGCCGATCTTCGCGGCTTGCGCCACAAGCCCGACACCCTGGCCCGCGCCGTCTGGGGCCAGCACGCCGCCTGGTACGACCCGCTGGAACGGATCGTCCGGTAATTCTTCTTCACTCAAATATCCCGAGGGTCCGGGGGCTGGCCCCCGGCCATTGCGGCACGCAGGCCTACTCGGCCGCCTCGTTCATTGCCGTTTCGGACCCGGCCTTCATGCGAAAGCCGCGCTCCAACTGGTCGAACGGCGCCACCGGGTAATCGCCGGAAAAGCAGGCGTCGCAATATTGCGGGCTGGCCTTGTTGCGCCCCTCGGCCTCGCCCACGGCGCGATACAGGCCGTCCAGCGACACGAAGGCCAGTGAATCGACGCCGATCCAGTTGCGCATCTCCTCGGGCGTCATGTTCGCGGCCAGCAGCTTGTCGCGGTCGGGCGTGTCCACGCCATAAAAGCAGGGCCAGGCGGTCGGAGGGGAGGCGATGCGGAAATGCACCTCGGCTGCGCCCGCGTCCAGGATCATGTCCTTGATCTTGCGCGACGTGGTGCCGCGCACCACGCTGTCGTCGACCAGGACCACGCGCTTGCCCGCGATCAGGGACCGGTTCACGTTCAGCTTCAACCGCACGCCCATGTTGCGGATCTGCTCGGTCGGCTCGATGAAGGTCCGGCCCATGTACTGGTTGCGGATGATCCCCATGCCATAGGGGATGCCCGATTCCTGGGCAAATCCGATGGCTGCGGGCGTGCCGCTGTCGGGCACGGGGCAGACCAGGTCGGCCTCGATGGGCGCCTCGCGGGCCAGTTCCACCCCGATCTGGCGGCGGGTTTCATAAACCGAGCGCCCGCCGATGATCGAATCGGGACGCGAGAAATAGACGTGTTCAAAGATGCAGAACCGACCCTTGGACGGCCCGAAGGGACGCGAGGATTCGACCTCGCCGCGCGAAATCACCACCATCTCGCCCGGTTCGATCTCGCGCAGGAAATCGGCGCCGATGATGTCCAGCGCACAGGTTTCCGACGCCAGCACGAAACCGTCGTCGCCGACCTTGCCCAGCACCAGCGGGCGCACGCCCAGGGGGTCGCGCACACCGATCAGCTTGGTCCGCGTCATGGCGATGACGGAAAACGCCCCCTCGATCCGGCGCAGCGCGTCCTTCATCCGTTCTGGAATGTTGCGCTGGATCGACCGGGCCATCAGGTGGATGATGCATTCGCTGTCCGACGACGACTGGAAGATCGACCCGCGCTCGATCAGTTCGCGTCGCAGCGCGGCGGCGTTGGTGATGTTGCCGTTATGGGCGATGGCGCAGCCGCCCATGTGGAATTCGCCAAAGAACGGCTGCACGTCGCGGATGGCGGTCGCGGCCTTGGTCCCGGCGGTCGAATAGCGGACATGGCCGATGGCCAGGGGGCCGGGCAGGGTGCCCATCACATCGGGCTTGGTGAAGTTGTCGCGCACATAGCCAAAGCGGTGCGCGCTGTTGAAGCCGCTTTCGGGGTCATGGGCGACGATGCCGCCCGCTTCCTGCCCGCGATGCTGAAGCGCGTGCAATCCCAAGGCCACGAAGTTCGACGCATCGACCACGCCGATGGCCCCGAAGATGCCGCATTCCTCGTGCAGGCGGTCCGAATCGAACGGATGGGCCAAGAAGGGTTTCATCGCGGCGTCCTGAATGGCTTTGGGCTGTCCCGCGCTATGTAAGGTGGGTGCGACCCAAAGTCACGCCCTCGCAAGGCAGCAAGGGCGGTTTTTCGTCACCAAAGCGTCATGGCAGGTCAGCCATGCAGCCTGTGCATCGGTTCGCGGTCCTCAGTTCGCTGCAGGAGGCGTTTCCTGGGCCGAAGGCGTGGCCGTGGCCGTGCAGCCGGCCACCATCTGCTCGTACCGGCTGACGATCCAGCCCGGCGCGTCATCGGGAACCTGGCTGTCCAACTGCCCGCGCATCCGTTCGAACACCTGCGCGGACCGGCTGTTTTCCACAACCGCGACCTGCTGGCTGGTCATCACGCGGTCATAGACAATAAAGGCGATCGCGACCAACAGGATGCCGCGCGCCACCCCGAACAGAAATCCCATGCCCTGATCGACCCCGCCAAGCGCGGACCGCTGCACGACCGACGAAAACAGCGGCGTGATGATGGAAAAGACCACAAGCGCCAGGGCAAAGACGACCGCAAATCCCGCAATGGTGGCCAGTTCGCAACTGTCGCCCAGGAAACGGTCCAGGACTGGCAGTTGTGCGATCAAGGGTCGCATGGCGGCGGCGAAGATGAAGGCCAGGATGGCCGCGCCGATCCATCCCAGGATGGCCAGCGATTCGCGCACGAAACCGCGCGACCAGGCCAGGATGGCCGAAAGGATGATGACCGCAGCTACCACCGCGTCGATGATCGTGAATCCGTCCATGGTACCTGCCCCTGCGCCGGTTATGTTATCAAATCAAGCACTTCAGCCGGCGCCGAAGACCTCGCCCACAAATCCCGTCAGGTCGGCGATGCGGCTTACGCCCATGCCGCCCGCGCCCTCGACCTTTTGGCTGTCGGGCAAAATCGCCTGTGAAAAACCAAGTTTCTGCGCTTCTTTCAACCTGTTTTCCGCCTGGGCCACGGGACGCAGGGCGCCCGACAGGCTGATTTCGCCAAACAGCACCGCCTCGGGGGGCAGGGCATTGTCCTCTCGGGCCGACAAAAGCGCCCCGGCAATGGCCAGGTCCGCGGCGGGTTCGCTGACCCGCATTCCGCCCGCGACGTTCAGGAACACGTCCAGACCCGCGAAGGGGATCCCGCAGCGTGCCTCCAGCACCGCCAGGATCGTGCTGACGCGCCCGCTGTCCAGCCCCACCACCGTGCGGCGCGGGGATGCGAGGGTCGAGGGCGCGACAAGCGCCTGAACCTCGGTCAACACGGGCCGGGTGCCCTCGATCCCGGCAAAGACCGCGCTGCCCGGCACCGGCTGTCCGCGTTCGGACAAAAACAGGGCCGAGGGGTTGGCGACCTCGGCCAGGCCGCTGCCTGTCATCTCGAATACGCCGATCTCGTCAGCGGGGCCAAAGCGGTTCTTGACCGACCGCAGGATGCGGAACTGGTGGCCGCGTTCGCCTTCGAAATACAACACGGTATCGACCATATGTTCGACAACGCGCGGGCCTGCGATCTGGCCGTCCTTCGTGACATGGCCCACCAGAAAGATCGCCACGCCCTTGCGCTTGGCAAATGTCACCAGTTCATGGGCTGCGGCGCGGACCTGGGCCACGCTGCCGGGCGCGGCCTCGACCTGGTCGGACCACAGCGTCTGGATGGAATCAATGATGGCAAGGTCGGGGCGTTCGTTGTCCAGCGTGGTCAGGATGTCGCGCAGGTTGGTTTCGGCCCCCAGCCGCACCGGCGCGTCACCCAGGCCCAGCCGCTGCGCGCGCATCCTGATCTGGGCGCTTGCCTCCTCGCCGCTGATATAGACGGCGTTCATCCCGCGCCGGGCAAAGGCCGCGGCACCCTGCAACAGCAGCGTCGATTTGCCGATGCCGGGATCGCCGCCCACCAGGACGGCGCTGCCCGGCACCAAGCCGCCGCCCAGCACACGGTCCAGTTCGTCCATCCCCGCCAAGTGGCGGGGGGGCGGGGCCTCGGTCGTCATCAGGCTGGACAAGGGCACAGCGCGGCCCTTGTGGGCGCCGAGGCCCCGGCCCGGACCCTGGGACAGCGGTGCTTCCTCGACAATGGTGTTCCAGGCGCCGCAGGCGTCGCAGCGCCCGGCCCATTTCTTGTGGGACGCACCGCAGGCGGTGCAGGTGAAAGCGTTGGTGGATTTTGCCATGCCCTTCATGTGGCATCTGGGGGCAGCCGCCGCAAGTTGGCAAACTCACGCCATTGTCGGCTTGATCTTTGGGGGCGTCCCGGTCAGGTTCCCCGCGTAAAATCAAGGCGTCCCGATGGCCAGTCCGCGACCGTTCTCCCGCTATGAATTCACCATCGCCTGGCGATACCTGCGCGCCCGCCGGGCCGAGGGCGGGGTCAGCGTGATGACCTGGATAAGCCTGATCGGCATCGCCCTGGGCGTGATGGCGCTGATTGCGACGCTGGCCGTGCGCGCAGGCTTTCGCGCGGAATTCGTGGACACGATCCTGGGCGCGAATGCCCATACGACCGTCTACATGGCCCCGCAACGCACCACCAACGAGTACACCGAGGATGTTTATGTCGTTCCCGGCAGGATCGCCGATTACGACGCGGTGGCCGCCAAGCTGGCGCAGGTTCCGGGTGTCACCCGCACGGCGCCCGTCATTCGCGGGCAGGTCATGGCCTCGGCCAATGACAGCTCGAACGTGGCCGAGGTTTTCGGCATAAGCCTTGAAAATCTCAGGGCAATGCCCCGGATCGTCGATCCCGCGACGTCGGTCGGCAGCCTGGCGGATTTCGACCGTGGCATTGCCATCGGATCCGGCATCGCCCGCGAAATGGCGGTCGGCCTGGGCGACCGGATCCGCCTGATCGCCCCCGAAGGCGCGCGGACCGCCATCGGCACCACGCCCCGCGTCAAGGCATACGAGGTCACCTATATCTTCAGCGCCGGGCGCTATGACATCGACCGCACCCGCATCTATATGCCCATGGCCGAGGCGCAGTCATACTTCAACCGCGAAGGCGTGGCGGACGAGATCGAGGTCTTCGTGACCGATCCCGAACAGGTGGACGACTGGACCCTGCCCCTGCTGCAGGCGGCGGGCGAGGGGGCGCAGGCCTGGAACTGGCGCGACAGTTCCGGCAGTTTCCTCGCGGCTCTGGACATGGAGGATGACGTGATGTTCGTGATCCTGTCGGTGCTGGTCCTGATCGCGTCCATGAACATCACCAGCGGGCTGATCATGCTGGTCAAGAACAAGGGCCGCGACATCGGCATCCTGCGCACCATGGGCCTGACCGAAGGCGCGGTGCTGCGGGTATTCTTCCTGTGCGGGGCCTTCACGGGGGTGATCGGCACCATCGCGGGGGTGGTCCTGGGGGTGCTGCTGGCCTTGAACGTGGATAACATCATGGCCGCGCTGAACGCCCTTACCGGCGGCGGCGCATGGCAGCCCGAGGTGCGCGGCATCTATCGCCTGCCGGCCGAGCTGCGGGCCTGGGACATCTTCCGCGCCGTCGCGCTGTCGCTGGCGCTGTCCTTTGTCGTCACCATCTTCCCCGCGCGCCGCGCCGCGCGCATGAACCCGGTCGAGGCCCTGCGCTATGAATGACGTGTTGCGCCTGGAAGGGGTCGGCAAGACCTATGGCAAGGACGGTCCCGCCCCGGTGCCGGTCCTGCGCGGGCTGGATCTGTCGGTGGCGAGGGGAGAGGTTGTAGCCCTGGTCGCCCCCTCCGGTGCGGGCAAATCCACGCTGCTGCATATCGCGGGCCTCTTGGACACGCCCGATGCGGGCCGCGTGATCCTGAACGGGCGCGACATGACCGGCCTGCCCGACAAGCCCCGGACCGAGGCGCGGCGGGCCGAACTGGGCTTCGTCTATCAGTTCCACCACCTGCTGCCCGAATTCAGCGCGGCGGAAAACATCGTCCTGCCGCAGCTTGCCAACGGCGTTCCCCAACGCAATGCCGCCACCCGCGCCGCCGACCTTCTGTCGCGCGTCGGCCTGTCGGAACGGGCGCATCACCGCCCGGCGGCGCTGTCGGGGGGCGAACAGCAGCGGGTGGCATTCTGCCGTGCCCTTGCCAACCGCCCCGCGCTGCTGCTGGCGGACGAGCCCACCGGCAACCTCGACCCCGAGACATCCGACCGGGTCTTCGATATGCTGATGGGCCTTGTCCGGGACACCGGCCTGTCGGCGCTGATCGCCACGCACAACCACGATCTGGCCGGGCGCATGGACCGGGTGATCCGTCTGAACAGCGCGGTTGCCTGACGCATCCCGCCGGGGCAAAGTCTGGCAAAAGAACCAAAAGGGACAGCAGCGATGAAGGCAACATATGGGGCGGCCCTGTCCGGGCTGGCAATGGCGGGCATGATTGCAGCCTGCGCTCCGCAGATGTCGGACCAGGTGCAGGCGCGCAACGATTTCGCCGCCCTGTGCGTCGATTGCCACGGCGCCGACGGGCGGGGCGGTGGGCCAGCCGCAGCGGGGATGCAGCCCGCGCCGGTCGATCTGACCCGCGTGGCCGCCAGCAACGGCGGCGTCTTCCCGCGCTTGCAGGTCATGGGCCACATCTATGGCTTTACGCCGGGCCGCAGCGAATCGCCCATGCCAGAGTTCGGAGATCTGCTGGACGGCCCGACCGTTCCCTATGATGCAGGCGACGGCAACCCGACACCCACACCCGCGCGCCTTGTGGCGCTGATGGAATATGTCGAGGCAATGCAGCGGTAATCATGAAGATTCTGGCTGCCGCAGCCCTCGCAGCGACCCTGTCCCATCCCGCTGCCGCCGATCCGTTCGAGGATTTTGGAACGGCGGTGAAATATGGCCTGCCGCTGGCCGCCGCCGTTTGCGCCGCCCGCGACGACCGGCTGGAGGATTTCGCAATCCGCGGCGCCTTGCAGGCGGCTGTCGTGCTGGGATTGAAGTCCTGGCTGGACGGCTCGCCCATATCGGTGCGACCTTCGGGCGAGGGGAAGGGTTTCCCGTCGGGCCACTCTGCCGCCGCAGCCTTCGGTGCGGCTGATCTGGCGGGAAAGTGCTTTCCCGACGACCGCGCAGCGGGGATCGGCCTTTACGGCGCGGCCGGTCTGGCGGCAGCCAGCCGCGTCCATGCGGGCGAACACACCGCGCAGCAGGCAATGGCCGGTGCGCTGATCGGACTCAGCTTCGGCGCCGCCGATTTCGGCATCGGGACCGAGGGCGCAAGCTTCAGCGTCGGGATGCGCTTCTAACGTCCGCAGCGGTCCAGCCAGATGTTGATCGCGGCCAGCGATTCCGGTTCGTCCAGCCAGGGAACATGGGCCCGGCCCGGGACGGTGGCAAAGATCGTGTCGGGACGGCGCCTTGCCATTTCCGCCGCAACATCCGCCGACAGCAGGTCGGAATTTGCCCCCCGGATCAGCGCCACAGGCAGTCCGGCGGTCGCATCCCACAACGGCCACAGGTCAGGGGTCTTGCCCTGGAACGCTGCCAGGAAAGCCTCGCGCAGGGCAGGGTCATACTTGATCCGCAACCCGTCCGGCGTTTCCTCGTAATGCTTTTGCGCATCAGCCAGCCACCGGCCTTCCGGCACATCGGCAAAGCCCGGTATTGCCCCGGCCAGCCGCTCGGCCAGGGCCTCGTGCGTCCGCGCCGCCGGATTGCGCCCGACATAGTCGAAGATCCGATCGAGCCCCCCGCGCTCGATCACCGGCCCGACATCGTTCAGGCACAGTCCCAGCAGCCGGTCACGGGCGACCGTCGCCAGCAGCATCCCGATCAACCCACCGCGAGACGTGCCCAGGATCGCCGCACGCTCGATCCCCAGATGATCCAGCAGCGCCAGGGCATCCTTGCCTTCCTGCGGCACGGTATAGGTCTCGGCCCCGGTCCGATCCGACTGCCCGCGCCCGCGATAATCCATGCGGATCAGCCGCACATCCGCCAGATGCGGCACGACATAATCGAAATCGCCCATGTTCCGCGTCAGCCCGGCCAGGCACAGGACCGGCAGCCCCTGACCCTCGTCGGAATAGGCCAGCCGCGCCCCGTCATCCGCCATGAAGAACATCGCCCGCCCCTTTGCCTTGGCTGAAATATCCCGGGGGGACGCCGGTCGGTGCGCCATCGGTTCGAGAACCGGTCGGCGACGGGCTGGCCCCCGGCCTGGCCTTACAAATTCTCGCTCTGCGGCATTCCCAGGACGTGATAGCCGCCATCGACCAGAACGATCTCGCCCGTGGTGCAGGCGCCCCAGTCCGACAGCATCCAGACGGCGGTGCCGCCGATCGCCTCCAGCGTGGCGTTCTTGCGCAGCGGCGCATTCGCCTCGGTATGGCGGAAGGTCTTGCGCGCCCCGCCGATGGCCGCGCCCGCCAGCGTCTTCATCGGGCCGGGGCTGATGGCGTTCACGCGGATTCCGTCGGGACCAAGGTCGTTTGCCAGATAGCGCACGGTCGATTCCAACGCCGCCTTGGCGACACCCATGACATTATAGAACGGCGTCACCCGGTTCGATCCGCCATAGGTCAGCGTGACGATGGACCCGCCATCCGCCATCAGCGGATGCGCGCGGCGCGCCACCTCGATCAGGGAATAGCAGGAAATCTCCAGACTGTGCTTGAAGTTCGCGCGGCTGGTGTTGACGAACCTTCCGGTCAGTTCGTCCTTGTTGGAAAAGGCAATGGCGTGGATGATGAAATCCAGCCGCCCCCAGCGTTCGCCAATCGTCCCGAAAGCCGCATCCAGCGACGCGTCGTCGGTTACGTCCACGTCCAGCAGGAAATCCGATCCGACCGTGGCCGCAAGCGGCTGCACCCGCTTGCCGAACGCCTCTCCCTGAAAGGAAAACGCCAGTTCGGCCCCCTGGTCGGCCGCCGCCCTGGCGATGCCCCAGGCGATGGAACGGTCGTTGGCGACCCCCATCACAAGCCCGCGCTTGCCCTTCAGAAGATCGCCCATCAATGACCCCGCTTAATCCTGGTACTTCGACATCAGCAGGGTGGCGTTCGTTCCCCCAAAGCCGAAGCTGTTGGACAGAACCGAATCAAGGCCGGCATTGTCCACCCGGCTGGTGGCAATCTCGCTTGGCGCGATCTCGGGGTCCAGCGCCGTCACGTTTGCAGATGCTGCAATGAAGTCATTTTGCAACATCAGCAGGCTATAGATCGCCTCGTGCACGCCCGTTGCGCCAAGGCTGTGTCCGGTCAGCGACTTGGTGGAACTGATGGGCGGGGTGTTCCCCTCGCCCCAGATGCGGCGAATGGCCTTGACCTCGCCCACGTCCCCCACAGGGGTCGAGGTGCCGTGCGCGTTGATATAGCTGACGCTCCGCCCCTCGGGCAGGGTGCCGAGGGCCAGCCGCATCGACCGTTCGCCGCCCTCGCCAGAGGGGGCCACCATGTCGTATCCGTCGCTGGTCGCGCCATAGCCGGTCACTTCGGCATAAATCTTTGCCCCCCGCGCCAGGGCGTGTTCCAGTTCCTCCAGCACGACAACGCCGCCGCCGCCCGCGATGACGAACCCGTCGCGCGTCGCGTCATAGGGGCGGGACGCGGCTTCGGGCGTGTCGTTGTACTTGGACGACATCGCGCCCATCGCATCGAACAGGCAGGACAGGGTCCAGTCCAGTTCCTCGCCCCCGCCGGCGAACACGATGTCCTGCTTGTTCAACTGGATCTGCTCGACCCCGTTGCCGATGCAATGGGCCGATGTGGAGCAGGCCGAGGTGATGGAATAGTTCACGCCCTTGATCTTGAAGGGCGTCGCCAGGCAGGCCGAGTTGGTGGACGACATGCAGCGCGTCACCATGAACGGACCCATGCGCTTGGGCGCGCCTTTCTGGATGACGGTCTGGTGCGCCTCGAAGAAGTTGCTGGTCGAAGGCCCGCCCGATCCCATGATCAGGCCGGTGCGCGGATTGGACACGTCGCCTTCCTCAAGCCCCGAATCCTTGATCGCCTGTTCCATGGCGATGAAGTTATAGGCTGCGCCTGGACCCATGAAGCGCAGGTTGCGCTTGTCGATGTGATCTTCCAGCACGATCCGGGGCATTCCGTGGATCTGGCTGCGGAATCCGTGTTCGGCGTATTCGGGCGCGAATACGATGCCCGAACGGCCTGCCTTCAGGCTTTCCGTGACCTCATCGGCGTTGTTGCCGATGGGGGATACGATGCCAAGGCCTGTGATGACGACGCGCCGCATGGGCCTCCTCCTTAATCTTGTTCAGTTGGCCGCCATCAATTGGACGACAGCGCGACTTTCATGTCCTTGACCTGATAGATGGTCTCTCCATCCGCCTCGACACGGCCGTCGGCCACGCCCATGGTCAGGCGCCGCGTCTGCACGGCCTTCGTGAAATCGACGTGATAGCGCAACAGCTTGCGGTCGGGGCGGACCATGCCGGTCAGCTTGACCTCGCCCACGCCCAGGGCATAGCCGCGGCCCTGCCAGCCGCGCCAGCCCAGGTTGAAGCCCGTCAGCTGCCACAAGCCGTCCAGGCCCAGGCAGCCCGGCATGATCGGATTGCCGGGGAAATGGCAGGCGAAGAACCACAGGCCTGGGGTGATGTCGAACTCGGCCGTCACATGGCCCTTGCCATGGCTGCCGCCGTCCTCGGAAATGTCGGTGATGCGGTCCATCATCAGCATCGGGGGTTCGGGCAGTTGCGCATTGCCGGGGCCGAACAACTCTCCCCGCGCGCAGGCCAGAAGGTCGTCGCGGTCGAAGCTGGTTTTGTCCATCGCCATGCGGTCTTGCCTTTTTTGTCGCCCCGGCCGGGCTTGTCCAAGTTGACGCTTCGTCTATCACTTGGGGCAAAGCGCGTGCAAGTCAATGCGACCGCCAAGGCGATCGGCGGCCTTGCATCCGGCGGGGGGCCGGGCGACAAGCGGCCCGAGCCGCCCAAGGAGGACAGGATGAGCCTGTATGTCGCCCTGCAGATGGACCCGATCGAGGATGTCTCGATCCACGCCGACAGCACGTTCCGCATCGGGCTGGAGGCCCAGGCGCGGGGCCATCGCCTGTTCCAGTACACGGTCGATCAGCTGCGCTATGACGAAGGCCGGGTGATCGCGCGCGGCCGCCCCGTCACCCTGCGCCGCGAGGAAGGCAGCCACGTCACCTTCGGCGACTGGGCCGAGGTGGACCTGTCGGACTTCGACGTGGTCTGGCTGCGCCAGGATCCGCCCTTCGACATGGGCTATGTCACCTCCACGCATCTGTTGGACCGGGTGCATCCGGGAACGCTGGTCGTGAACGATCCGTTCTGGGTCAGGAACTGCCCGGAAAAGCTGATGGTGCTGGATTTTCCCGACCTGACGCCGCCCACCATGATCGCCCGCGACCCCGCCGCGATCCGGGCCTTCCGCGACCGGCACGGCGACATCATCGTCAAGCCCCTTTACGGCAACGGCGGGGCAGGGGTGTTCCATTTGGATCCCGACGACCGCAACCTGTCCGCGCTGCTGGAACTGTTCGCAGGCATCAACCGCGAACCGATGATCGCGCAAAAATACATCCACGCCGTAAGCCAGGGCGACAAGCGCATCATCCTGGTCGATGGCGAACCCGTCGGCGCGATCAACCGCGTCCCGCAGGTGGGCGAGGCCCGGTCCAACATGCATGTCGGCGGCCGTGCCGAAAAGATCGGCCTGACCGATCGCGAATACGAGATCTGCAAGCGGATCGGCCCGGTCTTGCGCGAAAAGGGCCTGATCTTCACCGGCATCGACGTGATCGACGGCTGGCTGACCGAGATCAACGTGACCTCGCCCACGGGGATCCAGGAACTGGAACGGTTCGACGGAATCAACGCGGCCGAGAAGATCTGGGAGGCGATCGAGAAAAGGGTGGCCGCCGCCTGATCTTCTTCACTCAAATATCCTCGGGGGGTCCGGGGGGCGAAGCGTCCCCGGCTTCTACCCCGCCTCGCGCACCCGCTCCTCGACCACCTCGAACGGCACCCCCGGCTGATCCTTCGCCGCGCGGATCACCAGCGACGTTTTCACGCTGGCGACATTCGGCGCCGCCGTCAGCGATTGCGTCAGGAAGCGCTGGAAGCTGGACAGGTCGGGAGAGACGCATTTCAGGATAAAGTCGATCTCGCCGTTCAGCATATGGCATTCGCGGACCAGCGGCCAGCCCTGGACAAGCGCCTCGAAGGCCGAGAGATCGCGTTCGGACTGGCTGGCCAGGCGGACCATGGCAAAGACCTTGACCTCGAAGCCCAGTTCCCGTGCGTCGATATCGGCGTGGTAGCCGCGGATGAAGCCGGTTTCCTCCAACGCGCGAACCCGGCGCAGGCAGGGGGGCGCGGATATGCCCACGCGGCGGGCCAGTTCGACATTGGTCATCCGGCCGTCGGCCTGCAATTCGGCCAGGATCTTGCGGTCGATGTCGTCCAGTTTCGCGCCGGCCATGCTGCTCTTTCTTGATCGGGTCTTTGGCGTTGCCGGAAACTACAATGGGGGCACATTGCGCGCAACATTCTTTCTGGGCGCGTCCCGCGTTGCGATTTCCGGTGGGAAGGACTACCTCATGCACAAACACCGGATGGGACGCAAGATGACCGAAAGCACGCATGTCAAACTTCTGATCATAGGGTCCGGCCCCGCTGGCTATACCGCCGCCGTCTATGCCGCCCGTGCCATGCTGAATCCGATGCTCATCCAGGGGATGCAGCCCGGCGGGCAGCTGACCATCACCACCGAGGTCGAGAACTGGCCGGGCGAGACCGAGATCCAGGGCCCCGAGCTGATGGTCAAGATGGAGGAACACGCCCGCGCCATGGGGACCGACATCGTGATCGACATGGTGACCTCGCTTGACCTTCAGCGCCGCCCCTTCACGGCGACCTGCGACAGCGGGCGCGTGGTGACGGCGGATGCGGTGATCCTGGCGACCGGCGCGCAGGCCCGCTGGCTGGGCCTTCCGTCCGAGGAGAAGTTCAAGGGCTTCGGCGTCAGCGCCTGCGCGACCTGCGACGGTTTCTTCTATCGCAACCGCGAGGTTCTGGTGATCGGCGGCGGCAACACCGCGGTCGAGGAGGCGCTGTTCCTGACCAAGTTCGCCAGCAAGGTGACGCTGGTCCACCGCCGCGACAGCCTGCGGGCCGAAAAGATCCTTCAACAACGCCTGTTCAAGAACCCCAAGGTCGAGGTGATCTGGAACCACGCCCTGACCGAGGTTCAGGGAACCGACAGCCCGGCGGGCGTGACCGGCGCGGTCCTGACCTCGACCGTGGACGGCAGCACGCGCACGGTTCCGGCCGACGGCGTCTTCGTGGCGATCGGCCACGCCCCCGCCAGCGAGCTGGTCAAGGACCAGCTTGAACTGCACAACGGCGGCTATGTGAAGGTCGAACCGGGCAGCACCCGCACCTCGATCCCCGGCGTTTTTGCTGCGGGCGATTTGACCGACCACGTCTATCGCCAGGCGGTGACAAGCGCGGGCATGGGCTGCATGGCGGCGCTGGATGCGGAAAACTGGCTGGCCGAGCATGACGATGCGGGCCAGCCCGATCCCGACCATGCCTGGCGGGAAGACGAGATGGCGGGCTGAACGAAAAAGGGGCGCGGTGGTCCGCGCCCCTTTCGCTTTTCCAGGCTGCTCTTACTGTTCCAGGACGAAGGGGCCGGTATAGTTGTCCACGTTGTCCGCCGTGATCAGCAGGCAGTCGAACAGCTGCTTTTCGGTGTCCACGCCGGTCGTGCCGTTCTTGATGAAGTTGTCGGCCTGGCGCACCGCTTCCTCGGCAAAGACGGCGACGGGCTGCAGGACGGTGTATTGCAATTCGCCGGCCTTCACGGCCTCGACCGCGTCGGGGGATCCGTCAAAGCCTCCGACCTTGACCTGTTCCAGCTTGCCGGCCTCTTTCAGCGCGGCAATCGCGCCAAGGGCCATTTCATCGTTGCCGGAAATCACGCCGATGATGTCGGGGTTCGCCTGCAGCAGCGACTGCATCTTCTGGTAACCTTGGGTGCGGTCCCAGTTGGCGACTTCCTGGCCGGCCTTCACCAGGTCGGGATACTGCGTCAGCACGGTCTCGAACCCGTTCGACCGGGTCTGGGCGTTGTTGTCGGACGGCGCGCCGAACAGTTCGACATAGTTGCCCGCATCGCCCACGGCCTCGACCCAGGCCTGCGCGCCCAGGGCCGCGCCTTGGGCGTTGTTCGACACCAGTTGCGCCTTGGCCAGGCCCTCCTGGTTGATCTCGGCATTGACCAGGAAGACGGGGATGCCCGCATCGACGGCCTTCTGCACCGCGCCCACGGAACCGTCGGCGTTCGCCGGGTCCAGGATCAGCGCCACCGACTTGTTGGTGATGGCGGTATCGACCAGCGTGCTTTCGGTATTGGTGTCGCCCCGGTGCGCGGCCACGTTGGCGGTATATCCCAGTTCCTCGGCGGTGGCCTTGGCGACCTCGCCTTCCGTGAACCAATAGGGGTTCGCGGGGTCGTTGACGATGATGGTGATCAGCCCCTCGGCCGAGGCGGCACCGGCCATCATAGGCATGGCGACGGCGGCGGCAAGCAGCGCGCGGCGGGTCATGGTGAACATACTCTCTCTCCCTTGAAAAAACTGCCTTTGGTGGCAGGACGATCCGCCCGGACCCCGTGGCCCCGGCGGTATGGATCGGCCCGTCAGGACTTGCGCCCGCCGCGCCCGTATTGGATGGAATTCATCAGCACCGCCAGCACGATCACCGCGCCCGTGAACACCGTCTGCCAGTATGACGACACCCCGATGATCACCAGGCCCGCTGACAGGAAGCCGATGACAAAGGCCCCCAGCATCGTGCCGCGCACCCCGCCGCGCCCGCCGGTCAGCGCCGCGCCCCCGATCACCACCGCCGCGATGGCCGTCAGCTCATAGGTCGTGCCCGCCGTCGGCCCCGCCGATGTCAGTTGCGAGGCCAGCACCAGCCCCGCCACCGCCGACAGTGCGCCCGAGATGGTATAGACGGTGATCTTGACCAGCCGCACCGGCACGCCCGACAGTTCCGCCGCGCGTTCGTTCCCGCCGGATGCATAAAGCCAGCGCCCAAAGGCCGAGCGCGACAGCATCAGCCCGGCCAGGATTGCCACCACGGCCAGCACGATCACGCTGATCGGGATCCCCCACAGGCGGTTGAAGCCCAGCCAGTTGAAGCCGGTATTCCCCAAGGCCTCGGTGCCGCGCAGGTTGTTATAGGTCAGCCCGTTCGTCATCAGCAGTGCGACGCCCCGCGCCACATACATCACGCCAAGGGTCGCCACGAAGGGCGGCACCTTGAAGAAGGCGACCAGCACGCCGTTCAGCGCGCCCACCAGGGCACCCACGGCGATGGTCAGCACCACCACGGCCCAGACCGGCGGATACAGGATCACACCCGCCCATTCCAGCGTGACGCCCTGCATCATCGCGCCCGCGCAGACCCCGCAAAGCGCCAGGATGGATCCCACCGACAGGTCGATCCCGCCGTTCAGGATCACCAGCAGCATCCCCACGGACAAAATGCCATAGATCGCCACCTGCGACGACATGATCAGAAAGTTCGACAGTGTGAAATAGTTCGGCGACAGGAAGGAAAAGACCGCGATGATCGCGATCAGGGCAAAGAAGGCGCGGCCTTCCAGCAGCAGCCGTCCGATGCTAAAGCCGTCCTGCTTGGGCGCGGTGGTGGTGGCAGACATAGGTTTTCCTCGCTCAACGGCCCATCAGGCAGTCACGGACTCGCCCGAGGCGGCCATGATCTTTTCCTTGGAAACGGTGGAATCGAATTCGGCCGAGATCCGGCCCTTGTGCATGACGATGATCCGATGCGCGATGGACAGGCATTCGCTGACCTCGGATGTGGAATAGATGACGGCAAGGCCCCGGCGGGCGCCTTCGGCCAGCAGGCGAAAGACCTCGGCCTTGGCGCCGATGTCGATGCCGCGCGACGGTTCGTCCAGCATGATGACGCGGGGGTTGGTGGCCAGCATCTTGCCGATCACGACCTTCTGCTGGTTGCCCCCCGACAGCGAGCCGATGGGGGCCGACCCGCCCGAAGTCTTGACGGTGACGCTGCGGATGCTGTCCTCGACCAGCTTGCGTTCCGCGCGGCTGCTGGTGAACAGCCCGCGCGTGAAGGTGCGGATGGATGCCAGCGACAGGTTCTGGCCCACGCTCATGGTCTGGACCAGGCCGTCGCGCTGGCGATCCTCGGGCACCAGGGCCAGGCCGCGGGCGATGCGTTCGCCGATGGAAAGGTGGGATATTTCCTGCCCTTCCAGCACGATCTCTCCGCCGGTGGCCTGCAACCGTCCCGCGCAGGTTTCCAGCAGTTCCGTGCGCCCCGCGCCCATCAGGCCATAGATGCACAGGATTTCCCCGGCGCGCAGGTCCAGCGACAGATCGCGCACCAGATCCTTGCCGGTCGCGTCCGGCACCGACAGATTGCGGATCGACAGGGCGACCTGCCCCTTGGCGCTGTCGGGCGGGCTGCCCAGGTCGTAATTCTCGCCCACCATGTTGCGCACGATCCAGTCGAGGTCGATGTCGGCGCGCGGCGCATAGGCCGTCATCGTGCCGTCGCGCAGCACCACCGCATGATCGGTGATCGTCAGCGCCTCCTCGAGGTGGTGAGAGATATAGACGATGCTGACGCCCTTGGCGGTCAGGTCGCGGATGACCTTGAACAGCACCTCGACCTCGCTGGCCGACAGGGCGCTGGTGGGTTCGTCCATGATCAGGATGCGGCTGTCCACGGACAGGGCGCGGGCGATTTCCACGATCTGCTGCTGGCCCAGGCGCAGTTCCTCGACCGGGGTAAGGGGGTCGATATCCTCCTCCAGCTCCTCCATCAGGATGCGGACCTGGCGTTCCTCCTCGGCGAAATCGACGCCCATGGGGCCGCGCAATTCGCGCCCCATGAAGATGTTGTCGCGGACCGACAGGTTGGGGGCCAGCGACAGTTCCTGGTGGATGATGGAAATGCCCCGGTCGCGGGCCTCGTTCGCGTTGGCAAAGCTGACCGGCTGGCCGTCCAGGATGATCTGCCCGGTGGTGGGCTGGATCACGCCCGACAGGATCTTCATCAGCGTCGATTTGCCCGCGCCGTTCTCGCCGAACAGGGTCGTGACCTGGCCGCGATGGATGTCGAAGTTCACGCCCTTCAGCGCGTGGACATTGCCGTATGACTTGGCGACGTTGCGCGCGGCCAGGACCACGTCGCGGGCATCGGGATTGCCTTCGGTCTGCCCGCTCACTGGCCCGCTCATTGGACCGCAACCTCGACCGGGGTGATCATCCAGTTCTTGGGGTTGATCAGGCGGAAGGCGCCGGTGACGGTGACGGACCTGCCGGTCAGGCTGGCGGTGTCGATGCCGTCCAGAACGGCGGCCTTCATGGCGCGGTTGATGCCCGATCCGGCGTCCTGGTATTCGATCTGGTTCTTGAAATCGCCGAATGCGATGTCGCCCGGCGCGTCGCGCAGGTCGGTACCGTTGATCGCGGGGCCGGTCTGGACGCGGACGGTGATGTCTTCCGGCACGCCTTCCACCGTCAGCGGATAGACGCCCGACCGTGCCTCGCCCGCGATGCCGGTCAAGGTCACGAACATGATCGCGCCGGTGGACGACGCCGTGCCGTATTTCTGCGCCGCCGCGTCCTTGTCGGCCAGCACCTCGGGCGCAAGGGTGGCGGCATCCACCGCCTTTTCCTTGACGAAGGCCTGGACGCGCGGGAACTGTTCCTGCCCATAGCTGTCGGGCGAAAAGGTCTGGACGCGGACATCGGCCTCGGACCCGATGGGGACGACGGTGGTGTCCAGCGCGATCGCGCCTGCCAAGACGACGATGGCCGCCACGCCCAGCAGCATTCCGCGCCGCGACGGGGCAGGTGCCTTGGGGGCGGAAGGGTTCGGGGCGGTGCTGTGCGTCATGGGTAAAAGCCCTGAATGTCTTCCGGGGGTCGGCGGGTGGCAGCGGATGCGGGGCAAGCGCCGCAAGGCGAAATCCCCCACCGGCGGCGCGGCGTCAATGCCTGTGGTCTGGGCATATCGGATCCCCCCTCGTAACCTTTTTGGCCTGGCCTGCGTTGACTGATTGCACGGCCCGGCAGGCAAGTCGCCTCCTCTGACGGATCCTGCCCTTGAACCTGACCTTAACTGAAATTAATTACGCTGTCTGCAAAAAAATGCATTCACGGTGCTTGTCCTTTCGTGTATGGATTTGGGAATGGGCGCGGTCCTGCAACGGACCCGCGCAGGAGGATTTGGAATGATTGCCGCGAAACCCGGCCTGCCGCGCAAGGAATTAGTCCATGCTTGGCCGTGACATCCTGATCGGCATCGACGCAGGCACCTCGGTCATCAAGGCGGTGGCCTTTGACCTGTCGGGCGGGCAGATCGCTGCGGCATCTGTGCCCAACCGCTATCATTCGGGCGTCGACGGATCGGCCACGCAATCGCTGGGCCAGACCTGGGACGATTGCGCGGCGGCGTTGCGCGGGCTGGGGGCGAAGGTGGACGGCCTGGCCTCGCGCACGGCGGCGCTGTCGGTGACGGCGCAGGGCGACGGGACATGGCTGGTCGGCCGCGACGGGCCGGTAGACGATGCCTGGCTGTGGCTGGACGCCCGCGCCGCGCCCACCGTGGCGCGGCTGGCGGACGGCCCCGCCAACCGCGCCCGGTTCGAGGCGACGGGCACCGGCCTGAACACCTGCCAGCAGGGCAGCCAGATGGCGCATATGGACGCCCACGCGCCCGACCTGCTGGACAGGGCCGAGGTCGCGCTGCATTGCAAGGACTGGCTTTACCTGAACCTGACGGGCGTGCGGGCGACCGATCCGTCGGAAGCCGGCTTCACCTTCGGCAACTTCCGCACCCGCGAATACGACGACGCGGTAATCGACGCGCTTGGCCTGACCCATCGCCGCGGTCTGCTGCCGCCGATCATTGACGGAACCCAGGTCACGCATCCGCTGACGGCGGATGCCGCGCGGCAGACCGGGCTTCTGGCGGGCACACCGGTCGCCTTGGGCTATGTGGACATGGTGATGACGGCGCTTGGCGCGGGCGTTTATGGCGGCGCGGCAGGCGACGTGGCCTGTTCCACGGTGGGGTCCACCGGCGTCCACCTGCGCGCGGTCCCTGCGGGCGACGTGCATCTGAACGCCGAGGGCACCGGCTATGTCATCTGCCTGCCCATTCCCGGCATCGTCACCCAGGTCCAGACCAACATGGCGGCGACCCTTAACCTGGACTGGGTTCTGGGGATCGCGGCGGGCATCATGTCCGACATGGGCCAGGTCGTGACCCATCGCGATCTGGTCGCGCATATCGAGGGCTGGCTGGCGCAGGCGAAACCCGGCCAGATCGTCTATCACCCCTATATCTCGGACGCCGGGGAACGAGGGCCTTTTGTCAATGCCGACGCGCGGGCAGGCTTTGTCGGCCTGTCGGCGGGCCACCGATACCCCGATCTGGTCCGCGCCGTGGCCGAGGGGCTGGGCATGGCCATGCGCGATTGTTATGCCGCGATGGGTCCGCTGCCCGGCGAACTGCGCCTGACCGGCGGGGCCGCCCGGTCGCGGGGCCTGCGCGGGATCCTGTCGGCCAGCCTGAACGCCCCCGTCCGCGTATCCGACCGCGACGAGGCGGGCGCGGCGGGCGCGGCGATGATGGCCGCCGTCGCCATCGGCGCCTATCCCGACATGGAAAGCTGCATCGCCGAGTGGGTCACGCCCCTGCTGGGACAGGCAGAACAACCCGATCCCGCGCTTGTCGCGGCCTATGACGCGCTGTTTCCGGCCTTCGCCGCCTCGCGCCGGGCCTTGCCGCCCGCATGGGACGCCCTTGCCGCAGCCCGATCCCTGAAAGGACATGAAGAATGACCTCTGACACCGACATGATCGACCTTTTCGTCATCGGCGGCGGCATCAACGGCGCGGGCGTGGCGCGCGACGCGGCGGGCCGGGGTCTGAAGGTCGTGTTGTGCGAAAAGGACGACCTGGCGCAGGGCACGTCCTCCCGGTCGGGCAAGCTGGTCCACGGGGGCCTGCGCTATCTGGAATATTACGAATTCCGCCTGGTCCGCGAAGCCCTGATCGAGCGCGAGGTGCTGCTGAACGCCGCCCCGCACATCATCTGGCCGATGCGCTTCGTGCTGCCCCATTCGCCGCAGGATCGCCCGGCCTGGCTGGTCCGGCTGGGCCTGTTCCTTTACGACAACCTGGGCGGGCGCAAGAAGCTGCCCGGCACCCGCACGCTGGACCTGCGCCGCGACCCCGAGGGCGCGCCGTTGCTGAACCAGTATCACAGGGGGTTCGAATACAGCGACTGCTGGGTGGACGACGCCCGCCTTGTGATCCTGAACGCGGTCGGCGCGGCGGAAAAGGGCGCCACCGTCCTGACCCGCAGCCCCTGCATTTCCGCCCGGCGCGAGAACGGCGCCTGGACCGTGCAGACCCGCAACGAGGTCACGGGAGAGATCCGCAGCTTCCGTGCGCGCTGCATCGTCAACTGCGCGGGGCCTTGGGTCAGCGATGTCATCAACAATGTCGCCGGGTCCAATTCCGGCCGCAAGGTCCGGCTGGTCAAGGGCAGCCACATCATCGTGCCGAAATGGTGGTCGGGCCAGCAGGCCTATCTGGTCCAGAACCACGACAAGCGGGTCATCTTCATCAACCCCTATGAAGGCGACAAGGCGCTGATCGGCACCACCGACGTGGCCTATGAGGGCCGGGCCGAGGACGTGGCCGTGGGCCAGGACGAGATCGATTACCTGCTGGCCGCCGTGAACCGCTATTTCAAGGAAAAGCTGCGCCCTTCGGACGTGCTGCACGCCTTTTCCGGAGTGCGCCCGCTGTTTGACGACGGTGCGGGCAACCCGTCCGCCGTGACGCGCGATTACGTCTTCGACCTGGACGCCACCGGCGGTGCGCCGCTGCTGAACGTATTCGGCGGCAAGATCACCACCTTCCGCGAACTGGCCGAACGCGGGATGCACAGGCTGAAGGGCATCTTTCCCAAGATGGGACCGGACTGGACCGAAGCCGCCCCCCTGCCGGGCGGAGAGATCGCCAACGCCGATTTCGAATCTTTCCTGAACCTGCAGCGCGACCTGCATCCCTGGATGCCGCGCCCGCTGATCGTTCATTACGCCCGCCTTTACGGCGCGCGGATCAGGGATGTCGTCGCGGGCGCGATGAACATGGCGGACCTTGGCCGCCATTTCGGCGGCACGCTCTATGAAGCCGAGGTCCGCTATCTGGTCGCCCGCGAATGGGCGCAAACGCCCGAGGACATCCTGATGCGCCGCACCAAGCATTACCTGCACCTGACGCCCGCCGAACAGCAGGCCTTCGCGGACTGGTTCGACGGGTCCGATCTGGCAAAGGCTGCGTGACCGCCATGACCCTGACGCTTTCGCTGAACACCAACCCGCTGGTCAACCGCTTTGCCGACCCCGACGACCTGATCGACACGGTGGCGCGTGACCTGCGCATCCGCGATCTGCAGTTGACCCATGAATTCATCAACCCAGGCTGGCCCGCCCCGGTGATCCGGCGCCTGACCCGCCAGATGGCTGCCGCGCTGGACCGCACCGGCGTGCGCGTGACCAGCGGCATGACCGGACCTTACGGGCGGCTCAACCACTTCGGCCACCCCGACCGCGACGTGCGGCGATACTATGTGGACTGGTTCAAGACCTTCGCCGACATCATCGGCGACCTTGGCGGCACATCGGTCGGCACGCAGTTCGCGATCTTTACCTATCAAGATTACGACGACCCGCAACGGCGAGAGGCGCTGATCCAGACCGCCATCGACTGCTGGGCCGAGGTCGCGGACCACGCCAAGGCCGCCGGTCTGTCCTATGTCTTCTGGGAACCGATGAGCGTGGGGCGCGAATTCGGCGAAACCATCGCCGCCTGCATGGAATTGCAGGATCGGTTGACGGCGGCAAACATGGCCGTGCCGATGTGGATGATGGCCGATATCGACCATGGCGACGTGACCAGCCCCAACCCGGACGACACCGACCCCTATGCCTGGGCGCGCACGGTGCCCAAGGTCAGCCCGATCATCCACATCAAGCAATCGATGATGGACAAGTCGGGCCATCGCCCGTTTACCGCCGAATACAATGCCAAGGGTGCGATCCAGCCGGAACCCCTTCTGGCGGCATTGGCCCAGGGCGGGGCCGTGGACAACGAAATCTGCCTCGAACTGTCCTTCAAGGAACGCGAACCGAACGACCGGCAGGTGATCGCCCAAATCGCCGAGAGCGTGGCCTTCTGGGCGCCGCATATCGACAGCGGCGCCGGGGATCTGAGGGTCTGATGGTCGCGCCCTTCGCCTTTGCCACCGCGACCGAGATCCTGTTCGCCAGGGGCCAGGCGGCTGTCGCGGCGGCGCGGATCAAGGGGATGGGCCAACGGGTGCTGCTGGTCCATGGCCGCGACGCGGGCCGCGCGGGATGGTTGGCCGATGCGCTGACCGCGCAGGGCTGCAAAATCACGGGCTTTGCCGTCCCGCGCGAACCGGATGTTCCCTTGATCCAGGAAGGCATCCGCGCGGCGCAGGGGGCTGATGTTGTCGTGGCCCTGGGCGGGGGGGCGGTGATCGACGCGGGCAAGGCCATTGCCGCCCTTGTTCCCGCCACGCGCCCGATGCTGGATCACCTTGAGGTCGTGGGCCACGGCCTGCCGCTGGACAACCCGCCCTTGCCCTTTGTCGCCATTCCCACCATAGCCGGCACGGGGGCCGAGGTCACGCGCAACGCCGTGATCGGCGTGCCGGAACAGCGCCGCAAGGTCAGCCTCCGCGATGCGCGGATGCTGCCGCGCCTTGCGATCGTCGATCCGGCGCTAACCGACGGGTGCCCGCGCGCGGTGACGCTGGCCTCGGGCCTCGATGCCATCACCCAGGTGATCGAGCCTTTCGTCTGCACCCGCGCCAATCCGCTGACCGATGCGCTGTGCCGCGACGCGATCCCACGCGGGCTGGCCGCGATCCGGCGGTTGATGGAGGATGAAGATCCAGCAGCCCGGGACGAGATGGCCTGGGTCAGCCTTTGCGGCGGGCTGGCGCTTGCCAATGCCGGGTTGGGCGCGGTCCATGGCCTTGCCGGGCCGCTGGGCGGGCTGACCGGCGCCCCCCATGGCGCAATCTGCGGTGCGTTGCTGCCCCATGTGTTGATGGCAAACCGCCGCGCCGCGACCGATCCGGGTGCCATCGAGCGTCTGGATCAGGTGGCCCGCTGGATCGGTGCGGGTTTCGACACGCCCTTCGCCTCGATGCCCGAGGCCACGCGGGCGCTTGCCGACTGGTCCCATCGCGCGGGCCTTCCGGCGCTGACCGCGCTTGGCATCGGCCCCGAAGCGCAGACCGCCGCAGCTGAGGCGGCGGCAACCTCGTCCTCGATGAAGGCCAACCCTGTGGCGCTGACCGAAAACGAGTTGCGCCGCATCATGGAGGAGGCGGGCTGATGGCGCGGCATGGCGGGATCGACCCTGAAAAAAGCCTCGCCACCCGCGCGGCATGGCTGCATTACGCGGGCGGGTTGACCCAGGCGGCGGTCGCCAAGCGGCTGGGCGTCACCGGCGTCAAGGCGCATCGGCTGATCGCCCGCGCCGTGGCCGACGGCGCGGTCAAGGTTTCCATCGACGGCGCCATTGTCGAATGCGCGGCGCTGGAGGATCGGTTGTGCAAGCGCTACGGCCTGGCCTTCTGCGAGGTTGCCCCCGATCTGGGCGAGGATGGGATCCCCTTGCGCGCCCTGGGCCTGGCGGGGGCCGGCTTTCTGCGCCGGGAAATCGAACGGGGGGAACACCGCGTCATCGGCCTGGGCCATGGCCGCACGCTGGCCGCCGCGGTCGGGGAACTGCCGCGCTTCGATGCGAACGGCACGCATTTCGTGTCGCTGCTGGGCGGGCTGACGCGGAACTACTCGGCCAACCGCCATGACGTGATGCACCGGCTGGCCGAAAAGACCGGCGCGCAGGCCTATGTCCTGCCGGTGCCGTTCTTTGCCAATTCGGAAACCGACCGCGCGGTGCTGCTGGCGCAACCGGGCGTGCGCGAGATTTTCGACCTGGCCAATGGCGCGGGGCTGAAGTTCGTGGGCATGGGCACGGTCGATCCCGGCGCGCAACTGGTCGCATCCGGCATGATAGAGCCGCGAGAGATCGACGAGATCCGCGCGGCAGGGGGGGTAGGCGAGATGATGGGCCATTTCCTCGATGCCCAAGGCCATGTGCTGGATACCACGCTGTCGGCGCGCACGCTGTCGGCATCGCTGGACGATCCGGGCGACAGCCGCGTGGTGGTGATCGCGGGCGGGGCCGACAAGGTGCAGGCGATCCGCGCCGCCCTGAAAAGCGGCCGGTTGCGCGGGTTGATCACGGATGAGGCGACGGCGGTGGCCTTGGCCCACCCATAGGAAAGGTGCGTGCGAAGCACGCACCCTACGGTTCGGGTGTAGGGTGCGTGGTTTCCCACGCACCTGGCCGGTTACTTGCCGGTCAATGCCTTCGCGCGGGCGACGATGGCATCCGCCGTGATCCCGAACTCCTGGTACAGCCGGTCGATGGGCGCGGATGCGCCAAAGCCGGTCATGCCGATCACGTCGTCCTCGGACGCGACATAGCGCGTCCAGCCGAACTTGCCTGCCGCTTCCACGGCGATGCGCGGCGCGTCGCCTAGGGTCGCGTTGCGGTAATCCTCGGGCTGCGCGTCGAACAGTTCCCACGACGGCATCGACACGACGGCGACGGCCAGGCCCTGGCCATGCAGCGTTTCGGCGGCCTGGACGGCAAGCTGCACCTCGGTCCCCGTGGCGATCAGCGTCACGTCGCGGCCCTCGCCGAACTGGCGGATCACATAGGCGCCCTTGGCGGTCAGGTTCTCGTCCCCGGCCTCTAGCCGCAGTTGCGGCACGTCCTGGCGCGACAGGGCCAGCAAGGACGGGACATTGCGGTTGCGGATCGCGATGTCCCAGGCTTCCAGCGTTTCCACCGTGTCGGCGGGGCGCAGGACCGTCAGGTTCGGGATGGCACGCAAGCTGGCCAGATGCTCGATCGGCTGGTGGGTCGGGCCATCCTCGCCCAGGCCGATGCTGTCATGGGTCATCACGAAGATCGTGCCGACCCCCATCAGCGCCGACAGGCGGATCGCGTTGCGGGCATAGTCCGAAAAGACCAGGAACGTCCCGCCATAGGCGATGAAGCCGCCATGCAGGTTGATCCCGTTCATCGCGGCGGCCATGCCGAATTCGCGCACGCCATAGCCGATATAGCGGCCCGGCGCCTCGCGCGTGTACTGGCTGTCCACGGCCTTGACGCGGGTCAGGTTCGACCCGGTCAGGTCGGCGGACCCGCCGATCATTTCCGGCAGGGCGGCGGTCAGCGGCTCCAGCGCCATCTGGCTGGCCTTGCGGGTCGCGGCCTTCTTGGGGTCCGCGAACAGCGCGTCGCGGGCGGCCTTGACGGCGGCGTCATACCCTTCGGGAAGGATGCCCGACTGGCGGCGGTTGAATTCATCGCGGACCTCGGCGGACTTGCCCGCCAGACGCGCTTCCCAAGCCTCGCGGTCGGTGGCGCCGCGGGTGCCGATCTTGCGCCATTCCGACAGCAGGTCCTCGGGGATCACAAAGGCCTCGTGCGGCCAGCCGATCGCCTCGCGGGTCAGCGCGGCCTCGTCCTTGCCCAGGGGCGATCCATGGACCGAATAGCTGCCCGCCTTGTTGGGCGAGCCGAAGCCGATCACCGTCTTCATCGCGATCAGCGAGGGCTTGCCGGTTTCCGCCTTGGCCGCCGCGATGGCCGCGTCAAGCGCCTTGCCGTCGTGGCCGTCGCACCTCTCGACGTGCCAGCCGCAGGCTTGGAAGCGCGCGGGCACATCTTCCGAGAAGCTGATCGAGGTCGGGCCGTCGATGGTGATGTCGTTGTCGTCATACAGCACGATCAGCTTGCTCAGGCCCAGATGGCCCGCAAGGCTGATGGCTTCCTGCCCGATGCCTTCCTGCAAGCAGCCGTCGCCAGTGAAGACATAGGTGTGATGATCGACCAGATCGTCACCGAACTCTGCCGCCAGCCGCCGTTCCGCCAATGCCATGCCCACCGCCGTGGCGAGACCCTGGCCCAGCGGGCCGGTCGTCGTCTCGATCCCCTTGGCATGGCCGTATTCCGGGTGGCCCGCCGTGATGGATCCCCACTGGCGGAAGTTCCTGACCTGCTCCAGCGTCATGTCCTCATAGCCCGTCAGGTGCAGCAGGGAATAGAGCAGCATGGACGCGTGGCCGTTCGACAGCACGAAGCGGTCGCGATCCGGCCAGTCGGGGTTCTTGGCGTCGAACTTCAGGTGGTTGCGGAACAGCACCGTGGCCGCGTCGGCCATGCCCATGGGGGCGCCCGGATGGCCCGAATTCGCCGCGTTCACCGCGTCGATGGACAGCGCGCGAATGCAGTTGGCCAGCGCGAAGTTCTGCGGATCCAAGTCGGCCTTGGCCGCGATCTTGGGGTCTTTGGGCGAATCTAGGGGCATATGGTCCTCCGACGGTTTGAGGGTGAATAACGCGGACCGGCACGGATCACAACGATAATCACAAAAGCCCATCACAATGTCACAAAAATCATGTTGCGATTTCGATGGGCGGTGTTACAACCGCCCCAACGCAGGAGGCATGGTTGAAGCGCGACGAACGCAGGCAGGCGATCATGGACCTTTTGGTCGGCGCCCGCGCCGTGGATCTGGACGATCTGGCCGACCGTTTCGCCGTGTCGCGCATGACCATCCACCGCGACTTGGACGACTTGGAACAGGCGGGTCTGCTGCGCAAGGTGCGCGGCGGCGCCACCATCGAGGCGGGCACCCAGTTCGAGAGCGACTTTCGCATCCGTGCGTTGCAGGACTCTGATGCCAAGGCCCGCATGGCCCGCGCGGCGCTGGATCTGGTGGAACCCGGCATGACCGTGATGGTCAACGACGGGTCCATGGCGGCGCTGTTGGGCGCCAACTTGGTCGACAAGGCCCCCCTGACCGTCATCACCAACAACGCCGCCGTGATCGACCGACTGAAGGACGCGCCGCGCGTGACGCTGATCGCCCTTGGCGGCACCTACAGCGCCAAGTTCAACGGCTTCTTCGGCGTCGTGACCGAGGATGCGCTGTCGCGGCTGCGCGCGGATTTGGCCTTTATTTCCACGCCTGCCGTGGCCGGGCTGCGGGCTTTCCACATGGACGACGCGGCGGTGCGCGCCAAGCGCGCGATGATCTCTGCCGCCGACCGGGCGGTGCTGCTGGTCAACCACACTCGCTTCGGCCGGTCCGCGCTGCACGCGCTGGCGGACCTGACCGACTTCGACGCCATCATCACCGACGCCGCCCCCGCGCCCCATGATCGCGCCGCGATCGAGCGGGCCGGGCTGCGGCTGACCATTGCAAGGGATTGAGCGCATGACGGATTTCTGGATCGGCACAAGCTGGAAGATGAACAAGACGCTGGATCAGGCACGCGTCTTTGCCGAAGGCCTGGCCGCCGCCGATGCGGGCCGCGACCCGCGCATCCAGCGTTTCGTGATCCCGCCCTTCACCGCCGTGCGGCAGGTCAAGGAATGGCTGTCAGGCACATCCGTGAAGGTCGGCGCGCAGAACATGCACTGGGCCGACGAGGGCGCCTGGACGGGCGAGATTAGCCCCGTGATGCTGCGCGACTGCAACCTCGACATCGTGGAACTGGGCCACAGCGAACGGCGCGAGCATTTCGGCGAGACGGACGACACCGTGGGCCTAAAGACCGAGGCCGCGGTCCGTCACGGGCTGATCCCCCTGATCTGCATCGGCGAGACGCTGGCCGAACGCGAATCCGGCCGTGCCCAGGACGTGCTGGAAACGCAGGTGCGCGGCGCGCTTGGCAAGCTGACAGGCGATCAGAAGAACGCCACGATCCTGCTGGCCTATGAACCTGTCTGGGCCATCGGCGTTAACGGGATCCCCGCCACGTCCGACTATGCCGATGCCCGCCAGGCCGAGATCGTCGCGGTCGCGCAGAACGTGCTGGGGCGCCGCGTGCCCTGTCTTTACGGCGGCTCGGTCAATCCGGGCAATTGCGAGGAACTGATTTCCTGCCCGCATATCGACGGGCTGTTCATCGGCCGGTCCGCCTGGAACGTGGACGGCTATCTCGACATCCTGGCGCGCTGCGCCGCAACCATCGGAGAAAAGCAATGAAACTGGCAATTGCAGGCGACAGCGCGGGCGAGGGTCTGGCCAAGGTTCTGGCCGACCATCTGAAAGACAAACATCAGGTGTCGGAAATCAGCCGCACCGACGAAGGCCCGGACGCCTTCTATGCCAACCTGTCCGACCGCGTGGCGTCCCAGGTCAAGGACGGCACCTTTGACCGCGCCATCCTGGTCTGCGGCACGGGCATTGGCGTCTGCATCGCGGCCAACAAGGTGCCGGGCATCCGCGCCGCGCTGACCCATGACACCTATTCCGCCACCCGCGCCGCGCTGTCGAACGACGCGCAGGTCATCACCATGGGCGCGCGCGTGATCGGCCCGGAACTGGCCAAGGCCATCGCTGATGCCTGGCTGGCCGAGACCCAGAACTTCGACAAGGCCGGCAAGTCCGCAGGCAACGTGAACGCAATCGACGCGGTCGATTCGAAATACAACAAGGCCTGAGGGATGCTGAAACTGCCGAACGACGGCCCGGCCACGGGCCGCCTGCTGTCGCAGGTGCTGACAGGGGGTGGCCCCGCCGCCATTGTCCGCGCCATTGCCGAGGCGCAGCCCCCGCTGATGCAGCGTCTGGCCGCGGGACGCCTGCACGGCGACCCGACCGAGATCGTGGGCGTCAACGACACCGGCGACAAGCAGAAGGCGCTGGACGTGGGCGCCCATCACCACATGATCGAGGTGCTGCGCCGCGCCGGTGTCCGCCAGGTCCTGTCCGAGGAAGCCGAGGCGGTCATTCCCCTCAACCCCGACGGCGCCTGGGACGTGGCGATGGACCCCATCGACGGATCGGGCAGCATCGGCATCGGCGCGCCCTTGGGGATGCTGTTTTCCATCCTGCCCGCCGCGCCCGAAGGCTTTCTGCGGACGGGTGAATCGGTGGTGGCTGCGGGCTATGCCAGCTTCGGCCATTCGATGGATTTCGGCTGGTCCCTGGGCGACGGCACCCATATCGCCGGCTGGGACGACGAGGCGGGCGAGTTCCGCATGGTGCGCGAGAACGTCGTGCTGAAGGCCAAGGCATCCACCATCGCCTATAACGCGTCGAACGAACGCCACTGGACGTCGGGGCTGCAAGCCTGGGTCGCCGATCTGCGCGCGGGCCGGGACGGGCCGCTGGGCAAGAACTACAACATGCGCTGGCTGGCCGCCGCCGTGGGCGAATTGCACCGCATCCTGCTGAACGGGGGCGCGTTCCTTTATCCCGCCGACCGGCGCCCCGGATACGGAAACGGCAAGCTGCGGCTGGTCTATGAGGCGATGCCCATCGCCTTTCTGGTCGAAGAGGCGGGCGGCCTTGCATCCGACGGCACGCAGCCCATCCGTTATCGCAAACCGTTAGCGGTACACGACATGACGCCCCTGATATTCGGCGCTAAGGACGAGGTCGAGACGATCCTCGGCTATCTGGCCGAACCCACCGAAGGATAACGACATGGCTATGATTACCCTGCGCCAGCTTCTCGACCACGCGGCCGAGAATGGCTACGCGGTCCCCGCCTTCAACATCAACAACATGGAGCAGGGTCTGGCGATCATGACCGCAGCGCAGGCGACGAAATCGCCGGTGATCCTGCAGGCCAGCCGGGGCGCGCGCGCCTATGCCAACGACCTGGTGCTGGCGGGGCTGATCCAGGGCTTTGCCCGCGCCTTCCCGGACATCCCGCTGTGCATGCATCTGGACCACGGCAACGGTCTGGCGACCTGCGCCACCGCGATCCAGAACGGCTTTACCAGCGTGATGATGGACGGATCGCTGAAAGCCGACGGCAAGACGCCCGCCGATTACGACTATAACCGCGACGTGACCGCCCAGGTGGTGCAGATGGCGCACGCCTGCGGCGTATCCGTGGAAGGCGAGCTGGGCGTGTTGGGCAGCCTGGAAACCGGCATGGGCGACCAGGAGGACGGCCACGGCGCGACGGAACAACTGGGCCACGACCAGCTTCTGACCGACCCGGACGAGGCCGTGCGCTTTGTCAACGACACCAAGGTGGATGCGCTGGCCATCGCCATGGGCACCTCGCACGGCGCCTACAAGTTCTCGCGCAAGCCCGATGGCGACATCCTGGCGATGCACGTGATCGAGGAAATCCACACCCGCCTGCCCAACACCCATCTGGTGATGCATGGCTCGTCCTCGGTCCCCGAGGATCTGCAGCAGATCATCAACAGCTATGGCGGCGACATCAAGCCGACCTGGGGCGTCCCGGTCGAGGAAATCCAGCGCGGCATCAAGCACGGCGTGCGCAAGGTCAACATCGACACCGACAACCGCCTGGCCATGACCGCCGCGATCCGCAAGGTGTTTTCCGAGGAACCGTCCGAGTTCGATCCGCGCAAATACCTCAAGCCCGCGATGCAGATGATGTCGCAGGTCTGCAAGGACCGCTTCGAGGCTTTCGGCACGGCCGGCAACGCCGACAAGATCGTGCCGCTGCCGCTGTCGGCAATGGCTTCGCGGTATTGATCTGCGGTTGGAATGAAGAAGGGGCCTCGCCGAGTGGCGGGGCTTTTTTGTTGCCTTTTCGAAGGATCATCTGCGCGGGATTACCTTTGTGACGCATCGCCGCTGAAACAGTTTAAGCAGGAAGCTGCGGCGAACTGATCAATCGAAGGTCGGTGCGGCAAATGTCCGATCGGGCCGACCGGCCAGGCTTCTTCAACCGCCTCGGGACATCCCCAGGCGTTCTGAAACTTCTTGGTCCTTTCCGCTGTTATCCCCCCAACACCCGAAAGGAACCTTCTCATGGCCACCGAACCCAAGCCCAGTCGCGGTATGCCCCGCTCGCTCCTCTACGCGCTGATCCCCGCCGGATTTCTGATCATGGTTGCCTTCATGGTGCTGTCCGGGCGCGACACGTCCGAGACGGCGGCCGAGGCGGCCGTCGAAGCCACGGATACCGTTCCGCAGCCTGTCGAAGCGGCGCCCGGCACGGCAGCCCCGGCGGAACCGGCGAACTGACGCTTCGGCCCTGTGCGGGATAAGACCCGGAGAGGCGCGGCCATGCCAGCTTGACGCCGCCCCCCGCATCGGCCATGCCGCGCCCATGTTACGCATCGACGATATCTCTTATTCCATCCAGGGGCGCCCCTTGTTCGAGGGCGCCTCGGCCACCATTCCCGAAGGCCACAAAGTCGGCCTTGTCGGCCCCAATGGCGCGGGCAAGACCACGCTGTTCCGGCTGATCCGGGGTGAACTGGGCCTTGATGGCGGCGACATCAGCCTGCCCAGCCGCGCGCGCATCGGCGGCGTCGCCCAAGAGGCGGCGGGAACCGCCGCCTCGGTCCTGGAAACCGTTCTGGCCGAGGACAAGGAACGTGCATCGCTTCTGGCCGAAAGCCACACCGCCACGGACGCGCACCGGATCGCCGACATCCAGACCCGGCTGGCCGACATCGACGCCTGGTCGGCCGAGGCGCGGGCGGCCTCCATCCTGGACGGCCTGGGCTTTTCCACCGCCGACCAGGCGCGGCCCACCAGCGACTTTTCCGGCGGCTGGCGGATGCGTGTCGCCTTGGCGGGCGTGCTGTTCGCGCAGCCGGACCTGCTGTTGCTGGACGAACCGACCAACTATCTGGACCTGGAAGGCGCGCTGTGGCTGGAAACCTATCTGGCGCGCTACCCGCACACGGTCATCATCATCAGTCACGACCGCGACCTGCTGAACCGCGCCGTGGGCCATATCCTGCACCTGGAAGCGCGCAAGCTGACGCTGTATACCGGCGGCTATGACGATTTCGCCCGGATGCGCGCGGAACGCCGCGCCCTGCAGGCCGCCGAGGCAAAGAAGCAACAGGCCCGGCGCGACCATCTGCAAGGCTTCGTGGACCGCTTCGGCGCCAAGGCCAGCAAGGCCCGCCAGGCCCAGGCCCGCGTCAAGATGCTGGCCAAGATGGAGCCGATCACCGCGCCCGAGGAAGCCAAGCTGTTCCGGTTCGGCTTTCCCCAGCCCGAGGAACTGTCGCCCCCGATCGTGGCGATGGAGGGCACTAGTGTTGGCTATGACGGGCGCGCGGTCTTGCGCAAGCTGACCCTGCGCATCGACCAGGACGACCGGATCGCGCTGCTGGGCCGCAACGGGCAGGGCAAGTCCACGCTGTCCAAGCTGCTGGCCGAACGCCTGCCCGCGATGGAGGGCAAGCTGACCCGATCCGGCAAGCTGCGCATCGGCTATTTCGCGCAGCACCAGGTGGACGAACTGCATCTGGACGAAACGCCGCTGGATCACATCCGCAGCCTGCGCCCGCACGAAGGCCAGGCCAAGCAGCGGGCCCGGCTGGCAGGCTTCGGGCTGATGGAGGCGCAGGCCGAAACCAAGGTGGGCCAGTTGTCGGGCGGGCAAAAGGCCCGGCTGTCGCTGCTGATCGCCACCATCGACGCGCCGCATCTGCTGATCCTGGACGAGCCGACCAACCACCTGGACATCGAATCGCGCGAGGCGCTGACCGAGGCCCTGAACGACTATACCGGCGCGGTGGTGCTGGTCAGCCACGATATGCACCTGTTGGGACTGGTGGCGGACCGATTGTGGCTGGTCAAGGACGGCGCCGTGGCCCCCTATGAGGGCGACCTGGACGATTATCGCCGGTTCCTGCTGAGCGGGGACGAGCCGAAAGTGGTCGAGGCGCCCAAACCCGCCTCGAAACGCCCGCCGCGCGACGCGGTGCTGGCCCTGCGGTCCGAAGCGCGCCGCGCCGAGGAGCGCGTGCAAAAGCTGGCCGATATGCTGGCAAAGCTGGATGTAAAGCTGGCGGATCCCGCGCTGTACAACGATCCTTACGAGGCGAAACGCTGGTCCGCCAAGCGTGCCGAAGCCGTGCAAGCCATGGCGCGCGCCGAGGAAATCTGGATGAGCGTGCTGGAAAACCTGGAAGGGGTGGAACGCCCCTAGGGGCTGTTGCCCAAATGCGCCGCCCGCCGGACGTTGGTTAACGAATGGCGCGCCCCACCTTGTGCAGGGCCACGATTCGCCTCATGTAATCTCTACATTCCACCGACCCCCTGAAGGATCCGACCATGAAAAACACGCTGGCCCTGGCCGTTCTTGCCGTATCCGCTGCCACGGGTGCATTCGCGCAGGATTTCGGCTTTGCCGGCCGCGAGTTCTCGGTCGATCTGGGGGTCGGTGTGAATGTCGGACCCGATTATCCCGGTTCCGACGATGCCGAGGCCGGGCCGTGGCTGATCTGGGACAATGCCGGGTTCAACCAGCCGGGCAGCGACCTGCGCGAAGGCTTTGCCATCTCGCCGTCCTTCGGCACGGTGGGTGAACGCGAGGCCGACGACAATGACGATCTGGCGGGCATGAAGGACATCGACCGCGCCTATGAGTTGGGCCTCAAGGTCAGCTATGGCGCCGGGCCGCTGACGGCCTTTGGTTCGGTGCGCAAGGGTTTCGACGGCCATGAGGGGCTGACCGGCGAAGTGGGCGCGAAATACCGCACCGACCTGTCTGACCGCATGACGCTGTGGTCGGGCCTGTCGCTGGGCTATGGCGACGGCGACTACAACGAAACCTATTTCGGCGTCACCCCCGAGGAAGCGGCTGCAGGCCGTCCCGCCTATGACATCGGCGGCGGCTTCAACAAGGCCGCGATCACCTTCGAGGCGCGCTATGCCCTGACCGAGAATGTCGCGGTCCTTGGCGAGGTCGAATATGGCAAGCTGATCGGCGATGCCGGGGACTCGCCGGTCGTGCAGGACGAATACCAGCCCGCGCTGCGGCTGGGCATCGTTCGGAAATTCTCGTTCGGGTTCTGATCGGGACAGGATCGGGCCGGGATCGGAAATGCGACAAGCCGCGGCATTACCCGCGGCTTTTTCATGCGTCCGGCCGGTCGAGATGCCCTGAAGGGACCGCCTGATCTTGCAAGGGGATTGGAGCGGGTGAAGGGAATCGAACCCTCGTATTCAGCTTGGGAAGCTGCTGCTCTACCATTGAGCTACACCCGCATGGCGCCTTGGCTAAACGATGGAAAAGGCCGCGTCAAGCCGTCAGACAAGCCCCATTTCCGCAAGCGCCGCCGCCATCTGCGGGGGCAATGCCACGTCCCCTTCGCGGCCCCGGACCATGTCGGCGGGGGCGTCCTGGGCGTGCAGATAGCGCCAGCCCTGGAAGGGGCGGCGGGGCACGGCGGTGACAGGCACCAGTTCCCGGTCCAGGATCAGGGCGCAGCGGCGGATGCCATCGTCGTGGCGGTGTTCGTCCAGTCGCACGATGCGCTGGCGGGCCAGCATGACGCCCTTGAACACCCAGAAGATAGACCCCCCGGCCAGCAATTCGCCTTCGCGCTTGGGCCACATCCGCGTCACATGAACGGCATGGCCATCGCCGAAACGACGCTGCCAATGGACCAGATCGTCCGGCCTTTCGGCCCCGACGCAAAGCTTCATAAGGTGGAGTTGTGCTGACATGGCCGCAAGATAGGGGGCAGGGGCGGGCGTCACAAGATCGCCGCCAACGAAAAGGCCGCGCAGGATGGCGCGGCCTTTCTGTCGAATGTTAGTCAGTGGACGATCAGAGTTCGTCCAGGGCCTCGACAGCCTTTTCCAGTTCTTCCTTGGTCACGGATTTTTCGGTGACCTGCGCTTGTTCGGTGATGTGATCGACGACCTTGTCCTCGAAGATCGGCGCGCGCAACTGCTGTTGCACGGCCTGGTTCTGCTGGACGAATTCGAAGAAGGCGCGTTCCTGGCCCGGATACTGACGGGCGGCGCGCAGCACGGCCTGGGTCATTTCCTGGTCGGTGACGGTCACTTCGGCCTTCTGGCCGATCTCGGCCAGCAGCAGGCCAAGGCGCACGCGGCGCTCGGCCAGCTTCTTGTGTTCCTCGGTCGGCTCGATGCTGCCGTGGTTGTGGTCGTGGACCTCCGGGTTTTCCTCGTGCCACAGCTGGTGGGCGATCTGCTGGGCCTCGGCCTCGACCAGCGATTCGGGCAGGTCGAACTTCACCTTCTCGTCCAGCTGGTCCAGAAGCGAGCGTTTCAGGATCGCGCGGGCTGCACCGGCATATTCCTGTTCCAGACGACCGGCGATCTGCTTTTTCAGACCGTCCAGATCCTCGGCGCCGAACTTCTTGGCCAGTTCGTCGTCGATCTCGGCGGCCTGGGGGGCTTTCACGGCCTTGACCTTGCATTCGAAGGTGGCTTCCTTGCCCGCCAGATGCGGGGCGCCGTATTCCTGGGGGAAGGTCACGGTGACGGTCACGTCGTCACCTTCCTTGGCGCCGACCAGCTGATCCTCGAAGCCGGGGATGAAGCTGTTCGAACCCAGCACCAGCGGATAATCCTCGCCCGTGCCGCCCTCGAAAGCCTCGCCATCGACGAAGCCCTTGAAGTCGATCACGACCTGGTCGCCATTCTCGGCCGGGCTGCCCGCCGTGCGGTCATCGAACGACTGCGCGGATTTCGCCAGGTTCTCAAGCGCCTCGGTGATGGCCGCGTCCTCGGCCGGGACGGACAGCTTTTCTAGCGTCAGGCCGGACAGGTCCACCTCGGGGATTGGGGGAAGGGCCTCGTAGGACACGTTGACGACAACATCGTCGCCTTCCTTCCAGCCTTCGCCGTTCTGCATCTCGACCTTGGGCTGGGTCGCGGGACGGTCGCCCGAGGTGTCCAGGTGCGACTTGAGCGCGCCGTCGATGGCGTCCTGCATGGCGTCGCCCAGGATGCGGGGGCCGAACTGCTTCTTCAGCATGGCCATCGGAACCTTGCCCTTGCGAAAGCCCTTCATCTCGACTTCGGGCTGGGCTTCCTTCAGCTTGGCATCGACCGTGGCGGCCAGATCCGCAGCCGGCAGGGTGAACTGGTAGCCCCGCTTGAGACCTTCGTTCTGGGTTTCCTTGACCTGCATCATCGTCCTCATGGCATAGGGCCGCCACCGCGGGGGCGGCCTGAAAAATTCCCGCCCTTCTAGTCGCGGGGGCGCGCCGCTGCAAGCGGATTGCGGGCGCCTGTCCCGGAACCCGCGCGGCGGGCGCGGCGTTTGCAAGGCATCCCCTAACGCCCAGGTGTCCATCATGACCCGCATCAGCGCCATTCTTGCCACCAGCCTTCTGGCCGTCAGCGCAGGCTGGGCGCAGACCGCCCCGACCGCGCCCGCAGCCGCGCCCGCAGCCCCGGCCGAACAGACCCAGGTGCAGGGCCAGTCGGGCGAAGGCGACTGTCCCGCCCGCGACACGGTGGCCCAGCCCGCAACCGCCCCGCAGCCCGGCGCCAATGCCACCGATGCCAACAATGCCGGCAGCAGCGGGTGGAGCGGGGGCCTTGGCGGATCGCATCTGGGCACCAATACCCAAGGCGCGCTTGCAACCTCGCCCACCTGGCATCCACCCACCGTGCGCGGGCTGGATCTGGCGGGGCGGGCGGAACCGGTCGCCCAAAGCTGCTGATCAGTTCAGGATCGGCACCTGCGGTTCCGCGTCGTCCAGCCGCAGGCGCAGCCCGTCGCGGTTGAAGAACTCGCCGTCGCGGATCAGCGTCCGGTCGCCGTTCAGCGCGCGCACAAGCTGGTCCAGCCGGTCGCTGGCGATGTTGTCGGCCACCAGCCCCTCCCGGCCCGCCCGGAACAGGGCGACCCCGTTCCAGGGCACGCCCGATCCGTCCAGGTGATCGGCCATCTGCGGCCAGTCGATATCGTCGCCGATCACGTGAAGATGCGTGGACTTCAGCAAATCGATCCGTCCTCCGCCAATGCCCACCAGGACGATCAGCAGCGTGAAACCCTGCGTTTCGGCGAATGTCGCCCGCAGCCAGTCGTCAAAATCGGTATCGCTCATGGCAGGCCTTCGGATGATGGCGGAAGGGAATGGGAGTCGAACCCACCCGGGACAGTCTCGCTGCCCCAACCGGATTTGAAGTCCGGCCGCCCCACCGGGGACGATTCCCTTCCATCCGTGCCGAACAGGTCGGCACGATGAGGGTTGATGCGACGCAAATCGCCCCGGCGCAAGGTCAGGCCGTAGCGGTCGAAAAAGTCGAGGATCTCGATGGCGACCTTGCGGCCGTTCTGGACCCGGTCGCGGAATGCGGGGGCGGTGAACCAGCCGTCCGCCGAGCTGGCCGCCACATCCTCGATGATTGCGACCATTTCCGCCGTGACCTCGCGTGCGAAGAAATGGTCATGCGCGATCTGGTCGGTGCGGCCCAGCTTTTGCGTCAGGCGCAACACGCGGCGCACGTCCTTTTCGTCGATGCCAAGGTCGGTCGCGAAATCACGCACGCGGGGCGGGCGGAAACGGGCCTCGCCCCCCAGGGCAGGGGCGATGCGGTCCCACAGGGCCTCGTCCTCGGGCGAAAGGCGGACCTCGTGGCCGGGCAGGCGGACAAAGGCGCCGTCCAGCACGACGCCGCCTTGCGCGGCTTCAGTGCGCAGAAAGGTCAGGAAGGCATCCTTGGGCAGGCGCGGCTGCAACGCCAGGCGCAGGCGTTCGCGGCCCAAGCCGGGCAGGTCGGGGTTGTCGTCATGGAACAGGGACAAGGTTTCAGTCAGTTGCCGTCGCAGGCTGTCCAGGCTGTCGCGGCCCAATGCCAGATCGCCGATGGGAACGGCTGCCGCGCTGCGAACGGCATTCGACAGCGCCGTCGGGGTCAGGCTGCGGTCGCGGGCGAAGGGGGTCAGTTCGACCGGCGCCACGGCCAGCATCGCGGACAGTGCCGCACCGGGATCGACGGCCCGCGCGGCATGGATCAGCGCCAGCCGGTCCGGGGTGCGGCGCTTGCGGGCCGGGGCGCGCAGGTCCAGAAAGCGCCCGCCGCCAATGGTCCGGCTGGCGGACACGTCGCGCAGGATGAAGCGGTCATGCACCGCCGCCGCGATGGGCCGGTCCAGAACGATCTGGACCGGGCCGCTGCTGCCCGGCTGGATGGGATCGCCCAGGGGGACGATCCGTGCGCCGGTTTCAACCGCGTGGCTGTGCAGGCGGGCGGGAAACCATGTTCCGATGGGCCTGGGTTCCCCCGCCAGCACGGTCAGCCAGGCGTCGATGCGGTCGGTCGGTGCGTGCAGCGGGGGCGACAGAACAACGTCGCCGCGATGGATGGCCTGTTTGCTGATCGCCTCGCCCGCTAGGTTCAGGGCGCAACGCTGGCCTGCCATGCCCTCGGTCGCGGGGCGGTTCTGGGCGTGGATGGCGCGCACGCGGGCAGGCAGGCCGCGCGGGCTGACCACCACGGGATCGCCCACGGCCACGCGCCCGGTCAGCACCGTGCCGGTGACGACCGTGCCCGCGCCGGACAGGGTAAAGCTGCGGTCCACGGCCAGCCGCATCGGGCCGTCGGCATGGCGGGCGGCGGTGTCCGTTTCGGCGGCGATCAGCGCCTGGCGCAGGGCGTCGATGCCTTCGCCGGTCAGCGAAGAGACCGGCAGGACCGGCGCATCGGCCAGGGCGGTGCCTGCCAGGGCCTCGCGGATTCCGGCGGCGACTGCATCGCGCCGCGCCGGGTCCGCCAGATCGGCCTTGGTCAGCGCGACAATGCCGCGCGCGATGCCCAGCAGGTCCAGGATCGCGATATGTTCCCGCGTCTGCGGCATCACGCCGTCGTCGGCGGCCACCACCAGCAGCGCCATGTCGATGCCGCTCGCGCCCGCCAGCATGGTGTGGATCAGCCGTTCATGGCCCGGCACGTCGACAAACCCTGTGACGGACCCTGCCCCCAGGTCGGCATAGGCAAAGCCCAGGTCGATCGTGATGCCGCGGGCCTTTTCCTCGGCCAGGCGGTCGGCATCGGTGCCGGTCAGCGCCTTGACCAGGGCCGTCTTGCCGTGGTCGATATGCCCCGCCGTGCCGACGATCATGCCGACAGGGCCCCCAGCAGATCCTCGTCCCGATCCAGACAGCGCAGATCCAGGATCAGCGCGCCGCCGTGGATATGGCCGACGACCGGGCAGGGCAGGGCGCGCAGCCGGGCCGACAGGCGGTCGGGCGCATCGCCGCCCGGTCCCGTGATCCGCAGCCCGGCAGAAGGGATCGTGTCTGTGGGCAGCGACCCCGACCCGATCTGGCTGGCGCAATCCGTGGCGGTCACCGCGAAGCCCGGCAGCAGCGCGGCCACCTGCGGGGCCAGGCGCGCGGCCCGGGCGGCGATCTCCGCTTGCGGGCGCGACAGGTATCGCAGCGTGGGCAGGCGTTCGGCCAGCCGGTCCGGGTCACGGTAAAGGCGCAGCGTGGCCTCCAGCGCGGCGATGCGGATCTTGTCCAGCCGCACCGCGCGTTTCAGCGGGTTCTTGTTGATCTGCGCGATCAGATCCTTGCGCCCGACGATGAATCCCGCCTGCGGCCCGCCCAAGAGCTTGTCACCCGAAAAGGTGATCAGGTCCGCGCCCTCGGCCACTGCCTGGGCCACGGTGGGTTCGCTTCGCAGGCCCCAGGTGCCCAGATCGACCAGCGACCCCGATCCCAGGTCGTTCAGCAGCACAACGCCCGCCTTCCTGGCAATCTGCGCCAGCCGGGGCGCCGGGACTTCGGCGGTAAACCCCTCGATCCGGTAGTTCGAAGTGTGGACCTTGAGGATCAGGCCCGTATCCGCAGTGATCGCGTCCTCATAATCGGGGGGATGGGTGCGGTTGGTGGTGCCCACCTCGACCAGACGGGCGCCGGCGCGGGCCATGATGTCGGGCATTCGAAAGGCACCGCCGATCTCGATCAACTCGCCGCGCGACACGATGGCCCCCCGCCCCTGGCCGAATGTGTTCAGCGCGATCAGGACGGCGGCGGCGTTGTTGTTGACGATCGTCGCGTCCTCGGCCCCCGTCAATTCGCACAACAGCCCGCGCAGATGGTCGTCGCGCTGCCCCCGCCCGCCGCTGTCCAGGTCGAATTCCAGGGCCAAGGGGGCGGCCATGGCGGCGGATGCGGCGGCGATGGCTTCATCGGCCAGGATGGCGCGGCCCAGGTTGGTGTGCAGGACGGTGCCCGTCAGGTTCAGCATCGGGCGCAGCTTGGACCGCGCGGCGGACGCCAGGTCGGCGGCCAGCAGGTGGGGCAGGCGCGCGGCCTCGGTTTCGCCGTCGGCGCCCTCGCGGATTGCCGTCCGCGCGGCATCCAGCCGGTTGCGAAGCGCAGTCGTGACCGCCGCGCGGCCATGGCCGTCGATCAGCGCCTGGCCCATCGGGGACAGCAAAACCTGATCGACCGAGGGCAGGGCGCGAAACCCCGCCATCAGTATCCCGCGATGAACGGGTTGAAGCCGCCGCGCCGGAAATCCGTGCCCTTCATCAGCATATCCAGGCCCAGGCTGGACACGTCGTCGGCAATCGGTTCCAGGCTGGCATTCTTGTTCTGATACAGGATCTTGACCCAGGAATTGCATTCGCTGCACAGCTCGGCCTTGACCGTCGCCTCGTCGGTTTCGACGCTGCGATAGCTGATCCCCTTGGTGGTGCCGCAGCACAGGCAGGTCACGCGAACCTCGTTCCACTGGGTCGCGCAGCAGCCGCACGTGGCATAGCGGGTGCTTTCGATCCCCGCAGCACCCCCCACGACCGCCGATGTCGCGGGGCGCCCGCCGCAGGTGGGGCAGGTGCCGGTCCTGATCTTGACCAGCTTTGCAGCGTCCAGCGTGGCGGCCAGCCGCGCCAGGTGCAGTTGCACGGCGGCGGCCACGAACAGGTGCGGCGCCGCGCTGTCATCGGGGATCTTGTCGGACAGGATGTTGTCCAGCAGCCAGTGCCGGTCCGCGATGCCCGCAGCCGTCACGGCGGACAGCGCCAGCCGGGCGGCTTCGGGCATGGTCAGGCTGGCAGCATCCGCCAGAAAGCGGTCCAGCGTGGCGTGCATCCCTTCGTCCCGGGCCATGGCGGCGCGGTCGATGGGGGGCATCCGGCTGGACCGGGCAAGGTCCACCCGATCTGCCGGGATGGGCGCCACGGGGGGCAGTTCGCGGGCCAGACGCGCCTGCAACGCCGTCAGGTCGCCCAGGAACCGCAGATAGGGGGCCAGGTTGCCGCCGTGATCGGCCAGAAAGGCGAACCGCCCGGCGCGCTTGTCAAAGACCGCCGCCGGGTTTGGCAAAAAAGCCAGCGGCGCCGTGGGGACGCCGCCGATGGCCGAGGGGTCGGGCTGGATGGTCGTGTTCATCTAATCTCCGGGCCGGACCGGCCACTTGTGCTTATTCTGCGGGGCCGTTCTGGCGGCGTCCAGCCAGTTCGCGCAGCCATTTGCGGTGATGGCGATAAGCCCAGCCGCCGGTGACGGTGCCCCGGGTCATGGCCCGCAGCGTGCCGCGGGTCCAGAAGGCCGCATAAACGTGCAGGATGAACACCAGGATGATCGCCACTGCCGCAAGCGCATGGATCAGGACGGCCCAGCGGCGGGTGGGGATGCTGGCCAGCTCGCCGAAGAACTGTTCCCAGATCATGATGCCGGACACGATCAGCACCACGATCAGGATCGTCATGGACCAGAAGATCATCTTTTGCCCGGCATTGTACTTGCCAAGCTCGGGCAGGTTTTCCTCGTTGCCTTTCACCACGTCGCCGATCTGGGCGACCCAGGTCCTGTCCTCGGGCTTGGGCATATTGAGGCGCCACAACTGGATGAACATCACAAGGAAGCTGACGAACAGCACCACGCCGATGATCGGGTGCAGCCATCGTGCCGTCTGCCCGCCGCCGAAAAGGCCTGTCAGGAAATACAGCGACGGGTGGAAGAACGCCAGGCCCGACAACAGCAGCAGGATCAGCGAGATCGCGGTGATCCAGTGGTTCGCCCGGATGAAGCCCCGGTAACGGCTGACCGTCACCGGTTTCGTGGATTCGATCCGGTCGCCCGGTTCGGAATAATAGGGGCGCGCCATCAGACGGCCCCCCTGTCATCCGGCCCGGAACCGACCAGCCTTTCGGCGGCCTTTTCCTCGTGTTCGTCGACGCGGTTGGCGCGGGCGAAGATCCCGTGGATCGCCGCGCCCACGGCCGCAACCCCCAGGACCGCAAGCCCGGCGGTCTTGGTCACGCCCTTCCAGCCCTCGACCACGGGCGAGATGCGCGGGTTTTCCGGCAAGCCGTTATAGATCGTGGGCTTGTCGGCATGGTGCAGCACGTAAAAGACATGGGTGCCGCCGACCCCTGCCGGGTCATAGATGCCCGCATTGTCATAGCCGCGCGATTTCAGGTCCGCGACCCGTTCATTGGCATGGGCGATCATGTCGTCCTTGGTGCCAAAGACGATCGCCTCGGTCGGGCAGGCCTTGGCGCAGGCCGGTCCCTGGCCGACCGCAACACGGTCCGAACACAGCGTGCATTTATAGCTTTTGTGATCGACCTTGCTGATGCGCGGGATGTCGAAGGGGCAGCCGGTCACGCAGTATCCGCAACCGATGCAGTTCTCGTGGATGAAATCGACGATGCCGTTGGAATATTGCACGATGGCGCCGGGCGCCGGGCAGGCCTTGAGGCAGCCCGGATCCTCGCAATGCATGCAGCCGTCCTTGCGGATCAGCCATTCCAGGTTGTCGGTTTCCGGGTTCACCCATTCGGCAAAGCGCATCAGGGTGAACATATTGGGCGTCAGGTCGTGGGGGTTTTCGTAAACCCCCACGTTGGTTTCGACCTCGGGCTTGGTGTCGTTCCATTCGATGCAGGCCGACTGGCACGCCTTGCAGCCGATGCACTTGGACACGTCGATCAGCTTGGCGACCTTGGTCAGTTGCCGATCCGGCTGCGGCACGTCCAGCGTGGCCGAGATTCGGACCACGTCGGACGGCAGCAGGTTGGACGCCATGGGTTGCACCGGCGGGTTCGCCGCCGCGGTCGTGGGTTGGGGCGCGGTCTCGCTCATGCCACCGGCTCCTCTGCTGCGGGTTCGATATTGACCATGAAGGCCTTGAATTCCGGCGTTTCCACGTTCGCGTCACCAACCCGAGAGGTCAGGCTGTTCGGGCCGAAGCCCTTGCGCGCCGCGCCCACAAAGCCCCAGTGCAGCGGAATGCCGATGACATGGACGGTCTTGCCATCCACCTGCATCGGCCGCAGCCGCTTGGTCACAAGGGCCTTGGCCCAGACCTCGCCCCGCTTGCTCCAGACCCGGACGCGGGCACCCTTGGCGATGCCCCGTTCGGCTGCCAGTTCCTCGCTGATTTCCACGAAGAACTCGGGCTGCAACGCGGCGTTCACCGGGTTGTGCTTGGTCCAGTAATGGAAATGCTCGGTCAGGCGATAGGAGGTCGCGACGAAGGGGAAACCGGGATCGCCGATATCCGCGAACTGGTCTGCCACGCTTTCGAAGACCCGCGCCACCGGATTGCCCCGCATCCTGGGGTTGAACACGTTGGCAACCGGCGATTCGAACGGCTCCATATGCGTGGGGAAGGGACCGTCCCGCATCATGCCCCGGCTGAACAAGCGCGACACGCCTTCCGGGTTCATAATGAAGGGATGGACCTCGCCCGGCTTTGCCGTGACCGGAATGTCCGGCACGTCATAGCCTTCCCATTTTTCGCCCGTCCATTCGATGATCTTGCGCGACGGATCCCAAGGCTTGCCCTGCGGGTCGCAGGAGGCAGCGTTATACAAGATCCGCCTGTTCGCAGGCCACGAGAAGGACCAGTTGGAAAAGGTGCCGGTGTTGTCGGGATCGTTATTGTCCCGACGCGCCATCATGTTGCCGTCCTCGGTCCAGCTGCCGGCATAGATCCAGCAGCCGCCCATCGTCGATCCGTCGTCGCGATACTGGCCAAAGTTCGACAACTGCTGCCCAGCCTCGGCCACGACCTTGGTCGGGTCATTGAGGTCATAGACAGGGGACAGCGCGCGGCCGTTCATTTCCTTGGCCAACTCCTCCGGCATGGGTTCCAGAGGGTCGGCATAGTCCCAGCTCAGGTTAAGGATCGGTTCAGGGAAAACCCCGCCTTCGTCCTGATAGAGCTTTTTCACCCGCTGGAAGATCTGAGCCATGATCCATGTGTCGTGCTTGGCCTCTCCCGGAGGGGTGGCCCCCGGCCAGTGCCATTGCAGCCACCGTCCCGAGTTGACCAAGGCGCCTTCATCCTCGGCAAAGCAGGTGGTGGGCAGTTCCAGAACCTCGGTCTGGATGGATGCCGTAGCCACGTCGTTATGGATGCCGTGGTTCTGCCAGAAATGCGAGGTTTCCGTGGTCAGCGGATCCATGATCACCAGCATCTTCAGCTTGGAGAAGGCCTCGGTCATCCTGTCGCGGTTGGGGAAGGACAAAAGCGCGTTGAATCCCTGGCAGAAATATAGGTTCACCTTGCCGTTGTTCATCATCTCGAACATGCGCATCGCGTCATAGGCAGGCACGTCGAGTTTCGGCAGATAGTCATAGGCCCAGTCGTTTTCCGGCGTCGCCGCGTCGCCCCACATGGACTTCATGAAGCTGACCATGAACTTGGAATAGTTCTGCCAATAGCTGGTCTGGCCCGGCACGATCGGCTTGAACCCGCGGGTGGACATATAGGTCGCCCAGTCTGCTTCCTTTTCCGTGGGAATGTTCAGGTATCCCGGGATCAGGTTCGACATCAGGCCGATATCGGTCAGGCCCTGGATGTTGGAATGGCCGCGAAGCGCGTTCATGCCCCCACCCCGGACGCCGATGTTGCCCAGGATCAACTGCAGCATCGCCATGCCGCGGATGTTCTGCGCGCCCTTGGAATGCTGCGTCCAGCCAAGCGCATACATCGAGGTCATGGTCTTGGTCGGCGTCGAGCATTCGCCGATCATCTCGGCGATGTGGAGGAACTTGTCCGCAGGCGTGCCGCAGACGCGTTCCACCATCTCGGGCGTATAGGCGTCGACATGGGCCTTCAGCAGGTTCCAGACGCAGCGCGGATCCTGAAGCGTGGGATCGGTCTGGACGAAGCCGTCCTCGCCCATCTTGTAGTCCCAGGACGACTTGTCATAGTCGCGCTTTTCCTCGTCATAGCCGGTGAAAAGCCCGTCGGACCAGCCGAACTCGTCCTTCACCAGCAAGGAGGCGTTGGTATAGTTGCGGACGTAATCCCACTGAACCTTGTTGTTCTCGATCATCCAGCGGATCATGCCCATCAGGAACACGATGTCGCTGCCCGGACGGATCGGGGCATAGTAATCGGCCACCGATGCCGTGCGGGTGAATCGGGGATCGACCACGATCAGCCTGGCGCCGCGATGGTGCTTCGCCTCGGTCACCCATTTGAAGCCGCAGGGATGCGCTTCGGCGGCATTGCCGCCCATGACAATGACAAGGTCGGTATTCTTGATGTCGGTCCAGGAGTTGGTCATCGCTCCACGGCCAAATGTCGGGCCCAAACTGGACACCGTGGGGCCGTGTCAGACGCGCGCCTGGTTATCGAATCCGACGATCCCCATGGACCGGACCGTCTTGTAGGTCAGCCATGCGGTCTCATTCGTGGTTGCCGATGCCGCCAGAAAGCCCGTCGTCGTCCAGCGGTTGACGGGCACGCCCGCCTCGTTCGTCTGGATGAAGTTGGCGTCGCGATCGTCCTTCATCGCGCGGGCGATCTTGTCCAGGGCTTCTTCCCAGGTGATGTCCTGGAATTCGGCGCCGCCGGCTGCGCGATAGCGCGGCTTGGTCAAACGCGTCGGTGCGTGGACGAAATCCTTGAGCGCGGCGCCCTTAGGGCACAGTGTGCCGCGGTTCGTCGGGTGGTCCGCGTCGCCCTCGATGTGCAGAAGCTCGGCGGTCTCGCCGGCTTTCACGTCACCCTTGGAATAAAGGATGATGCCGCAAGCGACCGAGCAATAAGGGCAGGTGTTGCGCGTTTCCGTGGTCGTGGCCAGCTTGAAGGCGCGCACATGCGCCTGTTCCGCCGCCTCGGCCTCGCCGAAGCCCATGGCCCCAAGCGATGTCGCCGCAACCCCCGCGCCCGCCAGCTTGAAAAAGCCGCGCCGCGAAAGGTCGATGTTCATAAGACCCTCCTGCTGCCTGTCGATAGATAGGTACAAGGCAAGTTTGCTGACCAAGCGGTCAAAAGTCAAGCTGTGGCAGGGGTTGTGCCGTCCTGCCGTCCGAAGCCGCGGCCCTTCTTGGCGCCACGTCTAAAGACAGCCCGTGTCCTATTGGATTACCAAAGAAAAAACTGTTCGACGCTCACCGCGGAACAAGCCCTTCAAGTTCAGGCAGCAACATCACGCTTTCCTGTTCGTTCGGATCGGTGCGTGCAATCACCGCCACCACTGGCTCGGGTCCGGGGTTGAACGGCAGGTGCGGCTCTCCTGCAGGGATATAGACCATGTCGCCCGCGCTTGCGCGCATATGATGCTGCAGCCGATCGCCGTACCACATCTCGGACACCCCGCTCAGGACATAGATCGCCGTCTCATGGGCGCTGTGCAGATGCGCCTTGGCGCGTCCGCCGGCCGGGATCGTCAGAAGGTGCAGGCAGATGCCGGTCGTGCCGACGCTTTCAGCCGAGATCCCTTCAAGGTAGCGGAAGCCTTGCTTGCCATCATAGGTTCCGCCCGGCCTGACCAGCCGACGCCGCCCCTCGTCACTCATCATGGTCTTCCATGTCGGCACAGGTGAACAGTCATACCGTATCGGGTCGGACACGATCCTTCCAAGTTCCCACGGGCAGGGTGTTCACGTCAAGCAGCAGGGCGGTGGATGTGGTGCGCGGCGAGGGACTCGAACCCCCACGCCGAAGCGGTTGGACCTAAACCAACTGCGTCTACCAATTCCGCCAGCCGCGCACGCCGCCAGCCTTACGGCAGAAGGGGTTGTCTGGTCAACGGGTCATGGCGATGGCAATTTGCGACGCCAGGCGGGCGTTGTTCAGGACCAGGGCGATGTTGGATTGCAGCGACCGGCCACCCGTCAGTTCGAAGATGCGTTGCAGCAGGAAGGGCGTGACCTCCTTGGCGGCGACGCCTTGGGCTTCGGCTTCGGACAGGGCTTGTTCGATGACCGGCATGATCTGGTCGCGGGGGATCTCGGCTTCGGGCGGGATCGGGTTGGCGACCAGTTGGCCGCCTTTCAGGCCCAGGCGCCCGCGCATGGCGGCGGCGGCGGCGATCTGGCCGGCGTTGTCCATGCGCAGCGGCGCGCGGATCCCGCTGTTGCGCGACCAGAAGGCGGGCAGGTCGTCCTGGCCATAGGCGATCACCGGAACGCCCAGGGTTTCCAGCACCTCCCATGTCTTTGGCAGGTCCAGGATCGCCTTGGCGCCCGCCGCAACCACGGTCACCGGGGTTTGCGACAGTTCCTGCAGATCGGCGGAAATGTCGAAGCTGCTTTCCGCCCCCCGATGCACGCCCCCGATGCCGCCGGTGGCAAAGACCCGGATGCCCGCCAGATGCGCGCAGATCATGGTCGCCGCCACCGTGGTCGCGCCCGTGCGGCCATTGGCAAGGCAGACCGCCAGATCGGCGCGCGACAGCTTCATCGCCTGTTCGGACGGGGTCCGGGCCAGGGCCTGCAAGGCGTCGTCCGTCAGCCCCACATGGATCTGCCCGTCCATGACCGCGATCGTCGCGGGCACCGCGCCATTGTCGCGGATCACCTGTTCCACCTGCCGCGCCATCTCCAGGTTCTGCGGCCAGGGCATCCCGTGGGTGATGATCGTCGATTCAAGCGCGACAACCGGGCGGCCGGCGGCAAGCGCGTCGGACACCTCGGGCGAGTGGGTCAGGGGGGCGGTCATGGAACGTCCTTTCCGGAAACATGGGCGGCTGCGGCTTCCACAGCGCGGCGCAGGGATGTGTCGCGCGGCTGGTCTGCCAGCTCGGCGGCAAGATGTGCCGCCAGAAAGCAATCGCCCGCGCCAGTCACGCGGGCCACGGTCACGGCGGGCGGGGCAAAGGTCAGGGTGGGCGCGCCGGCCATCGCCTCGGCCACAAGGTGGGGACCGTCGGTCACCAGCACGCGGGCGGCGCCGCGGGCCACCACGGCTTGCGCGGCGCTGGCGGCATCAGGGCAGGCGTGGCCGGCAAGGATCTCGGCCTCGAGCCGGTTGAGGTAGAAGCAGCCGCGGCGGGCGGCGATCAGCGGTTCCAGCCGCTCGGCCTTGCCGGGGCTGGCGGGAACCACGCACAGGTCGGCGCCCATCAGGCGGGCGTCGCGGGCGATGGCGTCCAGCAGGTCGGCGGTCAGGTTGCCGTCCAGGACCACCGGGGCGGTCCAGCCGGACAACGCGCCGTCCAGCGGCGCAAGAATGGCGGCGCCCGCGTCTTCCAGGCTGTGGACATCGGCAATGGCGGCGATCAGCCCTTCGCTGTCCTCGACGCCCATATAGGTGTCGGTGGGCAGCCCGGTGTCGCGGGCCAGATGCGCGGTGATCACGCCCAGCCGTTCGGCCTCGGCCACAAGCGCGTGGCCTTCCGGGTCGCGGCCCACGGCGGACAGCACGGCGGGGCGCAGGCCCCAGCGGGCAAGGGCGACGGCGACGTTCAGCGCCACCCCGCCGGGAATGTGGCGAATGCGGCCCGGCACATCGGCGCCCGGCGCCATGCGGCGCGGTGCGCGGCCGATCACGTCCCACAGCATCGCGCCGATGCACAGGATGTCGGGGCGAGGGGTCATTCCTTGGTCCAGTCCTGCATCTCGGCTTCCAGAAAGCGCTCGAAATCGTCGAGGTCAACCGGGTCGAACTGCCCGAAACCCCCCATCCAGACCGAGGCCGCGCGCATCCCGTCGGGATCCAGCTTGCACCAGGTGATCCGGCCCCGCCGTTCCTGCCGGATCAGGCCCGCCGCCGCAAGAACCGACAGGTGCTTGGAAATCGCCGCAAGGCTCATCTCGAAGGGCTGGGCCACGTCGCTGACGGCCATGTCGTCCTCCAGCAGCATCGACAGCACGCGCCGGCGCGTGGGATCGGCCAGGGCGGCGAAGATCAGGTCCAGGCGGTCGGGCGAGGGGGCGTTCATCAAGGTCCAGAGCAGGTCGATGACCGGAATGGTCAACCATGCGGTTGAATAATGTCCGGGCGGGGCGGGGATTGCAAGCCGCACGCGGCGGTTATGCAATCTGGAAAATAAAGCAGATTCAATATGTTGAACATCAAGGCCAGTTGCTTGACTTGCCCGGCGATCCACCCTAGACACCCGGCAACCGAATAACGGGGACGTGACAGATGGCCGATCGGCCCGGGAACGACGCGGACAGGGAAGCGGATGCGGCCCGCCTGCGCGACCTGGAAGGACGGCTGTCCAAGCTGACCAAACTGCCAGAGGCCGCCGGGCCGATGGTGGGCTATGACAAGGCGCACGTCGCCTGGCGCATGGTCACCGAGATCGTCGCGGGCATCATGCTGGGCGCCGGGATCGGATACGGGTTGGACTGGCTGTTCGGCACCTTGCCGATGATGCTGATCCTGTTTGTACTTTTGGGCTTCGTGGCCGGCATCAAGGTGATGATGCGCACGGCAGCCGAACTTGGCAGCACCTCCGGCAAGACGCCGGGCACCGACGAGAGGGACTGATCGTGGCGACAGAAGCGCATGGCGAGGCAACCGGCCTGTCTTTCCACCCGATGGACCAGTTCATCGTGCGCCCGCTGTTTGGCGACGGGGCGGTCCACTGGTACACGCCGACCAATGTCACGCTGTGGCTGTTCCTGATCGTCGTGGCCACGCTGGCGCTGCTGGTCATGGGGACGCGCGGGCGTGCCATCGTGCCGAACCGCAGCCAGTCGATGGCCGAGCTGGCCTATGGCCTAGTCCACAAGATGGTCGCCGACATCGCGGGCAAGGACGGGCTGAAGTATTTCCCCTATATCATGACGCTGTTCATGTTCGTGCTGTTCGCAAACTTCCTGGGCCTGCTGCCCATGGCCTTCACGGTCACCTCGCACATCGCGATCACCGGGCTGCTGGCCGTGGCGGTCTTCCTGACCGTGACCACCATCGGTTTTGTCAAGAACGGCGCGCATTTCCTGGATCTGTTCTGGGTCCGCTCGGCGCCCCTGGCGATCCGCCCGGTTCTGGCGGTGATCGAGGTCATCAGCTATTTCGTGCGCCCCGTCAGCCATTCCATCCGACTTGCAGGCAACATGATCGCCGGTCACGCCGTGATCAAGGTGTTCGCGGGCTTTGCGGCCATCGCCGCCGTCGCTCCGATCTCGATCCTGGCGGTTGTCGGCATGTATGCCTTTGAAATCCTGGTGGCCTTCATCCAGGCATACGTCTTTACCATCCTGACCTGCGTTTACCTGAAGGACGCGCTGCATCCGTCGCACTGACGCCGGACGCACAGGTCATCACCCCCATCCACAACTTCCAACCGCAAGGAGCATCATCATGGAAGGCAATATCGGAGAACTGGGCCAGTACATCGGCGTCGGCCTGACCGCCATCGGCATGGGCGGGGCCGCCATCGGTGTGGGCAACGTTGCCGGCAACTTCCTGTCGGGCGCCCTGCGCAACCCGTCGGCCGCCGCCGGCCAGACCGCCACGCTGTTCATCGGCATGGCCTTTGCCGAAGCCCTGGGGATCTTCTCGTTCCTCGTCGCGCTTCTGCTGATGTTCGCGGTCTGATTCCTGTTCATCCTTGCGGCGGGGTGGGGGTTCGCCTCCGCCCCTTCGTGACCTGACAAGGCCAAGGGGTCTGGACATGATCAGCCTGTTGCAACAGGCCGCCACAACCGCGGCCGAACATACCGAAAGCGTCGCCAGCTCGATCGCGCATGGCGAGACCGAGACAGCCACGGGCCTGCCCCAGCTGGACACCGCGACGTTTGCGAACCAGATTTTCTGGCTCATCATCACCATGTTGGTGCTGTATTGGGTCGTGGCCAAGATCGCGCTGCCGCGCATCGGCGCCGTCCTGTCGGACCGCCAGGGCGCCGTGTCCGGCGATCTGATGGCCGCCGAGGAATTCAAGCTGAAGGCCAAGGAGGCCGAGGCTGCCTATGACAAGGCCCTTGCCGATGCACGGGCCGAGGCTGGCAAGATCGTCGCGGCCAATCGCGCGGAAATCCAGAAGGAACTGGACGCCGCCATTGCCCATGCCGATGCCGAGATTTCGGCCCGCGCGGCGGAATCGGAAAAGCGCATCCGCGAGATCCGCGATTCCGCCGACACCGACGCGCGCGAGGTCGCCCGCGATGTTGCCGCCGAACTGGTGCGCAGCTTTGGCGGGACGGTGGATCAGGCTGCGGTCGATCAGGCCGTGGACAGCCGCATGAAGGGGACGTTGCAATGAAGAAACTTGCCGTCATTGCTGCCGCCGCGCTGACCGCCGGACCGGCCTTTGCCGCGACGGGTTCGTTCTTTTCGCTGGGAAATACGAACTTCATCGTCCTGATCTCGTTCTTGGTCTTCGTGGGCGTGCTGCTGTATTTCAAGGTTCCCGCCCGGATCGGCGCGCTGCTGGACAGCCGCGCGGCAGGCATCCGGCGCGACCTGGACGAGGCCAAGCGCCTGCGCGAGGAAGCGCAGGAAATCTATGCCAGCTATGAACGCCGCCAGCGCGACGTGGCAGGGCAGGCGGACCAGATCGTCGCCAATGCAAAGCGCGAGGCCGAAGGCCAGGCCGCCAAGGCCCAGGCCGATCTGAAAGCATCCATCGAACGCCGCCTGAAGGGGGCCGAGGATCAGATCGCCAGTGCCGAGGCCGATGCGGTGCGCGCCGTGCGCGACCGTGCGGTGCAGGCGGCGATTGCCGCGGCATCCGCCCTGCTGGCCCAGCAGGTGCGCGGCGGGCAACGGTCCGCCGGGATCGACGAAGCCATCGAAGACGTGGCGCGTCGTTTGAACTGACGGGCGCAAGCCGGATCAGCGGACAGTGAAAAACCCCCGTTGCGCAAGCGGCGGGGGTTTAGCTTTTGGGATCAGTTGGTCGGGCGGATCAGGATCTCGACCCGGCGGTTCTGGGCGCGGCCTTCGGCTGTGTTGTTCGACGCGATGGGCCGGTTATACCCCGCGCCAGAAGCCATCAGACGGCCGGACGACACGCCCGCTGCGGCCAGGATGCCTGCGACGGATTGCGCGCGGCGCTGCGACAGGTCCATGTTCAGCGCCATGCTGCCGGTATTGTCGGTATGGCCCACGACCTCGACCCGGCTGTTGGGGTATTGGTTCAGGTTGCGCGCGACGGCATACAGGTCGTTCTGCGCGGCGCCCGATACGGCGGCGGAACCCGTGGCGAATAGGATGCCTTCGGGCATGACGACCTGCAGATAGGATCCCCGGTTGATCACCTGGATGTTCGGGTTCGACAACGACTGTTGCAGGGCCTGGGCCTGGCGGTCCAGGACATTGCCGGCGACGGCGCCCGCCGCCGCGCCCAGGATCGCGCCGCGCGCGGCGTCCCGGCCCTCGTTGTTGCTGTCGTCATCGCGGGTCGCGCCCAGGACGGCGCCGACCGCGGCCCCGGCCAGGGCGCCTTGCTGGGTGCGGCTCATGCCGGTGGTGCCGGTGCCGTCGGTGGGCGCGCAGGCGCCAAGGGCGACAAGGCCCGATGCGGCAAGGAGGGTTGTGAGGCGAAGGTTCATGGGCTTTCCTTTCCGGGACTCGCAGCCTTGCGGCTGCCGCTCAACGTGCGGAGGCTGGCGCAGTTCCGGGCGAAAGGAAAGTCACGGCTGCGTGGAACCTGCTGGATTGGCGGAAAAATCCCTGAACGGCGGGCCGGGCTTGCAATGCCTGGCAGGGGCAGTCAAAAGCAACGGACCATGGTCCAGCCCCGCCGTCTGCCGCAGCCCTTGCCCTTTGCCCATCAGGTCGCGATTTTCTCGCGGCTGGCGGGCGCGAACGCGAAGCCCGAAACCGAGCTGGAATTCACCAACCCCTTCACGCTGGTCGTGGCGGTTGCGCTGTCGGCGCAGGCGACCGACGTGGGGGTGAACAAGGCGACCAGGGGCCTGTTCGCGGTGGCGGACACGCCGCAGAAGATGCTGGCCCTGGGGCTGGACGGCGTGACCGACCATATCAAGACCATCGGGCTGTTCCGCCAGAAGGCCAGGAACGTGATGGCCCTGTCGCGCATCCTGGTAGACGAATATGGCGGCGAGGTTCCCGACAGCCGCGCGGCGCTGATGACCCTGCCCGGCGTGGGGCGCAAGACGGCCAATGTGGTGCTGAACACGGCTTTTGGCCATCCGGCGCAGGCGGTCGATACGCATATCTTCCGCGTGGGCAACCGCACCCGGATCGCGCCGGGCCGCGACGTCGACGAAGTGGAACGCGCGATCGAGGACAACGTGCCAGCCCGGTTCCAGGACAACGCCCATCACTGGCTGATCCTGCATGGCCGATACATCTGCCAGGCCCGCCGCCCGCGCTGTGCGGTCTGCATCATCCATGACCTGTGTCCATATGAGGAGAAGACCGCATGACCACCCCTTACGTGATCGGCATCGGCAATGCGGTGATGGACGTGATCTCGCCCACCGATGACGCGCGGCTTGCGGCACTGGGGGTGCAGAAGGGGATCATGCAGCTGATCGAGCGGGAACGGTCGGAATACCTGATGGCCGTGCAGGCCGACGACCATGGGCCGGGACGCGCCCAGTCGCGGCTTGTGCCGGGGGGGTCGGTGGCGAACACGCTGGCCGGGATCGGGATGCTGGGGTTGCGCACGGCCTTTATCGGGCGGGTCGCCAATGATGCGCTGGGCCTGTCCTATGCCGAGCAGACCGAGGCGGCAGGGACGGTCTTCGTGAACCCTCCGGTCGCGGGGGACCAGTTGCCCACGTCGCGCAGCATCATCCTGGTGACGCCGGACGGCGAGCGGTCGATGAACACCTATCTGGGGATTTCCGCCGAACTGGGGCCGGACGACGTGAATCCTTCGGTCTTTCAAGGGGCCGGGTGGCTGTTCCTGGAAGGCTATCTGTTCGACAAGCCCAAGGGGAAGGAGGCTTTCCTGAAGGCCGCGCAGTCTTGTCACCAAGCAGGCGGGCAGGCAGGCATCGCGCTGTCCGATCCCTTCTGCGTGGACCGTCACCGCGCGGATTTCCGGCGGCTGGTGGCAGGGCCGATGGATTATGTGATCGGCAACATCCACGAATGGACCTCGTTGTATCAGGTCACGGATCTGGAGGAGGCGCTGCGCCTGGCATCGGCCGATTGCGGCACGGTGGTCTGCACCCGGTCGGGGGACGACGCGATCCTGATCCGGGAAGGCGAGCGGGTAACCGCGCCGGTCCATCGGGTCGTGCCGGTGGATGCGACAGGGGCCGGGGACCAGTTCGCGGCTGGGCTGATCTATGGGCTGGCGCTGGGGGCGCCGCTGGCGGTGGCGGGCCGGATGGGCTGCGTGGCCGCAGCCGAGGTGATCGGGCACGTCGGGCCACGCCCCGAACGCGACCTGCGGGCGGATTTCAGGGCCGAAGGGTTGGTCTGATTGCGTCCCGCAAAGGCTGGGGGCGCTTCGCCCCCCAGACCCCCCGAGGATATTTGGACCAAGGCAAAAGCCCGCCGGATAGAGGGCAGGCGCGACGTTGCGTGGATCTCGCGGCGCGTGTATCAGGGCCGCAACGAATTTGCAGCGTGAAGGACATCGGATGCGCAGGGTTGTTGTCACCGGGTTGGGAATGGTCACGCCGCTGGCCTGCGGCGTCGAGGCGACGTGGGAACGGCTGTTGGCCGGGCAGTCCGGCGCGGGGCCGATCACCCGGTTTGATCCCAAGGACGTGGTGACGAAATACGCCTGCGAGATCCCCATGGGCGATGGCCGCGACGGCAGCTTCAACCCCGACGACTGGATGGAGCCGAAGGACCGGCGCAAGGTCGATGATTTTATCCTGTACGGGATGGCCGCAGCGGTTCAGGCCGTCCAGGATTCCGGCTGGGAGCCCCAGACCGATGAGGACCGCGAGCGGACCGGGGTGATGATCGGGTCGGGGATCGGCGGGCTGACCTCGATCGCGGAAACGGCAGTGCTGATCAAGGAACGCGGGCCGAAGCGGGTGTCGCCCTTCTTTATTCCCGGTGCGCTGATCAACTTGGTGTCGGGCCAGGTGTCGATCCGCTTTGGCTTCAAGGGGCCGAACCACGCGGTCGTGACCGCCTGTTCCACAGGCGCCCACGCCATCGGCGACGCGGCGCGCCTGATCATGCTGGGCGATGCCGATGTGATGGTCGCGGGCGGGGCCGAAAGCCCCATCAGCGAGATCGGCATCGCGGGCTTCAACGCCTGCAAGGCGCTGTCGACCAAGCGCGACAACGATCCGCAGGCGGCCTCGCGTCCCTATGACGTGGACCGGGACGGGTTTGTCATGGGCGAGGGTGCGGGCTGCGTCATCCTGGAGGAATACGAGCACGCCCGCGCACGGGGTGCCAAGATCTATGCCGAGGTGCTGGGATACGGGTTGTCGGGGGATGCCTATCACATCACCGCGCCCAGCGAGGATGGCGACGGCGGCTTCCGGGCGATGCAGAACGCGCTGCGCCATGCAAGACTGGAGCCGTCCGACATCGACTATATCAATGCGCATGGCACCAGCACCATGGCCGACACGATCGAGCTGCGTGCGGTGGAACGCCTGTTGGGCGATCACGCGCCGAACGTGGTGATGTCGTCCACCAAGTCCAGCATCGGCCACCTGCTGGGGGCTGCGGGCGCGGTCGAGACGATCTTTTGCACGCTGGCGATCCGCGACGGGATTTGCCCGCCGACGATCAACCTGGACAATCCTGCAGTCGAACCGCGGCTTGACCTGGCAGCCAACGCGGCTGTCCGGCGCCGCGTCGAGGTGGCCTTGTCGAACAGCTTTGGCTTTGGCGGCACGAATGCCTGCCTGGTCCTCGGAAAGGTCCGGGGATGATCTGGCGCAACATCGCCTCGAACTTCCTGACGCTGCTGATCGTGCTGCTGATAGCCGCGGCGGCCGCGGTGGCATGGGGCAAGCATCAGTTCACCGGGCCGGGCCCAAGCGCGGTGGCGCAATGCGTGCAGGTGGCGCCGGGGGCCAGCCTGAACGCGATCAGCCAGCAACTGGTGGAGCAGGGGGCGATCAGCAATTCCTATGTCTTCCGGGCAGGAACGGATTACCTGGAAAAGGCGCGGGATCTGAAGTTCGGCAGCTATCTGGTTCCACCCCATACCAGCATGGGGCAGATCGTCGATGTGATCACGGCAGGCGGGCCTTCGACCTGCGGGACCGAGGTGGTGGTGCGGGTCGGCGTGCGCGAGAATACGGTGCTGTTGCGCGACATGAACCCGGATACCGGCGCCTTCGAGGAGATGGCCCGGTTCGATCCGGCGACCGAGCAACCGCCGCAGGCGATCAGCACGGCGGTTGACCGGCCGGGCGCGCGGCTGCGGGTCGCCATGGCCGAAGGCGTGACCAGCTGGCAGGTGGTCGAGGCCTTGAAGGCCGCGCCCTTCCTGAGCGGCGAAATCGAGGAGGTTCCCGCCGAGGGCAGCCTGGCGCCGGACACCTATGAGGTCGAGAAGGGCGGCAGCCGTTCGGCCTTGCTGGCCCAGATGGCGCAGCGGCAGGCGGCGATCCTGGCCGAGGAATGGGAAGCACGGCCGTTCGGCCTTCCCTATGCTTCGCCCGAGGAGGCGCTTGTGATGGCGTCGATCGTGGAAAAGGAGACCGGCCTTGCCGAGGAACGCCCCCAGGTCGCCAGCGTCTTCGTGAACCGGCTGGAACGCGGGATGCGGCTGGAAACGGACCCGACAGTGATCTATGGCATCACGAACGGGCAGGGGGTTCTGGACCGGGGCTTGCGGCGGTCCGAACTGGCGGCGCCCACGCCCTACAACACCTATCGGGTGGATGGGCTGCCGCCGACGCCGATCGCCAATCCGGGCCGGGCGGCGATCCGGGCAGCGCTGAACCCCGACAGCACGGATTACATCTTTTTCGTGGCGGACGGGACCGGCGGGCATAGCTTTTCGCGCACGCTGGAGGAACACAACGCCGCCGTCGCGCGCTGGCGCGAGATCGAACGCCAGCAGGGCGGCGATCCGACCAGTCCCGTCCAGGGCGACGGCTGAGCCAGCCCAAGCCATGCAAAGGGTTTGACAAGGCCCGCCCCCCGCCGCAGCATCGCAGGCAAGGGGCGGGCTTTTCCGATGGCGTGGACCGCGCCGGGCCTGAGTCTTTGCAAGGAGGTTGAGCCATGAGACTGTCCGATATGTTTTCCACCCTGGCCGAAAACGCGCGCACCTATGAAAAGCGCGTGACCGAGTGGCAGGACAATATGAGCAGCCGCAACGACGAGATGATGGCAAGCGCGCGCAAATGGCAGGAAACAGCCATGCAGCGCCAGGACGAGATGAACCGTCAGTTCCAGAACTATTTCGAGGAAGCCGGGGAAAATGTCCGCAATCAGTGGCAGGTCATGCAGACCGCCTGGGAAGAACAGTTCCAGAAGATGCGCGACAAGGGCGAGGAAATGCGCGCCGCCGCCATGAAGTCGGGGCACTTGCCGGAATGGACCGAAGCCTATGCCGCGCAGATGGTCGGGTTCGCGCAAAAGATGCAGGACGAGGCCGCCAATGCAATCGCCGCCGCGACCGAGGCTAAAGGCCAGAAAAAGAAGGACGTCTAGGCGAATCCCGATGCGTTGCGACAGCCTGTCTAGGCGGGTGTTGCATGGGGTGTTGCGCGGATCAAGGCCTTGTTCGGATTGGTTAAACTTGGGTGAAGCGAACGCCCCTGGGTTTAGTGATTGACTTACCGAACGCCCTAGAGCCTGTTGCACTCAATCGGTCTCATACCCTGCGGCTTTGAAGTAGTTGTAGCACTCCTCATCGGAGAACAGATCGCAGACCTGGCCAACCGCAGCCCAAAGCTGATCGTAGGTGCGGGCGGCGGCTTTTCTGATCAGCGTCTTGAGTTTGGCGAAGGCCATCTCGATCGGGTTGAGGTCGGGGCTGTATGGCGGCAGGAAAAGGAACCACGCGCCAACATCGCGCAGTGCTGCCGCTGCGGCAGGGCTCTTGTGGCTGGAGAGATTGTCCAGAATGACGACATCGCCGGGCCGGAGTGTCGGGACCAACTGGGTTTTGGTGTAGAGATCGAACATCTCGGCGTTCATTGCGCCGTCGATTACCCAGGGCGCATCCAACCGGTCATGGCGCAGGGCCGCGACAAAGGTCTGGGTGCGCCAATGCCCGAACGGCGCATGATCAACGAGGCGCTGCCCGCAGGGTGCCCAGCCGGAGGTCTTGGCCATGTTCGTCTTGACCCCGGTCTCATCAACAAACGCCAATCGCTCCAGGTGATTGGCCATGAAAGGCTGGCGTCTCGCGATCCAGACATGGCGCAGAGCGGCGACGTCCTTTCGCTTTTGTTCAAGCGCCTGCAGAGTTTTTTTTATGGCTCAGTCCGAGACCCCGCAGAACGCGCCAGACGGTGGCGCGGTGGACATCGATGCCATGCGTCTCAGCCAACTCGGCTACGAGTTCATCAAGCGTGATCCCGCTTTTGGCCGTGACGCGGGCCTTGAGCCAGCCGGTCATGCCCACCAGCTTGCCATGTCCGCCGCCATTGCCTTGTCGCCTCGGGGTCAAACATCCGATCTCGCGTCGCAGCTTCACCAGATCATTGACGAATTTCGGCGACACCCGAAAGTGCCGGGCCGCCTGACGGTGTCCGTGACCTTCGTCCACGTAGCCGATAACCCGGCTACGAAGCTCTGCTGGATGTGGCTTGCCCATCTGAAATCTCCATCTGCCTCAGCAGAAGGGAATCACATCATTGGCAGGCTGGGAATCCTGAATCTTGATGGCTGAAATACGCTCTAAGGTAGAACATTTCCATGCTGGGAGAAATGGGCAAGCGGCCGGGGGGCACCCCTTGGGCCGCTTTTTCGTTTTTCGGCTCGTGCGGACAGGACACGAGGCGGGACAGTTTGCATGAACGATATGGAATGGCGCGGGGTTTCTGACCTCGAAGGACCGTTCGTGTCCGGGGTCAACCCGGTCCGGGCGGACGTGAAGCCGGTTGCGAGTGCGGAGGCTGCGATGGACCCCAGCGAGGCCATTGCCGTCGCCGAGGGTTTGTTCTGGTCCTATGTCAAGGATTTGAAACGACACGAGGCCGCGTTGGAGGCCCGGCAAAGTGGGGCCGTCGATCCCGCCGAGTTGAAGGACGCCATGCAGACCGCAAAGGTCGTCCGCGAAGCGGTCGGCCTTTTGATGGTGGAAAGGAACAGGGTTGACAAGTTACGCAAGGATATCGCCGGCGGGGTCGGGGGCGGAAGCCTTGACCTTGACGCGGCACGAGATGAAATCGGGCGCCGCCTGGCTTGCCTCCGCCGCGCCGGAGGACGTTGACGCTTTCCTGGGCGGGCTTTCGGAAAACGCGCTGATGGCATTGCCCTGGCTGTTCGAGTTCTGGGCCTTGCCCCACCAGTTGCCCCCCGAGGGCGACTGGAAGACCTGGGTCATCATGGGCGGGCGCGGTGCGGGCAAGACCCGCGCCGGGTCCGAATGGGTGCGGCGGATGGTCGAGGGACCGAGCGCCGCCGCACCCGGGCGCTGTCATCGCGTGGCCCTGGTCGGGGAAACCTTTGACCAGGTGCGCGAGGTGATGGTGTTCGGGGAAAGCGGGATCCTCGCCTGCTCTCCTCCCGACCGGCGTCCCGTCTGGGAGGCCGGGCGCAAGCGGCTGGTCTGGGTCAACGGCGCGACGGCCACGGTTTATTCCGCGCACGAGCCCGAGGCCTTGCGCGGGCCGCAGTTCGACGCGGCCTGGGCGGACGAGCTGGCCAAGTGGAAGAAGTCCGAGGATGTCTGGGATATGCTGCAATTCGCGCTGCGCCTGGGGGACAATCCGCAGCAGGTGGTCACGACCACGCCGCGCAACGTGGGTGTGCTGAAGCGGATCCTGGGTAACGCGTCCACGGTCACGACCCATGCGCCCACGGATGCGAACCGCGCTTATCTGGCGGAAAGCTTCCTGGCCGAGGTGGCGCAGCGTTATGGCGGCACCCGGCTGGGGCGGCAGGAACTGGATGGCGTGCTGCTGGACGATGTCGAGGGCGCATTGTGGACGACGGCCATGCTGGAAGGTTGCCGGGTGGACCGGGCGCCCAGGCTGTCGCGCGTTGTCGTGGCGGTCGATCCTGCCGTCACGGCGGGCAAGGCCAGCGACGAATGCGGGATCGTGGTCGCGGGCGTCGTGGCCGAGGGCGAGCCGGGCGACTGGCGGACCTATGTGCTGGAGGACGCCACGATCAGGGGCGGGCCGTTGGACTGGGCCCGTGCCGCGATTGCCGCGATGGACCGGCATGGGGCGGAACGCCTGGTGGCCGAGGTGAACCAGGGCGGCGACCTGGTGGAAAGCGTGATCCGGCAGGTGGATCCCTTGGTGCCTTTCCGGGCCTTGCGGGCCGGTCGCGGCAAGGGATTGCGGGCCGAGCCTGTGGCCGCGCTGTACGAGCAGGGGCGGGTCAAGCACCTGCGCGGGCTTGGCGCGCTGGAGGACCAGATGTGCCAGATGACGGTGCGCGGCTTCGAGGGGCGCGGGTCGCCGGACCGGCTGGATGCGCTGGTCTGGGCGATCCACGAACTGGTGATCGAGCCGGGATCAAGCTGGCGGCGGCCGCAGATGCGGCGGTTGTAGCAAAAGCCGGGGGCGCTTCGCCCCCCGGACCCCCAGAGGATATTTGGACCAGGATGAAAGGGCTGCCGTTTGGCGGCCCTTTTTCGTGGCATGGAGGCAGAGATGGCGTTTCGAATGTTTTCGCGGGAGGAAAAGCAGGCCCCCGCGCCGGAAAGAAAGGCCAGTGCGACGGGCCGAGTGGTGGCGCTGGCCAGCGGCGCGGGCCGTGCGGTCTGGTCGGCGCGCGATACGGCCAGCCTGACGCGCGGCGGGTTCGTGGGCAATCCCGTGGGCTTTCGCTGCGTGAAGCTGATCGCCGAGGCAGGGGCTGCCGTGCCGCTGGTCTGCGAGGATCGCGACCGGCGGTATGACGTGCATCCCGTGCTGGATCTGTTGCGTCGCCCCAATCCGGGCCAAGGCCGGGCAGAACTGTTCGAGGCGTTGTTCGGGCAGATGCTGTTGTCGGGCAACGGCTATGTCGAGGCGGCTGGCCTGGGCGCCCAGGGGCTGCCCGAGGAACTGCATGTGCTGCGGTCGGACCGGATGAGCATCGTTCCAGGGGCGGACGGATGGCCCGTCGCCTATGAATATGCGGTGGGCGGGCGCAAGCATCGGTTCGACATGACCGGCAGTCCCGATCCGATCTGCCACGTCAAGTCCTTCCATCCGCAGGACGACCATTACGGTCTGTCCCCCATGCAGGCGGCGGCGGTGGCGCTGGATGTCCACAACAGCGCATCGGCCTGGTCCAAGGCACTGCTGGACAACGCGGCGCGGCCTTCGGGGGCCATTGTCTATAAGGGCATCGACGGCCAGGGGGTTCTGTCGCCCGAACAATACGACCGCCTGGTGGGCGAGATCGAGATGAACCACCAGGGCGCGCGCAATGCGGGGCGTCCGATGCTGCTGGAAGGGGGACTTGACTGGAAGCCGATGGGGTTCAGCCCCAGCGACATGGAGTTCCACGAGACGAAGCTGTCGGCGGCGCGAGAGATCGCGCTGGCATTCGGCGTGCCGCCCATGTTGCTGGGGATCCCCGGTGACGCGACCTATGCCAACTATGCCGAGGCGCATCGGGCCTTTTACCGGCTGACGGTGCTGCCGTTGGCTACGCGGGTCGCGGCATCGGTCGCCTGGTGGCTGTCCGAGCATTTGGGCGCCGAGTTCGAGTTGCGCCCGGATCCCGACCGCATCCCGGCCTTGGCCGAGGAGCGGGACCAGCAATGGGCCAGGATCGGGGCCGCGACCTTTCTGACGGATGCGGAAAAGCGGGCGCTGCTGGGTCTGCCGCCGCTGGCCGGAGCGTGATCGGATGGAAGGGTCGCGCTTTGTGAAGGACAGCTTTGGCTGGCACGACCAGCGGTTCGAAGCTCAGGAACGGATCATGGCGCTGCAATTCGGCGGCATGGAGAAGCGGCTGGAGCGGATCGAGGCGCTGATCGAGGGGCTGGAGCGTCGGTTGTGGATGACCGTCTATGGCGTCGTCGCGGTGATCCTGACGCAGGCCGTGCAGGGCATTATCGAATTTGCGCCCAAAGGAGGCTGACAAATGGTTCCGGGACTTGAGGTGAAATTTGCGGGCGGTGCGCCCGTCCTGACCGACGGGCAGGTGATCGAGGGCTATGCCAGTCTTTTCGGGATGACAGACCAAGGGGGCGACGCGGTGGCGCCGGGGGCCTTTGGCGCATCCCTCGCGCGGCTGGCGGCCAAGGGCGACAAGGTGCGGATGCTGTGGCAGCACGACCCGGCAAAGCCCATCGGCGTCTGGGACGAGATCCGCGAGGACGAGAAGGGATTGTGGGTCAAGGGACGGTTGCTGCCCGAGGTGACCCAGGCTCGGGAAGCCGCGGCCCTGATCCAGGCGGGCGCCATCGACGGCCTGTCCATCGGCTATCGCACGATCCGGGCGGAACGGGACAAGCAGGGCCGCCGGGTGCTGGCCGAGGTCGAGTTGTGGGAAGTGTCGCTGGTCACGTTCCCGATGCTGCCCGAGGCCAAGGTGGGCCGCAAGGACGCGGACGACCTGCGCGAGGTGGCAGCGCTCTTTGTGGCGGCGGCTGAGGCCTTGCGGGTTTGAAATTGGCGGTGCGTGCGAGCGCGCACCCTACGGATTTGGGTCGCCTTGGCGACCCGAAGGCAGGGGCGGCCAAGGAGCTGCGGCATCCCCGATCATCGTGATGAGGAGACAGACCATGACCGAGGTGAAAGCCGCGGACGGTGGCGGCACGGCCGCCGACCTGAAGGGGGCCATGATGGGGTTCGTCAGCGAACTCAGGGGCTTTCGTGACGACATTCAAAAGAAATTCACTGCACAGGACGAACGCATGACCATGCTTGATCGCAAGACCGCCCTTCGTGGCCGCACCCCGCTGTCCACTGCCGCCGAAGTCGAGGTGCCCCATCAGAAGGCGTTCAACGCCTATCTGCGCAGCGGCGACGACGACGGCCTGCGTGGCTTGGTCATCGAGGAAAAGGGCCTGACCGTCGCCAGCGACGGCGGTTTCCTGGCGGCGCCCCAGGTGGCCGAGACTGTGCAGAACGTGCTGCGGTCCGGCGCGTCCCTGCGCAAGCTGGCCAATGTCGTGACCATCGAATCCGCCAGCTATGAAGTGCTGGTCGAGAAGGGCGAGATGGGCGCAGGCTGGGCAGACGAGGACATGGCGGCCGAGACCGCGCCGGGCGGCATCGAGCGTATCTCGATCCCGCTGCACGAGTTGTCGGCCATGCCAAAGGCCAGCCAGCGCCTGCTGGACGATGGTGCCTTCGACGTTGAGGCCTGGCTAGCCGAGCGCATCGCCGACAAGTTCGCCCGGTCCGAGGCTGCAGCCTTTGTCGCGGGCGACGGTATGTCGAAGCCGCGTGGCATCCTGAGCTATCCGACCGCGCCCAATTCCACGGCGGGCGACGGCACCATCGGCGTCGTCGAAACAGGCACCATGGGCGGGTTCGATACGGCCGCCCCGGCGGATGCGCTGATCAACCTGATCTATGCCCTTGGTGCCGAATACCGGGTCAATGCCAGCTTCGTCATGAACTCCAAAACCGCTGCCGCCATCCGCAAGATGAAGGATGCCGATGGCCGGTTCCTGTGGACAGACGCCCTGGCGGCGGGCCAGACCCCGCAACTGTTGGGCTATCCGGTGCTGATCAGCGAGGATATGCCCGACATCGGCACTGAAGCGATCGCCGTGGCATTCGGCGATTTCCGCGCCGCCTATACCATCGTCGAGCGTCCCGATCTGCGCGTGTTGCGCGATCCGTTCAGCGCCAAGCCCCATGTGTTGTTCTATGCGACCAAGCGTGTGGGTGGCGGCGTGACCGATTCCCGCGCCGTCAAGCTGTTGCAGTTCGCCTGATCCCCGATCGCGGGACCAGGTGAGGGAAAGACCGCGCACCGGTCGCTGGCCATGCCGGTTTGCAACTGTCCGCGCGCGCTGATGGCCGGCGCGCGGGCGCGGTCTTTCCCGACGTGATGCAACGGCGAGGCCCCGGGTGGGCCTTGCCCGGTGGAAATACAAGCGGACAGCAAGACGGGAGGTTCGCGAGATGATGCTGATCGAGGAAACGGCGCCTGCAGCCGAGGCGCTGCCTGTCGCGGCGCTGCGCGAGCATTTGCGGCTTGGAACAGGCTTCGAGATTGCGGACGATACGGCCGAGGACATGGCCCTGGCAGGGTTCCTGCGCGCGGCGATCGCAACGATCGAGGCGCGCACGGGCAAGGTGCTGCTGACCCGGCGCTTTCGGATGCAACTGGACGACTGGCGCGACCGGCTGGGCCAGACCTTGCCCCTGGCGCCGGTGGTCGCAGTCGAGAAGATCGAGATCGACGACGGCATGGGCACCGTGACCGAGGTTCCGGCCGAGAACTGGCGGCTGCTGCCGCATGGACAGCGGCCGATGATCCTGCCCACGGGGGTGATCCTGCCCCATGTGCCGCGCCGCGGGATGGTCAGCGTGCCCTTTATGGCGGGGTTCGGAGATGCTTGGTCCCTGGTTCCCGCCGACCTGGCGCAGGCGGTGATCATGCTGGCGGCGCGTTACTACGAGGATCGCAGTCATGACGGCACGAAGGGCGCCATGCCATTCGGCGTCAGCGCCCTGATCGAACGCTGGCGCCAGGTCCGCACGCTGGGCGGGCGAGGCAGCCGTGAGGTGCGGCGATGAGCGTGCCGACACTGAATGTCCGGCTGGAGCTGGAAGGGTCGGCCCGGCAGGGCGACGGGATGGGCGGCTATCGTATCGTCTGGCAGCGGATCGGGTCGCTGTGGCCCGAGATGAAGGCTGGCACCGGGCGGGAACGCGGGGCCGAGGTCGGTCCCGAAAGCGTCGTGTCCTGGCGGATCACCGTGCGGGGGGCCAAGGTTGGCGATCCCCGGCGCCCGGCGGCGGGCCAGCGGCTGCGGATGGGGCAGCGTCTGTTTGCCATCGAGGCCGTGGCCGAGCGTGACAGCGCCGGGCAGTGGCTGACCTGTTTTGCACGCGAGGAGGACCAGGCATGAGCTTTGCGGCAAGCGTCGCCCTGCAAGGGGCAGTTTATCAATGCCTTCGCGGGGATGCGGCACTGCATGATCTGGTGGGCGATGCGATCTTCGATGCAATGCCCGTCGAGGCGCCCGCGGGCGTCTTCGTGTCCCTTGGACCCGAGGATGTCCGGGACGCCGGCGACATGACGGCGGCGGCGTCCCAGCACGATTTCGTCGTCTCGGTTCTGTCTGGCGCTGATCAAGGCGCGGGCTTTGCGTCGGTCAAGGCGGCGGCAGTGGCCGTGGCAGACGCCCTTGACCAGGCGCAACTGGCACTGAGCCGGGGGCGGTTGACCGCATTGTGGTTCCAACGTGCCAGGGCGCGGCGGATTGAAAACGGCGCAGCGCGGCGGGTCGATCTGACCTTTCGCGCGCGCATTGACCTGGGCTGAGGAGTAGGGGCCATGGCGGCACAGAATGGACGCGATCTTCTGATCAAGATGGACATGACCGGGAACGGGGCCTTCGAGACGATAGCCGGGCTGCGTGCGTCCCGCCTGTCGTTCAATGCCGAGACGATCGATGTGACCAGCCTTGAAAGCCAAGGCGGCTGGCGCGAATTGCTGGGCGGGGCAGGCGTGCGCAGCGCGTCCATTTCCGGCTCGGGGGTGTTTCGCGATGCCAATACCGACGGGCGGGCGCGGCAGATCTTCTTTGACGCAGAAGTGCCCCGGTTCCAAGTGGTGATCCCGGATTTCGGCACCGTTGAAGGGCCGTTCCAGATTACCGCCTTGGAGTATGCAGGCAGCTATAATGGCGAGGCGACCTATGAGGTGACGATGGCCTCGGCCGGTGCGCTGACCTTCATGGCGCTGTGATGGCAAACCCGATGCGCGGAGAGGTCGAGGTAGTGCTGGACGGCACTGCCCATGTCGCACGGCTGACGCTGGGGGCCTTGGCGGAACTGGAACACGATCTGGGCGCCGACAGCCTGATGGCGATTGCCGAGCGTTTCGAAGCGGGCCGTTTCAGCAGCCGCGACGTGCTGGCGGTGCTGGTCGCGGGCCTGCGTGGCGGCGGCTGGCGCGGCACGACCGCCGATCTGCTGAGCGTCGAAATCGGGGGCGGGCCGGTTGCAGCAGGCCGGGCCGCCGCCGAGCTTCTGGCGCGGGCATTTCGGATCGCCGCATGAGCGGGGGCCTGGACTGGCCGGGCCTGATGCGGGCCGGGATGCGCGGCCTGGGCCTGCGCCCGGATCAGTTCTGGGCGCTGACGCCCGCCGAATTGGCGCTGATGCTGGGGGTCGAGGCGGGGCCACCCGCCATGACGCGGGACAGGCTGGCCGAACTGGCCGCGCGCTTTCCCGACAGGCCGCGCGATACATCTGGATAAGGGGCAAGGCTTATGGCCAACAAGGATGGTTTCAGCACGACGCTGGACGACCTGGATCAGGGGTTCGGCCAAACCAGCCGCATGACCGCCGCCTTCGAGGCGGAACTGGACCGGCTGCGGCAATCGATGACCGTCACCGCGCGCGAGGTGGGATCGTTGAGTTCAGGGATCGAGGGCGGATTGCGGCGCGCATTCGACGGGCTGGTCTTTGACGGCGACAAGCTGTCGGAATCGCTGAAGGGTATCGGTCGGTCGATTGCTGACACGGTGTTTTCCATGGCCATGAAGCCGGTCGAGAACGCCTTGGCAGGATCGCTGGCCCAGGGGATCGGCGGGATGCTGTCGGGGGCCTTGCCTTTTGCCAATGGCGGTGCCTTTGTCCAGGGGCGGGTGATGCCCTTTGCCAAGGGCGGCGTCGTCAGCCAGCCCACGCATTTCCCGATGCGCGGAGCAACCGGCCTTATGGGCGAGGCCGGTCCCGAGGCGATCATGCCGTTGCGCCGGGGGGCGGATGGCAGGCTGGGGGTGGCGTCTGCCGGGGGCGGATCGCGTCCGATGAACGTCACGGTGAATGTCACCACGCCCGATGTCGCGGGCTTCCAACGCAGCCAGTCGCAGATCGCCGCCCAACTGGGCCGCGTTCTGGCGCGCGGCGAACGCAACAGCTGAAGCAGGGCGGACATGGCATTTCACGAGGTAAGATTTCCGGCGAACCTGTCCTTCGGTTCCATTGGCGGTCCAGAACGCCGGACCGAGATCGTGGCGCTTGCCAGCGGTTTCGAGGAACGCAACACTCCATGGGCGCACGCCCGCCGCCGTTACGACGCGGGCATGGGACTGCGGTCGCTCGACGACCTGTCGGCCCTGGTTGCGTTTTTCGAGGCGCGGGCGGGCCAACTGCACGGGTTCCGCTGGAAGGACTGGTCGGATTACAAAAGCTGCCTGCCGTCGCGCGCACCGGCCTTTGACGACCAGGTGATCGGGCAGGGCGACGGCGTGACGCGGGTCTTTCAACTGGCGAAAACCTATGCGTCGGGGCCGGGCCGCTATGCCCGGCCGATCGACAAGCCGGTCAAGGACACCGTTCGCGCGGGTGTTGGCGGAAACGAGGTCTTTCCGGGCATCCATTACGGGGTCGATCATGCCAAGGGACTGATCACCTTCAGCGACGCGCCCGAGCCGGGGGCCGAGGTCACGGCGGGCTTCGAATTCGACGTGCCCGTGCGGTTCGATACCGACCGGATCGCAGTGTCGGTCGCGTCCTTCCAGGCGGGCGAGATGCCTGCCATCCCGGTGATCGAGGTGCGGGTATGACGGCCACGACAATCGCGCGCGCCTGGATGGTGCGGCGGGCGGACGGGATGGTGCTGGGGTTCACCGACCATGATGCGGTCCTGACCTTTGAGGGCGTCCGGTTCCGCCCCGACCACGGTATGTCCGCCCGCGCCTTGGTTCAGGCAACAGGGCTTTCGGTCGACAACTCCGAGGCCGAAGGGGCGCTGTCCGACGACGCCATCACGGAAAAGGATGTGCTTGCAGGCCGTTGGGATGGGGCCGAAGTCAGGATGTGGGAGGCGGACTGGACAAACCTGGCGGCCCGGCGGCTGGTCTTTGCCGGCAGTTTGGGGGAAATCGCCCGGTCCCAGGGGGCTTTCCGCGCGGAACTGCGAGGGTTGTCGGAGCCGTTGAACGCCGCGCGGGGCCGGGTGTTCCATCCCCGCTGTTCCGCCCGCCTGGGGGATGGCCAATGCAAGCTGGCCTTGGGCGGAGAGACCTTTGCCGCCCAGGCGACTATTGCTGCCATCGAGGACGGGCGCATCCTGCGGTTCGCGGGCTTTCCGGCCTATGAGGCGGGATGGTTCGAGAGGGGCAGCCTGCTGGTCCTGTCCGGCGAAGCCGAGGGGCTGACCGCCACCGTCAAGAACGACGACGCATTGCCGAATGGCGGTCGCAAGATCGAGTTGTGGCAGGGTCTTGGGATCGCGCCCCTTGTCGGGGATCGGATCCGGCTTGTTGCAGGATGCGACAAGCGCGCCGCGACCTGCCGGGACAAGTTCAACAACTTCATCAACTTTCGCGGCTTTCCTCATCTTCCGTCGGAAGACTGGATCATGGCGCCGCAAGCGGGATCGCGCCGTGGTGGATGATGTCGTGGCCGTGGCCAGGGCGTGGATCGGCACGCCTTATCAGCATCAGGCCAGTGTCAAGGGCGTGGCCTGTGACTGCCTGGGATTGATCCGGGGCGTCTGGCGCGAGTGCCATGGCACCGAGCCGGAGGCGCCTCCGCCCTATACCCCTGACTGGGGCGAAGGCGGCGGTCACGAGGTTCTGATGGAAGCCGCGCTGCGCCATCTGGTGCCTGTCTGCCGCCACCAGGCGATGCAGGCAGGCGAGGTGCTGTTATTCCGAATGCGGGCAGGGGCGGTAGCCAAGCATCTGGGCATCCTGTCTGACGCCGGCGAGGCGCCGCGCTTCATCCATGCCTATAACGCGCATGGCGTCATCGACAGTCCGTTGACGACGCCTTGGCAGAACCGGATTGCTGCCCGGTTCCGCTTTCCCTGATTTCAAGTCTTAGGAGGCCATCATGGCGACCATCGTGCTGTCCGCCGTAGGGGCGTCGATTGGCGGAAGCTTCGGCGGCGCGGTTCTGGGCCTGTCGGGTGCCGTGATCGGCCGCGCGGTCGGTGCGACGGTGGGCCGCGTCATCGACCAGCGGCTGTTGGGCAGCGGGTCCAAGGCCGTGGAAACCGGACGCATCGACCGCCTGCGCCTGCAGACCGCGGGCGAGGGCGCGCCGATCCCGCGCATCTGGGGCCAGATGCGCCTGCCGGGGCACGTGATATGGGCTTCTCCGCTTGATGAAATCGCGCGGTCCGAGGATGCGGGAGGAGGCAAGGGCACGCCCCGGTCCACGGTTACGCAGATCAGCTATCGCCTGTCCGTCGCTCTTGCGCTGTGCGAAGGGCGGATCCTGGGCGTAGGCCGCGTCTGGGCAGATGGCGAGGAAATCTCGGCCGATGACTTGAACATGAGGGTCTATAACGGAGACGAGGACCAGCGTCCCGATCCCGCCATTGCGGCGCATGAAGCGGATCTGGCGCCTGCCTATCGCGGTCTGGCCTATGTCCTGCTGGAGGACCTGAACCTGGAGGCCTGGGGCAACCGGATGCCCCAGCTGAGCTTCGAGGTGACCTCGCCCGCGCAGGACGGCAGCGGTCTGTGCCGCGACGTGCGCGCGGTCGCGCTGATCCCCGGTACGGGCGAATATTCACTTGCGACCACGCCGGTCAACCAGGATCTGGGCCTGGGGGAGTTGCGGTCCACGAATGTGAACACGCCGATGGGAGGAACGGATTTCACCGCCTCGATGAACATTCTGGGGCGCGAGTTGCCGAATGTCGGGTCGGTGTCGCTGGTCGTGTCCTGGTTCGGCAGCGACCTGCGGATCGACCGCTGCACGGTTCAGCCCAAGGTCGAGCAGAACGAGATCGATGGCGCCGAAATGCCCTGGACGGTTGCGGGCATCGGCCGAGAGGCCGCGGTCCAGGTCGCGCGGGTGAACGACCGGCCGATCTATGGCGGGACGCCTGCGGATGGGGCGGTCGTTGAAGGGCTGCGGGCCATTGCACAATCAGGGCGCAAGGCGGTGTTTTATCCGTTCATCCTGATGGAGCAGTTGGCGGGCAATGGGCTGGCTGATCCTTATGGTACGGGCGAGCAGCCGGTCATGCCCTGGCGCGGCAGGATCACGACCTCGGTCGCGCCGGGGCGGGCTGGGTCTGTTGACGGCACCGCTGCGGCCAACGCCCAGGTCGATGCGTTCTTTGGCGCCGCTGCGGCCGAGGATTTCCGCCGGGAGGGGGACACGGTATCTTATCACGGGCCTGACGAATGGTCCTATCGCCGGTTCATCCTGCATTATGCCCATCTATGCGCAGCGGCAGGCGGGATCGACGCCTTCCTGATCGGGTCGGAAATGATCGGCATGACCCAGATTCGCGGCGCGGGGAACAGCTATCCCGCAGTCCAGCAGTTGTGCCGCTTGGCCCAGGATGTTCGCGCGATTCTGGGGCCGTTCGTCAAGATCGGCTATGCCGCCGACTGGTCGGAGTATTTCGGCCACCATCCGGGCGGCGGCGAATTGTTCTTTCACCTGGACCCGCTGTGGGCGCATCCGGACATCGACTTTGTCGGCATTGACAACTATATGCCGCTGTCAGATTGGCGAGACGCCGAAGATCACCTGGATGCCCATTGGGGCCGGATCGGCAACCCCGCCTATCTGGAAGCCAATGTTTGTGGTGGCGAGGGGTACGACTGGTATTATGCCAGCGACGCCGACCGCGACGCTCAACGGCGGACGCCGATCACGGACGGCGCTTATGACGAGGCGTGGGTCTGGCGATACAAGGATCTGGCAGGCTGGTGGCAGAACCTGCATTACGACCGCCCGAACGGGGTGCGCTCGCGGCAGGCGACAGGTTGGGTGCCGGGATCGAAGCCGATCTGGTTCACAGAATACGGCTGCGCGGCCCTGGACAAGGCCACGAACCAGCCGAACAAGTTCCTGGACGCCATGAGTTCGGAAAGCACGCTGCCGCATTATTCCAGCGGTCAGCGCGACGATGCGATCCAGGCCGCCTATGTCCAGGCCGTCACGTCCTATTGGTCTAGGCCCGCTAACAATCCCGCCAAGGCGGGGGGTGGGCGCATGGTGGTCCTGGACCGGGCGCATGTGTGGTGCTGGGACGCGCGGCCCTTTCCGGCCTTTCCGGGACGGCCTGACCTGTGGTCCGATGGTCCTGCCTGGCAACGTGGCCATTGGCTGAACGGCCGGGCCGGGTCGGTGATGCTGGCATCCGTCATCGCCGACATCTGCCGCGAGGCCGGAGTGGCAAATTTCGATGTCAGCGCCGTCACGGGTGTGGTGCGCGGTTTCCACGTCAACGGTGGGGAATCGTCACGCGCTGCCTTGCAACCCATCCTGCTGGCCCATGGCATCGACGCCGTGGAACGCGACGGCTGCCTGCGCTTTGTCCCCCGCGACGGGCTGTTCAAGCGCACCCTGGGGCGCGAGCATCTGGCGGTTGGCAACGAGGTTCAGGGCTTCGAAACCCTACGTCTTGCCCAGGCGGAACTGTCCGGGCGGCTGCGCCTGTCCCATGTCGAGGCCGGGGGCGACTATGCCACGGCCACGGCCGAGGCCAGCCTGGCCGATGCCCAGGGAAACACGGCCAGCGACAGCGAATTTCCGATGTCCCTGATACGTGCCGAGGGCCGCGCCATTGCCGAACGTTGGCTGGCGGAATCGGTGGTGTCGCGGGATACCGCCCGCTTTGCCCTGCCCCCGTCGCTTGGCGATCTGGGTCCGGGCGACGTGATCCGCATGGATGACGGACGTGCCGAACCCAAACGCTGGAGAATCGACCGCGTCGAACGCGCGGGTGCTGTGACGGTTGATGCCGTCAGGGTCGAACCGGGCGTCTATCGTCAGGCGGCCACGAACGAGGATGACGGCTTTGTCGGGCGCTATAATCCGCCATTGCCGGTCTGGTCCCTGTTTCTGGACCTGCCGCTGCTGAAGGGTGACGAACAGCCGCACGCGCCTTATCTGGCCGCCACGGCAAAGCCTTGGCCCGGGTCGGTAGTCGCCTATTCTTCGATCGAGGAGACGGGCGGGTTCGAACTGAACACCACGCTGCTGCGGCGCGCCTTTGTCGGCCGAACCGAAACGCCGCTGCACCGCGCGCGGCCCGGGGTGATCGACCGCGGTGCGCCCCTGCGCATCCGGTTGAAGGATGCGTCACTCCGGTCGGTGGGGCTGAAGGCGCTTTTGGCGGGCGGGAATGCCTTGGCAATCGGGGACGGGTCGTTGGAAAACTGGGAGGTTATCCAGTTTTCCAAGGCCGTTCCCGTGGACAAGGATCTGTGGGAGATCGGCGACAGGCTGCGCGGTCAGGCCGGGACCGACGGCATCATGCCTGAGGTCTGGCCCAAGGGCAGCGTCGTGGTGTTGCTGGACGGCGCGGCGCAACAGGTGGCGCTGCCGCCTTCGGCCAGGGGGCAGGAACGGTTCTGGCGCATCGGCCCGGCGCGGCGGGCCTTTGACGATCCCAGCTATCGGGCGCTGACGACCCAGGCGCGGGGGATCGGGCTGCGGCCCTATGCCCCCTGCCATCTGCGTGCCCAAGGCCGCGCCTTAAGCTGGATTCGCCGCAGCCGTGTCGAGGGCGACGGCTGGGATGGCGCAGAGATCCCCTTGGGCGAGGTTCGCGAGCGCTACCGCGTCCGCATCCTGCGGGATGGCGTCGTCCTGCACGAAGCGGATGTCAGTGTCCCCGAATACACTGTGCCAGAACAGGTCTGGAACGATGCGGCCAGCGGCGGCGCCTTTGTCGCCGCCGTTGCCCAGTTGTCCGACCAGTTCGGCCCCGGCCCCTTTGTCAGGAGGATTTTCAATGGCCAATGAAACCATGCGGCTTCAACTGCCGCTGCTGCAACCGGCCCAGGCCCAGAAGCACGTCACGGTGAACGAGGCGTTGATGCGTCTGGATGGCCTGACCAATGCCGTGCTGGAAAGCGCATCGGTCGCCGTGCCGCCCGAGGCGGTGATCGACGGACAATCCTGGGGTGTTCCTTCGGGGGCGTCTGGCGCCTGGGCAGGCCAGGGCGGACGGATCGCGGTTGGTGCGAACGGCGGCTGGGTCTTCGTGGTGCCGTCGCGCGGGATGCGTGCCTTTGTGGCCGATCGCGGGGTCGAGGCCGTCTTTGATGGGCACGGCTGGTTCATGGGCGCCATGACGTTTGGCGCCAGGGGATCGGGGCTTGCCTTCGGAATGGCCGAGGGAGACGTGACCGTGGGCACCGGCGCATCCTTTGATACCGGCATCGCGATTCCGGCCGGTGCAATGGTGATCGGGGCTGTCGCCCGGGTCACGCAGGCCCTGACTGGGGGGCTGGCGACCTGGCGGCTGGGCACGGCGGATTCGAACAACCGCTTTGGTCAGGGACTGGGCAAGGGCGCGGGTTCATGGGCGCGCGGGATGCTGGGTGCCCCGATGACCTATTACAACAGCGCGACGCTGCTGATGACCGGTGAAGGGGGTGGATTCACGGGCGGAAAGGTCAGGCTAGCGGTTCACTGGATGGAACTGCGGCTGCCAGATTGATGCCCGTCCTTTTCCCTGCCGCCTGTTCGCGCTAAGAAGGGCCGAAGACTGGCCTGGACCTGTGACATGAACATGCAAAGCAGCACCAAGAAGAACCTGGGCCTGGATCGCGATGCGATCTGGGCGCAGCTGCGGGACGAGGCGCGTTCGGCGGTCCGCGATGAACCCTTGCTGGGGGCGCTGATCCATGCAGGGTTGCTGCATCACAACAGCCTGGAAGCGGCCTTGGCCTATCGCTTCTCGCTCAAGCTGGCCAGCGGCGAGATGAGTGAGCAGATCCTGCGAGAGATCGCGGACCAGGCGTATCGCACCTCGCCCGGACTGGGGGACGCCGCGCGGGCTGACCTGATGGCGGTTTATGACCGCGACCCGGCGACGCACCGATTGTTGCAGCCGATCCTGTTCTTCAAGGGGTTTCAGGCACTGCAAGCCTATCGCATGGCGCATTGGCTGTGGCAGATGGGGCGCTGCGACATGGCCTATTTCGTGCAGATGCGCTGTTCGGAATGTTTCGGCGTGGATATTCATCCGGCGGCACGGATCGGCACCGGCGTGATGATCGACCACGCCCATTCCATTGTCATCGGCGAGACGGCCACGGTCGGCAACGACGTGTCAATGCTGCATTCCGTGACACTGGGCGGCACCGGCAAGGAAGACGGCGACCGTCACCCAAAGATCGGCGACGGGGTGATGATCGGGGCGGGCGCCAAGGTTCTGGGCAATATCCATGTGGGGCACCATTCGCGCATCGCCGCGGGTTCGGTGGTCCTGCACGATGTGCCGTCCTGCAAGACGGTTGCCGGCGTTCCCGCTCGCGTGATCGGGGATGCGGGATGTCCCGAGCCGTCGCACAGCATGAACCAGCTGCTGGGGCTTGGTGAGGACTATCTTTGAGACCACTCGGCGGCGCCGCTGCCGCGCAGGCTTTTCAGAGTGACGTTCTGGTCGTGCAATCTGGCATCCAAGGCTTTCGCCATCTGGGTCACCAGGGAAAAACCCTGATAGATCAAGGCTGAATAGATCTGCACGGCACTGGCACCCGCGCGGATCTTTTCCCATGCATCCTCGACTGACGAAATGCCCCCTACACCGATGATCGGTATGGCGCCGTCCGTCGCGCGATACAACTTTGCCAGAACCGCGGTCGAGCGTTCGAACAACGGACGCCCTGACAGCCCGCCCGCCTGTTTGGCATGGGGGCTTGCCAGACCGTCGCGTGACAGGGTGGTGTTCGTTGCGATGATACCATCGACGGCGCAGTCCAGGGCCACGGTGGCGATGTCGTCGATTTCCCCTTCCGTCAGGTCGGGGGCGATCTTCAGAAAGACCGGGCGGCGCGTTGGCAGGCTGTCCCTGGCCCAAAGCACACCGCGAAGCAGCGCGGTCAGCGCCTCTGCGCCCTGAAGATCGCGCAGCCGTTCCGTATTGGGCGAGGAAACGTTGACCGTCAGGAAATCCGCCGACGCGCCTGCGATATCCACCGCCGCCGCGAAATCGGCCGCACGATCCGCGCTGTCCTTGTTGGCCCCGATGTTCAGGCCGACAGGAATGCCTTGGGGACGCGCGGCCATGCGGGATGCGATGGCCAGGGCGCCGTCGTTGTTGAAGCCGAAGCGGTTGATGATGGCCCGGTCCCCGGTCAGGCGAAACAGGCGCGGCTTTGGGTTGCCCGGTTGCGGGCGGGGCGTGGCGGCACCCAGTTCGATAAAGCCGAAGCCTGCGCCCATCAGGGGGGCAACAACCCTGGCGTTCTTGTCGTATCCGGCAGCCAGTCCAATGGGGTTTGGCAAATCCAACCCCGCCAGCGTGACCCGCAGACGGTCGGATGTGAAAGGCGATCCGGGCAGGGGAGCCAATCCGGCCGACAGCGCGCGGATGGACAGATCGTGCGCGCGTTCCGGGTCTATCCGGTGCAGCGCGGCAAGGCCCAGTTTCTCGACTACATTCATTCCAGCGGTCCCGTTTCGTGGCCGTTGTCGCCGCGCCGGATGACACGCGACCACGCGATGTCCCCCAAGGCTAGGGGGCGGTAAAGATGGGGAAATAAATCGCCGCCACGCGACGGCTCGCACCGCAGATCTTCGCCAAGCCCCGTCGGATCGCAGGCCAGCAGGATCAGATCCCCCTCTGCCGCGAAATGCTTGGACAGCGTGACGCCAAGCTGCGCCGCCGTCGAGAAATGCACGTATCCGTCTGCCAGATCGACTGGCGCACCCTTTGAGATGCCCGCAGTTTGCAAATGGGCCCATTCCGAGGGGCGGAAAATCTTGTAGATCATCATGGCCGCATTTGCCGCCGGACCATGCCCCGGGTCAAGCGACAGCCTTCGCCCATTTGACCCTTTCGCCATGCTGGGCCAATCTTCCTTTCGATCCGACCCACCGGGAAGAAAGGAATCACCCATGGCATTTCGCCTTCTGACCGCCGCTTCGGCTGCGGCGCTTTTCGCAGGCGCCGCCCAGGCAGATACGGTTTTGCATATCCTGCACACCAACGATCTGCACAGCCGGATCGAGGCGATCAACGAATTCGACAGCACGTGCGACGCGGAAACTACGGCCGCTGGAGAGTGTTTCGGTGGCGTTGCCCGGGTGGCAGCCAAGGTCAAGGAACTGCGCGATAAAATTACCGCCGAAGGCGGCAATGTGATCGTGCTGGACGCGGGCGACCAGTATCAGGGGTCGCTGTTCTACATGACCTACAAGGGCAAGGATGTTGCCGAATTCATGACCGCCATCGGCTATGATGCGATGGCCGTGGGCAATCACGAATTTGATGACGGCCCCGAAGGGCTGGCGATCTTGGCGGACGGGGTCGAGTTTCCGGTCCTGTCCGGGAACCTGGACCTGTCGCAATCCAACGTGCTGAACGGCAAGGTCGAGAATGCCGTGACCCTTGATGTTGGAGGCGAAAAGATCGGCATCGTTTCCGCCTTGGCGATGGACACGCCCGAAACGGCATCGCCTGGCCCGAACGTGATTTTCCAGGACGATATCGACAGCCTCAAGGCCGATGTGCAGGAACTGACCGATCAGGGGGTGAACAAGATCATCGCCCTGACCCATGTCGGCTATCTGCGCGACCAGGATTTCGCCAAGGAGGTTCCCGGCCTGGATGCGATCGTCGGCGGGCATTCCCACACCTTGCTGGGCGACATGGAAGGCGCCGAGGGGCCGTATCCCACAATGGTCGCCGGACCTGACGGCACAGAGGTTCCCATTGCAACCGCCTATGCCTATTCCAAATACCTGGGCCACCTGACGCTGACCTTTGATGACAACGGCACCCTGACCAAGGCCGAGGGACAGCCGGTCCTGCTAGACAATTCTGTCCCCGAAGACGAAGCCATCGCGGCGCGCGTCAAGGAAATGGCCGCCCCCATCGAGGAATTGCGCCAGAAGGTCGTGGCCGAAACCGCAGCCCCCATCGACGGCGACCGGTCCAGTTGCCGGGCGAAGGAATGCGAGATGGGCAACCTGGTCACCGATTCGATGCTGGAGCGGGTGAAGAACCAGGGCATCACCATTGCCATCGCCAATGGCGGAGGATTGCGCGCCTCGATTGACCAGGGGCCGGTCACGATGGGAGAGGTTTATACCGTTCTGCCGTTCCAGAACACGCTGGCGACCTTTCAGCTGAAAGGGGCGGATGTGGTGACGGCCTTGGAAAACGGTGCCAGCCAATATGAGGAAAGCGCAGGACGCTTCTCGCAGGTGGCGGGGCTGAAATACACCGTCGATCCGGCGGCGGAACCCGGCAGCCGGATCAGCGACGTGATGGTGATGGCGGAAGGCGACTGGAAGCCCATCGACCCCGCCGCGACCTATGGGGTCGTGTCCAACAACTATATGCGGTCAGGCGGCGACGGTTACGATGTATTCGAGACGAAGGCGCAAAACGCCTATGACTTTGGCCCTGATCTGGCCGAGGTGGTCGCCGGCTATCTGGGCGCGCAGGACGGAGCCTATAAGCCCGCGCTTGAAGGGCGCATTACCGTCAAATGAACCACGTGACGCCCCTGGCTTGGCCGGGGGCATCCGCCGTCACAGCGATTCGACCAGGTTCCGCCGCCCCAGGTTGCGCCGCTGGCGGTCGGCCAACTGCCGCGCCTCGCGCCCTGTCAGCAGGCGCCGGGCGGGCTGCGGGGCAAGACCTGCGGCCAGGTCGGGGAACAGGGCAAAAATCTCTCTGCGCGCGGCCTCGCTGACAGAATTCAGCGCCTGCGGGCCGGTGAACAGGCTTTCGGACCAGGCGCCGTCCGACATCACGATTTCATGCCGGTCGAACAGCAGGTGAAAATAGGTGATGCCGCCGGCAGGCACTGTCACCTCGATCCCCGGCAACCCGATCAGATGCCGGGCGGCGACCAGAATCTCTCCGTCCTTGAACAACCGGTGGGCGATACGGGATCGGACCAGAACCCGATGTTGGGGCGAGACGACCAGATCCCGGCTCGGGCTGCCTGCGCCAAGGGCGCCCGCGCGGATCAGGATGGGCCGCAGATTTGGCCGCTCCCCTAACCCTTGCGCCGTGACGTGCGAACCGCCCTGCCAGCGCAGGGGCTGTGGCCCCCGGTCCCGCGTCAGGACCAGATCGCCGGGACGCAGCGTTTCCACCGGGCAGGGGCCAGAAACCGTGTCAATCATCGTTCCCATCCCAAAGCAGGTTACAGCAGGGGGATAGGCGACCGCATCAGCCGCCCGCCCGAGAGGCTGCACAGCCTGGGCGGTGTAGGACTTGGCCAGGCTGAAGGTTGGATATGTGCCGTCGGCGCGTGCCAGGGGCATCAGCAAGACCGAATATCGCCCCCCCAGTTCAGTGCCGATGGAACCCGGAATCAGCTTGCGGGGAAACAATGCCCTGAACTGGTCAAAACTGCCGTCGGTATTGGCCGTGGTGCTCTTGATGATGGTAGAGGTGTGAAACGATAACGGCGTTCCGGCCGGGACGGGCTGCGCGTCGTTGCCAAAGGTCACCGCCGCTGTCAGCGTTTGTCCGGTCGTATCTGGGGCATAGCGTCCGCTCTGGAAGCTGCCGTCGTCGTCACTGATGGTGATCGTCGACAGCGTCGCGCCCGGCATCGTGATTGTTTTGTTCAGCAGGTTCGACCAGGGGGCTGGTTCGTTCACGGTCTCCGGGTTCGTTGTGATGCGTTGACTGACGGTCAGCACCGTGAACTGATAATCCATACGCCCATCGCCCTGGTTTGAGGACGGCCCGGCTGACCGGACCCTGGACGGCCGGAAATACAGCCGTCCGCAGAGGCATATCGGCCGATGGTTAACGAAGTGTTAACATCGGTTTAGCGACGGACAAGGACGCTGCTCAGGGCTTCCAGGTCAGGAAATTCGCGATCAGCCGCAGCCCGACTGCCTGGGATTTTTCGGGATGGAACTGGGTGCCCACGATATTGTCGCGCCCCACGACCGCCGTCACCGGCCCGCCGTAATCCACATGGGCCAGCAGATGCGCCGGATCGGAAACCTGGAACTGCCAGCTGTGGACGAAATAGGCGTGATCGCCCGTGGCGATTCCCTCCAGCACCGGATGCGGGCGGTCGATCACCAGATCGTTCCAGCCCATATGAGGCACCTTCAGGCCGGGGGCGGCGATGGCGCCGATCTCTCCGCCGATCCAGTCCAAGCCGGGGGTTTCGCGGTATTCGTGGCCGGTGGTGGCCAGCATCTGCATCCCCACGCAGATGCCCATGAAGGGCACGCCGCGGCCCAGAACGGCCTCGCGCAGCGCCTCGGCCATGCCGTCCACCTCGCCCAAGGCGGTGCGGCAGGCGGGAAAGGCGCCGTCGCCCGGCAGCACGATCCGGTCGGCCATGGCCGCCACTTGCGGGTCCGCCGTCACGACGATCTCGGCCTCGGCGTCGCGGCCCATCAGCTGGAACGCCTTTTCCGCCGAATGCAGGTTGCCGCTGTCATAGTCGATCAGCGCGACCCGCATCACAGCGCCCCCTTGGTGGACGGCAGCACGCCCGCCATGCGCGGATCAGGTTCCACCGCCTCGCGCAGGGCACGGGCCACGGCCTTGAAGGCAGCCTCGGCGATGTGGTGGCTGTTGATGCCATGGATACGGTCCACATGCAGCGTCATGCCGCCATGCGTGGACAGCGCCTGAAAGAACTCGCGCACCAACTGGGTGTCGAAGCCGCCGATCTTCTCGGTCGGGAAATCGACGTTCCACACCAGGAAGGGGCGGGCGGACAGATCCAGGGCCGCGCGCACCAGCGAATCGTCCATTGCCAGCAGGAAGCTGCCGTAACGGCGGATGCCCTTCTTGTCGCCAAGTGCGCGGGTCAGGGCCTGGCCGATGGCGATGCCCGTATCCTCGACCGTGTGGTGGTCGTCCACGTGCAGATCGCCCTTGGCGCGGATGGTCAGGTCGATCAGCGAATGGCGCGACAACTGGTCCAGCATATGATCGAAAAAGCCCACCCCTGTCTGGTTGTCGTAAACGCCGGTCCCGTCCAGGTTCAGCGCGACCTCGATCTGCGTCTCGGCGGTGGTGCGGGTGATAGTGGCTTCGCGCATGGAATATCCTTTCGTCGCCCGTCTTATAGGGTGCTGCGGCAGGCGCGCCAAGCGGGCAGGCTTGTCATGGGCCGGACGCAATGCCACAACCAAGGTGACGCTTTGAAAGGACCGCCGATGAGCGATATCTCTGTCAGCGAACGCCGCCTGAGTGCCGCACTGGACCGCATCGACCAGTTCCTCGATCGCGGCGGGGTAGTTCATGCAGTGCCCGGCGCGGATCTTCGGGCCGAACTCGAGGCGGCCCATGCCCGGATCGAGGCGCTGACGGACCGGCTGGAACAGCAGGACATGGCCGAACAGGCCGCGCGACTGGCTGCCGCCAATGACGACCTGGCTGCGGCGAACCGCGCCCTGATCCAGGCCGCGGCCGGAGAAGGGGACGTCATCGAGACCGTCACCGTCGCGCTCGAGGCCGAGATCGAGGCCCTGCGCGCCGCCCGCGCGGCCGAGGCAGCCCAGCTTGGCGCCCTGATGGCCGAGGTCGAGCGGCTGCTGGCCGAGGACGGCCCCGCGCCTGTTGCCACGCCTGAAGTTGCGGGCGATGCCGGCGGGGTTCCCGAAACCATCCAGAACAGCGACATCCCGCAGGAGGACCGGTAATGGCCGAGGTCGAGTTCACGATCGGGCACAAGGAATACCGCCTGGCCGCCCACGACGGCGAGGAACGGTTGCTGCAACGCGCCGCAGCCCTTCTGGACACCGAGGCGCAGCATATCCTGTCCCAGGCGGGCCGGACGCCCGAACCGCGCCTGCTGCTTTTAGCAGGGCTGATGCTGGCGGACCGGCTGGCGACCATGGAGGACCGCGCCGAAAAGGCCGAGCGGCACCTGAACCGCTTGCAGTCCAACCCCGTGCGCGTCGAGGTGCCGACCATTCCGTCCGACCTGAAGGAGGCGATGGCCGAACTGGCCGCACGCGCCGAATCCCTGGCTGACCGGATGGAAGAACAAGGCGGCCGTTAACCCTGCCTTAAGACAAGGCATGGCAAGAAGGATGCCATGCGTTACCTTTTCCTTCTTCTGATCCTGTGCGCCTGCGCCAGCCCTTCGCCGGGGATGCTGGACGCGGCGCGGCACGATATCCGGCTGCACAACATCGACTTTGTCGTCTTTCACAAGGACGACCGGGCCGAGGTCGTGCGGACAACCTTTATCGCCCGCCCGTCCCGTCAGGAAATCCCCGCCTTGATGGCCCGGGCCGCTGCCCAGGCCACGGGTTGCGAAGTGATTGCCTTCAGCGGCAAGACGACGGTGCCGGGGGATACCGGTGTGGCGCGGTTCGATCTGGACTGCTGGGGCGCCCTCAGCCCTCGCCCAGATAGCTGACAAGGATTTGCGCCACCGCCTCGGGCGCGTCGGCGTGAAGCCAGTGCCCTGCGCCCTTGACGCGCACGACGCGGGCCTGGGGGAAATGCTCGCGCAGGGCGGCCTGGCCTGCGTCGGTGACGTAATCCGACCGTTCGCCGGCGATCTCCAGCACCGGCCCATTGAAGGACGCCTTGGGCAGGTTCTCGGGCCAACCGACCAACTTGTCCATCTGGTCGCGCAGGACCGGCAGGTTTAGGCGCCACGCCTTTGGGTCGGATTTCAGATCCAGCGATTGCAACAGAAAGGCCCGAACGCCCGGATCGTCCACCTGCCTTGCCAGGGCGGCGTCGGCGGCGCTGCGGCGGTCGATGGATCCTAGGTCCAGCGACGCCATCGCGTCGATCAGCGCATTCTGCGAATGGGCATAGGCAACCGGTGCGATGTCCATGACCGCCAGCTTGCGCACCAGGTCGGGCCGTGTCAGCGCCAGAACCATGGACGCCTTGCCGCCCATCGAATGCCCGACCAGATCGACTCGCCCGCCCAGGTCGAAGATTGCCTGCGCCAGATCGTCCGCAAGCGCGGGATAGCCGTGGTCCGGGTCGTGAAAACTGGTGCCGTGGTTGCGCATGTCCACAATGGCGACCTGCCGCCGTTCGGCCAGGCGGCGCGCCACGGCGCCCAGGTTGCGGCCCTGCCCGAACAGGCCGTGGACCATCAGGACGGGCAGGCCCTCGGCGGGGCCGGTGATGCTGTGATTCAGTCTCATGCCGCAATCCTAGATCGTCTGGCGCCCCCGGGCCAGAGCCGCTAGACTGCGCCCATGACGCGAAATGCAACCAATGCCGATGATATCCGCGACATGGCGGACGAGGTGTCGCGCCTGATCGCCGCCCGTTTCGGCGGTGCGCGCCGGGGCGAACGTCCGCCGCTGTCGGTGATGCTGCGCCGCCGGGGCGGTGCCTTGCCGCGGCGGCTGCGCAAGAAAGCCTGGACATTGGCGCAGGCCGACCAGCTGTCCGCCCAGCCCAAGGTCGCCCGGCAACTGGACCTGCCCGGCCTGTCGCGCGCGCATCAGGCGTTGATCACGCATCTTCAGCCGCTTGGCGAACTGTCCCGCTGGCAGGGCCGCGCGATCGGCTTTGCGGCCTCGGTCGTGCTGGGACTGCTTGTTCTGGCAGCAGCCACGGTCTGGATCCTGCTTCAGCGCGGATATCTCTAGGCCTTGCATTCCATGCAATGCAGATTTGGGCACTGTCGGGGTTGCCTTTGCTGCAATGCAGCATGATGTTAGGGCAACCACCCACAGGAACGCGCGCATGACTGAACACGGTAATCTCCGCTATGCCATTCTTGCATTGGCGCTTGGCGCCTTTGCCATCGGCACCTCGGAATTCGCGGCGATGGGATTGCTGCCTTATTTCGCCGGCGATCTGGGCATAACGGAACCGCAGGCGGGCCATGTCATCAGCGCCTATGCCCTGGGCGTCGTGATCGGGGCGCCCCTGACCTCGATCATGGGGGCACGTCTGCCGCGCCGCCGTTATCTTGCCGCGCTGATGGCGTTCTATGGCCTGATGAACCTGGCCGCTGCGGTGGTGCCGGGGCTTGCCGCGCTGACTGGGATGCGGTTCCTGGCCGGTCTGCCGCATGGCGGTTTCCTGGGCGTGGCGATGCTGTATGCCGCCGATGCCCTACCGCGAGAGCATCGGGCGCGGGGGGCCGCACAGGTCATCATTGGCCTGACGGTCGCCAATATCGTGGGCGTGCCGCTGGCCGGCTGGCTGGGGCAAAGCATCGGCTGGCGATGGGGCTTTGCCCTGCCGGGCTTTATCGCGCTGTTGTCGGCATGGCTGATCCTGAAGGTCGCCCCGCGCATCGGCGGCAATCCGGACGCCCGGCCCTGGGATGAATTGCAGGCCTTGCGCAACCCGCGCGTGCTGTGGCTGCTGGCCGTGGGGGCCATCGGGTTCGGCGGGTTCTTTGCCGTTTATGCCTTCCTGACCGCTGCGATGATCGCCACGACCGACGCGCCCGCCTATGCGATCCCCCTGGCGCTGGCCGTCTTTGGCGTGGGCGGCACGCTGGGCACCCTGGTCGCGGGCCGGCTGACCGAACGGGTGGGCCAGATCCGTGCGGCCTATGTCAGCCTGGCCGCGATGGCGGCGACTCAGGGCTTTGCATCTTTTGCGGTGGGCAACTGGCCGATGATGGTGTTGTCGTCATTCCTGCTGGCGGCAGGGGCGGGCCTGGTGATTCCGTTGCAAACCCGGCTGATGGATGTCGCGGGCCGTGCCCAGAACATGGCCGCCGCAATGAACCACGCGGCCTTCAACGCCGCCAATGCGCTGGGACCGTTCCTGGCGGGGCTGGCGCTGTCGGCGGGCTGGGGCTGGGCCTCCAGCGGCTATGTGGGGATCGCGCTTACGGCTGCGGGGGCGGTGGTCCTGACAGGGGCAGTCTGGCATGATCGGGCAAGCGGGGCGGTGGCAGACTGCGCATGATCACCTGCCGCGAGGTCGAGGCGAATTCCCGCCGCCAGGTCACGAACAGCACCACGCCCGTGCCCAGCATCAGGACCCATGGCCCCGCCAGCCATCCCAGCGACCCAAGCGCGAAATAAACGCTGCGCAGCCCCGCGTTGAAGCTGCGCGCGGCGGTGATGTTCAGATCCGCCGCCTGCATCGCCCGGTCGCGCGCCATCGGATCGTCGGGATCATTGGGCACTGCGCCCATCATGATGGCGCAATATCCGAACAGCCGATGCGCCCAGACGAATTTCAGGAAGGCGTTGACGACAAAGAACATCGTCACCAGCAGCTTCAATTCCCACAGGATGCCGCCGCCTTCCAGGGCCAACCCGTCGGCCAGGGTCTGCAACTGGTCGGTATTGCCGATCAACGCCAGGATCCCGCCCGTGGCAATCATGCAGGCCGACGCGAAAAAGGCCGTGCCGTCGCGCAGGCTGGTCAGGATGTTGCCGTCAAAGATGCGCGGGTCGCGGGCAAGGAAATGCATCATCCATTCGCGCCGGAACCGCGTCATCAGGACCGAAACCGACGGCTTGCCCGCGGGGGGTCGTTCGGTGAACCAGCCGATCCCGAACCAGACGGCGAACAGCAGGACGACGGCTGACAGATCCGTCAGGGGCAGCGAAACGGGAAGGGACATCAACAAATCCATGACCCGTTCTAGCGCCGATCACAGGTTGTTGAAAAGACCGGGGCAGGGGTCTTGAACAGGCTTGGCGCTTTCTTAAATCTGCATTGCCGGCGGCCAAATTGGCGCTGGCAAGATCGCCCGCCCGGCAACCGGGGGGCAGACTCTGCATCGCTTGAAAAGGATGTGACCATGCGCAACTTTGACTTGACCCCCCTGTATCGTGCCTCGGTCGGTTTTGACCGCCTGGCAGACGTCATGGACCGTGCCCTGTCGGCCGACGTGTCCGCGCCGACCTATCCCCCCTACAACATCGAGAAGACGGGCGAGAATGCCTATCGCATCTCGATTGCGGTGGCGGGTTTTGCCGAAAACGACCTGTCTGTCGAGGTTCGGGACGGCGCCGTGATCGTCTCTGCCCGCAAGGCCGAGGAAGACGACACCCGCACCTATCTGCATCGCGGCATCGCCACCCGTGCGTTCGAACGCAAGTTCACGCTGGCCGACCATGTGCGCGTCGAGGGCGCCAGCAATGCCGACGGGATGCTGCATATCGACCTGATCCGCGAAATTCCCGAGGCGCTGAAGCCCCGCCGGATCGAGATCGCGAAAGCTGCCCCCAGGGTCGAAAAGCTGGATTCGTAAGAATCCGGTCGGCTTCCGCTCCGTGAAGCCCGAATGCCCGTCGGTTCATCCGGCGGGCATTTTGCATGACATGACGCCGGGGGGATGGTAGGCCCGGAGGGACTCGAACCCCCAACCAAGGCGTTATGAGCGCCCTGCTCTGACCATTGAGCTACAGGCCCCCAGCGGTTCTTGGGTTAATCATGTGCGCGCCATGGGTCAAGCGCGATCACCGTTGCCCCGGTTGGCGCCTTCCGTTATCGGATGCGCAGATTCAGCCGGGGACCGCCATGACCAAGAACGGGATCAGCTATCGCGATGCGGGCGTCAATATCGACGCGGGCAATGCGCTTGTCGAACGCATCAAGCCCGCCGCCGCCGCGACTGCGCGTCCCGGCGTGATGGATGCGCTTGGCGGCTTCGGCGCGCTGTTCGACCCCCGCGCGGCGGGATATGACGATCCGGTCCTGGTCGCGGCGACCGATGGCGTCGGTACCAAGCTGCGCATCGCCATTGACACCGGCCACCTGGACGGCATCGGTCAGGATCTGGTCGCCATGTGCGTCAACGACCTGGTCTGCCAGGGCGCGGAACCGCTGTTCTTCCTGGATTATTTTGCCACCGGCAAGCTGTCGGTGGACGAAGGCGCGCGCGTCGTCGAAAGCATCGCGAGGGGGTGCAAGACCGCGGGCTGCGCCCTGATCGGCGGCGAGACGGCGGAAATGCCGGGTATGTATCACGACGGCGACTTCGACCTGGCCGGTTTCGCGGTCGGCGCCATGCAGCGCGGCACCGACCTGCCTGCGGGCGTGGCCGAGGGCGACGTGCTGCTGGGCCTGGCGTCGGACGGGGTGCATTCCAACGGCTATTCGCTGGTCCGCAAGGTCGCGGAACACGCGGGGCTGGGCTGGGATGCGGCCTCGCCATTCGGCGACGGCGACTTGGGCACGGCGCTGCTGACGCCCACGCGGCTTTACGTCCAGCCCGCCCTGGCGGCGATCCGGGCAGGCGGGGTTCATGCCCTGGCCCATATCACCGGCGGCGGCATCACCGAAAACCTGCCGCGCGTCCTGCCCAAGGATCTGGGCGCGGAAATCGACCTGTCGTCCTGGACCTTGCCGCCGGTCTTCCGCTGGCTGGCGCGGGCTGGCGGGATCGAGGCGGCCGAGATGCTGAAGACCTTCAACAGCGGCATCGGCATGATCCTGGCGGTCGCCTCTGACCGGGCCGATGGGCTGGCTGACCTGCTGGCCGCGCAGGGCGAGACGGTCCACCGCCTTGGCCGCGTCACCGCAGGGCAGGGCGTCCGTTACCACGGGACGCTTGCGTGAAGCGTGTCGCCATCCTGATTTCGGGCAGCGGATCGAACATGGTCCGCCTGATCGAGGATATGCAGGCAGGCGATCATCCGGCCCAGCCGGTTCTGGTCGCCTCGAACGATCCTGCCGCCGCCGGGCTTGCCAAGGCGGCGGCCCGGGGCGTGGCTACCGCCGCCGTGGATCACCGTGCCTATAATGGCGACCGCGCCGCCTTCGAGGCCGCACTTCTGGAACCGCTGCTGGGCGCCCGTCCCGACATCATCTGCCTTGCGGGCTTCATGCGCATCCTGACGCCCGCCTTCATCGACCGCTTCGAAGGCCGGATGATCAACATCCATCCGTCGCTGCTGCCCAAATATCCCGGCCTGCGCACCCATGCCCGCGCCATCGAGGCCGGGGATGAGGAAGCCGGCGCCACCGTCCACGAGGTCACGTCCGACCTGGATTCAGGCCCGATCCTGGGCCAGGCGCGCGTTCCCGTCGAACCCGGCGACACGCCCGAAACGCTGGCCGCCCGCGTCTTGGAACGCGAACACCAGCTTTACCCGCTGATCCTGCGCCGCTTTGCCGCAGGCGCCCGCGAACGCTTCGATATCTAGCCCCACAGCGCCGTCAGCGCGGCCACCGGATCCTCGGCTGACCAGATTTCCGGGCCGATGGCGACAAAGTCGCTGACCGAGGACAGGTGCGCCAGCAGATCCCGGGTAATGGCGCCTTCGGCCACGACCGGCACCTCGATCGTCTCGGACCACCACTGGAACAGATCCAGCGGTGCGGGTTCGCCGCGATACAGCGCGCTGTCGCCCACCGGGCCAAAGCTGACGTAATCCGCCCCCGCCTCGCCCGCTTTCATCCCCTCGTGACGCGAACTGCCGCAAAAGGCGCCGATAATGGCATCCGTGCCCAGTTCCTTGCGGGCATAGCGGACGGCCTTTGCGCCATCGGTCAGATGCACCCCGTCCAGCCCATGCCGATGCGCCAGCGCCACAAGGTCGTCGATCACCACGGCCACGTCGCGCGCATGGGCGATTTCGCGGGCCAGATCGGCGATGCGGCCCAGCTCGTCCTCCTCGGCCCCTGCGCGGATGCGCAGGCAGGCCACCGGAAAGGCGTCCATCACCGCCGCCAGTTGCGGCCCCAGAGTGGATGCCTGCGCGCCCGCGGGCGTTATCAGGTAAAGCTGCGGGGCGTCTTGTGCGGCGTCAGGCATGGCGGAACTCCTTTATCCCGCCCATAGCGCAGCTTGCCGCCCGCCGCCAGACGGACTATCTGCCCCGCATGGAAAGCACCCGCCTGCCTGTCATCATTCTGGTCCGCCCGCAGATGGGCGAAAACATCGGCGCGGCCGCCCGCGCCATGCTGAACTTCGGCCTGACCGAGATGCGGCTGGTCGATCCTCGCGACGGCTGGCCCAATCCGCGCGCGATTGCCATGGCATCGGGTGCCGCCGGGCAGGTGCTGGACCACGCGCGGATCTTCCCGACCCTGGCCGAAGCCATGGAAGGGATCGACTTTGCCTTTGCCACCACCGCGCGGGGGCGGGAACTGTCGAAGCCCGTCCATACCCCGGCAACGGCGATGGACATGGCCCGTGCTCATCCGGGGCGTTGCGCGATCATCTTTGGCCCGGAACGCACGGGGCTGGAAAACGACGACGTTGCCCGTGCCAACGCCATCGTGACGGTGCCTGTGAACCCCGACTTCCCGTCGCTGAACCTGGCCCAGGCCGTGCTGCTGATGGGTTATGAATACGGGCGCGACATCCTGCCGCCCGAACCGTCCCCCCACCATGCCCGCCCCGAGGCGATTGCCCTGGCCGACCGGCTGGAGATCGAGAAGCTGGGCGACCACTTCGAGGAAAGGTTGGGCGAGGCAGGCTTCTTCTTTCCCGAAACCAAGGCCGCGTCGATGCGGCTGAACCTGCGCAACATGTGGTCGCGCCTGGCGCTGACGCGCGGCGACGTGCGCATCCTGCACGGGATGCTGCGGCAATTGACCCGGCGCTGACCCACCCCTACTGTCCGCCTGAAGGAGCAAGCGATGGCCAAGCGCCCCGTTTTCCAGGAAGTTCTCGACCCCGCCGCCCCCAGCCGCCCCGTGACCACGACCGGCATGATCGACGCGGCCCCGCGCGGCGCGCGGCGCGCCATCCGCGCCTGGCTGATGGTGTTGTTCGTGATGGTCCTGGCGATGATCGCGCTTGGCGGGGCGACGCGCCTGACCGGATCCGGCCTGTCCATCACCGAATGGGCGCCCGTCACGGGCACCATTCCACCCATGTCGGACGCGGAATGGCAATCGGAATTTGAGGCTTACAAGCAGATCCCCCAATATGTCGAGGTAAACTCCGACATGGATCTGGCGGGCTTCAAGCAGATCTATCTGTGGGAATGGGCGCATCGCCTCCTGGGACGGCTGATCGGCCTTGTCTGGGCGGCAGGCTTTGTGTTTTTCCTGGCCAGCAAACGCATCCCTGTGGGCTGGACGCCGCGCTTGCTGGGCCTGGGCGCGTTAGGCGGTCTGCAAGGGGCCATCGGCTGGTGGATGGTCAGTTCCGGCCTGGTCGAGGGCATGACCCGCGTGGCATCCTATCGCCTGGCCACCCATCTGGGGCTGGCCTTCGTGATCCTGGGCCTGATCGCTTGGTATGTCCTGCTGCTGGGGCGCAGTGAGGCCGAGTTGCTGCGCGCCCGCCGCGCGGGCGAACCCAAGCTGTTCTCCATGTCCACGGGCCTGATGCACCTGGCCTTTGTGCAGATCCTGATCGGGGCGCTTGTCGCGGGCATCGACGCGGGCCGGACCTATACCGGCTGGCCCACCATGGGCGGCGAATGGATCCCGGCGGCGATCTGGGATCCCGCCCTTGGCTGGCGCAACCTGTTCGAGAACCCGGCCCTTGTGCAGTTCGTCCACCGCATGGTGGGTTACCTGCTGGCGATCTTTGCCGTGGTGGTCTGGTCGCGCGCCCGCCGGTCGCCCCACCCGGTGACGCGGGGCGCTTTCACGGTCATGCTGGCTGCGGTCGCCGCCCAGGTGGGCCTTGGCATCATGAACGTCATCCACGCCTCGCCCCTGGGACTGGCCTTGTCGCATCAGGTCGGCGCGGTCGTGCTGTTTGCACTTATCATCCGGGCAAGGCATCATGCGCGCTTTCCGCATGAAACCTCGGTCAGGGGGACCATCCGATGACGGCCATCAACGACCTGCTTGCCTTTCAGCGCCAGACCGAGGCGCTGTCCTCGGTCGCCGAACGCCTGGGCTGGGACCAGGAAACCGTCATGCCGCGCGGCGCGGTCGAGCAGCGGGCCGAGGAGATGGCCGCGATCGAAGCCGTCCTGCACGAACGCCGCACGGACCCGCGCATCGGCGAATGGCTGGACGTGGCCGAACCGCAGTCCGAGGCCGAGGCGCGATCTGTTGAACTGATCGCCCGCGATTTCAACCGGGCAAGCCGCATCCCGGCCAGGCTGGCCCAGGAACTGGCGCGGCTGACCTCGCTGTCCCAAGGCATCTGGGCAGACGCGCGTGCCAATGACGCGCCCGAGGATTTCCTGCCGACGCTGGACCAGGTTCTGGTGTTGAAGCAGGACGAGGCCGCGGCCCTGGCCGACGGCGGCGATCCTTATGACGCGCTGCTGGACGATTACGAACAGGGCATGACGGGGGCCGAGATCGCGGCCCTGTTCGACACCATGCGCCCGCGCCTGGTGGCCCTGCGCGAGGACGTGTTGGGGGCCGAGCGTCAGCCGCAGCCGCTGACCGGACATTTCCCGCAGGAAACCCAGATCCGGCTGGCGCGCATCTGCGCGACGGCCTTCGGCTATGACTGGTCGCGGGGGCGGATGGACATTGCCGTCCATCCCTTCAGCAGCGGCCGCTGGCAGGACAGCCGCATCACCACGCGGGTGGTAGAGGCCGATCCCTTCAACTGCATCTATTCCACAATCCACGAGGTCGGTCATTCCAGCTATGAGCTGGGCATCGACGACGATTACGCCTTCACGCCGCTGGGCCGCGGCGTGTCCATGGGCGTCCACGAAAGCCAGAGCCGCATCTATGAAAACCAGATGGGCCGGGGCCGCGCCTTCACGGGCTGGCTGTTCAACCGCATGGGGGATGCCTTTGGCGGGTTGAACATCACCGACCCCGACGCCTTCTATGCCACCGTGAACCGCGTCACCCCCGGCTTCATCCGCACCGAGGCCGACGAGGTGCAATACAACCTGCACATCATGATGCGGTTTGACCTGGAACGCGACCTGATCGCGGGCAAGCTGTCCACCGACGATCTGGTCGAGGCCTGGAACGCCCGTTTCCTGCGCGATTTCGGCGTTGTGGTGGACCGACCCGCGAACGGCGTCTTGCAGGACGTGCATTGGGCGGTTGGGCTGTTCGGCTATTTTCCGACCTATGCCTTGGGCAACGTCTTTGCGGGCTGCCTGAACCAGGCCATGCGGGACGCCGTGCCCGACCTGGACGCCTCGCTTGCCGCAGGCGACGCCGCGCCCGCCGTCGAATGGCTGCGGGAAAACGTGCAGCGCCACGGCGGTATCAAGCGCCCGCGCGCCCTGATCGGCGAGGCGACAGGCGCCGACGTTTCGCCCGAACCGCTGCTGGCCTATCTGGAACAGAAGTTCGGGCAGATATACGCGGTGTGAAAAAGGCCGGGCGCGATGCCCGGCCTTTCGCCTATCGGTTCGACCACAAGGGCGCGTGGCGGTTCACGTCCTTGTAGAGCAGATACCGGAACGGTCCGGGCCCGCCCGCATAGCAGGCCTGCGGGCAAAAGGCGCGCAGCCACATATAGTCGCCGGGACCGACCTCGACCCAGTCGCGGTTCAGGCGATAGACGGCCTTGCCCTCCAGCACGAACAGCCCGTGTTCCATGACATGGGTTTCGGCGAAGGGGATCGAGCCGCCCGGCTTGAAGGTCACGACCGTGATGTGCATGTCGTGGCGCAGGTCGGCCGGGTCCATGAAGCGCGTGGTGCCCCAAGCCCCATCGGTGTCGGGCATCATCGAGGGCGGGATGTCCTGTTCCTGCGTGATGATCGGATCGGGCTTGTCGACGCCATTGCAGGGCTGCCACCGCTTGCGCCACCAGTGGAACCCGGTGTTGCCGGGCGTGGTGTTGCGCACTGACCAGGGCGTGCCGGGGGGGACATAGGCAAAGCCCCCCGGTGTCAGCAGATGCTCGGCCCCGTCGATGGTGACCGACATGGACCCGCCGGTCACGAACAGGGCGTGCTGGACCTCGGGGTCGTCGTCGGGATTGTCCGATCCGCCGCCCTCGGCCAGTTCGACGATGTACTGGCTGAAGGTTTCCGCGAAGCCCGACAAGGGCCGGGCGATCATCCACATCCGCATTCCTTCCCAGCCGGGCAGATAGCTGGTGACGATGTCGCGCATCACGGTGCGGGGAATGACGGCGTAAGCCTCGGTAAAGACCGCCGTGTCGGTGGTCATCCCGGTCTGCGGGGGCAGGCCCGCCACGGGACCGGCATAGGGGACGCGCTGCGTCTCGGCCCGGGGGACTTCGGCAATGTCGCCCGTCGGCGCGCCGGCGGGGGGAAGGTCGGGGGACAGGTCGGTCATTTCAAAGCCTCGTTCAGGCGGAGTTCGCCGATGCGGGTGACCTGGCGTTCGGCCTCGGCGCGCTCGGTCTGGGTGTCGTTGTCGATGCGGGACTGCATGGCGCGCATGATGCCTGCCTTGTCGTGGTCGCGCACGGCGATGATGAAGGGAAAGCCGTGCTTGGCGACATAGGCGTCGTTCAGGCGCGTGAAGGTGGCGCGTTCGTCATCGGTCAGGCTGTCCAGCCCCGCGCTGGCCTGTTCGGCAGTGCTGTCGGCGGTCAGCCGTTTCGCCTGCGCCAGCTTGCCCGCCAGATCGGGGTGGGCGGTCAGCACGCCCAGCCGTTCCGCGTCGGACGCGCTGCGGAAGACCTGCGCCATCCGCGCGGCAAGGCCCGCCGCGCTGTCATGGACCGTGCCCATCTCTCCGTCCCAGACCCGTTCTGCGATAAAGGGCGAATGTTCATAGATGCCGCCGAATTTCGCGACAAAGCTGTCGCGGTCCATTTCGGACGGCCGCTGGCGCGGCTGGAACGGATGCACTTCGGCCCAGTGCCGGGCAATGTCCAGGCGGCTGGTGAACCAGACGCCTTCATGGGCGCGGCAATGGTCCAGGAACCGCTGGATCGCCATCGCCCGCCCCGGACGCCCGGCCAGGCGGCAATGCAGGCCGACGGACATCATCTTGGGCGCACCTGCCGCGCCTTCGGCATACAGCACGTCAAAGCTGTCGCGCAGATAGTCGAAGAAATCCGTGCCCGTGCCGAAGCCCTGGCCCGATGAAAACCTCATGTCGTTGGCGTCCATCGTATAGGGCACCATCAACTGCGGCTTGCCGTTGTGAACGTGCCAATAGGGCAGCTCGTCCGCGATGGTGTCGGCCAGGTATTCGAAGCCGCCCTCCTCGCAGCCAAGCGCCACCGTGTTCATCGACGTGCGCCCCTGATAAAAGCCGCGCGGGCGTTCCCCGGTGACGCGAGTATGCAGGTCGATCGCCTGGGCGATGTGGTCCGCCTCGAGCTCGCGCGGGATGTCGCGATAGTCGATCCATTTCAGCCCGTGGGTCGCGATCTCCCACCCCGCAGCCTTCATCGCGGCCACCTGTTCGGGGCTGCGTTCCAGCGCGGTGGCCACGCCATAGACCGTCACGGGAATGTCGCGCAGCATCCGGTGCAGCCGCCAGAAACCCGACCGCGCGCCATAGTCATAGATCGATTCCATGTTCCAGTGCCGCTTGCCCGGCCAGGGCTGGGCGCCGATGATCTCGGACAGGAAGGCCTCGGAGGCGGCGTCGCCATGTTCGATGCTGTTCTCGCCGCCCTCCTCGTAGTTGACGACGATCTGCACGGCGATCCGGGCGCCGCCGGGCCATTGCGGGTCGGGGGTGGTTTCTCCATATCCTCGCAAGTCGCGGCTATAGCGCATGGGGCATCCTTCCTGTGGCATCCTGGGCACAGCAAAGCGCGCCCGCACCCGCACGGCAAGCGGGCAGGGACGACATTCTGTATCAAGGAATCGGCAAAGATCGCGGGCGGTTTCAAAAAGCCATTGAAAGACTTGCGGGTTCGCGCCGATTGTTGCGCCAGTCACAGCCCCCATAAGCTGCCCCCATGGCGGCCGGAGGAGCCGCGGGAGGGAAAACCCATGGAACGCTACTTCAAGCTGGCCCAGCACGGCAGCACCGTCAGGACCGAGGTGATCGCAGGCATCACCACCTTCCTGACGATGGCCTATATCATCTTCGTCAACCCTTCCATCCTGTCCACCACGGGCATGGACAGCAACGCGGTCTTCGTGGCGACCTGCCTTGCCGCCGCCATCGGATCGGCGGTCATGGCGCTGTGGGCCAACTGGCCCATCGGCATGGCGCCGGGGATGGGGCTGAACGCCTTTTTCGCCTTTACCGTGGTCGGCGCGATGGGCTTCACCTGGCAACAGGCGCTGGGCGCGGTCTTCATCAGCGGCATCATCTTCCTGATCCTGTCGGCGACCGGCATCCGCCGCTGGCTGGTGGCGGGGATCCCGGTGTCGATGCGCAGCGGCGTGGCGGCGGGCATCGGGATGTTCCTGGGCATCATCGCGCTGCAATCGTCGGGCATCGTGGTCAACAGCGACGCGACGCTGGTCACGCTGGGCGACCTGACCAACCCGGGCACGCTGCTGACCATCGCGGGCTTCTTCATCATCGTGGCGCTGGATGCCATGCGGGTGACGGGTGCCATCCTGATCGGCATCCTGGTCACCACGGTTGCCGCCATCCTGCTGGGCGTCACGCAGTTCGGCGGGATCATGTCCATGCCGCCCGCCATCGGGCCGACATTCCTGCAACTGGATATCATGGGCGCGCTGCATTACGGCATCTTCCACGTGATCCTGGTCATGGTCCTGGTCGAGGTCTTTGACGCCACGGGCACCCTGATCGGCGTCGCCAAGCGCGCAGGGCTGCTGAAGGAAGGACCGGCCCATACCAATCCCGGGCTGTCGCGCGCGCTGATGGCCGATTCGACCGCGATCACGGTCGGGTCGATGCTGGGCACGTCATCTACCACCGCCTATGTCGAAAGCGCGGCGGGCGTGCAGGCGGGCGGGCGCACGGGGCTGACGGCGCTTGTGGTGGCGGTGCTGTTCCTGCTGGCGATGTTCTTTGCGCCGCTGGCGGGGTCGGTGCCGGCCTATGCCACCGCGCCCGCGCTGCTGTATGTCGCGACCCTCATGGTGCGGGAACTGTCCGAGATCGCCTGGGAAGACGTGACCGAAGCCGCCCCCGCCGTTCTGACCGCCCTGGTCATGCCCTTCACCTATTCCATCGCGAATGGCCTGGCCTTCGGCTTCATCAGCTATGCGGTGATCAAGCTGCTGACCGGCAAGGCGTCCCAGGTCCATGCCGCGACCTGGATCGTGGCCGCCCTGTTCGTGATCAAGTTCGCCTTCTTCGGCGGGCACTGATCGCGACACGGGATCGCAACCAGCGGGCTTCGCGAGTGATCGCGAAGCCTTTTTCTATCCGCCCATCGCGTGGCTCAGTTCCGCCGCCGCCGCCGCCACGACCGCGCCCAGCGTCTTGACATGTTCGTGCCCGATCCGGTGGGTGGGGCCGCTGACGCTGACCCCGGCAATCGCCTCGCCCGTCAGGTCAAAGACCGGGGCGGCGATGCAGCGCATCCCGCGGGTCCGTTCCTCGTCGTCAAAGGAAAAGCCGCGCGACCGGATGCGGGCCATGTCCTGGGTCAGTGCGTCGGGCGTCACCAGCGTCTTGTCGGTAAAGCCTGCAAGGCTTGCGCTGTCCAGATAGGCCTGCAGAGTCTCGGGGCGGCCGAATGCCAGCAGCGCCTTGCCGATGCCCGATGCGTGCAGGGGGGACCGGGTGCCGGGGGGGAAGAACGCGCGGATGGTTTCGTGGGTTTCGGCCTGGCTGACGAATAGCACCGCATCGCCGTTCAAAATCCCCAGGTTTGCCGTTTCCCCGGTATGCTTCATCAAGGCGTGCAGGATGGGGCGGGCGCGTTCCACGATCCCGGACCGCCGCATGAAGGCCGAGCCCAGCCGAAAGGTCGCGGGGCCGATGTTCCAGGCCTGCGTGGCCGGATCGCTTTCCACCATGCCGCGCGCGGCCAGCGAATGCAGCAGCCTGTGCACGGTGGACGGCGACTGGCCGATGCGGTCCGCGACCTCGCTCAGCGTCAGGCCGGGATGGGCAGCCAGCAGGTCTAGGATGTCAAGCGCACGGTCCAGCACCTGCACGGTGCCGCCCGTGTCCTTGGCGCTGCGGGGCCGGCCCCGGCGGCGGATGGGTTCAGACATTTTCGTCCTTTTCTAAAGAATACATTGCCAAAATCGCAGTAATCCGTTTCGCGGTCTGAAAAATGGCAAGACCCTGTTCAGGCATGGTATTTCAGCTTTTAGCGCAAAAATGGAAATGTTTTCCAGAAAAATTGTGACCTCTGGCCGCAAGGGGTATTATGCGCTTATCAGAGGAGGAACAGCCATGACCAGCCAGAATCCCGTGTTCATTCCCGGCCCCACCAACATCCCCGAGATCCTGCGCAAGGCCGTGGACATGCCCACGATCGACCATCGCAGCCCGGTCTTCGGCAAGATCCTGCACCCCGCGCTGGAAGGGGTGAAGAAGGTGCTGAAAACGACGCAGGGGCAGGTCTTCGTCTTTCCGTCGACGGGCACTGGCGGCTGGGAAACCGCGATCACCAACACGCTGTCGCCCGGCGACAAGGTCCTGGCCACGCGCAACGGCATGTTCAGCCATCGCTGGATCGACATGTGCCAGCGCCACGGCCTGGACGTCGAGGTCGTCGCCCAGGAATGGGGCGAGGGCGTCCCCGCCGACCGGTTCGAGGAAATCCTGACCGCCGACAAGGGCCACCAGATCAAGGTCGTCCTTGCAACCCATAACGAGACCGCCACCGGCGTGCGCAGCGACATCGCCGCCGTCCGCCGCGCGTTGGACAACGCGGGCCACCCGGCGCTGCTGTTCGTGGACGGGGTTTCGTCGATCGCGTGCTATGATTTCCGCATGGACGAATGGGGCGTCGATATTGCCGTGACCGGCAGCCAGAAGGGCTTCATGCTGCCCCCGGGCCTGGCCATCGTCGGCTTTTCGCCGAAAGCCATGGCTGCGGTCGAGACGGCGAAGCTGCCGCGCACCTTCTTCGACATCCGCGACATGGCGAAGGGCTATTGCGCCAACGGCTATCCCTACACGCCGCCGGTCGGGCTGCTTAACGGGTTGAACGTCGCCTGCGAGATGCTGCTGGACGAAGGGCTGGAGAACGTCTTTGCCCGCCACCACCGCATTGCCGAGGGCGTGCGCCGCGCGGTCGGCGCCTGGGGGATGCAGCTTTGCGCCAAGCGGCCGGAACTGTATTCGGACAGCGTCAGTGCGATCCGTGTGCCGGAAGGCTTCGATGCCAACAAGATCGTCAGCCATGCGCTGAACGCCTATGGCGTAGCCTTCGGGACCGGGCTTGGCGATGTCGCGGGCAAGGTGTTCCGCATCGGCCACCTGGGCAGCCTGACCGACGTGATGGCGTTGTCGGGCATCGCCACGGCGGAAATGGTCATGGCCGACCTGGGCCTGCCGGTGAAGCTGGGTTCCGGCGTCGCCGCCGCGCAGGACCATTACCGCCGCAGCGTGCCCGCCATGCAAAAGGCCGCGTGATGAGGGACGCCATGTATATCCCGACCTATCAGGATATGCTGGACGCGCATGAGCGTATCCAGCCCCACATCCGGCACACGCCGGTGCGGACCTCGGATTACCTGAACGACCTGACCGGCGCGCAACTGTTCTTCAAATGCGAGAACTTCCAGGAGCCGGGGGCCTTCAAGGTGCGCGGCGCCGCCAACGCCGTCTTCGGCTTGGACGACGTCCAGGCGGCCAAGGGGGTTGCCACGCATTCATCGGGCAACCACGCGTCGTGCCTGTCCTATGCAGCCATGCGCCGGGGCATTCCCTGCAACGTGGTGATGCCGCGCACCGCGCCGCAGGCCAAGAAGGACACCGTGCGCCGCTATGGGGGCGTGATCACCGAGTGCGAGCCGTCCACCAGTTCGCGCGAGGCGACCTTCGCCGAGGTGCAGGCCCGCACCGGGGGCGATTTCGTCCACCCTTATAACGACCCGCGGGTGATCGCGGGGCAGGGCACCTGTTCGCGCGAGTTCATGGATCAGACCGACGGGCTGGACATGGTGGTGGCGCCGATCGGCGGCGGCGGCATGATCTCGGGCACCTGCCTGACGCTTGCGACGCTGGCCCCGGAAACCAAGGTCATCGCGGCGGAACCGGAACAGGCCGACGACGCCTATCGCAGCTTCAAGGCCGGCCACATCATCGCCGACGATGCACCGAAGACCATCGCCGACGGGCTGCTGGTGCCCCTGAAGGACCTGACCTGGCACTTCGTCAGCAACCACGTCTCCGAGATCTATACGGCATCCGACGCCGAGATCGTCGAGGCGATGAAGCTGATCTGGAAGCACCTGCGCGTGGTGATGGAGCCTTCCAGTGCCGTGCCGCTGGCCACCATCCTGAAGAACCGCGACGCATTCGCCGGCAAGCGCGTCGGCATCATCATTACCGGCGGCAATGTCGACCTCGACAGGCTGCCCTGGATCCAAGGAGCGCAATCATGAACGCACCCATCAAGTCGAATGACGTGAACTTCGACACTCTAGAAGTCGGCTTCGACGTGCCGGCGCTGCCGGGCATGAACGAGGCGGATATCCAGACGCCCTGCCTGATCCTGGATCTGGACGCGCTTGAACGCAACATCAGGAAGATGGGCGACTATGCCAAGGCGCACGGGATGCGCCACCGGGCGCATGGCAAGATGCACAAGTCCGTGGACGTGCTGAAGCTGCAGATGGACCTGGGCGGCGCCATCGGCGTCTGCTGCCAGAAGGTGTCGGAGGCCGAGGTCTTTGCCCGCGCCGGGATCACCGACATCCTGGTCTCGAACCAGGTGCGCGACCCGGCCAAGATCGACCGGCTGGCACGGCTGCCGAAGATCTCGGGCGGCCGGATCATCGTCTGCGTGGACGACGTGGCGAACGTGGCGGATCTCTCGGCTGCGGCGCAAAAGCACGGCACCACCATCGAATGCTTCGTGGAGATCGACTGCGGCGCGGGCCGCTGCGGCGTGAAGACCACGCCCGAAGTGGTCGAGATCGCCAAGGCCATCGATGCCGCACCGGGCCTGAAGTTCACCGGCATCCAGGCCTATCAGGGCGCGATGCAGCACATGGACAGCTATGACGACCGCAAGGCCAAGCTGGACGCGGCCATCGCCCAAGTGACCGACGCGGTCGAGGCGCTGAAGGCCATCGGGCTGGAGCCGGAACTGGTGTCGGGCGGCGGCACCGGCAGCTATTACTTCGAGAGCAACTCGGGGGTCTACAACGAGCTGCAATGCGGCTCCTACGCCTTCATGGATGCCGATTATGGCCGCATCCACGACGCGGACGGCAAGCGCATCGACCAGGGCGAATGGGAAAACGCGCTGTTCATCCTGACCAGCGTGATGTCGCATGCCAAGCCGCATCTGGCGGTGGTGGACGCGGGGCTGAAGGCGCAGTCGGTCGACAGCGGCCTGCCCTTCGTCTATGGCCGCGACGACGTGAAATACATCAAGTGCAGCGACGAACATGGCGTGGTCCAGGACGACAACGGCGTCCTCAAGGTCAACGACAAGCTGCGGCTGGTGCCGGGCCATTGCGACCCGACCTGCAACGTCCACGACTGGTATGTGGGTGTCCGGAACGGCAAGGTGGAAACCCTGTGGCCGGTCTCGGCGCGCGGGAAGGCCTATTGATGTGGGTCGTTCCTGAAGGCGAGATCGCCGGCCTGATGACCCCCGAGGCCGCGTTCGACGCGGTCGAGGCGGTCTTTGCCGCCATGGCGCGCGGGGAGGCCCGGAACTTCCCCGTCGTGCGCGAGGCCCTTGGCCACGAGGACGCGCTTTACGGCTTCAAGGGCGGCTTTGACGGGGCCGGGCTGACGCTGGGCCTGAAGGCCGGGGGATACTGGCCCAACAACCAGAAACAAGGGTTGATCAACCACCAGTCCACGGTGTTCCTGTTCGATCCCGACACCGGCCGCGTGTCGGCGGCGGTCGGGGGCAACCTGCTGACCGCGCTGCGCACGGCGGCTGCCAGTGCCGTGTCCAGCAAGTACCTGGCCCCGCAGGGCGCGCGTGTGCTGGGCATGATCGGGGCGGGCCACCAGTCCGCCTTCCAGATGCGCGCCGCCGTCCGCTTCGGCGCCTTCGAAAAGGTGATCGGCTGGAACCCCCATCCCGAGATGCTCACCCGCCTGGCCGACACGGCCGCGGAACTGGGCCTGCCCTTCGAGGCGGTGGACCTGCCGCAACTGGGCGCCGAGGCTGACGTGATCATCTCGATCACCTCGGCCTTCGAGCCGCTTCTGATGGACGGCCATGTCAAAGGCCCGACTCATATCGCGGCCATGGGCACCGACACCAAGGGCAAGCAGGAACTGGACCCGGCGCTTGTCGCCCGCGCGCGCCTGTTTACCGACGAGGTTGCCCAATCACTCAGCATCGGTGAATTCCAGCACGCAAGCGCACGGAAACTGATTTCCGACAGCGATGTCACCGCGATAGGCCAGGTCATCATCGGCAACCATCCGGGGCGCGGCGATGCCGAGGTCACCATCTTCGACGGAACGGGCGTCGGCTTGCAGGATCTGGCCGTCGCGGCGGCGGTCCTGGAACTGGCGAAACAACAGGGAAAGGCCGCGAAGGTCGAGATCTGAACGAAACAAGACAGCCGTGGAAAGGGAGGTCCGCTATGTCTGATGCAACCTATCAGGGGGGCGTTCATCCGGTGGATGAGATGCTGCCCGCCCCCAAGCTGTTCACGCTTGGATTCCAGCACGTGCTGGTCATGTATGCGGGCGCGATCGCGGTTCCGCTGATCGTCGGGCGCGCACTGAACCTGCCGCCCGAGGAGGTGGCATTCCTGATTTCCGCCGACCTTTTCGTCTGCGGCATCGTCTCCATCATCCAGAGCCTTGGCGCGACCCAGTATTTCGGGATCAAGCTGCCGGTGATGATGGGCGTGACCTTTGCATCCGTCGGCCCGATGGTCGCGGTCGCCACGTCCTTGCCCGGCCACGAAGGCGCGCGCGCCCTGTTCGGGGCGATCATCGCGGCGGGGATCATCGGCATCTTCATCGCGCCCTTCATCTCCAGGATGCTGCGGTTCTTTCCGCCGGTCGTGACGGGCACGCTGATCCTGACCATCGGCATCAGCCTGATGCCCATCGGCATCAACTGGATTTTCGGCCTCCAGGTCGGGCCGACCGCGCCCAAGATCGTGGACCCGGAAGCCGCCGCCTGGCTTGACGCCGCAAGGGCTGCAGGCGAGGTGCCGGCCAGCGTGACGCTGGCGCCAACGGTGCAGAACCCGCTTTATGCAGCCGGTCAGAACATCCTGATCGCGGTTCTGGTGCTGGGCACGATCCTGCTGGTGTCGAAATTCGCCCGCGGCTTCCTGTCCAACATCGCGGTGCTGGTGGGCATTGTCGTGGGCGGCGTCGTCGCGGCCATGCTGGGCATGATGAGCTTCGACAAGGTCGCCTCGGCGGAATGGTTCGCGGTGATCAAGCCCTTCCATTTCGGGATGCCGACATTCGATCCGATCATGATCGCCACCATGGTGCTGGTCATGCTGGTGACGCTGATCGAAAGCACGGGTATGTTTCTGGCGCTGTCGGATATCTGCAAGAAGCCGATGAGCCAGAAATCCCTGGCCGCCGGTCTGCGCGCGGACGGCCTGGGCACCATGATCGGCGGCATCTTCAACACCTTCCCCTATACCTCGTTTTCGCAGAACGTGGGCCTTGTGGGCGTCACGGGCATCCGGTCGCGCTTTGTCTGCGTGGCGGGCGGCGCGATCATGATCGTGCTGGGCCTGATCCCGAAGATGGGCGCGCTGGTCGAAAGCCTGCCCACCACCGTCCTGGGCGGCGCTGGTCTGGTGATGTTCGGCATGGTCGCGGCAACCGGCGTGCGCATCCTGTCGCGTGTCGATTTCGCCAGCAACCGGCACAACCTGTTCATCGTCGCGATCTCGGTGGGTATGGGGATGATCCCGCTGGTCGCGCCTAACTTCAACCAGTGGATGCCCCACGCGATCCACCCGCTGATCCATTCCGGCATCCTGCTGGCGGCGATCAGTGCGGTCGTGCTGAACTGGTTCTACAACGGTGCAGCCCATGTGGACGAGGAAGAGCTGCGGGCGGCGGGCCATGTCGCGGACCACTAGGACGCTGTTCCGGGGCGCCGAGGTCGTCGTCACCATGGACGACGCCCGGCGCGAGATCCGGGGCGGGGATGTCCTGGTCGAGAATGGAAAGATCGTCGCGGCGGGTGAAAACCTGCCGCGCGATGCTGCGACGGTGGTCGAGGCCGGCGGCTGCGTCATCACGCCGGGGCTGGTCAACACCCATCATCACCTGTTCCAGACCCTGACCCGCGCGGTGCCTGCCGCACAGGACGCGGCGCTGTTCGGCTGGCTGCGCACGCTTTATCCCATCTGGTCGCGCATGACGCCGGATGACATCCGCCTGTCGGCCGAGGTGGGGCTTGCGGAACTGGCGCTGTCGGGCTGCACCTGTTCGTCGGACCACCTGTATCTGTTCCCGAACGGATCGCGCCTGGACGACAGCATCGAGGCGGCGCAGGGGATCGGCCTCCGCTTCATAGCCACGCGCGGGGCCATGTCCATCGGCGAAAGCAAGGGCGGCCTGCCGCCCGACGCCTTGGTCGAGGACGAGGCCGCGATCCTGCGCGACAGCGAACGGGTGGTCGATGCCTTCCACGACGGGGGCGAGGGGGCGATGGTGCAGGTGGCGCTTGCCCCTTGTTCGCCTTTCTCGGTCAGCCGGGAACTGATGCGCGATGCAGCGATCCTGGCGCGGGAAAAGGGCGTGCGCCTGCACACCCATCTGGCCGAGAATGACGAGGATGTCCGCTATTCGCTGGACAACTTCGGGATGCTGCCGGGCGATTACGCCGAAAGCCTGGGCTGGACCGGTGACGACGTGTGGCACGCGCACTGCGTGAAGCTGTCCGCGCCCGAGATCGACCTGTTCGCCCGCACGGGGACCGGGGTGGCGCATTGCCCCTGTTCCAACGCGCGGCTTGCCAGCGGCATCGCGCCGGTCCGCGCCATGCGCGACGCGGGCGTGCCCGTGGGCCTTGGCGTGGACGGGTCGGCCAGCAACGATTGCAGCCATCTGGGGCTGGAGGCGCGGCAGGCCATGCTGGTCGCTCGGCTCAAGGACGGACCGGCTGCCATGGGCGCGCGCGAGGCGTTGGAGATCGCGACGCTTGGCGGGGCGCGTGTTCTGGGCCGCAGCGACATCGGCGCGCTGAAGCCCGGGATGCAGGCGGATCTGGTGTTGTGGGACGTGTCGGACCTGCCGCTGGCGGGGGAGTGGGATCCGGTCGCGGCGCTGATCTTCTGTGCGCCGATCCGCCCCCGTGCGGTCTATGTCGGGGGCAGGGCGGTCGTCGATGATCACCGGCTGCTGACGGCCAACCCGCGCGATCTGAGGGCGCGTGCCGAAAAGGCCGTGGCGCGCCTGGCGGGGTAGGCTGGGGGGCTGTCTGCCCCCCACGCGCTTCGCGCTCCCCCCGAGGATATTTGCGCCAAAGTGAACGCCGGATTTTCTACGAAATCTTAAGACTACCTTGCTTATGGTCCCTCTCGTGCGGATGCAAAGGGATCGGTTATCAAGAAATCAGCGATAATAAGGGAGGGCGACGATGCCTGGATACCTGACCACCCATGTGCTGGACACGGCCCGAGGCCGTCCGGCCGAGGGGATGGAGGTGGTGCTGTTCCGTCTTGAGAACGGCCAGCGGACCGAACTTGCGCGGCTGAAGACCAACAGCGACGGCCGCACCGATAGCCAGATCCTGCCCGCGGCGGATTTCGCCACCGGCACCTTTGAACTGGAGTTCCACGCCGGAGCCTGGATGGACGCGACCGGGATCGAACCCGAAAGCCCCCGTTTCCTGGACGTGATCCCGATCCGCTTTGGCATGTCGCAGGACGACCATTACCATGTGCCGCTGCTGGTCTCGCCTTTCGGCTATTCCACCTATCGGGGAAGCTGATCCATGCTGCACCTGATTCCCGACCAAACCATCATCTGGGAATGGCTGGCCTTCGCGATCCGCTGGACCCATGTCATCACCGCCATTGCCTGGATCGGCTCGTCCTTCTATTTCATCGCCTTGGACTTGGGATTGCAAAAGGCGCCGCACCTGCCGAAAGGGGCGCATGGCGAGGAATGGCAGGTCCACGGAGGCGGCTTCTATCACATCAACAAATACCTGGTCGCCCCCGAACAGATGCCCGATCATCTGACCTGGTTCAAATGGGAAAGCTATTCGACCTGGCTGTCGGGCGCCGCCCTGCTGATGGTCACGTACTGGGCTGGCGCGAACCTGTATCTGATCGACACCGCCAAGGCCGACCTAGCGACTTGGCAGGCGATCCTGATCTCGGCCGGGTCGCTGGCGTTGGGCTGGCTGATCTATGACACGCTGTGCAAGTCGCGCCTGGGCGAGACTCCGACGGTCCTGATGCTGCTTCTGTTCGTGGCGCTTGTGGCGATGGGCTGGGGCTATACGCAGGTCTTCACCGGCCGCGCGGCGCTGCTGCATCTGGGCGCGTTCACCGCGACGATCATGACGGCCAACGTGTTCTTCATCATCATGCCGAACCAGCGGATCGTGGTGGCGGACCTCAAGGCCGGGCGGGCGCCCGATCCGAAATACGGCAAGATCGCCAAGCTGCGGTCGACGCACAACAACTATCTGACGCTGCCCGTGATCTTCCTGATGCTGTCGAACCATTATCCACTGGCCTTTGCCAGCCAGTACAACTGGCTGATCGCGGCGCTGATCTTCCTGATGGGCGTGACCATCCGGCATTTCTTCAACACCATGCACGCCCGCAAGGGATACCAGTGGTGGACCTGGGCGGTGACGGTGGTGCTGTTCATCATGGTGATGTGGCTGTCATCGGCCGGGCTGAACCAGGACAGCCTGGAACAGGCCGAGGCGCGGCCCCTGACCCCGGTGGAAACCCGCTTTGCCGAGGCTGAAGGATTCCAGCAGGTCAGCGACGCGGTGCTGGGCCGCTGTTCCATGTGTCATGCCCGCGAACCCGGCTATGAGGGCATTCGCCATGCACCGAAGGGGGTTTTCCTGGAAACCCCCGGCGACATCGCCCGCCACGCGCGCGAGATCTATGTCCAGGCGGGCCTGACCGATGCCATGCCGCCGGCGAATGTCACCTATATGGAACCGCAGGAACGCGAGCAGATCATCCGCTGGTTCCGCGCGGCAGGTGCGGCGGATCTGGCGGGGATGTAAGGCCCGCCTGGTCTTTCGCCGTCAGAACACCTTTTTCAATTCCCGCACCGCGAAATCCGCAAACATCCGCACCTTCGGATCCTGCAACCGCCGATGCGGCGTCAGGGCGCCGAACTGCGAGGGCAGGGGCCGGTTGTCTGGCAAGACCTCGGCCAGGCGCCCGGCCTTGATGTCCGCCGCGACCTCGTAAAGCGGCCGGTTGGCAATGCCTTCGCCGCCAAGCGCCCAGGCGGTCAGAACATCGCCGTCGTCGGTGTCGAACCGCCCGCTGACCATCATCTTCTGCGGGCCGTCCTCGGATTGCAGGACCCAGTAATATTCCGGGCTGCGGGGATAGCGCAGCAACAGGCAGTTGTGATCGACCAGATCCTCGGGCGCTTTTGGCGTCCCGCTGCGCGAGAGATAGTCGGGGGATGCGACCAACACGCGTGGGCAGTCCGCGATCTTGCGCCATTTCAATGCGGAATCGGCAGGTTCCCCCAGGAAAAACGCCAGGTCGATGGCGTCTTCCACGATATTGACGTTGCGGTCCGACAGCCGCAGGCGGAAATCCACTCCGGGATTTTCGGCGCAAAAGGGCGGAATCAGCGGCGCAATCAGCCGCCGCCCCAGGCCCAGGGGCGCGGTCAGGCGGATCACCCCCTGCGGACGGCCGGAAAAGCTGGACACAAGCGCCTCGGCCTCGTCCAGGGTGTCGATCACGCGGCGGGCGTTGTCATAGAAGGCGCGCCCGATCTCGGTCGGGGTCAGCTTGCGGGTGGTGCGGTTCAGCAGCCGCACACCAAATCGGTTTTCCAGATCCTTGATGCGGTTCGAGGCGACCGCCGGCGAAAGCCGCAGATCCCTGCCCCCCGCGGTGATCGATCCCAGTTCGACCACACGGACAAAGACGCGCAGGCTTTCAAGATATGACATGGATGTTAGGCCGTTTTCAAGGAATCGTGTAAAGTCTTCCGGGTCGGCACCGATTTCGCAACCGTTTTTTTCGGCCTAGGTTTTCCCATGGGTCCACAGCCACAAAGGAATGCCATGACACCCGCGCTGCGCTTTTTGCTGAACGGCAGGCCCGTCGAACTGACCGCTGTCGGGGCGTCCGACACGCTGCTGGATTTCCTGCGCATCGACCGGCGGCTGACCGGCACCAAGGAAGGCTGCGCCGAGGGCGACTGCGGCGCCTGCACCGTGCTGGTGGGCCGGCTGACCGATGACGGGCTGGTCTATGAACCGGTGAACGCCTGCATCCGCTTTCTGGCCTCCTGCCACGGCTGCCATGTCGTGACGATCGAACACCTGCGCGGTCCCGACGGAGGGCTGCACCCGATCCAGGCGGCGATGGTGGAATATCATGGCAGCCAGTGCGGCTTTTGCACGCCCGGCATCATCATGGCGCTGTATGGCTTGTGGATGACCAATCCGGGCGCCACGGCCACCGATATCGAGGTCGCGCTGCAGGGCAATATCTGCCGCTGCACGGGATACGAGCCGATCATCAAGGCCGCGCTTGCCGCCGGCCGCGCAGGCGGTCAGGCCGCCGATGCCTTGGCAGTGGAACGCGAGCTTGTGGCTGCAAGACTGCGCGATATGCGGGGGGAACGGGTCGAGCTGTCGAAGAACGGCGAACGCGCGGTCATCCCCGCCGACACCGACGACCTGGCCGCCGTGCTGGAGGCCGAGCCGAAGGCCACGATCATCGCAGGGGCGACCGATGTTGGGCTGTGGGTCACGAAGTTCATGCGCGACATTTCGCCCGCCGTGTTCATCGGCCACCTGATGAAGTCGAAGCGTGCCGAGAATGGCGAGATCCGCCTGGGCGCGGGCGTCACCTATTCCGAAGCCGCGCCCCTGATCCGCCAGCACATCCCCGCCGCCCATGACTATTGGCTGCGCATCGGCGGCTGGCAGGTGCGCAACATGGGCACCATCGGCGCCAATATCGCCAACGGATCCCCCATCGGCGACACGCCGCCGCTGCTGATCGCGCTGGGTGCGCGGATCGTGCTGCGCAAGGGCGCGGCGCGGCGCGAATTGCCGTTGGGGGACTTCTTCATCGAATACGGGAAACAAGACCGTGCGCCGGGCGAGTTTGTCGAGGAAGTCATCATCCCTGTCCAACCGCAGGCCATGATCGCCGCCTACAAGATCACCAAGCGCCGCGACAGCGACATCACCGCCGTCGCCGCAGGTTTCTGCCTGACCGTTGACAATGGCACCATCGCCGATGCCCGGATCTGCTTTGGCGGCATGGCGGGCACGCCCAAGCGCGCCACGGGGGCCGAGGCCGCGCTGACTGGCCAGCCCTTCGCCCGCGAGACGTTCGAGGCCGCAGCCCGCGCCGTGGCCGACGACTTCCAGCCCTTGTCCGACTGGCGCGCCAGCGCCGATTATCGCCGCACGGTCGCCGCCAACCTGTTCCGCCGCTTCTGGCTGGAACAATCCGAGCCCGGCCTGCCCGTGCGCCTGAGCCAAGCCGTAGGAGCGTGAGATGAAAGACGAAACCGCCATTCGCGGCCAGGCCCATCAGGACACCATCCACGACAGCGCCATCAAGCACGTCACCGGCCGCGCCGACTATACCGACGACCTGGCCGAGCCTCACGGGTTGCTGCACGCCTATCTGGGCTTGTCTCAATGCGCCCACGGGTTGATTACCGGCATGGATTTTTCGGAGACGCTGGCATCCCCCGGCGTGGTGGGCGTGCTGACGGCCGAGGACATTCCCGGCGTCAACGACGTGTCGCCTAATGGCAAGAACGACGACCCGATCTTTGCGGAACGCGAGGTGCTGTTCTGGGGGCAGCCGGTCTTTGCCGTGATCGCGGAAACCCGCGACCAGGCGCGGCGCGCGGCGCACAAGGCGCGCATCACCTATGACGTCTTGCCCCATGCGCTTGATCCGATGGCCGCGAAGGACGCGGGCATGGGCTATGTCACCGACCCGCTGACGCTGCGCCGGGGCGATGCCGACGCGGGCATGGCCGCCGCGCCCCGCCGGATCAAGGGTCGCTTCAACATCGGCGGGCAGGACCATTTCTATCTGGAAGGCCAGATCGCCATGGCCATCCCGGGCGAGGACGAGGACGTGACAATCAACGTCTCGACCCAGCACCCGTCCGAGGTGCAGCACATGGTCGCCCATGTCCTAGGCTGCCGGAACAACGCGGTCGTGGTGAACGTGCGCCGGATGGGCGGTGGCTTCGGCGGCAAGGAAACGCAGATGAACCTGTTTTCCTGCGTCGCGGCCATTGCCGCGAAACGCTGGAACCGCGCCGTCAAGATCCGCCCCGACCGCGACGACGACATGACCGCCACCGGCAAGCGCCACGATTTCGTCGTGGATTACGAGGTGGGCTTTGACGACACCGGCCGCATCCGCGCCGTCCGGGGCGACTGGTATGCCCGCTGCGGCTTTTCCGCCGACCTGTCCGGCCCGGTGACGGACCGCGCGCTGTTTCACGCGGACAATGCCTATTACTACCCCGACGTGCGGATCAGCAGCCATCCGATGAAGACGAACACCGTCAGCAACACCGCATTTCGCGGCTTCGGCGGTCCGCAAGGGGTGATTGTTGCCGAACGGATGATCGAGGAAATCGCCTATGCATTGGGCCGCGATCCGCTGGAGATCCGCAAGGCCAACCTTTACCAGAACGGCCAGCTGACCCCCTATCACCAGGAGGTCAACGACCAGATCCTGCCCCGCATCTTCGCCGATCTGGAGGCATCCAGCGACTATCAGGCCCGCCGCCAGGCCGTGCTGGACTGGAACGCCAAAGGCGGCGTGATCCGCAAGGGCATCGCGCTGACGCCGGTCAAGTTCGGCATCAGCTTCACTGCGACCTGGTTCAACCAGGCTGGCGCGCTGATCCATGTCTATAACGACGGCTCCATCGCCCTGAACCACGGCGGGTGCGAGATGGGGCAGGGCCTCAACACCAAGGTGGCGCAGGTCGTGGCCGAGGCCTTCCAGTGCGACATCACCTGCATCAAGATCACCCGCACGACGACGGAAAAGGTGCCCAACACCTCGGCCACGGCGGCGTCCTCGGGAACGGACCTGAACGGCATGGCGGCGCTGGACGCGGCGGAACAGATCAAGGCCCGGCTGGTCGAATTCGTGGCCGAACGCTGGCAGCAGCCGCGCGAGGACGTCCGGTTCGTCCCCGGCCATATCCGCGCGGGCGACCACATGATCCCCTGGAACGACGTGATCGCGGCGGCCTATATGGCGCGGATCCACCTGTCGGCGGCGGGTTTCTACAAGACGCCGAAGATCCATTGGGACCGCGCGACGGGGCGGGGGCGGCCTTTCTATTACTATGCCTATGGCGCGGCGGTGTCCGAGGTCTCGGTCGATACCCTAACCGGAGAATACGTCATCGACCGCACCGACGTGATCCACGACGTGGGCCGATCGCTGAACCCGGCGCTGGACAAGGGCCAGGTCGAAGGCGCCTTTGTCCAGGGCGCAGGCTGGCTGACGACCGAGGAATTGTGGTGGGATGACAAGGGACGGCTGCGCACCCATGCGCCGTCGACCTACAAGGTGCCGCTGGCATCCGACCGCCCGCGCATCTTCAACGTCAGCCTGGCCGACTGGTCCGAGGCGACCGAGCGCACCATCAAGCGGTCCAAGGCCGTGGGCGAGCCGCCCTTCATGCTGGGCATCAGCGTGTTCGAGGCGATCAACATGGCCGTCGCGTCCTTCAGCGATTACCGCGAACCGGCCCGCCTGGACGCCCCCGCCACGCCCGAGCGCGTGCTGATGGCGATCGAGGCGCTGCGGGGATGATCCGCGTCCGGGTCATATCGGCCCTCGGGTCCACGCCACGCGATGCGGGGGCCGAGATGTTTGTCGGCCCCGATCGCGTGGAAGGCACCATCGGCGGCGGCCAGCTGGAATACATGGCCATCGACCGCGCGCGGGCCATGCTGGCATCGGGCGAGGCCGAGGCCCGCATGGACATCCCCCTTGGCCCCGAGATCGGGCAATGCTGCGGGGGCAGGGTGGTCCTGCAACTGGACCGCCATGGCCCCACGCCCGAGGATCATCCCGATGTGCTGGTCTTTGGCGCAGGCCATGTCGGGCGCGCGCTGGTGCAGGCCCTGCATCCCCTGCCGGTCAACCCCCTGCTGATCGACCAACGTCCCGAGGAACTGGCCCAGGCTGCGCTCGGCATCGAAACACGCCTGACCCCCTTGCCCGAAGCCGAGATCCGCGCCGCCCGCCCTGGCAGTTCCGTGGTGATCCTGACCCATGACCACGCGCTCGACTTCCTGCTGGCGGCCGAGGCGCTGTCGCGCGACGACCTGCCCTATGTCGGCATGATCGGCAGCGCCACCAAGCGTGCGCAGTTCAGCCGCTTTGCCCGCGAACGGGGCCTGGACCCTGCGCCCTTGATCTGCCCCATCGGCGCGGGCTTCACCCATGACAAGCGCCCGGCCGTCATTGCCGCCTTCACCGCCGCCGAACTGATCGCGCGGCTGACCGTCAATTCTTCTTCACGAAAATATCCATGCAACAGCTGATCCGGGGGCGCGTTCTGGGCTTCCATGCCGACCCACAGGACACCGACGCCAACCACCGCTACCTCGAGGACGGCGCGATCCTGGTCGAGGATGGCCGCATCCTTGCCGTGGACGACTACACGGCCTTGGCGCGCCCCGACCTGGCGGAAATCGACCACCGTCCGCACCTGATCCTGCCGGGCTTCATCGACACGCATATCCATTTCCCGCAGCTGCAGGTGATCGCCAGCTGGGGCGCGCAGCTTCTGGACTGGCTGAACACCTATACCTTCCCCGAGGAGGCCCGCTTTCGCCAGCAGGGCCATGCACCCGCCATGGCCGACGCCTTCCTGAACCTGCTGACCGACCATGGCACGACCACCGCCGTGGCCTTCTGTTCCGTCCACAAGGAATCCGCCGAGGCGCTGTTTTCCGCAGCTCATGCCCGCAACATGGCAATGGTCGCCGGCAAGGTGATGATGGACCGCAATGCCCCGCCCGAGGTTCTGGACACGCCCCGGCAGGGATACGACGACAGCAAGGCCCTGATCGACCGCTGGCACGGCAAGGGGCGCCAGCGTTACGCGATCACGCCGCGCTTTGCCATCACCTCGACCCCCGAACAGATGGAGATGGCGGGAACGCTGGTGCGCGAACATCCCGATTGCCATGTCCAGACGCACCTGTCGGAAAACCTGGACGAGATCGATTTCACGCTGAGCCTTTATCCCCAGGCCCGCGACTACTTGGACATCTATGAAACCTACGGCCTGCTGTCCCCCAGGCTGCTGCTGGGCCATTCCATCCATCTGCGCCCGCGAGAGATCGCGCGCATGGCCGAAACCGGCAGCCGGGCGGTGTTCTGCCCGACCTCGAACCTGTTCCTGGGATCCGGGCTGTTCGACGAGGCAGGGCTGCGGGCGGCGGGCGTGGTCAGCGGCATCGCCACCGATGTCGGCGGCGGCACCAGTTATTCGATGCTGCAAACCCTGAACGAAGGCTACAAGATCCTGCAACTGCGCGGGCAAAAGCTGACACCGCTGTCGGCCTTTCACTGGATCACGCGGGGCAATGCCCTGACCTTGGGAATGGAGGATCAGATCGGCACGCTGGCGCACGGCAGCATGGCGGATCTGGTGGTGCTGGATGCCCGCGCCACGCCCGCGATGGCGCTGCGCATGGAACGGGCGGAAACGCTGGAACAGGAACTGTTCGTGCTGCAGATCATGGGCGACGACCGCAGCATCCGCCAGACCTATGTGGCGGGTAAGCCGATGAAGAAACATGGTTAATGCCGTGGCGTCACGGCAATAATCCGTGATCGTCGGGAACTTCGACGCTGGTTTGCGAATTTTACACGCAGATACGGAAATGGAGATCACGATGAAAACCCTTCTGACCATGACCGCAGTAGCGGCGCTTGCAGCGGGCGCCAGCTTTGCTGAAACCACCATCGTTCAAACCCAGCCTTCGACCTCGGTGACGCAGGTCGAAAGCGACCCGAACACCACCGGCGGCGGCGCGCTTGGCGGTGCGGCGACCGGTGCAGTCGCCGGCGCGGCGGTTGGCGGCCCGATTGGTGCGGCCATCGGCGGCGTTGCCGGTGCTGTCATGGGCGACGTCAGCGAAGACGCGCTGACCCCCGAAACCCGCACCTACATCATGGAAAACCGCACCGAGTCCGTCGTTCTGGACGGCGACCTTGCGGTTGGCACCGTTGTGCCGGAAACGGCGACGATCCAGACGGTGCCGAACTCGACCGTGCAATACGTCTATGTCAACGACCGCCCCGTGGTGGTCGAGCCCGAGACCCGCAAGGTCATCCACATCTACGAATAAGCGTGGGGGCTTGTCCCGCGTTGCAGGCCGGTCCTTCGGGGCCGGTCTTTTCATATGTGCGGGCTTTTCTCAGCCCACGGCGCAGGCTATCCCTTGCGTAACAAAACCGGCCGCAAGGGACAGCTACATGACCAAGATCACCCCCGTCCTGATGGCAGGCGGATCGGGAACCCGCCTGTGGCCCGTGTCCCGCAAGAGCTTTCCCAAGCAGTTCGCCCCCTTGATGGGGGACCAGACCCTGTTCCAAGCCTCGGCCCGCAGGCTGGCAGGGCCGGACTTTGCCGATCCCGTGGTGATGACGAACGCGGATTTCCGCTTTATCGTGGCCGAGCAACTGGAACAGGCCGGCATCCGCCCCGGCGCCATCGTGATCGAACCGTCGGGCCGCAACACGGCCCCCGCGATCCTGGTCGCCGCGCTGATGGTCGCGGCGAAAGATCCCGAAGGGCTGTTGCTGGTCGCCCCCTCCGATCATGTGATCCCGGACGAGGCGGCCTTTGGGCGTGCCGTGCGGCAGGGCGCGGGACCGGCGGCCGAGGGCCGGATCGTCACGTTCGGCATCACCCCCGACCGCCCCGAGACCGGCTATGGCTATCTGGAACTGGTAGGGCAGGGCGACGGCCCGCAGCCCTTGGCGCGCTTTGTCGAAAAGCCCGATGCGGCGACGGCGGCGCAGATGCTGGCGCAAGGCAGTTTCCTGTGGAACGCAGGCATCTTCCTGTTCAAGGCCAGCATCATGGTTGACGCGTTTCGCGCCCATGCGCCGGAATACCTGTCCCCCGTTCTGGCCGCCCTGGACGAGGCCAAGGACGACATCGGATTTCTGCGGCTGGCCAAGGGGCCGTGGGACAGCCTGCCCGACCAGTCCATCGACTATGCGGTGATGGAAAAGGCCGGCAACCTGACCGTGGTGCGCTTTTCCGAGCGCTGGTCCGACCTGGGGGGCTGGGACGCCGTCTGGCGCGAGGCCTTGCTGGAGGAACCCTCGGACACCGGGGTGGTGACGGACGGAAATTCCACCGCGATCGACTGCCACGACGTGCTGCTGCGGTCGGACAGCGACGACTTGCAGGTCGTGGGGATCGGCTTGACGGATGTCATGGTCGTCGCGACATCGGACGCGGTGCTGGTGGCCGACAAAAGCCGCGCCCAGGACGTGCGCCACGCCGTCACCGCGCTGAAGGCCAAGGGCTGCAAGCAGGCCACGGCATTCCCGCGCGATCACCGCCCCTGGGGCTGGTTCGAGACGCTGGCCCTGGCCGACCGCTTTCAGGTCAAGCGCATCGTGGTGAAGCCCGGCGCGGCCCTGTCGCTGCAAAGCCATGTGCATCGGTCCGAACACTGGATCGTCGTCAGCGGCACCGCGCGTGTGACGGTCGATGACAAGGTGACGCTGGTGACGGAAAACCAGTCGATCTATGTGCCGCTGGGCGCCGTTCACCGGATGGAAAATCCCGGCAAGGTGCCCATGGTCCTGATCGAGGTGCAGACCGGCAGCTACCTGGGCGAAGACGACATCATCCGATACGAGGATGTCTATGCCCGTGACAGCGCCGAGTGAGCGATAAGCCGGGGACGCTTCGCCCCCCGGACCCCCCGAGGATATTGAAGCCAAGGTAAAAGAGATATGCCACGCTTTCATAATCTTCTGTAGGATTATGAATTTGCCGTTGCGCGCCCCTGTCGCTATACCTGCGCCTTCCTGGCAAGGGTTGACACGATGACCGGCAGACTTTCCCGATCCCCCGCCTTCGCGGCGCTTGACGCGGCTGCGGCCGAACGGATCCTGATCCTGGACGGGGCGATGGGCACGCAAATCCAGCAGCTTCGGCTGGCCGAGGACGATTATACTGGCCACGGGTCGGGCCATGCCTGCCGCCATCATTCCGATCATCCCCAGCAGGGCAACAACGACCTTCTGATCCTGACCCAGCCTCAAGCGGTCGAGGAGATCCATTACCGCTATGCCATGGCAGGCGCGGATATCGTCGAAACCAACACCTTTTCCGCCACCACCATCGCCCAGGCCGATTACGGGATGCAGGAGGCCGTCCACGACCTGAACGTCGAGGGCACGCGCATCGTGCGCCGGGCGCTGGATCGCGCAACCGCACAGGATGGACGGCCGCGTTTCGTCGCGGGCGCCATCGGGCCGACGAACCGCACCGCGTCCATCAGCCCGGATGTGAACGACCCCGGATACCGCGCCGTCACCTTTGACGATCTGCGCGCAGCCTATCTGCAACAGGCACGGGGCCTGATCGAAGGCGGCGCCGACATCCTGCTGATCGAGACGATCTTCGACACGCTGAACGCCAAGGCCGCGATCTTCGCCTGCATCCAGGCAATGGAGGCGCACGGGCAGGCCTTGCCGCTGATGATTTCGGGGACGATCACCGATGCTTCGGGGCGCACGCTGTCGGGACAGACGCCGACTGCGTTCTGGTATTCGGTCCGCCATGCCCGGCCCTGGTCAGTGGGCCTGAACTGCGCGCTTGGCGCATCGGCCATGCGTCCGCATCTGGCGGAACTGGCGGGCGTGGCGGACACAAACATCTGCGCCTATCCCAACGCGGGCCTGCCCAACGCCTTCGGCCAATACGACGAAGGCCCCGGCGACACCGCCGTGCAGGTTGCCGAATTCGCACGCGAAGGGCTGGTTAACGTCGTCGGCGGCTGCTGCGGCACGACGCCCGACCACATCCGCGCCATTGCCGAGGCTGTTGCGGCTTATGCCCCCCGAAAGGTTCCGGAATATGCTTGAACGTCACTTGCGCCTGTCGGGCCTGGAACCCTTTGTCCTGACGCCCGACATTCCCTTTGTGAACATCGGCGAACGCACCAACGTCACCGGGTCTGCCCGCTTCCGCAAGCTGATCACCAACCGCGATTATGCCGCAGCCCTGGAGGTTGCGCGCGATCAGGTGGAAAACGGTGCGCAGATCATCGACATCAACATGGACGAGGGGCTGATCGACAGCCGTGCCGCCATGGTCGAATACTTGAACCTGCTGGCGGCCGAACCCGACATCGCCCGCGTCCCGGTAATGATCGACAGTTCCAAATGGGAGGTGATCGAGGCGGGCCTGCAATGCGTCCAGGGCAAGCCGGTCGTCAATTCCATCAGCATGAAGGAAGGCGAGGACCAGTTCCGCCATCACGCCCGCCTGTGCCTCGCCTATGGCGCGGCGGTCGTGGTCATGGCCTTCGACGAACAGGGACAGGCCGACACCTGCGCCCGCAAGATCGAGATCTGCACGCGGGCCTATAAAATCCTGACCGAGGAAGTGGGCCTCCCGCCCGAGGACATCATCTTCGACCCCAACATCTTCGCCGTGGCGACGGGGATCGAGGAGCACAACAACTATGGCGTCGATTTCATCGAGGCCACCCGCTGGATCCGCCAGAACCTGCCCCACGCCCATGTCTCGGGCGGGGTGTCGAACCTGTCCTTCTCGTTCCGCGGCAACGAGCCCGTGCGCGAGGCGATGCACGCCGTGTTCCTGTATCACGCGATCCAGGCGGGCATGGACATGGGCATCGTGAACGCAGGGCAGCTTGCCGTTTATGACGCGATCGAAGCGGATCTGCGCGACGCCTGCGAGGATGTGGTCCTGAACCGCCGCCCCGATGCCACCGAACGCCTGCTGGAGATCGCCGAACGCTTCAAGGGCGAAGGCGGGCAGAAGGCACGCGAAAAGGATCTGTCCTGGCGCGAATGGACCGTCGAAAAACGGCTGGAACATGCGCTTGTGAACGGCATCACCGAATATATCGAGGCTGATACCGAGGAAGCGCGCCTTCAGGCCGAACGCCCGCTGCACGTCATCGAAGGCCCGCTGATGGCGGGGATGAACGTGGTGGGCGACCTGTTCGGCGCGGGCAAGATGTTCCTGCCGCAGGTGGTGAAATCCGCCCGTGTGATGAAGCAGGCGGTCGCCGTCCTTCTTCCCTATATGGAGGAGGAAAAGCGTCTGACCGGCGGCACTGAACGGCAGGCGGCGGGCAGGATCCTGATGGCGACTGTCAAGGGCGACGTTCACGACATCGGCAAGAACATCGTCGGCGTGGTCCTGGCCTGCAACAATTACGAGGTGATCGACCTGGGCGTCATGGTCCCCGCGCAGAAGATCCTCGAGGTCGCGAAGGAACGGCAGGTCGATGTGATCGGCCTGTCCGGCCTGATCACGCCGTCCCTGGACGAGATGGTCCATGTCGCCTCGGAAATGGAACGCGAGGGCTTCCATGTGCCCCTGCTGATCGGCGGTGCCACGACCTCGAAAATCCACACTGCGGTCAAGATCGCGCCGCGCTACCATCAGGGCGCGGCCGTCTATGTGACCGATGCGAGCCGCGCTGTGGGGGTGGTGTCGTCCCTGCTGTCGCCCACCCAGCAGGCGGGCTATGTGGACGGGATCCGCGCCGAATACCTGGAAGTTGCGGAACGCCACGAACGGGCCGAGGCTGCGAAGCAGCGCCTGCCGCTGGTTGCGGCGCGGGCCAATGCGCTGAAGGTGGACTGGTCCGGCTACCGCGCCACTGTCCCGCAGTTCACCGGCCCCCGGATCGTCGAAGACTGGGATCTGGCGGAAATCGCGCGCTATATCGACTGGACGCCGTTCTTCCAGACCTGGGAATTGAAGGGCGTCTATCCCCGCATCCTTGACGATGAAAAGCAGGGCGAGGCCGCGCGCGCCTTGTTCAAGGAAGCGCAGGAGATGCTGGCCCGCATCATCGACGGCAAGTGGTTCAACCCCCGCGCCGTGCTGGGCTTCTGGCCTGCCAACGCGGTGGGCGACGACATCCGCCTGTTCACGGGCGAGGACAGGTCGAAGCCGCTGGCAACCCTGCACACCCTGCGCCAGCAGGTGACGAAACGTGGCGAGCGCCCGAACGTGGCGCTGTCCGATTTCGTGGCGCCCGAGGGCCGGCCTGATTATGTCGGCGGCTTCGTCGTCACCGCCGGTCCCGAGGAATCCGAGATCGCGGCCCGCTATGAACGCGCGAATGACGATTATTCTGCCATCATGGTCAAGGCCCTTGCCGACCGCATCGCCGAGGCCATGGCCGAGATGCTACACGAGCGCGTCCGCAAGGACTTCTGGGGCTATGGCGCGGACGAAACCTTCAAGCCGCAGGATCTGATCGGAGAGCCCTACAAGGGCATCCGCCCCGCGCCCGGCTATCCCGCGCAGCCCGACCATACCGAAAAGCTGACCTTGTTCCGCCTGCTGGATGCCGAAGCCGCGACCGGGGTGCGGCTGACGGAAAGCATGGCGATGTGGCCGGGATCCTCGGTGTCCGGCCTCTATATCGGGCATCCCGACAGCTATTACTTCGGCGTGGCGAAGATCGAGGAAGACCAGGCCCGAGACTATGCCGCGCGCAAGGGCATGGACCTGGCCGAGGTCGAACGCTGGCTGGCGCCGATCCTGAACTATATCCCACGCAAAAAGGACGAGGCTGCCTAAGCCCCGTCCTTTCTTCTTCACCTAAATATCCCAAGGGGGTGCGGGGGACTGGTCCCCCGCCTTTCCGCCTAGAACCCGGCCTTGATCTTCTCGAACTCGGCCAGCTGCTTTTCGCGCTGCGCCGGATCGTTCGGAGTCTGCGCCAGGATCGGGGCGTCGATCTCGCCCAGACCTTCCTTTACAGCAGGCTCCTCGGCAATGGTCGCCATCGCCTCGGTCGAGGTATGCCCATAGCCAATCGTGTCCAGCAGCGCCTTGCCCGCCGAAGGCTCCAGCCAGGCGTTGATGAAGTCATAGGCCTTTTCCTCGTTGCCCGGCCCGTTCTTCAGATTGATATAGCCGCAAAAGAAGGTGGACGATCCTTCCTTTGGCGCCCGTTGGAAGCCCACCGGATAGTTGTCGGCTTGCAGATAGACGACGCCGTCGTTCCAGGACCAGGCGATGTCCACCGCGCCGGAAGCCATCAACTGGGCCTGTTCCGACGGATCGGCCCAATAGGCCGCGACGTTCTGATGCGCCTGGCGCAGCCAATCGGCCGCGGCGGAGAATTGTTCGTCGGTCACGTCCGTCCAATCGGTCGTCCCGGTCGCCAGATAGGCAAGCGCCCAGACATCGTCCGACGAATCCGGCAGGGACGTGCGGCCCTGGTATTTGGGGTCGGTGAAGACCTGCAGGCTGGACACGTCCTCGGCAGGGACCGTCTCGGTGTTATAGGCGATGGCGGTCGCGCCCCAATCGGTCGGGATGAACCACACGCCCTGGTCATCCTTGAACACCTCGGATTCCAGGAACTCGGGCGCGATCTTGTCGAAATTCGGGATTTTCGACGTATCCCAAGGCTCGATCAGTCCGGCATCGCGGTATTTGCTGACCATCTGGCTGCAGGGATGGGCCACATCGGCCTGAAACCCCGAGGCAACCTTCTGGAACGCCTCGTCGTCGTCGCCGTAAAAGGCATAGGTCGGACTGTCGCCATGCTTGTCCACGTAGCCCTGGAAAATCGACGGTTCCTCGAACCCTGCCCAGTCAAAGACGGTCAGTTCTGGGTCCGCCGCAAGGGCGGGCAGGGCGATGGCAGAGGCAAGGGCGGTAGTTGTCAGCAAGCGCATGAAATCGGCCTTCCTGTTGGGCGGTTTGACCAAACGCTAACGGCCGCGAAACCCTCGCGCAAGGGAATCGCGCGGCTCTCAACGCCCAGTGATCACCGCATCCGCAGGGCGCCGTCCAGGCGGATCACCTCGCCGTTCAGATAGGCGTTTTCGACAATATGCGCGGCCATGCGGGCAAATTCCCTCGGATCGCCAAGCCGGGGCGGGAAGGTGACCTCGGCCGCAAGCCCGTTCTGCACGTCGGGCGGCAGCCCGCGCAGCATCGGCGTGGCAAAGATGCCCGGTGCGATGGCGCAGACCCGGATCCCCAGGCCCGCCAGATCGCGCGCAAGCGGCAGGGTCATGCCCGCGATCGCCGCCTTGGATGCGGCATAGGCGGCCTGGCCCTTCTGCCCGTCAAAGGCCGCGACGGATGCGGTGTTGACGATCACGCCATTCTCGGTCCGCCCGTTCCCGGCCATTTCCGCTGCCGCCAGCCGCAGGACATTGAAGCTGCCGATCAGGTTCACATCGACCACACGGCGAAAGGCGTCCAGGTCATGCGGTCCGTTCCGCCCGACGGTCCGTTCGCCAATGACCACCCCCGCGCAGTTCACGCAGATGTCGATCCCACCCATGCGATCCACGGCCTGCGCAATGGCAGCGGCCGTGCTGTCGGCCGAAGTCACGTCGGCCTGGACGTGGTTGGGATCGTCTCCCGCGTCCCGGTCCAGGATGACCACGGTGGCGCCTTGTTCACGGAACCATGCCGCGGTCGCGGCCCCCAGGCCCGAGGCGCCGCCGGTGACGATGGCCCGGCTGTTTCGCAGTTCCATCGGTCCCTCCTTACCGGTCCAGCAATTCCGGCCCGCCGGTGATGGCGGGGTCGGCGACACCGATCTGATCCATATCCTTGCACGCGAAATCCACCGCACCCAGGATCGTCTGGATCGCGGCCAGCCGCGCGCGTCGCTTGTCGTCCGACCGGATCACGGTCCAGGGCGCGATGGGCGAATGCGACAGGTTCAGCGTGTCGCGGATCGCGGCGGTGTAATCGTCCCACTTCGCCAGCCCGTCCACGTCGATCCGCGACAGTTTCCATTGCTTCAGGGGATCGGATTCCCGGTCCAGAAAGCGGCGCATCTGTTCGGCGCGGCCCACATTCAGCCACAGCTTGACCAGGATGATCCCGTCATCGACCAAGGTTTGTTCAAAGCTTGGCAACTGGCGAAAAAAGGCGTTGCGCTGCTGTTCGGTCGAAAAGCCGAACACGCGCTCGACGATGCCGCGATTGTACCAGCTTCGGTCGAACAGGGTTATTTCCCCCGCGGCGGGCAACCAGTCCACATAGCGTTGGAAATACCACTGACCCGCCTCGCGTTCGGTCGGGGTGGGCAGGGCGACGATACTGGCGGATCGGGGGTTCAGGTTTTCGCGGGTGCGTTCGATGGTGCCGCCCTTGCCGGCGGCGTCGCGCCCCTCGAACAGCACGACCAGCCGCTTGCCGGTCGCCACCACGTCGCCCATCATGCGCACCAGTTGCAACTGCAACTGGTCCATCTGCGCCTCGTAGGTCTTCTTGTCCAGTTCCCGGCGATAAGGATAGGTCGGATCCAGGATGCCGTCCTTGTCCGCGCCTTCCACCAGCTTCCTGATGTCCTTGGGCGCGGCCTTCAAGGCCTCGGTGATCTTGCCGACCAGGGGAAGGTCCGGGGTTTGGGCCATGTCCTATCCTTCTCCGATGCGGTTCAGATCGTATTGCGTCGTCTGATAGATCTCGTTGATCCAGTTACCGTAAAGCAGATGCGCATGGCTGCGCCAGCGGTTCGACGGCGCGCGGGTCGGATCGTCGTCGGGATAATAGTTCGCCGGCACGTTGATCAGCCTGCCCGCTGCCACGTCGCGGTCGTATTCTTCCTTGAGCGTGGTGCTGTCGTATTCGAAATGGTTGAAGACATACAGCGCGCGGTGTCCCGGATCCTCCAGCAGGCAGGGACCGCACTGGTCGCTGGCCAGCAGGGTGCGCAGGGCAGGGCGGGCGTCCACGTCGGGCTGTCGCACCTCGGTCCAGCGGCTGACGGGGACCAGCACATCGTCCGAAAAGCCCCGAAGATAGGGGGACGCCGGGGCCTGGTTGTGGTGGCGGAAGCAGCCGAATGCCTTGTGGTCCAGGGGGTGCTTTTCAAGCCGGTGGAAATGCCAGGCCATCGCCATGCCGCCCCAGCAGACGCCGAAGGTGGAATGGACATGGCTTTGCGTCCAGGCGAACACCTGGGTCAGTTCGTCCCAATAGGTCACGTCCTCGAAGGGAAGCTTTTCGACCGGGGCGCCGGTGATCAGAAGGCCGTCGAATTTCTCTCCCGTGGCGGCAACATCGCGGAAGGGGCGATAGAAGCTTTCCAGGTGGTCTGCCGCCGTATTGCGGCTTTCATGGTCGGACATGCGGATCAACTGAAAGTCGATCTGCAGGGGCGTGGCGCCGATCAGCCGGGCAAACTGGTTTTCGGTCTGGATCTTCTTGGGCATCAGGTTCAGCAGCGCGATGCGCAGCGGCCGGATGTCCTGCGTCGCGGCCCGGCCCGGAGACATGACCATCACGCCTTCGTCCGACAGGATGCGATAGGCGGGCAGGTTCTCGTTCAGGGTGATGGGCATGGGTTCATTCCTTGCGGTCGATGGCGCGGGCGATCAGGCGGTCGAAATCGGCGGGGGTTCGGACTTCGGCCACTTCCTCGGCCAGGATGGTGACGCCGCGCCGCGCCATGGCTTCGTATCGCGGCTGTCGGTGGGCCAGGGCGCGGGCATAGATCCAGCGGATGAAGTCGTCGGGATTGACCTCGTCCCCGTCCAGGCCCTTTTCCACGCGATAGGCGATCCAGGCCTTTTCCAGGAACTCCGGCTGGTAATACATGGGCTTGGGTGCGCGGTCGAAGCGGCGGACCAGTTCGGCGGTATGGGCATCCGACCCCTTGATCCAGACCATCAGCAGGTCGCGTTCCAGGGCTTGTAGGACCGGATCGGCGGGATCTTCGGGATCCACGACCTCGCAGATCGACCCGCCGCTGTCGCAGACGAAATGCGGGATGGCATAGATGTCGCGGGCGCGGGTCATAAAATGGCGCGTGTCCAGAAGGGCCGCGATCTCGGCCCTCCGGTGCTGGTTCTGGCGCAGGCAGTATTCGTCAAAGGGCAGCCCCCCGCGCGAGGGGCTTCCGGGCTTGCCCAGATAGGTGGACAGCGGCGCCAGGTTGTCAAAGGTGATGTTGCTGGCGACATAGATGCTGTCCGACAGCAGCAGTTCCCGCAGGAAAGGAACCTTCATCGCCTCGCGCTTGAAGTTGTCGGCGATGAATTCGCCCATATAGCGGGTGCCGATCCGGTAATCGACGCTATAGTGGAACCAGTCGCCCGCTTCGCGCAGCATATTGGCCAGATAGGTCTTGCCCAGGCCCGACATCCCGAACAGCACAATGCGCTTGGCGCTTGTCCCCAGCCATTCGCCGCCGCTGCCATAGATCATCGGATGCCCCTTCGTTTCGGGCGCATAGGTAATGCAGGGGGTTTCGAAAGCAAAGGCCCCGCCGAAGCGAGGCCTTGCCAGTGTCACGGTGCGGAAGCTTCAGAAGCTGTAGCCGATGCGGACGCCGATGCCCCAGGCGTGGTTGTCCTCCATCGTGGCGACGGTCGTTTTGTTGCCGGTTTCGCCGATGCCCACGTCAGAACCACCCAACCGGGTATAGTTGATACCTGTCGTGATCTTAATGTTATCCATTGTGTATATGCCGGCGAGGGTAACACCCTTGCGCCCGTTGGTCGGGGCAAGCGGTGAAACCGTATCCCCTTCGCTGGGCTCATAGACGAACGACAGCGACGCGGACCAGTTGTCCGTTAATTTGCGCCCCACGCCGATTGTATAGGTCGTCGTGTCCTCGACCTCGACAAGCGGAACCGTTCCCCCTGTCGGGGGAGTGATAGGAAAGACGGCGTTGTCGACAATGAATTCGGACCATTTCACCCAGCGGATCGAACCGAAAACCAGGGTGTCCTGCGCAATGCCGGTCTGACCTTCCACGGTCCAGCTGCGCGGCGTCTTGACCGTATAGCGCCCCGAGATGGTATCGGTCAGGCCGTTGGTCGCACCCAGAATGACATCTCCCGTTTCGGTCATCTCAAAGTCGTGGTCGATGGACGAGTTGTAGGTCAGCGACACACGGCCGGCGATCTCGGGTATCTCGTAGGCCGCGCCGAGGACGTAGCCCATGCCCCATTCGTCCTCGATCTCCAGATTGTAGGGCGGCGCAATCCGGTTGTATCCCAACCCGTTCAAGGTCACGCCACCATTGGCTTTCGATGCGCGGATCCCGCCATGGATCGAAAAGTTGTTTTCGAACTTGTATCGCGCCAATGCCGTGAAGGTGGTCGAATTAACCTCAACCCGGGTGCCGCCAAGAACGGGCGAACCGGCCGGCGCCAGTGGATAGCGGATGTCCGCTCCGAAAGGCTGCTCCATGATGATGGCAGCTGATATGTTATCGTTGAACTGGTGCTTGTAGGACAGGCCGACGAAGCCATAGCCCTGTGCCACGTCGCCGGTCGAGCTGGGAGGAATGCCGCTGGGAATAAACGGATTGGGCGGAACGCCGACATCCGTCCCTTCCACGGTGGGATCGACACCACCAAAGCTCAATTCCGCGTAATTGCCTTCCTCGAACAGCACCGACAGGGACTGCGGCGCGCGCTCGATCCCGCCCGCGATGAGCGGTGATGCGGATATCAGCAGAACCGCACCGCCCGTCATGATTTTCTTCATAGGTTCCTCCCTTGGCAGTCATGGGACCGCTGGATTCGCAACTTACCGCCGATGTTCTACGAATCAATTGACGGTGCAATATGACGCGGCGTCCGCCCGGAATGCGTGTGGGGTCCGTGGCATTGGGGCAACTTTCGGTTGTCCGTGCCCATGCAGTTCGCGCAAGAAATCCGCGCCAACGCACTGGACAAAGACCCCGACGCGTGAAAGGGGAAACTGCCAAACGATGTTGCCGCAAGGACACTCCCATGCAGATTCGTGAGGCGCTTACCTTTGATGATGTTCTTCTGGTGCCTGCCGCATCCACGGTCATGCCGTCGACCGCCGATGTAACAACGCGCGTGACCCGAAGCATCGCCATGAACATCCCGTTGCTGTCGTCCGCCATGGACACCGTCACCGAAAGCCGCATGGCCATCGCTATGGCTCAGGCGGGCGGCATGGGCGTGATCCATCGCAACCTGACCGCCGAACAGCAGGCCGACGAGGTTCGGCGCGTCAAGCGGTTCGAATCGGGCATCGTCTATAACCCGATCACGCTGCGGGCCGACCAGACCGTGGGCGACGCGCGGGCCTTCCAGGAACGCTTTAATGTCACCGGCTTTCCGGTGGTGGACGACGAGGGGCGCATCGTCGGCATCGTGACCAACCGCGACATGCGTTTCGCCAGCGACAATCGGACGCCGGTGCGTGCCGTGATGACCACGGACAATCTGGCGATGCTGAATGAACCGGCGGACCGCCAGCAGGCCATCGGCCTGATGAAGGAACGCCGGATCGAAAAGCTGCTGATCGCCGACAGCCAAGGCAAGCTGACAGGCCTCTTGACCCTGAAGGATACCGAGAAGTCGGTCCTGAACCCGCTGGCCTGCAAGGACGACCTGGGCCGCCTGCGTGTCGCTGCGGCCTCTACCGTGGGCGACGAGGGCTTTGAGCGCAGCCAGGCTCTGATCGAGGCGGGCGTGGACATGGTCGTGATCGACACCGCCCATGGCCATTCGGCGGGCGTCGCCAAGGCGGTCGAGCGCGTCAAGCTGTTTTCCAACCAGGTGCAGGTGGTCGCGGGCAACGTCGCCACGGCCGAAGCCACGCGTGCCTTGATCGACGCGGGCGCCGATGCGGTCAAGGTGGGCATCGGGCCTGGGTCGATCTGCACCACGCGGATCGTGGCGGGCGTCGGCGTGCCGCAGTTGACGGCGATCATGGACGCGGCATCCGCTGCGGGCGACGTGCCGATCATTGCGGATGGCGGCATCAAGTTTTCCGGCGATTTCGCCAAGGCGATCGCGGCGGGCGCAAGCTGCGCCATGGTCGGCAGCGCCATCGCAGGCACCGACGAGGCGCCGGGCGAGGTGATCCTGTACCAGGGCCGCAGCTTCAAGTCCTATCGCGGCATGGGATCCCTGGGTGCCATGGCGCGGGGCAGCGCGGACCGCTATTTCCAGAAGGATGCCGCGACCGACAAGCTGGTTCCCGAAGGGATCGAGGGGCAGGTGGCCTACAAGGGTTCCGCCAATGCGGTGATCCACCAGCTTGTGGGCGGCCTGCGGGCGGCCATGGGCTATACCGGCTGCGCCACGGTCGAGGAGATGCGCCGGAACTGCCAGTTCGTCCGCATCACCGGCGCGGGGCTGAAGGAAAGCCACGTCCACGACGTGCAGATCACGCGGGAAAGTCCGAACTATCGTATGGGCTGACCAGCCTTATGCGGGTCTCGGCAGGGTGCCGGTCGTCCTTTCTCGGTATATTCCGAGGAGCCGCTGCTTCAGCAAGACCTGGCCCGGACGCCAGCCGCAGCACCCTGCGCCACGGTTGGCGACAGAGGGCTGGTGAGGATGTATGATGGGCTGGGGCGCCGTGATGGCGTACCCCGGAAATTGCAGGGAGGAAGTTATGGTCAAATCTCCGACCTCGATGTCTGCGGTGCTGTGTGCTTGCGCTTTGGCGGCCACTGCCGCTGGTGCCGATCCCGCCAGCGATGTCAGCGCCGCCAATTCCGCATGGGACGCGGCCTTCAACGCGGGTGATGCGAAAGCCGTTGCGGCGCTTTATGCGCCGGACGCGATCTTTCTGCCCGCCACCCATGACGTGATCAAAGGCCCCCAGGGGGTCGAGGAGTTCTTTGGCGGACTGTTCGGCATGGGGGTGACGGGACACAAGCTGGAACTGATCGAGGCCGAGGGCAACGACGACCTGCTGGTCGGCACGGCCAAATGGTCGGCCAATGGCAAGGACGCCCAGGGCGCCGACCAGCCATGGGCAGGGGTGGCGACCCATGTCTTCGAAAGGCAGGAAGATGGCAGCCTGAAGCTGAGGGTGCATACCTTCAACTGATCAAGGGCTGGATAGGGCAGCGATGCCGACAGGCTGTCGAGACAAGGCCGAGGTTCACCCGGTGCGGCCTGAATCATCGCCCGGCTGCTGCGAAGCAAAAAGGCCGGTCCTGGGACCGGCCTTTTTCTTAATCCTCGTCGCTTTCGGCAACGTCGGCGATGTCGTCCAGCGACACGTCGCCGTCGTCATCGTCTTCTTCCAGCAGATCGTCGTCCAGTTCGCCTGCATCGTCGCCCAAATCCTCCTCGTCATCGACAAGGTCGTCGGTGTCGCGGGCGACGGTCTTTTCGGTGACAAGCGTCTTGCCGCTTCTGTCGGTCAGGCTTTCCAGCGAAAACTGGTTAGCGCAGGCCGGGCAGGTCATCGGATTGGCGCGCAGGTCATAGAACCGCGTGGCGCAGTGCGGGCACAGGCGTTTCGTGCCCCATTCCTCTTTGGGCATGGCATTTTCCTTCCGCCGCGTTTAGGGAAATCGGTGGTCCCCCTGCCACAGGTGCCGGGGGGTGTCAAAGGCTTTTCTGACAGCAACGGCGGGGCAGGGCAAGGGCAGGCGGATGGCCGAGGCGTTCACCATCGGCAACGGGATGCGGATCATGTGCCGGCGGTCGGGCCGTGCCCGCCGCATGACGCTGCGCGTGCCGCGCGATGGCGGGCCTGTCGTGCTGACGCTGCCCATCCATGTTGCGTTGTCGGATGGCGCGGCATTTGCGGAATCCAAGGCGGAATGGCTGCTGCAAGCCGCGGATCGCCGGCCCGCCCCCAGCATCGTCCGACACGGCGCAGTGGTCCCGGTGTCGGGCGAGCGGCTGGCGCTGTCCCCTGCCGCCGTCCGGGCGGCCCAGGTGGCGGGTAAGGCGCTGTTGCTGCCCGCCACCCGCCCGGCGGGGCCGGTGGTGCAGGCCTTTCTCAAGCACAAGGCGATGGGCCATCTGCGCGCGGCCTGCGACCGTCATGCGGCGGCGCTGGGCCGCAGTTATCAGGCGATTGTCCTGCGCGATACGCGGTCGCGGTGGGGCAGTTGCACATCGGACGGGCGGCTGATGTTTTCCTGGCGTCTGGCGATGGCCCCGCCCGCCGTGCTGGACTATGTCGCCGCGCACGAGGTCGCGCATCTGCGCCACATGGATCATTCACCGCGTTTCTGGGCGACCGTGGCCGGGCTGGTTCCCGATTACGCGAAGCACCGCGACTGGCTGCGGCGGCATGGGTCGGAATTGATGGCCTGGCAGTTCCGCGATCCGGCGAGGGATTGACGGGGGCGCCCTTTGTGATCACAACCACGGACATGAATGCCCCCGCCCGATCAACCGATCCATCCGCCCATGAAAAGCTGTATCGCAACCTGCGCAGCCGGATCATGCTGGGCGAACTGCCCCCTGGCAAGCCGCTGACCCTGCGCGGCATCGCCCGCGAATACAACCTGTCGATGACCCCCGCGCGCGAGGCTGTGCGCCGCCTGGTGGCCGAAGGGGCGCTGACGATGTCCGCCTCGGGCCGGGTGACCACGCCTGCGCTGTCGGACGACCGGATCGAGGAATTGGCCGCCCTGCGCGCCCTGATCGAACCCGAGCTGGCCGCCCGCGCCCTGCCGCGCGCACATTTCGCGCTGATCGACCGGCTGGCGCAGATGAACGCGCGCATTGCCGATGCGGTCGAAAACCATGATGCAGTGGGCTATATCCGCTGCAACCTGGAATTTCACCGGATGCTGTATCTGCGCGCCCAGGCACCCGCGATGCTGGCGATGCTGGAAACCATCTGGCTGCAACTGGGTCCGACGATGCGCGCGCTGTATGGCCGGGTGAAGCGGAACGAACCCCCACGCCACCACCGCATGATCCTGGCCGCGTTGCGGGCGGGGGATGAACCCGCGCTGCGGCTGGCCGTGCGCGCCGATGTCACGCACGGGCTGCGGCACCTGACCTCGGGCTAGTAACGGCCCATCTGGGGCATTTGCGGCATCTGCATCTGCGGCAATCCCATGCCGCCAAAGCCCAGGGTCGGTATTTCGGACGGGATGACGCGGGTGTATTTCGTGCCCTCGATGGACGCGCCTGCCATCAGTCCCGCCTGGCCGAAGATCATCGCCACGACCGGCAGTTGCGCGGTGATCGTGTCCGCGCCAAGCGCCATGCCGCCCTGCGGGATCGCATAGAAGGCGTTGGCCCCCGCCAGCCAACCGGGCGAGGCCCGGAAGGACGCAAGCGCGGCATCGGTCTGGAAGATCAGCACATGCGCATACTGCTGCGCGCCCGCCTGAAGGCCCACGGTGGCGCGCGTGGCGGAATAGTAATCCACCGTCGCCCCGCCGATCCGCAGCGCGCCTTGGCCATAGGCCCCGCCGACGCCAAGCGCCGCCTCGGTCATCAGGGGCATGTACAGGACGCCGCGCGCGTTCTGCACCAGCGCCTGCGCCGAGGGATAGTTCTGGATCAGGTAGTTGTGGGTCGCATCGACCCGCGCATCCAGTTCCGCCCCGGCATTCGTACCCACGGCATTGCTGCATCCGGCAAGAGCCAGGGCTGCAGTGCCCGCAACGCCCCTCAGCAGCACGCGACGGTCGATCCTGGTCTGGAAAAGGCTGCTCATCACGTGTCCCCGCGTTGTCGCCGGATGCCCCGGCATTTTGCCGGGAATGTAGGGTATTCCAACGTGCCTGTCACCCGCCCCGATGGAGGCGGGCGACGGTTCGCCTGCCGCCTAGGCACGGGCCGCAATGGCCTCGGCCACCTGGGGCGCGAAATAGGTCAGGATCCCGTCGCAACCCGCCCGGCGGAAGCACAAAAGGCTTTCGAACATGGCGTCGCGCGACAGCCAGCCGTTGCGGATCGCGCCTTCCAGCATCGCGTATTCGCCGCTGACCTGATAGGCAAAGGTGGGTGCGCCGAACTGGTCCTTTACCGCGCGGCAGATGTCCAGATAGGGCAGGCCAGGCTTGACCATGACCATGTCCGCGCCTTCGGCGAGGTCGCGCGCGACGCAGCGGATCGCCTCGCCTCGGTTGGCAGGGTTGACCTGATAGGTCTTCTTGTCGCCCACCAGCCGACCGGATGCGCCCACCGCATCGCGGAACGGACCATAGAAGCTGGAGGCGAACTTGGCGGCATAGGACAGGATCGCCGTGTGCTTGTGACCCGCCCCTTCCAGCGCGCCGCGCAGCGCGCCGATGCGGCCGTCCATCATGTCCGACGGCCCCAGGATGTCGGCGCCGGATTCCGCCTGGACCAGGGCCATGCGCACCAGGGCCTCGACCGTTTCGTCGTTCAGGATTTCGCCGTTCACGACGATGCCGTCATGTCCGTTGGCGTTGTAGGGATCGAGCGCGATGTCGGTCATTACCGCCAGGTCGGGCGCGGCTTCCTTGACGGCGCGAATGGCGCGGTTGCCGATGTTGTCGGGATCCCATGCGCGTTCGCAGGTTTCCGTCTTAAGATCCTGATCGGAATGGGGAAAGATGCAGATCGCCGGGATGTTCAGCCGTGCCGCCCGTTCCGCCGCCCGCCGTGCCCCGTCCAGCGTCAGCCGTTCGACGCCGGGCATGGAGGATATTTCCCCCTCGGCCCCCGGAACCTCGGTCACGAAGATCGGCCAGATCAGGTTGGCGGGCGTCACGTCGCATTCCGACACCATGGCGCGGATCGCAGGGGTCCGGCGCAGGCGGCGCAGGCGCGAAGCGGGGAAGGGGGCGATGATCGGCGTCGGCATGGCAGGCTTCCTTTCGGGGGGGCGCAAGACGGCTTTTCCTTCGGCAACAGCCGTTCTAAGGTCGCGCGCGACCAAGGACAAGGAAGCCCGCGTGCCGCAATTCGACAGCCTGATCGGCTTTCTGGACAGCCGGTCCTTTGGCACGGTCTGGTATTGGCTGGTGGTGATCGGCACCTGGTCGCTGACCGGTCGCGGCGTGATCGGCGTGCCGGTCGAGATCCTGGGCCGCGCCCGCACGGCGATCCAGGCGGGCGAGAGCGAATCCCCTGTCGTGCTGCACCTGCTGGACTGGCTGTCGCTGGTCCTGCCCCGCTGGCGCCTGGGCGCGCGGGAAGGCGCGGTGTTCCTGGGGGCTACGGGATTTGCGCTGACCTCGCTTGCGATCATGGGACTGGGCTATGGGCTGGAACTGGCGCTTGCCGGTTTCCTGCTGCTGTTTCCCTTTGCGATCCTGTTCTGGATGCGCGTGGCGCTTGCCCGCCGCCTGGTGCCCTTGCTGGATGCCGCGGAGCAGGGCGCGCAGCCCGTTCCGGCCATCGCGGCCGAGGCCGTGCGCCGCATGGTGATCCACCGGCGGCTGGTCACGGTCCTGTCGATGGCGGCGGTCGCGGTGACGGCCCTGCTGGGTGCGCTGTGGTCGCTGATCCATCCCTATGGCTTCTGACGCCTTGACTCCGCCGCGCGGGGCTTTACCTCAACCGCATGGCCGAACACCTGATCCTTTCCGGCGCGCCCGAGGGCTATGACGCCGCGTTGCTTGCGCGCGAGGCTGCGCGCGGCGCGCCCGTGATTCACATCGCCCGCGACGACCGCCGCATGGCCGCGATGCGGGCGTCCCTGGCTTTCCTGGCGCCCGATCTTGTCGTTCTGGATTTTCCGGCCTGGGATACGACGCCTTACGACCGCGTCTCGCCCTCGCCTGATATCCAGGCGGCGCGCATGGCGACATTGGCGGGCCTGGTGCAGGGGGCGGTCAAGGGGCCGTTCGTGCTGCTGACCACACTGAACGCCGTGCTGCAACGGGTGCCCGCCCGCAATGTCGTCCAGGGTGCCAGCTTCGTGGCCCGCGTGGGCGACCGCATCGACGAAGGCGCCTTGCGCGATTTCCTGGTGCGCATGGGCTTCACCCAGTCGCCCACCGTGACCGAACCCGGCGACTATGCCGTGCGCGGCGGGATCATCGACATCTTCCCGCCCGGCGAATCCGGCCCCGTGCGGCTGGATCTGTTTGGCGACGTGCTGGACGGCGCGCGCCGGTTCGATGCGGAAACGCAGCGCACCACCGAAAAGCTGTCGCGGATCGAGCTTGCGCCAATGTCCGAGGTGATCCTGGATCAGGACGCCATTACCCGGTTCCGCCAGAACTATCGCACCGAATATGGCGGGGGCACGAACGACCCGCTGTATGAAAGCGTCAGCGCGGGACGCAAGACGGCAGGGATGGAACATTGGCTGCCCTGGTTCCACGACCGGATGGAAAGCCTGTTCGATTACCTGCCCGGTGCATCCATCCTGCTGGACGACCATGTGGGTCAGGTCATCGACGCCCGCCGGGGCATGATCAACGAACAGTTCGGGGCGCGAAAGGCCGCGATGGCCGCCAAGGGGCGCAGCGACACGGTCTATAAACCCGTGCCTCCAGACGCGATGTTCCCCCCTGAAGGCGAATGGTCCGCCTGGCTGGCCGCGCACCGGGTGCTGCGGCTGTCGGTCCTGCCGCAGCCGCCGGGACCGGGGGTGCTGGACGCGGGCGGGCGCGTGGGCCGCAATTTCGCACCCGAGCGCCAGGCCGAAAGCATCAACCTGTTCAAGGCTCTGGCCGATCATGTGAAGGCATTGTCCAAGGACCATCGGGTCGTCGTCGCCAGCTTTTCCGAAGGCGCGCGGGAGCGCTTGGCCGGCCTGCTGGCGGATGAAGGCATGGCCGCTGCCAAGCCCGTCACCGACATCCGCGACCTGTCGGACAAGCCGGGTACCGTGGGTCTGGCGGTCTGGCCGCTGGACGAAGGCTTCGTGGCGGACGGGCAGGCGCTCGGCAAGCTGGCGGTGATTTCCGAACAGGACGTGCTGGGCGACCGCCTGATCCGGGGCGCAAAGAAGCGCCGCAAGGCTGATAATTTCCTGAAGGACACGACCAGCCTGACGCCGGGCGATCTGGTCGTCCATGTCGAACACGGCATCGGTCGTTACACGGGGCTGGAAACCATCAAGGCCATGGGCGTGCCCCATGACTGCGTGGCGCTGGAATATGCGGGCGGCGACCGCCTTTACCTGCCGGTCGAGAATATCGAACTGCTGTCGCGCTATGGGCACGAGGAAGGGCTGCTGGACCGTCTTGGCGGCGGGGCCTGGCAGGCGCGAAAGGCGCGCCTCAAGGAACGTATCAAGCTGATCGCCGACAAGCTGATGCGGGTTGCCGCCGAACGCCTGCTGCGCGCCGCGCCCGTTCTGGAACCCGAGGATCACGACTGGCAGGCCTTCGCCGCGCGCTTTCCCTATAGCGAAACCGACGACCAACTGTCCGCCATCGACGACGTGGCCGAGGATCTGGCGGCGGGCCGCCCCATGGACCGCCTGATCGTGGGCGACGTGGGCTTCGGCAAGACCGAGGTCGCGATGCGCGCGGCCTTTATCGCGGCGTCGCAGGGAATGCAGGTCGCGGTCGTGGCGCCCACGACCCTGCTGGCGCGGCAGCATTTCAAGACCTTCGCCGAACGTTTCCGGGGCACGGCGATCGTGGTTCGCCCCTTGTCGCGTTTCGTTTCCACCAAGGATGCGGCCAAGACGCGCGAAGGGCTGTCCGACGGCGCGGTCGATATTGTCGTCGGCACCCATGCAGTCCTGGCCAAGGGCGTGCGTTTCAAGAACCTGGGCCTGCTGATCATCGACGAGGAACAGCATTTCGGCGTGGCCCACAAGGAACGGCTCAAGGAACTGCGGTCGGACATCCACGTCCTGACCCTGACCGCGACGCCGATCCCGCGCACGCTGCAACTGTCGCTGACCGGCGTGCGCGACCTGTCGGTGATCGGCACGCCGCCCGTGGACCGCCTGTCGATCCGCACCTATGTCAGCGAATTCGACAGCGTCACCATCCGAGAGGCCCTGCTGCGCGAGAAATATCGCGGCGGACAAAGCTTCTTCGTGGTTCCGCGCCTGTCCGACCTGCCGGACGTGGAACACTGGCTGCGCGAGAATATGCCCGAGGTCAGCTATCTCGTCGCCCATGGCCAGCTTGCGGCGGGCGATCTGGATGGGCGGATGAACGGCTTTTACGACGGCAGCCATGACGTGCTGGTCGCGACCTCGATCGTGGAATCCGGCCTGGATATCCCGACCGCCAACACCATGATCGTCTGGCGCGCCGATATGTTCGGGCTGGCGCAGCTTTACCAGATCCGGGGCCGGGTGGGCCGGTCCAAGACCCGCGCTTATTGCTATCTGACCACCAAGCCGCGCCAGCCGCTGACCCAGCAGGCCATGCGGCGGCTGAAATTCCTGGGATCCATCGACGGGCTGGGGGCGGGCTTCAACCTGGCCTCGCAGGACTTGGATCTGCGCGGCGCCGGCAACCTTCTGGGCGAGGAACAGTCGGGCCATATCAAGGAGGTGGGTTTCGAACTTTACCAGCAGATGCTGGAGGAAACCATCGCCAAGCTGAAATCGGGCGAGATCGAGGGCACGCCCGAGGACGAATGGGCGCCGCAACTGAACCTGGGCGTGCCGGTGACGATCCCGGAAAGCTTCATCCCCGACCTGGACGTGCGCCTTGGATTGTACCGCCGCTTGTCCGGACTGACCACCAAGGTCGAACTGGAGGGCTTTGCCGCCGAGCTGATCGACCGCTTCGGTCCTCTTCCGAGAGAGGTGAACACCCTGCTGCTGGTGATCCGCATCAAGGCAATGGCCAAGCGGGCCAATATCTCGCGGCTGGATGCCGGGCCGAAGGGGGCGACGGTCCAGTTCCACATGGACAAGTTCCCCAACCCCTCTGGCTTGGTTGAATTCCTGACCGAACATCGGGCGCGGGCGAAGGTCACCGACAACAAGATCTTCGTGGCCAACGACTGGAAGACGGATGCCGACCGCATCAAGGGCGCCTTCGCGGTGGCCCGCGATCTGGCGGCCAAGGCCAAGGCCGCCAAGTGACCGGGCAAATCCGGTTCGACCACGGCCCCTTGCCCGGCGGCACCCTGTTCGCGGCGCCCCGGATGGTGATCCGCGCCGACACGGCGGCGGGCGTCGCCCCGGCCTTGGCTGCCATCGAGGCCGCGCGGGCGCAGGGGCATTGGGTTGCGGGCTGCCTGTCCTATGAATTGGGCCATGCGCTGACCCCGAAACTGGCCCCGCTGATGCCTGCGGTGCGCAACCATCCGCTGATCCTGATGGGGGTCTTCGACTGCCCCCGGCCCGTGCCGGCCTTGCCCGAATCCACCGCCGCCATCGGCCCCGCGCAACCGCTGTGGTCGCGCGCGCGCTATGACGCAGCCATTGCCAGGGCGCGGGACTACATCGCTGCGGGCGATTGCTATCAGGTCAACCTGACCTTCCCAATGCAAGCCGATGTGGCAGGCGAACCCTTGGCCCTTTACGGCGCCCTCGCCGCGCGGCAACCGGTGGGCGAGGGGGCTTTTGTCGATCTGGGTGGGCCGGTCGTCTTGTCGCGCAGCCCGGAACTGTTCTTTGCCGTTGATAGGTCGGGCCGCATCGAAACGCGGCCGATGAAGGGCACGGCCCCGCGCGGGGGCGATGCGGCTCAAGACGCGGATCGCGCGGCCGCCCTGGCCGCGTCCGAAAAGGACCGGGCCGAGAACCTGATGATCGTCGATCTGCTGCGCAACGATCTGTCGCGCATCTGCCTGCCAGGCAGCGTGAAGGTGCCGCAGCTGTTCCATGTCGAAACCTATGCCACGCTGCACCAGATGGTTTCCGCCGTGACGGGCCAACTGGCGCCTGGGGTCGGTTTCCCGGATATCCTGCGGGCGCTGTTTCCTTGCGGGTCCATCACCGGGGCGCCGAAAATCCGGGCGATGCAGATCATCGCGGAACTGGAACAGGCCGCGCGGGGCGTTTACTGCGGGGCGATAGGCTGGATGGATCCTGCGGGGCCGATGCGCTTTTCGGTGGCGATCCGCACGCCGGTCCTGGATCGCCCAGACCGCCTGCTGCTGAATGTGGGCGGCGGCATCACCCATGACAGCCGCGCCGGATCCGAATGGGAGGAAGCATTGTGCAAGGCCGCTTTCCTGGACCTGTCCCGCCAGGCCTGACCGTTTTCGAGACTATGCGCGTCGAGGCGGATGGCCGGATCGCGCTGTGGCCGCTGCACCGTGATCGGCTGCGGCACGGTTGCGCACTGGTGGGCTTTCCGCTGGATGAGGATGCGGTCCAGGCCGCCCTGGGCGCCGTGCCGAAGGGCCAAATCCTGCGGGTGCGGCTGGCGGTCTATGCGGTGGGGGCGATTAGTGTGACGCACCAGCCGCTGCCTGCCAATCCGGCCTTCTGGCGGGTGGTCCTGTCGCCTTTGCGGCTGGACAGCGCAGATCCCTGGCTGGGGATCAAGACCTCGCACCGACCCGTCTATGACCGGGCGCGCGCGGCCTTGCCCGAGGGGACAGACGAGGCGATCCTGCTGAACGAACGCGGCGAGGTCTGCGAGGGGACCATCACCAACCTTTTCCTGCGGCGGGGAGACCGGCTGCTGACGCCACCGCTGTCCTGCGGGCTGCTGCCGGGGGTGCTGCGCAGGTCGCTGATCGACGCGGGCAGGGCCGAGGAGGCGCGGCTGATGCCCGCCGATCTGGCCGCGGGCGATCTGTTCATGGGGAACGCCTTGCGCGGGCTGATCCCGGCGCAACTGGTCTGAGGGGAAGGGCGTTTCCAACCCCCATCGAAGGGGCCGGAAACGCCAAGCCTTCGGCTTGCCGCCCGCTGCAAAAGAAAAGCCCCGCCGCGACAAGGTCGGGCGGGGCTTCGTTCCTGTCGGGCCGATCACTCGGCGGTCAGCAGCGGCGTCTTGGACTTGCCGATGCGCGGGGCGTCCGGGCCGGTGATGTCGAAGGCGGGCTTGTCGTCCTCGATCTTCACGCGGACCACGCCGCCCTTAGTCAGCCGGCCGAACAGCAGTTCCTCGGCCAGCGGCTTCTTGATGTTCTCCTGGATCACGCGGCCCAGGGGACGCGCGCCCATCTTGTCGTCGTAACCCTTTTCGGCCAGCCAGTCGGCGGCCTCGGGGGTCAGCTCGATATGGACGTTGCGGTCCATCAGCTGCGCTTCCAGTTGCAGCACGAACTTTTCGACCACATGGACCACCACGTCGCGCGACAGGGCAGCAAAGCTGATGACCGCGTCCAGACGGTTGCGGAACTCGGGCGTGAAGGTCCGCTCGATCGCAGCCGTATCCTCGCCCTCGCGTTTGTCGCGGCCAAAGCCGATCGCGGCCTTCTGCATATCGGACGCACCCGCGTTCGAGGTCATGATCAGGATCACGTTGCGGAAATCCACCTGACGACCGTTGTGGTCCGTCAGCTTGCCGTGGTCCATCACCTGCAACAGGATGTTGTAGACATCCGGGTGCGCCTTCTCAATCTCGTCCAGCAGCAGCACGCAATGCGGATGCTGGTCCACGCCGTCGGTCAGCATCCCGCCCTGGTCAAAGCCGACATAGCCCGGAGGTGCGCCGATCAGACGGGAAACCGCGTGCTTCTCCATGTATTCCGACATGTCGAAGCGCAGCAGTTCCACGCCCAGGGTGCTTGCCAACTGCTTGGCAACCTCGGTCTTGCCGACGCCCGTGGGTCCGGCGAACAGATAGTTGCCGATGGGCTTTTCGGGTTCCCGCAGGCCCGCGCGCGCCAGTTTGATGGCTGACGACAGCGCCGTGATCGCCGCGTCCTGACCGAAAACGACCCGCTTCAACGAGGATTCGAGATCGCGAAGAACCTCGGCATCGTCCTTGCTGACGTTTTTCGGCGGAATGCGGGCGATCTTGGCCACGACGGCCTCGATCTCCTTGGGGGAAATCGTCTTGCGGCGCTTGCTTTCGGAAACCAGATGCTGCGCCGCACCGGCCTCGTCGATCACGTCGATGGCGCTGTCAGGCAGCTTGCGGTCGTTGATATAGCGGCTGGCCAGTTCCACCGCCGACTTGATCGCCTCGTTAGTATAGCGAAGATCGTGGTGCTTCTCGAAGGACGGTTTCAGGCCCATCAGGATCTTGATCGTGTCGGGAACCGAAGGTTCGTTCACGTCGATCTTCTGGAACCGGCGCGCAAGGGCGCGGTCCTTTTCGAAGTGCTGGCGGAACTCCTTGTAGGTGGTGGATCCCATGCAGCGCAGCTTGCCGCCCGACAGCGCGGGCTTGAGCAGGTTCGAGGCGTCCATCGCCCCGCCCGAGGTCGCGCCTGCGCCGATGACGGTGTGGATCTCGTCAATGAACAGGATCGCGTCGGGATGGTTTTCCAACTCCTTCACGACGGCCTTCAGGCGTTCCTCGAAATCGCCGCGATAACGGGTGCCCGCCAGAAGCGCGCCCATGTCCAGCGAAAAGATCGTCGCGCCCGCCAGAACGTCGGGGGTTTCCCCGCGCGTGATCTTCAGCGCCAGCCCTTCCGCAATGGCGGTCTTGCCCACGCCAGGATCGCCCACCAGAAGCGGGTTGTTCTTGCGACGGCGGCACAGAACCTGGATGGCGCGTTCAACCTCGGGTTCGCGGCCAATCAGGGGGTCCACGTCGCCTTTCTTGGATTTGGCATTCAGATCGACGCAGTATTTCCCAAGCGCGGTTTCGTCCTTGGCCTCGGGCGCGGATTCGGCCTGTTTCTGTTCAGGCTCATCCGATCCGACCACCTTGCGGTTTTCGTTGAAGGACGGATTCTTGGCCACGCCATGGGCAATGAAGTTGACCGCGTCATAGCGAGTCATATCCATTTCCTGCAGGAAGAAGGCCGCGTTCGATTCGCGTTCGGCAAAGATCGCGACCAGGACATTGGCGCCCGTCACTTCTTGCCGGCCCGAGCTTTGGACATGGATCGCGGCGCGTTGGATCACCCGCTGGAAGGCGGCGGTGGGAACGGCCTCGGATCCCTCCACGTCGGTGATGAGGGTGGACAGGTCATCTTCGATGAAATCGATCAGCAGCTTGCGCAGTTCGTCCAGATCGACATTGCAGGCGCGCATCACCTTGACCGCGTCCGGTTCCTCGGTCAGGGCCAGAAGAAGATGTTCGAGCGTGGCAAGCTCGTGTCGATGTTCGTTCGCCAGCGCAAGCGCCTGGTGAATGGCCTGTTCCAGTGAGGTCGAGAAACTTGGCACGGTCGTCTCCTGTCAGTCGACTGGCGGTATGGGCATATCTTGAGGCCCACCTGCCCAGACTGTCACGATACAGTTAAGATTTGGTGGATTTCAGTCAGCATCAAGAGCTTTCTCGTCACGATGCCACGTTTTTCCCACGGTTGAGGCAGATGTGATGCGCCGGGATGCGGATTTCAAGCACGACCCCCGGCGCTGCGGTTTTCACTTGCCCGTCAGAACCTGTCCTTCATGGCGCGCAGCCGCGCGAAAACCTCTGCGTCGGGAGCCTCGTCCATGCCCAGCGACGCGCGCAGGGCCGCGACCCGCAGAAAGGGATTCGTTTCACGTTCCACGGCCAGGGTCGCGGGGGCGCATGGCTGTTCGGCACGCTGGACGGCATCCAGCCGGTCGCGCAGGGCCTGGTTGTCGGGATCGACCGACAGCGCAAAGGCCCCGTTGCCGGTGCAGTAGTCATGGCCCGAACAGATCAGCGTGTCGGCGGGCAGGGCGTTCAGCCGCGACAGGCTGTCCCACATCATCGCGGCCGACCCCTCGAACAGGCGGCCGCAGCCAAGGGCCATCAGGCTGTCGGCGGTAAAGGCAAAGCCGGACTGGGGAAAATGAAAGGCGACATGGCCCACGGTATGGCCGGGCACGTCGATGATCGCGACGGGTTCGCCCAAAACCTCTAGCGGTTCGCCCGGCGTGATGCGCAGGTCCAGCGGCGGCAGGCGGTGGGCATCGGCTGCCGCGCCGATCACCATGGCGCCGGTCGCCTCGACGATCTCGGCCACGCCATCGACGTGATCGCCGTGGTGGTGGGTCAGAAGGATCGCCGACAGGCTCCGGTCGCGGGCGGCCAGTTCGCGCAGGATGGGGGTCGCCTCGGGGGCGTCGATCAGGACGGTGCCGTCGGCGCCGTGCAGCAGATAGGCATAGTTGTCGGTCCGGCAGCGCAGCGTGACCAGTTCCAGCGGCATTGGCAAAGTCCCTTTCCTGTGTTGTGTTCAAGCCTGTCAAAAGCCGGGCCGAGGCGCAATGCACCACGATATCGCGGACCTTCGCCAGTTCTATTACCAGCGATCGCTGGGACGCGTGGTGCAGCGAATCCTGCGCGACCGGCTGGTGTCGCGCTGGCCGCCGGGGGGATGCACCGGCATGACGGTGGCGGGCTTTGGCTTCGCCGCCCCGATGCTGCGGCCGTTCCTGCATTCGGCGCGGCGCGTGACGGCGCTGATGCCGGGTCCGCAGGGGGTGATGGCCTGGCCTGCCGGGATGCCCAATCACAGCGTCTTGTGCGACGAGACAGCCTGGCCGCTGGAAACCGGCAGCGTGGACCGGCTGGTCATGCTGCATGGGCTTGAAACCAGCGACGATCCCACCGCCCTTCTTGCCGAGGCCTGGCGCGTCCTTGGTCCCGGCGGGCGGATGATGGTGATGGTGCCGAACCGGGCGGGCCTGTGGGCCGCGTCCGAGCGCACCCCATTCGGCCTGGGCCGCAGCTATACGACCGGCCAGATCGAAACCCAGGCCCGGCGGGCGGGTTTCGTGCCGGAATGGCATGGATCGGCCGTCTATATCCCGCCTTCCGACCGGCGGTTCTGGCTGGGCAGCGCACAGATGTGGGAACGCACGGGCACGCGCATCAGCCGCGTCCTGATCGCGGGGGTCGTGCTGATCGAATTGTCAAAGCAGGTGCGGGCGATGATTGGACCGGATCAGCGCGTCCATGTCCCCAGCCCGCTGGAGATCCTGGACGGCGTTGCCAGGCCCCGGCATGCCCGCGCGCCGCTGGGGCGACATCTGCAGCATCTGCAAGACGACCGACCGCGCTTGCCGGTCGAATCGCGGCAGACCTGTCCATAAGGTGAACTGCCCCCCGGTGAAGATTTGGCATATGCCGGATTTGTACCTGGTAGCCTGCTGTTTGTGTTCATCCGTTCAATCGATCCCGATATCGACGACGCGGACAAGCCCCTCTGTTCCGTTCCCAGTTGCGCCCGGCGCACGGGGTCAGTTCCTGCTGGCCGCGCGCGCCGGGTTTTTTCGTTTGTTTTGGGACCAGGGGGGCAGGGGCCGCAACAGCCCTGCATCCTGCGCCGCCGCTTGCCTGCGACAGCCTGCCGCACCCTGTCCGGGCGTTTTGCGCGGCGATCCGCACGGCGCGGATTCTTAGGTCGCAAGCCTCTCATTTCCGTGCGCTATCCGGTTGCCCGGGCCGCATTCACCTGCTAGAGACGCCGCAGATTTCCGAACGGCCCTCCATAAGCCGTGCGACTGCGACCCGCACCCCGCGACAGACCGGCAGCAAACCGGCCCGCCAGTGGGGCTTGCGCAAACCGTAAAGGATGACCGTGGCCAACTCTGTTTCCATGTCCCAGAGCATCGCCGGGCGCTATGCGCAGGCCGTCTTTGACATCGTCAAGGAAGACGGGGGCCTCGACGGCCTGGCGCAGCAGACCCAGGATCTGGGCGCCGCGCTGCATGACAGCGCCGATCTGCGCGACCTGATCAGCTCCCCCATCTATACCCGCGACGACCAGGCCCGCGCCATTGGCGCCTTGTCCCAGAAGATGGGCTTGTCGCCTGTCCTGGCCAACACGCTGCAACTGATGGCCCGGAACCGCCGCCTGTTCGTGCTGCCCCAGCTGGTGCGCCAGCTGCAGGCGCTGATCGCCGATGAACGCGGCGAGGTCACCGCCGACGTGACAAGCGCCATCGCCCTGAACGACGACCAGCAGGCACGCCTGCGCGACACGCTGGCACGGAAGTCCGGCAAGAAAGTCAAACTGAACACCCGCGTCGATGAGGCTCTCATCGGCGGCATGATTGTCAAGCTGGGTTCGCAGATGATCGACAGCTCGATCCGCTCGAAGCTCGCTTCCCTCCAGAATGCTATGAAAGAGGTCGGATAATGGGAATCCAGGCAGCCGAAATTTCGGCCATCCTCAAGGATCAGATCAGGAATTTCGGCCAGGAAGCCGAAGTGGCCGAAGTGGGCCAGGTGCTGTCCGTCGGTGACGGTATCGCCCGCGTCTACGGCCTCGACAAGGTGCAGGCCGGCGAGATGGTGGAATTCCCGGGCGGCGTCCGGGGCATGGTTCTGAACCTTGAGACCGACAACGTCGGCATCGTGATCTTCGGCGACGACCGCGAGATCAAGGAAGGCGACACCGTCAAGCGCACCCGCTCCATCGTGGACGTGCCGGTGGGCAAGGCCCTGCTGGGCCGCGTCGTTGACGGCCTGGGCAATCCCATCGACGGCAAGGGCCCGATCGAGGCGACCGAGCGCCGCATCGCCGACGTGAAGGCGCCGGGCATCATGCCGCGCAAGTCGGTGCACGAGCCGATGGCGACCGGACTGAAGGCCGTGGACGCGATGATCCCCGTTGGCCGCGGCCAGCGCGAACTGATCATCGGCGACCGCCAGACCGGCAAGACCGCCATCGCCCTGGACACCATCCTGAACCAGTTGAACTACAACGGCCGCGAAGGCGACGGCATGAAGACGCTGCACTGCGTCTATGTCGCCGTGGGCCAGAAGCGCTCGACCGTGGCCCAACTGGTCAAGAAGCTGGAAGAAACCGGCGCCATGGCCTATACGACCGTTGTGGCCGCGACCGCGTCCGATCCTGCGCCGATGCAGTTCCTGGCGCCTTATTCCGGCACCGCGATCGGGGAATATTTCCGCGACAACGGCATGGACGCGCTGATCATCTATGACGACCTGTCCAAGCAGGCCGTGGCCTATCGCCAGATGTCGTTGCTGCTGCGCCGTCCGCCCGGCCGTGAAGCCTATCCGGGCGACGTGTTCTATCTGCATTCCCGCCTGCTGGAGCGTTCGGCCAAGCTGAACGAGAACCACGGCGCAGGTTCGCTGACCGCGCTGCCGATCATCGAAACCCAAGCGGGTGACGTGTCGGCCTATATCCCGACCAACGTGATCTCGATCACCGACGGCCAGATCTTCCTGGAAACGGAATTGTTCTTTCAGGGCATCCGCCCGGCCGTGAACACCGGTCTGTCCGTGTCCCGCGTGGGTTCGGCTGCCCAGACCAAGGCGATGAAATCCGTCGCCGGTCCGGTTAAGCTGGAACTGGCGCAGTACCGCGAGATGGCGGCATTCGCCCAGTTCGGGTCCGACCTGGACGCAGCCACGCAGCGCCTGCTGAACCGCGGTGCGCGCCTGACCGAGTTGATGAAGCAGGCGCAGTATCGCCCGCTGACGAACGCGGAGATCGTGATCGTGATCTATGCCGGGACCAAGGGTTACATCGACAACGTGCCGGTGCGCGATGTCGTGGCCTGGGAAGAAGGGCTGCTCCAGTTCCTGCGCAACCAGAAGTCCGACCTGCTGGACGACATGACCCGCAACGACCGCAAGGTCTCGGGCGACCTGGAAGCCGCGATCAAGGCCGCGTTGGACGCATACAACAAGACCCGCGCCTGAGAGGGGGAATAGATGCCCAGTCTCAAGGATCTCAAGAACCGGATCGGAAGCGTCAAGAACACGCGGAAGATCACGAAGGCGATGCAAATGGTCGCCGCCGCGAAACTGCGCCGTGCGCAGGACGCGGCGGTTGCCGCGCGTCCCTATGCCGACCGGATGGCGGCGGTGATGGCCGGGCTGACCGCGAATGCGGCCGGTTCGGCATCGGCGCCGCGCCTGCTGGCGGGAACGGGTGCGGACCGCAAGCATCTGCTGGTGGTCATGACCTCGGAACGCGGCCTGGCAGGCGGCTTCAACAGTTCCATCGTCAAGCTGGCCAGGCAACACGCCGACCGCCTGCGGGGCGAAGGAAAGGAAGTCGCGATCCTGACCGTCGGCAAGAAGGGCCGCGAGCAGCTGAAGCGCGACTATGGCAGCCTGTTCGTCAGCCATGTCGATATGTCCGAAGTCAAGCGCGTGGGCTATGACAATGCCCGCGCCATCGCCGACGACGTGCTGGACCGGTTCGAGGCCGGTGATTTTGACGTGGCGACGATCTTCTATAACCGGTTCGAATCGGTGATCAGCCAGATCCCGACCGCGCGCCAGATCATCCCGGCCGAAATGCCGGAAGGTGAAGCGGCAGGCGGCGCCTCGGCGTTGTATGATTACGAACCGGGCGAGGATGCCATTCTCGGCGAACTGCTGCCGCGTTCGATCGCGACGCAGGTGTTTGCGGCGCTTCTGGAAAACGCGGCCTCGGAACAGGGCGCGCGGATGACGGCCATGGACAACGCCACGCGCAATGCGGGCGACATGATCGACCGTCTGACAACGGTGTACAACCGCTCGCGTCAGGCAGCGATCACCAAGGAACTCATCGAAATCATTTCGGGCGCCGAGGCGCTCTGACACGCAGGGGTAATCACATGGCAGAGGCCACTGGTAAAATCACGCAGGTGATCGGCGCCGTCGTTGACGTGCAGTTCGACAGTCACCTGCCGGCGATTCTGAACGCGCTGGAAACCAGCAACAACGGCAAGAAGCTGGTCCTGGAAGTGGCGCAGCATCTTGGCGAGAACACCGTGCGCACCATCGCGATGGATGCGACCGAAGGCCTGGTCCGGGGCGAGCCGGTCAGCGACACCGGCGGTCCGATCACCGTTCCGGTGGGCGACGTGACGCTGGGCCGCATCCTGAACGTCGTGGGCGAACCGGTTGACGAAGGCACGCCGCTGAACGTCACCGAACGTCGTGCGATCCACCAGCCGGCCCCCGAATTCGCTGCGCAGGCCACCTCGTCGGAAATCCTGGTCACCGGCATCAAGGTCATCGACCTGCTGGCGCCTTATTCCAAGGGTGGCAAGATCGGCCTGTTCGGCGGCGCCGGCGTGGGCAAGACCGTTCTGATCATGGAACTGATCAACAACATCGCCAAGGTGCACTCGGGATATTCCGTGTTCGCGGGCGTTGGCGAACGCACCCGCGAGGGCAACGACCTGTATCACGAAATGGTTGAATCCGGCGTTATCGTTCCCGACAACCTGGTCGAATCGAAAGTGGCTTTGGTTTACGGCCAGATGAACGAGCCGCCGGGTGCGCGGATGCGCGTTGCCCTGACCGGCCTGACTGTTGCGGAACAGTTCCGCGATGCCTCGGGCACGGACGTTCTGTTCTTCGTGGACAACATCTTCCGCTTTACCCAGGCGGGTTCCGAAGTGTCGGCGCTGCTGGGCCGCATCCCGTCCGCCGTGGGATACCAGCCGACGCTGGCCACCGACATGGGCGCGATGCAGGAACGCATCACCTCGACCAAGAACGGCTCGATCACCTCAATCCAGGCCGTCTATGTTCCGGCCGACGACCTGACCGACCCGGCGCCTGCCACGACCTTTGCACACCTGGACGCCACGACCGTGCTGTCGCGTGCGATTTCGGAACTGGGCATCTATCCGGCCGTGGATCCGCTGGATTCCAACAGCCGGATCCTCGACCCCGCCGTCGTGGGCGAGGAGCATTATCAGGTTGCCCGCGACGTTCAGGGTATCTTGCAGAAATACAAGTCGCTGCAGGACATCATCGCCATCCTGGGCATGGACGAACTGTCCGAGGAGGACAAGCTGACCGTGGCCCGCGCCCGGAAGATCCAGCGCTTCCTGTCCCAGCCCTTCGACGTGGCCAAGGTGTTCACCGGGTCCGACGGCGTCCAGGTGCCGCTGGAAAAGACCATTGCCTCGTTCAAGGCCGTGGTTGCCGGTGAATACGACCACCTGCCGGAAGGCGCCTTCTACATGGTCGGCGATATCGAGGACGTGAAGGCGAAAGCCCAGCGTCTTGCGGCAGAAGCCGCGTAAGGGGGCATCATGGCCGATACCATGCAGTTCGACCTCGTGTCGCCGGAACGGAGCCTCGTCTCCATTCCCGTGCGCGAGGTGCGCCTGCCGGGCACGGATGGCGATCTGACCGCCATGCCCGGCCATGCGCCGACCATTGTCACGCTGCGGCCGGGCCTTGTCACCGTGGTCGGGACCGACGGCGCGCAGACCGAATTCGCCGTCACCGGCGGGTTCGTGGAAATCAGCGCCGATTCAGTCAGCCTGCTCGCCGAACGCGGCCATGCGCGTGATGAAATGACGCAAGCCGTCTTCAACGACATGATGGCCGAGGCGCATCGCCGCCGCCGCACGGTCGAGGCCAAGCGCGACACCGTGGGCGAGGATGTCGTCACCGCCACTGTCAAGCTGCTGGCGGATATGGAAGCCATGGGCACCCATATCGGGCTGGACCCGAACCAGTCGACCGTGCCCAGCTAAGGGCCTGTTCCGCCTGGAACCAAGAACCCGGTGCGGTGTCCCGCGCCGGGTTTTTTCATGTCTGCGCCGCCGCCCCTGTCCCGCGTTCCCGATAAGGGGTGCCGCCGTAAAGCGCCCGGTAGCATTTGGAAAAATGCGACGGGCTGGAAAAGCCGGATGCCAGGGCGACCTCGATGATCGACATCTCGGTCTGCATCAGCAGGTTGCGGGCGCGGGCCAGCCGGGTTTCCATGTAATACCGCTTGGGGCTGCGGTTCAGGTAACGGCGGAACAGCCGTTCCAGTTGCCGCGTGGACATTCCCGCATCGGCGGCCAGCTGGGCCGGGCTGATCGGGTCTTCCAGGTTGCCTTCCATCCGAGCGATCACGGCGGCCAGCCGGGGGTGGCGCACGCCGATCCGCGTGGGGATCGACAGCCGCTGGCGATCCTGGTTGGTGCGGATCGTGGTGTGCAGCATCTGGTCGGCCACCTCGGTCGCCAGCGCCTCGCCCTGGGCTTCGGCGATCAGGTGCAGCATCATGTCGATGGACGACGTGCCCCCCGCCGCGGTCAGCCGATTGCCGTTGTTGACAAAGACCGACCTGTACAGATCGACCTGGGGGAAAGCCTCGGCAAAGCCGTCGTGGTTTTCCCAATGGATCGTGGCCTTTCGCCCGTCCAGCAGCCCTGCCTCGGCCAGCACCCAGGCGCCGGTGCAGACCGCGCCCACCGTTGCCCCGCCGCGCGCCTGCTTGCGCAGCCATGTCAGCACGGGCCTTGTTGCCTCGCGCGCGATCTCGGTGCCGCCGCAGGCGATCACCACGTCGTCGCGTTCGGGCGAGGTGTCGTCCAGGCCGCCGTCCAGGGCGACGCGGGCGCCGTTCGAGCACGTGGCCCAGTCCCGGCCTGGCCCGACCAGGCGCCAGGAATACAAATCCCGGCCTGCCGCGCGGTTGGCAAGCCGCAGCGGCTCGATGGCGGCGGTAAAGGGAAGCATGGTGAACCGGTCCAGCAGAAGGAACGTGAACCGGCGGGGCTTGTCGGATGGCATGGAGGCAGTCTTTGCGCGCGTGATCGGGCCACATCATCAGGGATTTCCCGCTGCCGCAAGGGGATCCGGCACCTTCCCTCCACCACCTTCCCCTCGGCATCATTCCCGTCTATATCGTCCCGATCATTTCCCCAAGGAGTCCGTGCCATGACGCAGGAGAACCGCAAGACCGCCACCCAAGCCTGGGACAAGGCCGGCTGGCGCGCCTATCCGCGCGTGCAGATGCCGGATTATACCGATCCCGACGCCTTGCAGGCGGCCGAGGCGCAGTTGCGCCGCTATCCCCCCCTGGTCTTCGCGGGCGAGGTGCGGCGCCTGAAAGCCCAGCTTGCCCAGGCGGCCCAGGGCCGGGCCTTCCTGTTGCAGGGCGGTGACTGCGCCGAAAGTTTCGCCGAATTCAGCGCCGACAACATCCGCGACACCTTCAAGGTGCTGTTGCAGATGGCCGTGGTGCTGACCTGGGGCGCGCAGATGCCGGTTCTGAAGGTCGGCCGGATGGCGGGCCAGTTCGCCAAGCCGCGCAGCGCGCCCACCGAGGTGATGGACGGGGTCGAGCTGCCCTCCTATCGCGGCGACATCATCAACGGCTTCGACTTCACACCCGAAGCGCGCATTCCCGATCCGCAGCGGATGCTGGCGGCCTATACCCAAGCGGCGGCGTCCCTGAACCTGCTGCGCGCATTCTCGACCGGCGGTTTCGCGGATATGCACCGGGTCCAAAGCTGGATCGCCGATTTCGTGGGCGGACCCGAGGCCGCGAAGTACCGCGACATCGCGGGCCGGATCAGCGACGCCATGGCCTTCATGCAGGCCGCAGGGGTCAGTTCGGACACGGCGCATCAACTGTCCCAGGTCGATTTCTATACCAGCCACGAGGCCCTGCTGCTGGAATACGAGGAAGCGCTTGCCCGCGTGGACTCGACCACCGGCCTGCCGGTGGCGGGTTCGGGCCACATGATCTGGATCGGCGACCGCACCCGCCAGGTCGATGGCGCCCATGTGGAATTCTGCAGGGGCGTCCAGAACCCCATCGGGCTGAAATGCGGCCCGACCACCACGGCGGATGACCTGAAGGTCTTGATGGCCAAGTTGAACCCGGAAAACGAACCGGGCCGGCTGACGCTGATCGCGCGCTTTGGCGCGGGCAAGGTCGGCGATCACCTGCCGCGCCTGGTGCAAACCGTCCAGTCCGAGGGCGCAAATGTGGTCTGGTCCTGTGACCCGATGCACGGAAACGTCATCAAGTCCTCGACCGGCTACAAGACGCGGGCCTTCGATTCGATCCTGCGCGAGGTGCGCGAGTTCTTCGCGATCCACAAGGCCGAGGGCACCATCCCCGGCGGCGTGCATTTCGAGATGACCGGCAAGGACGTGACCGAATGCACCGGCGGCGTCCGCGCCGTCACGGACGAGGATCTGTCGGACCGCTATCACACCGCCTGCGATCCGCGGCTGAACGCCAGCCAGTCGCTGGAACTGGCCTTCCTGGTGGCCGAGGAATTGCGCAACCGGCGCGAGGCCGCCGTTCGGGCCCCGGACGCCCTGGCCGTCTGACCTTTCCGCAGCCGCCCCTTACCGGGCGGCTGTTTTCGTTTGAGCCGCCGCCAGCAAGGTCCGCAGTTCCGGGCGGCAGGATCCGCAATTCGTGCCCGCGCCAAGCGCCTGGCCGATCGCCTCGACCGTCATCAGCTTCTGCGAGGCGATGCCGCGCAAGATGGTGTTGGTCCCCAAGCCCAGGCAGGCGCAGACCAGGGCGCCTTCGTCCGGCTGGCCGGTTCCCGCCCGCCCGGCCAGGACCGCACCCGTGCAATCCGTCCCCAGGGCGGCGGCGACATGGCTGCGCGACAAGGCGGCCGGTTCACGGGCCACGAACAGCGCGGCCTGAAGCTTGCCGTCTTCGACAAAACCCATGCGCAGGATGCCATGGCGTTGGTCGCTGACGGTCAGCGGTTCCCCCCTTGCGCCCAGCATCGCACGGGCCGCAGCGGCCCAGTCCGGGGGTTCCGCCAGCGCCGCAAGCTCGGCCTGCTGCCCCATGGGCAATGCGGCGCGCGCCCAGTATGCGCAATCGGGCCGGATGGTTCTGGTCGAGACGGCAAAGCCATACCAGGCCGCCGCAAAGGGCCGGATCGCCACGGCGGCCGATTTCAGCGCAGGCTGGCCCGAGATCGGGTCGGTCAGCGCCGGGACCAAGGTATCAATGCGCCCGCTGGGGGCTGTTTCCCCTGTCCAGTGGATCGGCGCGAAGGGATGACCGGGTGCCACGCGATCCGTGACCAGCACGCGCAGGATGGCGTGGCCATGGGGGCTGGATACCTCGGCCAATGCGGCCGGGACCAGGCCCAACCGGGCGGCGTCGGCGGGGTGCAGTTCCAGGAAGGGCTCGGCCAAATGGCGCGACAAGCGCGGCGACAGGGCGGTGCGGGTCATCGTGTGCCAATGGTCGCGCACCCGCCCGGTGTTCAGGCGGAAAGGATACGCCCCGCCGACGGGCTGCGGCAGGCAGGGCGTCACCGGAACCATCCGCGCCTTGCCCGATGGGGTATGAAACCGCCCGTCCCCAAAGAACCGCCCGCCTTGGCGCAAGGCCGATTGCGGCCACAGGAACGGCTCCATCGCGTCGTATTTCGCGGGCGTGATCCCGCCAAGGGTTGAGATGTCGAAGTCGCTGCCAAGCCCGCCCGCGATCCCCGACAGGCCGGCGTGTTCGGCAAAGACCTGCGCCGGGCTGTCCCAGGCAAAGGCATCCCCCCAGCCCATGCGGGCCGCAACATCGGCGATGATGCGCCAGTCGTCGCGGGCTTGGCCTGCGGCGGGAAGAACGCGCCGCTGGCGGCTGATGCGGCGTTCGGAATTGGTGACGGTTCCGTCCTTTTCACCCCATCCCGTCGCGGGCAGCAGCACATGGGCCAGCCGGGTCGTGTCGGTCCGGGCGGTCATGTCGGACACCACGACGAAATCGCAGCGCGCGATGGCGCGCGCCACGCGGTCAGCCTCGGGCATGGTGGCGGCGGGGTTGGTGCAGATGATCCACAGCGCCTTGATCCGCCCGTCCTCGACCGCATGGAACATATCCACGGCCTTGAGGCCCGGATTGGCGGCCATGCGGGGGCCGTTCCAGAAGGCCTGCACGGCATCCCAGTGCGCGGGGTTTTCGATGTCCAGGTGGCAGGCCAGCATATTGGCCAGTCCCCCCACCTCTCGGCCGCCCATGGCATTGGGCTGGCCGGTGACGCTGAACGGTCCCATGCCGGGACGTCCGATGCGGCCGGTCGCCAGGTGACAGTTCAGGATCGCGTTCACCTTGTCCGTGCCGCTGTCGGACTGGTTGATGCCCTGGGAATGAACGGTGACGACCCGTTCGCTGCCGCACCACAGGTCCATGAACTGCCGCAGCGCGCTGTGGGGCAGGGCGGTGGGGGCAGGCAGGGTGGCTTGTGCCGCCGCAATCGCATCTGCCAGGCCATCGGGGTTTTCCGTTGCAAGCCCGCGCCGGTGGATCTCGGCCAGCAGCAGGTTGAACAGCACCCCATCCGATCCCGCTGCCAGCGGCAGGTGCAGATCCGCGATGTCGCAGGTGGCGGTGCGGCGGGGGTCCACGACGACCACCCTGGTCCCCCGCGCCTGTCGCGCGGCGGCCAGGCGCTGATACAGGACCGGATGGCACCAGGCCAGGTTCGATCCCACCAGAACCACGCAATCGGCCTGTTCCAGATCCTCGTAAAGACCCGGCACGGTGTCGCTTCCGAAGGCACGGCGATGGCCCGCAACGGATGACGCCATGCACAACCGCGAATTCGTGTCTATATTGGCGCTGCCGATGAAACCCTTCATCAGCTTGTTGGCGACATAGTAATCCTCCGTCAGCAACTGGCCCGAGACATACATCGCCACCGAATCCGGCCCGTGTTCCGCGATGCTGTCCGAGAACCGCCGCGCCACCAGATCAAGCGCCTGATCCCAGCTTGCCTCTTGCCCGCCGATCCGGGGGGCGAGCAGTCGTCCCGCAAGTCCCACCGTTTCACCCAGGGCGCTGCCCTTGACGCAGAGCCGTCCGAAATTCGCGGGGTGGCGGGGATCGCCCGCGACCGCCAATCCGCCCGCGCCGTCCGGGGTTGCCAGAACCCCGCAGCCGACGCCGCAATAGGGGCAGGTCGTGCGGATGGCGGGGCGGGGGGGATGGATGGTCATGGATGTCCCCCCTATGCGGCGGCGCTGCGGCGGATCAGGCTGGCGTCGATCAGGATGCGTCCCTCCTGCACCTTGACGGGATAGGTGCACACCATCCCCTGATCCGCGCCTTGCGCCTGCCCGGTGTTCATGTCGAAGACCCAGTTGTGCAGCGGGCAGGTGACGGAAGTGCCGTGGACGATGCCTTCGGACAGCGGCCCGCCCTTGTGGGGGCACCGGTCCTCCAGGGCGAAGACCCGGTCGTCGGCGGTGCGGAACACGGCCACGCAGCCCTGCGCGGTCTTGACCAGGCGCGCGCCCTGTGCGGGGATGTCGTCCAGCGATCCAATATCGACAAAGATGGTCATTCGGCTGCCTCCAGCGTCAGGTCGGCAAGGGGCGCCCATTTGGGCGTCTCGGACGGGGTGGAGAGATCGGCCCAGGGGTCGCGGCGATAAACGGACTGGCTGATCTGGAACCGTTCGACCAAGGCGGCGCGGTTTTCCAGATCGTCCACGACCTGCGCGCGGATCCAGTCAAGGCCCACCTTGCCCATCCATTTCCAGATGCGGTCCAGATAGCGGGCGTTTTCCCGGTAAAGCTGGGTTACGGCCAGGATGATCTGGACCGTTTCATCCTCGGACGGGGTCGAGGCCAGGGGCACGGTCTCGCGCACCTCCATTCCCGCGGCCCCGCCAATGGAAATGTTATAGCCGCTGTCCACGCAGACCACGCCGATGTCCTTGCAGGTGGCCTCGGCGCAATTCCTGGGACAGCCGCTAACGCCCAGCTTCAGCTTGTGGGGCGTCCAGGATCCCCACATCAGCTTTTCCAGCCTGATGCCCAGGCCGGTCGAATCCTGCGTGCCCACGCGGCAGAATTCCTTGCCGACGCAGGTCTTGACCGTGCGCAGCCCCTTGGAATAGGCATGGCCGCTGACAAGGCCCGCCGCATTCAGGTCGGCCCACATATGCGGCAGGTCTTCCTTGCGCACGCCCAGCAGGTCGATCCGCTGCCCGCCCGTCACCTTGACCATCGGCACGTCGTATTTCTCGGCCGCGTCGGCGATGGCGCGCAGTTCCGCCGGCGTGGTCACGCCGCCCCACATCCGGGGGACGACCGAGTAGGTGCCGTCCTTCTGGATATTGGCGTGGTTCCTTTCATTGACGAAACGCGACTGCCGGTCGTCGCGGTATTCCAGCGGCCATTCCGCCAGCAGATAGTAGTTCAGTGCCGGGCGGCAGGAATGACACCCCCCGACAGACCGCCACCCCAGGTCCTGCATCACGGCAGGGATCGACTTCAGCCCCATGGACCGGATCAGGCGGCGCACATCCTCGTGCGTGTGGTCGGTGCATTTGCACATCCCTTCGGGGGCGTCCTGAACGGCGCCGCCCAGGGCCAGGGCCATCACCTGCTGCACAAGGCCGGTGCAGGTGCCGCACGAGGCGCTTGCCTTGGTGCAGGACCGCATCGCGTCCAGCGTGCAGGCGCCGCCTGCCACCGCATCCATGATCGCGCCCTTGGAAACGCCGTTGCAGCCGCAGATTTCCGCCTCAGGCGGCAAGGCTGCAACGGCCGCCATAGGGTCCGGGGCGGCACCCCCCTGGAAAGCCGGGCCGAAGATCAGCGTGTCGCGCATCGGACCGATGTCGGTGCCGTCCTTCATCAGCCCATAGAACCAGGCGCCATCCGCGGTGTCGCCATACATCACCACCCCGATGATGCGGTCGTTTTCCAGCACCAGGCGCTTGTAGATGCCACGCCCCGGATCGCGGAACACGATATCCTCGCGCCGCGGCCCGTCGGCGAAATCGCCCGCGCTGAACAGGTCGCAGCCCGTCACCTTCAGCTTCGTGGCGGTCTGGACGGGGGCAAAGACGGCATCCGCGCCCAGAAGGGTCTGCGCCAGAACCTTGGCCTGATCGTAAAGCGGCGCGACTAGTCCAAAGACCTGGCCGCGATGTTCCACGCATTCGCCAAGCGCGAAGATCGCCGGGTCGCTGGTGCGCAGCGCGTCGTCCACCACGATGCCGCGCTCGACCTCCAGATGCGCGTCCACGGCAATGCGGGTTTCGGGGCGGATGCCCACGGCCATGCAGACCAGGTCTGCGGGATAGACGGTGCCGTCCTCCAGCAGCACGGCCTCGGCACGGTCGGTGCCAAAAATGGCCTTGGTCGCGCCCTTGCAATGAACGGCGATGCCGCGCTTTTCCAGGTCGCGCTGCAACAGATACCCCGCCGCCGGATCAAGCTGGCGTTCCATCAGATGCCCCATCAGGTGGATCACGGTCACGCGGGCGCCACGTGCGGCCATACCCGCCGCGGCCTCCAGCCCCAGCAGGCCGCCGCCGATGACCACGGCGTCCTTGCCTGCTGTGTCCATCATCGCCTGGGTGTCCTCCAGGTCGCGATAGGCGACGACCCCTGGCAGATCCTTGCCCGGCACCGGAATGATAAAGGGCGCAGAACCCGTGGCGATCACCAGGGCGTCGTAGGGCGCGCCGCCGCTGTTCGAATAAACCACCCGGTTCTTGCGGTCGATGCGGACAACCGGTTCTCCGAACCGGCAATCGACGCCGTGGGCGGAATACCACGCGTCGTCATGGGTGACGATCTGGTCATAGGTTTTTTCACCCGACAGCACCGGCGACAGCATCAGCCGGTTATAGTTGCCGCGCGGCTCGGCGTTGAACAGGGTTACGTCCCAGGCGCCGGGTGCGGCGTCGAACAGGTGTTCCAGCATCCGGCCCGAGGCCATGCCCGCCCCGATGACGACAAGTTTCTTTTTCATGGGTTTTCCCTTCAGGCGGGTTGCGGGGCGGTGCGGGACTGGCGGATCGACAGGTGCATCCACAGGGTGCAGCCCGCCACCAGCACGAACAGGACGGCAAAGCAGCTTGACCAGGATCCGGTCTGATCCTTCAGCCAGCCGAACAGCAGCGGCAGGACGAACCCGCCCAAGCCGCCGATCATCCCGACCAAGCCACCGACGGCGCCCACGTTTTGCGGGTAATAGGTCGGGATGTGCTTGTAGACGGCGGCCTTGCCCAGGCTCATGAAAAAGCCCAGCGTGAAGATCACCGCCAGGAACCCCCCCACCGGCAGGTCGGGGATCAGCGCCAGGATGCCTGTCGCCGCCAGTGACACCAGGAAGGTCGCATACATCACGCTACGCGCGCCGATCCGGTCGGACAGCACCCCGCCATAGGAGCGAAAGATCGAGGCGGGGATCGAATAGGCCGCGCCGATCATCCCGGCGGTTTTCACGTCAAAGCCGTAAACGCCGATCAGGTAATGAGGCAGCCACAGTGCCAGGGCGACAAACGCTCCGAAGCTGAAGAAGTAATAGGCCGAGAAACGCCAGACCCGCAGGTTCTGCAGCGGCGCGAATTCCACCCGCAGGCTGCGCAGGGGCGCGCGGGCGCCGCGCCGGGCGGCGGTGACGGGATCGTCCTCGGACAGCGCCCAGAAGGCCAGGGCGGTCAGCGCCAGCACCCCCGCCCAGATCTGCGCCGTGGCCTGCCAGCCCACGGCGATCATCACAAAGGGCGCCGCGAATTTCGTGACCGCCGCGCCGACATTGCCGACGCCGAAGATGCCAAGCGCGGTGCCCTGCCGCGCCCCGTCGAAGAAGCGCGACACATAGGCCACGCCCACGGCGAAGCTGCCGCCCGCGATGCCCACGCCCAATGCCGCCAGCAGCATCTGCGGATAGGTGGTGGCCCAGGACAGCAGGAACGTGGCGGCGGCGGCGGCCAGCATGGTCAGCGTATAGACCAGCCGCCCGCCCATCCGGTCGGTGGCGACACCCAGCCCGATGCGGACCAGCGACCCGGTCAGGATGGGCATCCCGACCAGCAGGCCGAATTGCGTATCGGACAGGAAAAGCTGGTCGCGGATCTGGATGCCGATGATGGAAAAGATCGTCCAGACGGCGAAGCAGACGGTAAAGGCTGCGGTGGACAGGGTCAGGGCGCGGCCTGAATCGGGATGTGGGAATGCGGACATGGATGCTCCGATGGCGGCTTGGGGTGGCAAGTGGCTGTCGGAAAGCGCAGCGGCGCGGACCCGCAGGACCGGGACGGAACCGTCACGCTTTCAGGATTGCCGCATCGTTGCGAGCGGACCATTGGCGCGCCATTGCGCCGGGCCATAAGCGCAGATTGGCTGAATCGCGCGGCACGGCCAAGGGCGCATCGATCGCCGCAAGGCGTTCCGGCACCGTTCACGCAACAAGCGCAAACGGTTTGTGCGCGCTGCCTGCCGATTGGTCAGTTTGGCGACAGGCAAGATGGACAGGTCGTGAAACGGCAGCCAAGCAGGGGCTGCATCGGATGATTTGCGGATGGTGAGACTGGTGGAGCCGAGGGGAGGCTAAACCGGACCGCCTGAAAGCCCTTTTTTCCTTGTATTGCTGGACGAAAATGCCCAAACCTAGGCAGAATAACCTAGGCAGAATGGCGAAGACGGATGGCAGGCAAGAGTAAGCGAGGCGGTGAACGGCACCTATGGCTGCAAGGGAATGTGTTTTGGTATCGGCAGCAGATACCAAAGGCCGTTCATGCCATCATCGGCGGGCCGCAGTTCGTTCGGGTCAACCTGCGAACGGCAGACGTGATAGAGGCCAAGCGCCGCCGCGACGAACTGGAAAGCCAGACTCGCATACAGTTCCGCCACATCCAGATGGGCCGCAGGACCACCTTAGAGTTGCCTGGATGGAAACCTACACAGGCACCGACAAGGGCGCCCAGAGGGCCAGCCGAATGGGGTTGCCTATGGCGCGAAGCCCTTGCCGATGCTCACGCTTCCGGCGATGCCGAGGCCATTGAACAAGTTCGGGACTTGGCAGCCGACGAAGCTGAACGATACGGGAAGGACGATGCCAAGCGCCATGCCTTCAATGATGCCTTCAAGGGGCGCGAGGAGGTTGACCATCATCTTGAAGCCTATCTGTCCACCGTAGGGCTTGCCCCCAAGACCACCGGAGAGCGCCGTGGGCTAGTCGGAAAGATGGCCCGATGGGCAGCCTCAAAGGGTCTGACCCTTGATCGCATCGACCGCAGGCAGGCGGGCAAGTATGTCACCGAGGAGATAGACCCGCTTCACCCTGTCACCCAGACAAAGCACCTGACCGCCCTGCGGCAGTATTGGCTTTACCTTGCCAGACGCGGGCACATCGACCTCCCAGCAGGGGAGGACCGCAATAGCGGCTGGCCCTGGGATGGTCAGAAGACAGAGAAGCGCGGCAAGCGTGTGGAGCGCGGCAGCAAGGTGGAGGAGGAAAGAGCCTTCACCGATGATGAAGTGCGCAAGCTGCTGTATGCGCCTTGGCCCATGAGGAAGCCCGATTGGGAAAGCCAGATACGGGACGCCACGACCATCAGTCTGTTGACCGGGATGCGGCTTGCCGAGGTGCTAACCTTGTGGGTCGATGACGTGGACGGAGATTGGTTCGACATCAAGGAAGGCAAGACCGAAGCGGCTGCCCGTAGGGTGCCCATTCACGAAGACCTTAAGGCCATCGTCAAGCGCCGCACTGAGGGCAAGGCCAGCACCGATTGGCTGTTCCATGAACTGAGAGCCGAACGCGATGCCGGGGACACCTTTGGAAAACGCTTCAAGAGGTTCCGCGAGGCCGTGGGCGTGGATGATCGCCGCGCTGGCGTGAGGCGGTCCTTGGTCAACTTCCACTCAGCCCGGCGCTGGTTCACCACAAAGGCCAGACATGCGGGGCACCCCAAGGAGACCATCGCGGAAATCGTCGGGCACAAGCCAGACAAGAGCGACGTGACCTTTAGCGTCTATGCGAAGGGAGCCAGTGAAGGGCAGTTGAAGGCTTGCGTAGGGGACGTAAAGTTGCCTAACTCCTTGTGACAAAAGCTCGGTGATTTCGATCTTTGATGAAGTGACGAGTAAAAGACTGTGGAGGGAATAATGCGAACTGAAGAAGAACTAAAAGCTGCACTGGATGAACATATTGGCTTTCTGCAATCTTCTTGTGAGGCATTCGACAAAGGGGTGTTGGCTGAGGGAAAGCGTATTGCAAACAGCATTTACACGTTGATCTGGGACTATAAGAGAACAAAGTCTATTTTGTCCCAGATTGGCGCAAAGGAAAACATGCTGTTCCTTTCATCTGGTGATAAGTTGGATAAAGATGAAATCCTAGCCCAGAAAGCTGGTTCCTACGCTAGCCCACGCCTTTTGATGTTTGGATTCAATGAAAGGGGAATAACTTGGGAGCCGCGCCTTGGAGCAGTTCCAAGCGTGCATAGTTGGTTGAGCTTCAAAGATTGGTGGGAAGACGAGCCAATATTCTGGGCTGCCGAGGCAGAAGGCAGTATTAATCGGATATTCGTTAGCCGCAGGGAACTAATAACCTCTCTCACCGACCAGGAAGGAGGGCGTCATTTAGACCCGATATTAGATAGCGAAGGATATAAGCTCATGAAGTTTGATGAAGGTTGGCGCGATGCCTCCACTAATGAGGTGGTGCTTCGTGATCAAGCATTATTCATGGCGCGCCAGATTGGTTGGGAGATGCTTCAGACTTTGGAAAGGCAATTTACAAAGTGAACGTGCCGGTGTCCTGAAGGGCAGGCAGAACCTTGTCGGTCACCCATTGGCGATACTCACGGGCCACCGGCTTGCGGCTTTCGAGGACCATATCGTTGAAGCCTCCTCGTGTGATGAGGACAAGGAAGCGAACCTTGTGTCCACCAAGGTCTCTAATCAGACCCGCATTTGAAATGCGGGACAAACTAAGGGTCTGCTTTTGTGCCTTGTCCAGACGCAGCAGGTGATTGGTTACACCCTTGTCGATACTGAAGCCCAGCCCCTCACAGACATCCTTTGCCACGAACCACGGGGTTCCATCCGAGAACATCACCACGCGGGCTTTCCCGAAGGGGCTGCTGAAGGTCTGCACTTCGACGGGCACCGGGTCAGCAATATTCCACCGCAAAAATGCGAGGCCCAGAGATCATATAAGAGGAACGCGCGTTTCCCCCGTGGGTGCCTGTTCTCGAATGTGAGAATAAAAACAATGACTTGACTGAAGATCAACGCTGCCCCTATACGATCACCAGCGCACCAACTGCGCGAACAATCCAAGGGACAGATGACATGAACATCACGATGAACCGGGGCACCGGCTCCGCTGGCCTGCGCGTGGGCTGCTGGGAACTGCTGGTCACCAGCCGCGCCTGGGCTGATGAAGCTATGGAGAGCGGGCACGGCAAGCCCGTGGCCTTCTATCGCAACATGCTGCCAAGCGGCGCATGGGAGGTCTGCCTTCGGGTGCCCTTCATGGCTGCCTGGGCGATGAAGCACTAGGCGTCCTGTTTGGGTATACCCCAGGAGGGCATCTCAATCGGACAGTTATGGCGTCCGAATAGGGTTGACTTAAGATTTATCGGACGGTAAGCCTTCATCATCTAGACCCTATTCGGACACATCATCGCCATGACCACCTACGGTTACGCCCGCGTATCGACCACCGACCAAGACCTGACCATTCAACAGGACGCCTTGCGCAATGCAGGCTGCACCATCATCCGTTCGGAGAAGGTGACAGGGACAAAGCTGGAAGGCCGGAAGGAACTGGCAACCCTGCTAGAGTTCCTGCAATCCGGGGACGTGCTGGTCATCACCCGGCTTGATCGCCTTGCCCGTTCCATGGATGACCTGACCACCATCGTTCGCCAGCTTGAAGCGAAGGGCGTGGAGTTGCGGGCGACGGAACAGCCTATCGACACGACCAGCCCGGCAGGCAAAGCCTTCTTTCAAATGCTAGGGGTCTTCGCTGAGTTCGAGACGAACCTTCGGAAAGAGCGCCAGCTTGAAGGCATCGCCAAGGCCAAGGCCGCAGGGGTCTACAAGGGCCGCAAGCCTTCCCTTGACGTGGCAGCTATCAAGCAACTTCGGGCGAATGGTATGGGGCCAGCCGAGATTGCCAAGCGCATGGGCGTGGCACGGTCCAGCGTCTACCGCGTCCTTGATGGAGAGGAGGCAGCCTGAGCGATAATCCCCACCTTATAGATAAAAGAAACCGGCCCGGTCAGGAAGGTCCTGCCGGGTTTCCACATGCCTGACCAGATACGGTGCCGCCCCGCCTCAGTGTGTGGGCGCCAATAGCGTTTCGTATCTCGTCCCTGTTCTACCCCTCCCTCAGCACCCTCTCAAGCAGCACCCGTTGGCCGAACTGCCAGCGACCCTTTTTCGCATCCTGTATCAAAGAAGGACCTCAAAACCATGGCAAGCAGAGCCAACCGCCGCAACAACGGCGCCGACCTCATGTTCATCTCCGACCTACGCCAGCTCACCACGCGACACCTACCGGAAACCGTTGGGGCAACCCGAGAGAGCGACCAATGGAGTATGGCCCGGCTGCGGCCCGAAGTTGCCAATGTCATCGACGCGTTGGCCCAGCGCCATGTTGAAGGCACTGGCAGGCAGATCACCAAGTCAGAGATTATGGCCGCCGCGCTAAATCTCTCGCTGCCGGTCCTGGCTGCCCGAATGTTTCCCGCGAAGGGCACCGACTGATGGCCTTTGACGCGACACCGCAAGAGGAAGGCGGCACGCTCTGCCCTAGGTGTGGCGTTCAGTTTCAGCCCAAGCGAAGCAATCAAAGTTTCTGCGGCAGGGAATGCCAAAAGGCGACCAGTAGGCACGCTGCGAGGGGCGCCCGAACCACGGAGAACGCCCAGCGCAACCGCGACCATTACGACCGCGCGGCATGGCTTTGCTATGATCTAAACCGCATGGCCCCGTGGAAACGTCCCGCCCATCTATCGAAACTCATCATCGCCGCGAAGGTCGGCAACGCGAAGCTGCGCAATATTTTGACCGACCCCAAGTTGCTGGCAGCTAGCCGGACTGCGCCCATCGGCAAACTCTATCCCGACAGCCATAACTGCGATGTGCTGAATATCGCCAAGGAAGCGAACGCCTATTGTCGGGAACGATGGAGCATCGGCATCAAGGAGGCCATTGGCACGAAAGACCACCCGCCCCACGCAGATGTCATGGAGGAACCCGAAGGTGAGTTGATCGGCCCCGTGAAGGAAACCTACTGGCAGCGCCTTCGGCGGGAACGCTGTCTGTGACCCGATGCTAATCCGCCCCCCGCATATATAAAGGAGAACCCGGAGGTGCCCTGAATGGGCAGAACTTCATCATGGTCATTATCGAGAAGACCCAGCCTGAACAGGCAACCATGACACGCCCCGAAGTATAGCCTGCCCATGGCAGTTCACCTTCGGCTTTACCTCATCGCGCAACTCAGATCGGCTACGCCTCGGATAGACCAAGATCATGGGTCTACCGCGCGAAGCGCATGCGCATGTGCCCTTGAACAAGAACCTGAACCACCTCCTGCCAACGGCAGGGCACCGTTCAGGACACCTTCAACATCAAACCCCAAAGATGCCCATGACCAATCGTCCCGACAACCGATTGACCGTCTACACTCACCCGCGCATCAACAGCGCTTGGAGGGCCGTTCGCCAATCCCACATGACCAATGACGCCATAGCGGCTGCAACGGGCCTGGCCTTCCCTGACATGCAAGAGATGCGCCAGCACTGGCACGATATGCGGGAGATGGGGGTAACGCCTTCCGGCCAATGGGAACAGGACCGCCAATGCTTCCCTGCTGGGTGCCCCATCTACCGGCGCCCCTGACCGCTACCACCACCGCCCACCAAGATCATCCATCTTACGCGCCCCGTAGGTTCAGCCTGACGGGGCTTTCTCAATTCACCGACATCTAAGGAGAACCCCGAACATGAACTTTCAGAACGCACGCGGCCAACGGCAGGCGTGGAAACTTCTGCACCTTCAGGCCACGATGCCCAAGGTCAGCATTGCCAACAATGACCCGAGACTATCTAGCGCCCCCGACGATGACAGGCTTGCGTTGATTAGTCCCGAAGTCGTTAACCTGGTCCGCCTGGTCACTGTCGAGAAAGCGGAAGCAATCTTTGCGGAAGATGCTGCGGCCCTCCTCGCTACCGCACTGACTGATGCCGACATTGCCAACATTGTTGGTTTGCCTATCACCGAAGTTGAGTTCCTTCGGGCTGAATTTGACCAGCTCGGAGAGGCAGCCACAGGCGACTGGCTCAGAGACCAGAGCGTGCCCACCATCACTGGACGCTGGGAAGGCTGAGGCCATCAGGGTCTAGCCCCCACACGACCAGCCCTAACGCCACCCCGCAGGACCACCTGGCGGGGTATTTTTATGTCCACCGAAAGGACGCAACCCCATGAACATCACCACCCTGCCCACCGGCGCTGTCTTCCGCCGCGATGGCAAGCCCATGACCAACAGCAAGCAAGTCGCTGACCTGTTCGGCAAGCAGCACAAGAACGTCATGCGAGACATTGACCGGCTGATAGCAACCGACCCCTCATGTGCGCTCAATTTTGAGCCGACATTGGAACTGACCCCGATGCCCCGAGGCGGCTTCCGCAAGTCACGGGTCTACGCCATCAACCAGCGCGGCGCGGCCCTCCTCATCATGGGCTTTACCGGCGCCGAAGCATTGCGCTGGAAACAGAAGTTCCTCGATGCCTTCGACCACCTGGCGGAACGCGAGAACGACAATCACAAAGCGTTCCTCCGCAGCATGAGGAAGTCCTCACCTCAGCGCGGCAGGGCATCCCTTCGCATCGCCCACTAGGCCAGCCGCACAGGCCCTCTAGGCCAACTCCCAGCACACCCCCACCGGGAACCCTTCAAGAGCCGCCCAGCGCGCGCCTGAGGGGCTTCCAGCTACATCATCACACCGAACAGAAAGACCATCACTATGGCAGTTTACTTCGACCCCGCGACCGGCCAATTCGAGAGCGGCACCCCTGACACTTCCGGCCTTGGCAACCCCAATGCGCCAGCCCCCCGGCAACAGCACTTCCGGGGCGGCAACGAAGTCACCATCTGCACCGATGACCAGACCGGCGAACAGACCATGACCCGCACGCCCGCGCATAAAGGGCGCTGGATCGATGGCAGCGAACTGGCCCGAGGAGGTGAAGTTGAACGCACCATCCGCAGCGGGAAGACAGGCAGCCCCGTGATGAACCGCCCGTATAACGGGAACGATACCGTGGAAATCCAAGGCGGGCGTATGACCTTGAACATCGCCGCTAGTGTTCATCACCTGACATAAGATACCTGCCTTAAGGCGAGCATCGGGGTGGACCAAACAGCCGTGTGCGATACGCCCAGTGACGGTTTGGATCTCGCAAAACTGACTTAGAGCCTCAGCTTTCGCCGCCGAGGGTAAAGCAGCGAGAGACTGAGTATCATTTGTCAGGTGGTAAACACTAGGTGGTATAGACTGCGACCGAAGCTACCCTTTAACTAAACGCATCCGTCGCATCACTTTCCGTGACAAAGGAGCAGTACGGCCCTTCAGTTTGGAGAAGAATAATCCTATCGGAAGTGTTTTCACCCACTCCTCTTCAACTCCATTTTGCCGGGCGAACTTCAACGCATCGACAAGATAATTTCTTTGCACTTGATTCTTTGCTAACGGACGCAAAGCATCCCAACGGGATACCTTTGGACCTAGGCACGCTGGCGGCTCCATGCCGTTAGCCTCAAAGTTCATTTTAGTTCGAATGCATTTCTCGCATTTTCCGCAATTGAGATTTGCGCCAAGTTCAACATCCTGCCAGCAAACTCTTAAGTTCTCTGTCAGTGCCAAGGGAAGCATTCTAAATTTTTGAGTTCTAGTAAATCCTGTTCCTTCAGTTTGTATGGTTCTGATGCCACTGAGAAGATGGTTCGTTGCAGGATTGCTGGACCAAGGCATAACTATGCTTCCATAGTCCTCATCACTGCTAAGGATGCCGTAACCAACATCAAATTGATGCAAGCAGCCTGTGATGCCGGCAATGAAAACCATCTCCCAATGAGGATTGTATTTCCGCCAGTTAGTTCGAACAACTGTTAGCGGGAGGTTATAATGGCTTAATGTTGCACTGGCTATATTCTCGAAAACAGAAAAATCTTTGTCTATCGGAACATCCATCCCGTGGATCAAAACTGCGGCTTCAATCACTCTTTTTCGGCGACCCGCATAGCCTTCCATATGGAAAGCAAGAGAGGAATTTGCGTCTACCCCTCCGGAATATGCTATAACGGCGGAGTTAGGTCTTTGATGTTTTAATATCTCTTCGTCAGCCGTGATTGGCACAACCTTGAATAGACTAGGACGCAACAAAGCCCATGCTCTTTGGAATTCTTCGATGTTCTCAAGTAGCGTTGCGGAGACAGGTCCTGCCACATGGATAGGCTCGCCCCTACTCATAGCCATAAAAATCGACGCGACTAGAGCGGCGTCAAGGTCTGTGATTGGTGCGGGAAGAACTTCGCCAACAAACTCATAAAATATCTCCTCCTGGCCAAAGGTCAGTTTCCGAGTTACCGTCTTTTCCGACCTGTTTTCTGTAAGATTGATTACTATCAAGGATCTGCCCTACCTGATGCCATGGTAACGTGCTCTTTATGGCGTCTTTGGTAAGGGCTGTCATCAGGTGATAACTATCCTAAAGATGACAACGCGAAGCCGACCCTGGGTTCGCCTCTTGCTAATACCAAGTTGGTTCTTCTGGGCTGGACCACTAGGTGTTCTCCACCTGATACCTGCCTTAAGGCGAGCATCGGGGTGGATCGAACAGCCCTGTGCGATGCGCCCAGTGACTGTTTGGATCTCGCGTAGCTGATTTGGACCCTTAGCTCGCGCTGCCGGCGATAAAACAGCGAGAAACTAGGTATCATTTGTCAGGCGGTGAACACTAGCTTGGGTCTCATCAGCCGGGATGGCAACGGAGGCTTTTCTTTTAGCGGCGATGCCGGGAGCGACCGGACACCGCAGGCCGCCCCTCAGCAGCCCCAGCAGGGACAGCCGAACGGGAACCCTGAAGGAGAACTCCAAGGGGAAATCTTCAGGGCATCCGATGAAGCGGAGACGGCCATCACCGCGCTCATCAGCAGCACCATGCCCGGCGCCCAGGTTGCGGCAATCAACGCTGTCGCGGAAACAGGCGGGATTGACCACCGTGTCATAGAACGCTTGGCGCAGCAGTCAGGGCAGGAACCGGCGCAGATCGCCCAACAGGTGCAGCAAGTCTATGACGGCTTCCATGGCGCCATCAGCAGCCGCCTAGAGGGCGCTGGGGTCCATGACCTTGAACTGTTCGATGAGTTCGTTGGCGGTGACCAGCGCCTTTATCGTGACATGCAGAAGGCGGTTCGTGACCTGATGATGAACAATGATACATCGGGCTTTGAGCGGCTGGCAGCCACCTACCGGGAAGCCTTGGACGTGATCGACCCCGAGGCCGTGAGGGAGGCCCTGGACGCGGCAGGCATCAAGCATCGTCGCGGCGATGGAGGCAGCATCGTGATGAACCTTCCGGGGCATGGAGAGGTCAGCTATCGGGCAGCCATGAAGGCGGGTCTCATCAAGGTCAGCCGGGGCTGAGTCGGCGGGGGATGGCACGAAACTGTCCCCCAAAAAAAATCTAGGCAGAAAGGGGCAGGCAGCATGGCAGAGAATTTCTTCTAACCGCTTGTTTTCCAATGATTTTGTGAAACTGGTGGAGCCGAGGGGAATCGAACCCCTGACCTCGTCATTGCGAACGACGCGCTCTACCAACTGAGCTACGACCCCACTGGCGTTCTTTTTCCCGTGTCGGCACGGAATGTCAAGCTGATGAATCGCGCTCCGCGCGCGGGGTCAGGTGGATGTGGATGCCGTCTTGGCCACGGACGGTCAGGCGGGCGACGGGGACGGGGGCCAGCGGCCCGGGGCGCAGGGTAAAGGCCTGGGCCACGCGGGCCAGCATCGCCGCGCCCTCTATCATCGCAAGGCCGGCGCCGGGGCAGACGCGTTCGCCCGCTGAAAAGGGGATAAAGGCGTCGCGGGCGCTGCTGCGCGTTTCAGGACGGGACCAGCGGCCCGGATCAAAGGCATCGGGGTTGTCCCACAGGCGTTGATGGCGGTGCAGGTGCCAGGGCGACAGGATCAACTGCGCCCCGCGCGGGACGGGCCGGCCGCGCAGGGTTTCTGGCCGGGCGGCTTCGCGCACCATCATCGGGACCGGGGGGTAAAGGCGCAGCGCTTCCCGGAACACGGCGCGGGTGGTGCGCAGGGCATTGACGCCCGCCATGTCGGGGGTCAGGGACGCGGCCTCGGCGGCGACGCGGTCCTGCCATTCGGGATGGGCGGCCAGCAGCCACAGTGCCCAGGCCAAGGTCGATGCGCTTGTCTCGTGGCCCGCCAGAAAGAAGATCGCCACCTGATCCACCATCTGGGGTTCGGAAAAGCAGTGGCCCGTCTGGGGATCCGGCGTGGTCATGATCCGCGTCGCCAGATCGTCGGGGGCATTGCCCAGGCGGATCGCAGCCATGCGGTCGGCGACCAGACCGGCGATCAGGCCGCGGATCTGGGCGGCCGTTCGGCGGGTGCGGCGGGAATGGGGATGCGGCAGCCAGGCGGGCCAAGGCAGCAGGGCAGCCCAGTTGACGACGGGCTGGGCCTCCTGGTGGGTGCGAAAGGCCGCAAAGACCTGCGCCGCCGTTTCATGTTCGATAGGCATGGAGAACAGCGCCCGAAAGATGACATCGGCGGCGGCAAAGCTGGTCTCGGGTTCGATATCCTGAAGGCCGGGGCGCAGGCGCGCGACCAGGGCGTCGGCGGCACCGAAGATCGCGGGCAGGGTCTGGTGCAGCCTGCCGCCCTCGAACGCGGGGTCGATGATGCGGCGCTGTGCCGCCCATTCGGGACCGTTGGTGACGAACACGGAAGCCCCCAACAGCGGCGCAAGGCCCGCGCGCAGGCGGTTCGATTTCGGGAAATCGCCGGGCCGGTCCTTCAGGATCAGGCGGATCAGGGCAGGGTCGTTGCAGACAAAGCTGTGGATCAGCGGGCTGCGGAATTCGGCCATCCAGGCGCGATACAGGCGTTCGGGCAGCGCCGACAGCAGGTCGTGGCGGAACGCGCGGACAAAGCGCCACAGGCTGCCCCGGCCTTCGGTTGTGTGGGGGCGCGGCGGGATCATGGCAGGCCCGGCCCCACGGGCGTGGCGATCCGTCCGGGCGAATGCTTGCGGTCCTTGAAGCGGTCAGCCAGCGGCTGCGGCCCGGCGGTGATGGCAAAGTAATCGTAATCGCCAGGACGGTCGAAAGCGCACAGGTATTGCAGATGCAGCCGAAACCACCGCCCCCGCAGTTCCCGTTGCTGGGCAGGCGACAGCCTCCGGCTGAACGCCGCCGACAAGACCAGGGGCCACCGCTGGCACCGTCCGGCGACGCCGGTGACCGCCACCGGATCGCACAGGGCAAAGCTGCATGGATCGCCCGGCGCGGTCACGTCCAGCCAGAACACCTCCGGCCGTTCCGAAAGGAAGGCGAGGTCGGCCCGCAATCGCTGCGCGCGCGGCAGAAAGGACGCCATGGGAATGACATGGCCCAGGGTCATCAGCGACAGCGCTGGCCCCCCGGGCGCAACATCCCGGCGGCGGATCAGGTCGGCCAGGATCGACACCCCCAGATAGGCGCCGGATGAATGGCCGACCACCAGGACCTCGTCCCAATCCTGGCTCATGGCATCGGACAGGCGGTCGGTGAACAAGGCCAGCCGGTCTTCCAATGCGGGCGGATAGGCACCGTGCAGGCTGGCCGTGAAGGCGTAATCCTGCATCAGGTAATATGCGAACAGGCGGTGATCCTGGGACCGCGCAAAGGCCAGGACGCCCCAGCCCGCCAGCAGGCCGGGCAAAACCGCAAGCCAGCCGATCCCCGAAAGGGCAGCAATGCCCCAACCCGTCAGCCCTCCTGCCAGCACCGCGCAAGCCAGTTGCCCCATCAGCATCGCCAGCGGATAAAGCGCCGCCAGCACCGGTCCCCGCCGCAGGCACATCATCCGCAGCAAGGCCCCCGACCAAAGATAGAGCCAGGCCACCCTCAGCATCTGCCAATAGGTGGCCATGATCCCGCCGCGCATCGAGGCCTGGACCAGATCGGCCCAGACCAGAACCTCGATCCGTGCCTGGGCCTCGCCCGTGGGAAAGCGGGCGCGGGTGGTCCAGCCAAAGCCGGCCGCGCCGTCCAGACGTTCCATCGCCACGTCATAGCCGCCGATCAGCGCCTGCTTGTTCGACTCGCGCCGATACAACTCTCGGTAGCGACGCGGGGGCATGGGATCAAAGCCTGGAACATACAGAACCAGGCGGCGGAAGGGGCGGGTCATCGTTTATTCCGTTGGGGCAACCCCAGCATAGGCGCCCCGTCCGATCCCGCAAGGGGGTCAGCCCCCCTGCCAGCGGCCTTGCAGCGCCTCGATCGCGGCGATGCGGCGGGCGGTGGGGGGGTGGGACAACAGCCAAGCGGGGGCCGCGCCGCCGCGACTGCCTGTCAAGCGTTCCAGCTTGCGGAACAGGGAAATCTGCGGCTCGGTCCCCAGGCCCGCGCGGATCATCAGGGCGCTTGCGAAACGGTCGGCCTCGAATTCGTCGTCGCGCGACAGGCGGGCAGCGACGGCGGTGGCGATCAGTCCGGCGATCCATGCGCCCAGGCCGGGAATGATGCGCCCCAGCACCCCGGCAAGCGCCATGCGGATCGCGTTCTGGCCCGCAAAGTCGATCATCCTCCGCCGGGCATGGCCGTGGGCGACATGGCCCAGTTCGTGGGCGATGACGCTGGCCAGTTCCTCGGGCGTGACCTCGCCCACATCCAGCTTGCGGATGAAGCCGCGTGTCAGGAAGATGCGCCCGTCGGGGGCGGCAAGGCCGTTGACAGGGTCCACCTCATAGACATGGGCGCGCACGGGCGGCAAGTCCATCGCCCGGCCAAGCCGTTCCAGCATGGGCGTCAGGCGGGGGTGGTTCAGCGGCGTCGATTTCTGGTTCAGTTCCTGCCGCAGCCTCCACAGGGAAAAGAACCACATGGCGGCCAGATACAGAACCAGCAGGATGATCGGCAGGTATTTCATGGCACCAATATGGCCCCGCCCGGCCGCTCGCGCCAGAGGTCAGCCGAGGATCCGCATCGCCTGCGTCAACCCGTCCAGCGTCATGGGCATCATCCGGTTTTCGAAGATATTTCCGACCATGGCAATGGATTGGGTATATCCCCAATGCGCCTGCGGGACCGGGTTCAGCCAGACGTGATCGGGCCAGGTCTCGGCCGCGCGGCGCAGCCAGACCTCGCCCGGCTCGGGGTTCCAGTGTTCGTTGGCCCCGCCGGGAACGGCGATCTCGTATGGCGACATGGACGCATCGCCCACGAAGATGCATTTGTAGTCGCGCCCGAAGCGGTGCAGCACGTCCCAGGTGGGCGTCTGCTCGGTCCAGCGGCGGCGGTTGTCGGTCCACAGGCCTTCGTAAAGGCAGTTGTGGAAATAGAAATGCTCCATGTGCTTGAACTCGGCCCGCGCGGCCGAGAACAGCTCGTCCACGACGCGGATATGGTCGTCCATCGACCCGCCCACGTCCAGAAACAGCAGCACCTTGACCGCATTGCGCCGTTCGGGCCGGGTCTGCACGTCGATATAGCCGTGATCGGCAGTGGCGCGGATGGTGGCGGGCAGGTCCAGTTCGTCCGCCGCGCCGTGGCGTGCCCATTGCCGCAGGCGTTTCAGCGCGACCTTGATGTTGCGGGTGCCCAGTTCGACATTGTCGTCGAAATCGCGGAATTCGCGCTTGTCCCAGACCTTGACGGCGCGGCGGTGGCGGGATTCGTCCTGGCCGATCCGCACGCCTTCGGGGTTGTAGCCATAGGCACCGAAGGGCGAGGTTCCCGCGGTGCCGATCCACTTGGACCCGCCCTGGTGGCGCCCCTGCTGTTCGGCCAGCCTTTCGCGCAGCTTGCGCATCAGATCCTCGAAGCTGCCGCCGCCTTGGATTTCCGCCTTTTCGGCATCGGTCAGCAGCTTTTCGGCCAGCTTTTCCAGCCAATCGCGGGGGATCGCCTGTTCGGTCACAAGCGTCTCGACCGGGATCGCCTCCAGGCCCGAAAAGGCTTCGGCAAAGGCGCGGTCGAAGCGGTCGATGTGGCGTTCGTCCTTGACCAGCGCCAGCCGGGCAAGGTGATAGAAGCCGTCCACGGACCAGTCCGCGACGCCCGCCTGCATCCCGGCCATCAGGTCCAGCCATTCCCGCAGCGAGACCGGCACCCCTTGCCGACGCAGGCTGTCCAGAAACGGGATGAACATCACATCATCCGATCCAGGATGACAGTGGCAAACAGGCCCAGCACTGCCAGCGCCATGGCAAAGCCCGCCGCATATTGCGCGCGGTCGCGCCGGGTGCCGCCCAGTTGCCCGGCACGGCGCCAGCCCAGGGTTGCACCGATGATGGCGGCGGCGATGACGATCATGACGGTTCTTTCCGGTGCGGCTTTCTTCCTCAGATAGCCGCTGGGCCGGGGGGGTGCAACCAAGGCCATGGAACAGGCGCCCCCCTGCGGGGTTGAACGGATGACGGAAACGCAGGAGGACGCCATGACCGACAAGGAAAACCCCGACGCCGTTCCGCCCGGCACCCCCGGCGCGGGCGAGAACATCTGCCGCAAATGCGAAGGCAGCGGCCGGGCCGAGGGCAAGGAATGCCCCGAATGCGGCGGCACGGGCAAGGTGACGACGGGGATCGGCGGGGGCTGATCCCCCTTTCGGATCACCCTTTCAGCATGGTGCGGAACGCCTGCCAGCTTGCCTTGGGGGTGCGGGCCATTGTCTTGTAATCGACATGGACCAACCCGAAGCGGGGGCCGTAACCCCAGCCCCATTCGAAGTTGTCCAAAAGTGACCAATAAAAGAAGCCGCGCAGGTTCACGCCCTGGTCCATGGCGGCACGCGCGGCGCGCAGGTGATCGCCGATAAAGGCCACGCGGCGGGGATCGCTGGTGATGTCCGCGTCTGCCGCCTCGGCCAGGCCGTTTTCCGTGACCATGACGGGCAGGTTGCCCAAATGGTCGCGGGACAGGCGGACCAGGAACTCGGTCAGGCCATCGGGCCGGATCTCCCATCCCATCTGCGTCTTGGGCAGCGGCCCGTCCACCCCTTTGCCCTGCGGCCACAGCCCGTCGCCCGCCGCATAACGCCTGCGGGTGTAATAATTCACGCCAAGCCAGTCGATCGGCTGAGCGATCCTGTCCATGTCATCGTGCCAGCCCTGGGGCAGGTGCGGTTCCAATCCATCAAGCGCGGCTTGCGGATAGCCTTGGCCCATGACCGCCCGGATGAACCATTGGTTATAGATGGCATCCTGGACCGTTGCTGCGCGGATCGCGCCGGGACTGTCGTCGGCGGGATGGGCGGTTTCGAAATTCAGCACGATACCCAGGTTTTCCGCGCCGCCTGCGCGCAAGGCATGCATGGCTGTTCCATGGGCCAGCAGGACATGGTGCATGGCGCGGGCGGCGGCGCGGATGTCGCGCAGACCGGGGGCGTGCTGGCCCAGGAAATGCGACAGCCAGGCGATGCACCAGGGTTCGTTCAGCGTGGCGGTGCTGGCCAGGCGGTCGCCCAGCCGCGCGTGAACCGCGGCGCAGTAATCGGCAAAGCGTCCGGCGATGTCCCGGTTCTGCCAGCCGCCCATATCCGACAGCGCGGCGGGCAGATCCCAGTGATAGCAGGTCAGGTGCGGGGCCAGCCCGCGTTCCATCATCCCATCGACCAGCCGGTCATAGAAATCCATAGCCTGCGGATTGATCGTCACCCCGTCGGGCATGACCCGCGCCCAGGAGGTCGAAAAGCGATAGGCTGAGAAGCCCGCATCCCGGATCAGATCCAGATCCTCGGGCCAGCGATGGTAATGATCGCAGGCCAGGGTGCCGTTGCTGCCGTCCGCGACATTGCCAGGGGTGGCGGCAAAGCTGTCCCAATGCGACGGCCCCGCGCCGCCATGGGCCGACCCCTCGATCTGATAGGCCGAGGTGGCGACGCCGAAGACGAAATCCGCAGGAAAGGCCGAACGGTCGGGCAGCATGGTTTTTCCCCCTTAAGCGGCATTCCGGTGGTGGGTCATCTGCCGCCAAAGAAAGACCAGCGTGAACAACCCTGTCATCACGACGACAATGGTCGGCGCGGGCGCGCTGTCCAGCCAAAAGCTGATCCAGATGCCGGCAAGGCTTGATCCTGCTCCGATGATCACGGACAGCGCCAGCATCGCCTGCAACCGTCGGGTCAGCAGGAACGCGATGGCCCCCGGCGCGATCAGCAGCGCGACCGACAGGATGATTCCCACCGCCGACAGCATCGCCACCACCACGGCGGAAATCATTGCCAGCATCCCGTAATGCAGCCAGGCCACGGGCAGGCCCGCCGCCCGTGCCTGCACGGGGTCAAAGACCAGCAGCGCGAAATCCCGCCATTTCAGGATCAGCACCAGTCCCACCACCGCCGAGATCGATCCCGCCGAAAGAAAGTCGTCCCGCCCGATGCCCAGGATGTTCCCGAACAGGATATGGTCCAGATGCACGTCGGTCGGGAACTGCGTATGGATCACGATCCCCAGGCCGAACAGGCCCGACATGACGACGCCAAGCGCAGTGTCGGGCTTGACCCGGCTGTTGGCATCCAGCCATCCCGCCGACAGGGCGCAGATCATCCCGGCGATGAAAGCCCCGATCAGCAGCGGGATCCCGGCCAGATAGGCCAGGACGATCCCGGGCAGTACCGCATGGCTGATCCCGTCGCCCATCAGGGCCCAGCCTCTCAGCACCAGAAAGCAGCTGAGCAGGGCCGCGGGAATGGCGACAATGACGGCGATCAGCGCGGCCTCGACCATGAAGGGAAAGGCGAGGGGGGCGGTCAGCCAGGTCATGGGCGCGCCTGGCGGATGCGGCGGCGGCTGGCAAGGATGCCATGTGTGGGCGCAAGGACAAAGGCCGCCAGGAAGATCAGCGTCTGCAGGACCACGATGATGCCGCCCGTCGCGCCGTCCAGGAAAAAGCTGAGATAGGCGCCGATGGCCGAGGTCAGCGTGCCGATGGCCACCGACAGCGCGATCAACCGGGGAAAGCGGTCTGTCAGCAGATAGGCCGTGGCGCCGGGCGTCACCACCATGGCAATGACCAGAAAGGCGCCCACGGTCTGCATGGCCGCGACGGTGGACCCGGCCAGTAGGGTGAAGAACAGGACTTTCAGCCGTCCCGGATGCAGGCCGATGGTGCGCGCGTGGCTTTCGTCAAAGAACACCACCATCAGGTCGCGCCATTTTGCCAGCAGGACCACCAGCGACACGCCCCCGATGATCGCCAGTTGAACCGTGTCGCCCGGCGAGATCGCCAGGATATTGCCCATGGTGATCGCCTGCAGGTCGACCGAAACCGGATTGAGCGAGATCATGAACAGCCCGATTCCGAAAAATCCGGTGAAGATCAGACCAATGATCGCGTCTTCCTTCAATCCCGTGCGGCTGTTCAGGAACAGCATAGTCAACGCCGCCAGCCCGCCTGACAGAAATGCGCCAAGCGCGAAAGGCAGGCCCAGCATATAGGCGCCAGCCACGCCTGGGACGATGGAATGGGACAGGGCATCGCCGATCAGGCTCCATCCTTTCAGCATCAGATAGGCGGACAGGAAGGCGCAAACCCCACCAACCAGGGCGGATACCCAGATGGCGTTCGTCATGTAGCCATAGGTGAAGGGGATCAGCAGGGTTTCCAGCATCAGGCGCAGCAAGCGGGGGTTTCACACCCCCACACCCCCGTGGGATATTTCGGCCAAGGCAAAGCGGCTGTCATTGGTCCTTCCTGCGGGGGCGCTGGTCGTAAAAGACCAGGGGACGCTCGTCGTCGGTGAACACGTCCACGCTGCGCTGGTCCGCGTCGTCGTGCAGCGCCGTGCCGCCCAGGACGAAATGGCGCAGGACGCCGCCAAAGGCGAGGCGCAGGTTTTCGGGGGTGAAGGTCGTCTCGGTCGGGCCGCTTGCCAGGACAGTGCCTTTGACCATCACCACCCGGTCGCAATATTCGGGAACCGAGCCAAGGTTGTGAGTGGACACCAGCATCACCCGGCCTTCGTCCCGCATCGCCATGAGCAGGGCGATGATCGCCTGTTCCGTTTGCACATCGACGCCGGTGAAGGGCTCGTCCAGCAGGATCACCTTTGCTTCCTGCGCGATGGCGCGGGCCAGGAAGACGCGTTTCTTCTGGCCCCCCGACAACTCGCCGATCTGGCGGCGGCGGAAGTCGGCGATGTTCACGCGGGCCAGGGCTGCATCCACCGCGTGCCGGTCAATAGGGCGGGGGCGGCGGAAAAAGCCCATATGGCCGTATCGGCCCATCATCACCACGTCTTCCACCAGGACAGGAAAGGTCCAGTCCACTTCCTCGGCCTGGGGAACATAGGCGACGAGGTTTCTGGAAAGTGCGTCCTCGACCGTGCCGCCCCCGATGCGGACCTGGCCCGAGGCATGGGGTAAAAGGCCCATCAGCGCCTTGAACAGCGTCGATTTGCCCGCCCCGTTGACGCCCACAAGCGCGGTGACGGACCCCAAGGGAACGGAGAAGCTGGCATCGCGCAAGGCGGTGACGCCGTTGCGATAGGCAACGGTCAGGTTCCGGACCTCGATCCCGTCAGTCATTCCGCAGGCCGTTCACGATGGTTTCCGATGTGACACGCAGCAGGTCGAGGTAGGTGGGAACAGGGCCGTCAGTCTCGGACAGGCTGTCCACATAGAGAACGCCGCCATAGGTCGCGCCGGTTTCCGAGGCCACGCGGCGGGCCGGGCGGTCGGATACGGTGGATTCCGAAAACACCACGCCCACATCGTTGTCGCGCATCACGTCGATCACATGGCGCACCTGCTGCGGCGTGCCCTGCGCATCGGCATTGATCGGCCAAAGATACAGTTCGCGCAGCCCAAAATCGCGGGCCAGATAGGAAAACGCGCCTTCGGAGGTGACCAGCCAGCGGCGGTCGTCTGGCAGGGCGCGGGCGGCGTCGCGCAAGGGGGCGATGGTCGCGGTGATCTGCGCCTTGTAGGCGTTCGCATTGGCTTGATAGGCCGTCGCGTTGTCGGGATCGGCGCCAGCCATGGCCGCCGCGATGTTGTCCACATAGATCAGCGCGGATTCCAGCGACATCCAGGCATGGGGGTTCGGCTTGCCGTCGTAATCGCCGCCGTTGATCGACATGGGCTGGACCCCGTCGCTGACAACGGCCACGGGAATGTCGCCAAGCTGGTCGATGAATTGCTGGAACCAGGATTCAAGGTTCAGCCCGTTCACCAGGATCAGGTCCGCATCCGTGGAGCGGATCAGGTCGCCGGAGGTGGGCTGGTAATTGTGGATTTCGGCCCCCGGCTTGGTGATGGATTCCACGTCCGCCGCATCGCCCGCGACGTTGCGGGCCATGTCGGCGATGATGGTAAACGTGGTCGCTACCTTCAGCCTGTCGGCATGGGCGGGCAGGGCGATCAGCGCCAAGGCCAAGGCAAGGGGCAGTTTCATCGGTGGATATTCCAACGGCTTCTGTCCATGGGACGGTTATGTGCGAGCGATTCGCAACTGTCAATAGTTGAGAATTAGTTGCAACTGAACGCCGGATGCGGCATGACGGTTTCATGGAAAATCGTGCATCCCAGCTGGAACAGGCCCTGCGCAGGGCGGGCGTGCGGGTCACCCGTCAGCGCGCCGCGTTGTTGCGCGTGATTGCGGGCAGCGAGGATCATCCCGACGCCGCCGAACTGCACCGACGGGCCGAGGCTGCCGGGGCGGGGGTGTCGCTGGCGACCGTGTACCGCACTCTGACCACGCTGCAGACGCAAGGCGTGATCGAGAAGCTGGAATTCCAGGGCGAGCCCGCCCGGTGGGAGGCTGCCGACCAGCGGCACCACGATCACATGATCGACGTGGACACGGGCGAGGTGGTCGAGTTCATCAACGACCGGATCGAGCGTTTGCAGGCAGAGATCGCGGCCGAGATGGGATACGAGATCGTCCATCACCGGCTGGAGCTTTATGTGCGGCGGCGGGGTGGCTGACCCTTTGATGCAGGTCTTCGACAAGATCATCGCCGACCGGGGATCGCGCTATGCCGTGTCGGGCGGGCCTGCCGCCAGCCGGGCCGAGGCAGCGGCGCTGCTGGCCGAACTGAAGCGAAGCAAGCGGTTTGCCAAGGCAACCCATAACAGCTGGGCCGCGATCCTGAGCGGCGAGGCCGTCAAGGACGACGATGGAGAGGCCGGCGCGGGGGCGCTGATCCTGCAGATGCTGGACCGCGCGGGGCTGCAGGACCATGTGGTGATCGTGACCCGGTGGTATGGCGGCAAGCCGCTGGGCGGCGACCGCTTCCGCCATGTGGCGGATGCGGTCAGGCTTTACCTGCGCGAAACGGGCAAGGGTTAGCGCCAGCCAAGCGCCGGGGCGACATGGCGCAGGATGCTGTCGATGACATGGACGTTGTAATCCACGCCCAGCATATTCGGGACCGTCAGCAGCAGAGTATCGGCCTCGGCCACAGCCTCGTCCTCGCGCAGCTGCTCGACCAGCCGGTCGGGTTCGTCGGCATAGCTGCGTCCGAACACCGCGCGATAGTTGTCGATATTGCCGATCTGGTCGCTGTCCTTGCCGCCGCGCCCGAAGTACCGCCGGTCCATGTCGTTCACCAGGGCGAAGATCGACCGGCTGACCGACACGCGCGGGGCGTGCGCATGGCCCGCAGCCGCCCAGGCCTTGCGATAGGCGCGGATCTGGCGGGCCTGCTGGACATGGAACGGTTCGCCCGATTCATCGACCTTGAGGGTCGAGCTTTGCAGGTTCATGCCCATCTGCGCCGCCCATTCGGCCGTCGCATCCGAGGCCGAGCCCCACCAGATGCGATTGCGCAGGCCGGCTGAATGAGGTTCCAGCCGCAGCAGGCCCGGCGGGTTCGGGAACATCGGGCGCGGGTTGGGGCGGGCAAAGCCCTGGCCTTCCAGCTGTTGGAGGAACACCTCGGTATGGCGGCGGGCCATGTCCTGGTCGCTCTCGCCCTCGGCGGGCTGATATCCGAAATACCGCCAGCCATCGACGACCTGTTCAGGGCTGCCCCGGCTGATGCCCAGTTGCAGGCGCCCCCCGGAAATCAGATCCGCCGCGCCCGCATCCTCGACCATGTACAGCGGATTTTCATAGCGCATGTCGATCACACCGGTGCCGATCTCGATCGTCTTGGTGCGGGCGCCGACTGCGGCCAGTAGCGGAAAGGGCGAGGCAAGCTGGCGGGCGAAGTGATGCACGCGGAAATAGGCGCCGTCCGCGCCCAGTTCCTCGGCGGCCACCGCCAGGTCGATGGATTGCAGCAGCACGTCCTGGGCCGTGCGGACCTGCGATCCCTTTTCGGGCGACCAGTGGCCGAAGGACAGAAAGCCGATCTTCTTCATGATATCCCTTTGGTGCGCGTCATGCGCGTCAAGGGGGGATGTGGGTCCGGGGCGGTGGTCCGGCAAGGTTCACGGGCGCGCAGGGGTTGTGCGCCCGTGCCTATTTCCAGCGGCGATGGACCCAGAACCATTGGTCCATGTGCTGGCGCACCAGCATTTCCAGATCGTCGTTCAGCGCCTGCATCATGGCCGCCGGTTCGCCATGTTCGACGGGTTCGCCCACATGGACGCGAAAGCGCAGGCCATCCGGGCAGCGGATGCCATGGACCGGGATCAGGGCCGCCCCGTATCGCAGCGCCAGTTCGGCGGGCGTCAGCACCGTGCGGCTGGGCAGGTCGAAAAAGCGCAGTTCCGGGGCATGGCGGTCATATTGGTCAAAGCCGAGCGCCAGCCAACCGCCGCCCTTCAGAAACCGCAGCATCGAGGCGAGGCCGGATCGACCGCGCGGGAACAGCGGTTCGGCAATGGCCGTGATGGCGGGGATGTAATGGCGGTTGAACGCCTCGTTGTTCATGGGGCGATACAGCGCGCCGACCGGCCAGCCGCGCCCGGCAAGCGCCGCGCGCATGGCATCGTAATTGCCGAAATGGGCGCAGGCGATGATGACCGGGCGATGGGCGTCGAAAGCGGCTTCCAGGGCGGGCAGGCCCGGACCTTCCAGCGGGTCGGCGTCGCGGATGCGGGACGTGAATTCCTCGCCCGAATAGATCTCGGCCACGGACCGGCCCGCGTTGCCGGGAACGGCGCGGACCAGGGCCTTGACCTCGTCGGGCGACAGGTCGGGGCGGGCCAGCGACAGGTTTTCGCGGATCCGCCGCCGCCATCCGGCCAGCGGGCCAAGGACATGGGCAAATAGCCAGCCCACGGCGGGGATGCGCTTGTCATAGGGCAGCAGCCGGGCAAGCCCGATCACCGACAGAAAGGCGGTGTTGGCAATGCGGTCGGAGAGGGGGGGCTTCTCGGACTGGCTCATGAGGGCTTTCGTGCCGCGCGGGCTTCTCGGGACCAGACATAAAGGCCTGCTGCCACGATAATCGCGGCGCCCGCGACCGTCCACGCGTCGGGCAACTGCCCGAACAGCAGCCAACCCCAAAGGCCCGCCCAGATCAGCCCGGTATAGCCAAAGGGGGCCAGAACCCCGGCCTCGGCCGTGGCAAAGGCGCGGACCAGCAGGTATTGGCTCAGCGTGCCAAAGACGCCCAGCAACGCAAAGGCCCATAGATCGGCCATGGTGATGGGCTGCCAGACGAAGGGAACCACAAGCGAGGTCAGGACGCTGCCCACCACCGCCGACCACATGACCGATGTCGCAACTGAATCCGCCCGCGCCATCCGCGTCAGCAGCGCCCCCGTGGCATAGGTAAAGGCCCCGACCAGCGGCAGCAGGGCGGCAGGCTGGAACACCCCCATGCCGGGGCGGATGATGATCAGGGCGCCGATCAGCGCGACGGCGATGCCCCCCAGCCGCCGGGGGCCGATCGCCTCGCCCAGGAACAGCGCGGCGCCAAGGGTGATCAGGACCGGGTTCAGGTCCATGATCGCCGTCGCCTCGGCAAGGCCGATGAATTGCAGGGAACTGAAGAACAGCCCCACCGATCCAAGCTGCATCAGGGCGCGGGAAAATTGCAGGCCGGGGCGTCGGGTGCGCATCAGCGGGAACATCGCGCCCCTGAAGATCAGCGCGAAGATCACCAGGTTGCCGACAAAGCGCGCCCAGACCACCTGCGCGGGATGATAGGTTTGCGTCAGGTGCTTGGCCGTCGCATCCATCATCGTGAATCCCAGGATCGCGGCCAGGATCAGCGCGATGCCCGCGGTCTGGGCGTTCGGGGGGCGGCGCATTGCACCGCGTGTCCGTCCCATCAGGGCCGAGGCCCATGCCAGAACCTGCATCCTAATCCCCTGCCTTCTCGACAGCGGCAGGGGTCCGCGCCAAGGGATGATGGGTCAGGACCAGGTCGCGCATCCGTTCGTCCAGGACGTGGGTATAGATCTCGGTCGTGCCCAGGTCGGCGTGGCCCAGAAGGGTCTGGATGCTGCGCAGGTCGGCCCCGCCTTGCAGCAGATGCGTGGCGAATGCGTGGCGGATGACATGAGGCGTGACCCGGGACGGGGAAACGCCAGCAGCCACCGCCACGTCGTTCAGCAGCCGCCCAAAGGTCTGGCGCGGCATATGGCCCGCAGCACCGGGCGCGGGGAACAGCCAGCGGGCGCCCTTTCCTGCCACGAGGCGGCCAAGCGGGCTTTCCTTGGGCGCGTCGTCCCGGATCGCCAGCCATGCCGACAACGCGGCCCTTGCCGGAGGCGTCAACGGCACCATGCGTTCCTTGCCGCCCTTGCCGCGGATCAGCAACACCTGCGGATCGCCCCGGCAGGCGGCGGCGGGCAGGGCCACCAGTTCGCTGACCCGCATTCCCGTGGCATAAAGCATCTCGATCAGGCACAGGTTGCGCGCGCGTTCCGGGCCGGTCCGCCCGATCTGGGGGGCGGCCGCCAGCAGGGCGTCGATCTCGGCCCGGTCCAGGGTCTTGGGCAGTCGCTTGGCCCGGCCCGGCCCGCTGATGCGGATGGCAGGGTCGTCGTCGCGCCAGCCTTCCTCCAACGCAAAGCGCGTGAACTGGCGGATCGACGACAGCCGCCGTGCCCGCGTGGCCCGCGACAAACCCTGGGCGTCGCAATGGGCCAGGTAATCCTCGACCCGTTCGCGGGTTAGTTGGGCCAAGGCCAGCTTGTGCGTGGACAGCCAGTCCGACAGGTCGCGCAGGTCGCGGCCATAGGCCAGCACCGTGTTCAAGGCCGATCCAGATTCTGCGGCCTTGGCGTCCAGGAAGGCAGAAATGGCGCGGTGATCGGCGATCATGGATCGGCCCGCATCATCGGCAACAGCGACAATTGCGCAGCGGCCAGGTCGGCGTCAGCCCCCAGGCCAAGGGCGCGCAACATGGCCAGGCCCCGTCCCGCGCGAGGCAGGTCGCCATCCAGGCCCGCATCGACATCGGCCATTGCGGTCAACAACGTCTCTCCCTGCTGGGTTTCTGGTGCCTGGACCGGATCGGCCTTCAAGGCCGGATCCAGGACCAAAGGCACCGGCACCGGCAGTCCCTGCCATTGGCGCAGCCCTGTCGCGATTTCGGCCGAACGCCCTTCGCCGCCCTCGGGCAGGTCGGCGGCGATCATCGCGGCCAGCACATCGGCCATGTCGGCCTTGCGAAATTCGTCAAAGGCAGCGGTCAGGGCGGGCAGGGGATCACCGCCCGCCAGGGCAGCCTCCAGCGTGCGCATGGCGCCGGCCCGTTCCCAGACCCCGCCCGAGGCCGCTGGCTTTTGTTCGCTGTACAAGGCGCGCAGGTCGGCAGGGGACAGGGCCCCCGCCCGGGCCAGCCGCTCGGCGGCGTCCAGCCGGGCCTTCCAGCCATTGTTCGGGCGCAGGTCGGAATGGGCGAATGCGATGGGCAGCGATGACGTGGGCAGCGGCTGGCCGATCGCCTCGTGAATGCGGAAATCCAGGGGCGTCATGCGGTCGGCGGGGGGCAGCATCTGGTCGCTGTCCACATAGGCATCGTCCAGGAAGTGCGTCAGCAGAACCGCCTGGCGCTCATCCAGCAGGCCCAGGCTTTCCGCCCCATGCAGGCTGATCGCGGCCGCCGCCCAGTCGCCGGTCTGCGCCAGGCAAAAGATGCGCGCGGCAAAGCTGGGGGCGATGCCGGGGGTTGTGTTCATGATGTCGCAAGCCCGTCCTTCGTCCCCTTCCAGCAACGCGATGTCGAACAGGCGGCGAAAGATCTCCGGGTTGCCTGGCCCGGCGGCAATCAGCAAGGCCTGCGCCCGGTTCACCGCGCCCGCGTCCAGCAGCCGGTCGGCGCGGGCCAGAAACAGCGTGCCCTGTGGCGCATCCGCCTGGGCGGGCGGGACCAGTTGCGTGGTCAGCACCCGGTCCAGCAGCGTGTTCATGGCGGGCAGCCGGGCGGGGGTGCGCAGGATCAGGTCGGCCAGACGAGCCGTGCTGCTGCCTTGCCACAGATCAGCCGGAATCCCCGCCTTGCGCGGCGTTCTCAGGCCCACGGTATCGGGGTTGCCGACGCCCAGGCGGGTGACCTGGACGGTTCCGACCTCGCCTGTCGTGGCGACGGGTTTCGGGCCTTGGGCGCCGGGAACACCGGGGGGCGGCGCGTCGCCCGGCCGCCAGGCCGAACTTTCGCGATCCGGCCCGCGCACGCTTCCCGACAGCCAGTCGCTTGCGGACAGCGGCTGCTGGGCATGGACGGGCCAGGCAAGACCCAGCGTCAAGGCAAGGGGCAGCAAAAGAGGCTTCACTCGGTGTCGGCCTCGGTTGAGGCGGGTGCGGAAGGTGCTGCCGGGGCACCCGCGACAGGGCTGCGCACCTCGGACCGGACCGGTTCCATGTCGCCGAAATAGGCATAACCGGCAAGGCCGATCACCGCCGCCAGAATCAGCACCATCAGAACCTTGAGCAGCCGCATCGAATTCGCCTCGTTTCATCGTTGTTTGATCTTTCGGCCGGTCTTTCGCCAGCCTGCCCGGAATATATATGGCATTTTCCGAAAGATCACGCCATTCAGTCGCCCAGGAAACGGGGGACGGACATGAGGCAGCGCCTTGGGCGCCATATCGTGCTGATCGGGATGATGGGGGCGGGCAAGACCGCGCTCGGGTCGGAACTGGCCCGGCGGCTGCACGTCCCTTTTACCGATTCGGATATCGAGATCGAAACGGCGGCCGCCATGTCCATTTCCGAAATCTTCGCCCGCGACGGCGAGGCGTTCTTTCGCGACCGCGAGGCGCAGGTGATCGCCCGGATCCTGCGGGAATCGCCGCGCGTGATCTCGACCGGCGGTGGGGCCTGGATGCAGGACCGCAACCGTGCGGCCATCAAGGCGGCAGGCTTGTCGGTCTGGCTGGATTGCGACCTGGACACGCTGTGGCACCGGGTCCGTCAGCGCAGCACGCGCCCATTGCTGCAAACCGCCGATCCCAAGGGCACGCTGGCCCGCCTGCTGGCCGAACGCAGTCCGACCTATGCGTTGGCCGAACTGACCTTTCCCGCCCGCCCCGGCGACACCGTCGATGCCGCCACCACGCGGCTACTGGACGCGATCCGCACCGCCGATGCAGACCTTCTGACCGAGACGCCATGACCCCTGATCCCGTCACCGTTCATGTTCCCCTGGGCGACCGCGCCTATGACGTGCGCATCGGCGCAGGCCTGATCGGCCGCGCGGGGGCCGAAATCGCGCCCTTGCTGCGCCGCCCGCGCGTGGCCATCGTCACGGATGAAACGGTCGCCGCCCTGCATCTGCCACGCCTGCAAGCCGCCCTGGCGGCCGAGGGGATTGCATCCGAGGCCCTGACCCTGCCGCCGGGCGAGGGGACGAAAAGCTGGCCGCATCTGACCACCTGCGTCGAATGGCTGCTAGATCAGCGGATCGAGCGGCGCGACATTGTGGTGGCGTTTGGCGGCGGGGTGATCGGCGACCTGGTGGGATTTGCCGCCGCGATCCTGCGCCGGGGCGTGCGCTTCGTGCAGATCCCCACGACGCTGCTGGCCCAGGTGGACAGCAGCGTCGGCGGCAAGACCGGCATCAACAGCCCGCACGGCAAGAACCTGATCGGCGCCTTTCACCAGCCATCCCTGGTGCTGGCCGATATCGCCGTGCTGGACACGCTGGCCCCGCGCGACTTCCTGGCGGGCTATGGCGAGGTCGCGAAATACGGGCTTCTGGGGGACGGTGATTTCTTCGAATGGCTGGAAGCGAACGCCCCCAGCTTGCGCGACGACATGGCCCTGCGCCAGCACGCGGTGGCCCATTCGGTCGCGATGAAGGCGGGCATCGTCACGCGCGATGAAACCGAGCAAGGCGAACGTGCGCTTCTGAACCTGGGCCATACCTTTGGCCATGCCCTTGAATCGGCCACCGGCTATTCCGCCCGTCTGCTGCACGGCGAAGGCGTGGCGATCGGCTGCGCCCTGGCATTCGACCTGTCCGCGCGCATGGGTTTGTGCAGCCAGGAAGCGCCTTCGCGCGTGCTGGAACATCTGCGCCAAATGGGAATGCCCGCCGCGATCCGCGACATCCCGGGCGATCTGCCCGACGATGCGGCGCTGATTGCGCTGATGGGGCAGGACAAGAAGGTCGTGGACGGCCGCTTGCGCTTTGTTCTGGCGCGCGGCATCGGCGAGGCCTTCGTCAGCGACGACGTGCAGCCCGATACGCTGGCGGCGGTGCTGCGGGACGCGCGCTAGGCTCGCGCCCCGCCGTGGGATCAGAACGGGATTTCGTCGTCGTAATCGCTGCGGCTGCTGCCGCCACCGCCCTGGCTGCCGCCGCCCTGGCTGCCCGAGGACGAGCCGCCGCGGTCGTAATCGTCATAGCCGCCCCCGTCACGGCTACCGCCGCCACCTGCACCGCCCCGGCCTTCCAGCATCGTCAGTTCGCTGCGATAGGGGCGCAGCGCGACCTCGGTCGAATAACGGTCGGCCCCCGACTGGTCCTGCCATTTGCGGGTTTCCAGTTGCCCCTCGACATAGATCTTGCTGCCCTTCTTCAGATACTGCTCGGCCACGCGGACCAGGGGTTCGGAATGAATGACGACCGTATGCCATTCGGTCCTTTCCTTGCGCTCGCCCGTGCTGCGGTCCTTCCACGTTTCGGACGTGGCGATGCGCAGGTTCGCGATCTTGCCGCCATTTTGAAACGTGCGGATTTCGGGGTCGGCGCCCAGATTGCCGATCAGGATGACCTTGTTGACGCTGCCTGCCATGACGTTTTCCTGCAAATATGTCCTTGTGGAATGCTCTAGCGCAGGCCCCGCCACGATGCAAATGCGCGCTTTGCCGCCACGTGCCGCCTGGCCGAAAAGCGGTGCTGGCGATGCGGCTCGATTTCTGTATAGTCCCTCCAAAACCCATAACAACAACGAGGGCGGGGACATGACATTCTTCCCAACCATCAAGGCGGGTCTGTGCGCGATCCTGATCGCAGGACTGGCCTTGCCAGCAGGGGCCGAGGGGCTGCGCCTGTCAGGCAGTTCGTCGAAATCGCGCGCCGAACAGTTCGCCCGCCAGACCCGCCTGATGGATTCGCGGCTGGCCACCCAGTATCAGCAATCGGCGCGGTTGCAGCCCAACGGCCGCAGCAGCAGCAGCGGCGGCAGTTCGGTCGATATCCAGCTATCCGCCAACATCCCCGCCTATCGCGGCAAGCGCAGCGATTTCATTCCCCATGCCCGCGCGGCCGCCCGCCAGCACGGCATCCCCGAGGATCTGTTCCTGCGCCTGGTCCAGCAGGAATCGGGTTGGAACCCGCGTGCGCGGTCGCACAAGGGCGCAACGGGCCTTGCCCAGCTGATGCCGGGAACGGCGGCCAAGCTGGGCGTGAACCCGAACGATCCGGTGCAGAACCTGAATGGCGGTGCGCGCTATCTGCGGATGATGTACAACCAGTTCGGCAACTGGCGCCTGGCGCTTGCAGCCTATAACGCCGGACCGGGCGCGGTGCAGAAATACAACGGCATCCCCCCTTACCGCGAAACGCGCAACTATGTGCGGATCATCGCGGGAAGCTGAGGCCGCTTCTTCTTCACTCAAATATCCTCGGGGGTGAATTGCCTCGGGGACCGAGGCAAGAGGGGGCGCGAGCGCCCCCGATCTTTGTCACACTTCCTCGATCCGCAATTCGACCGGATCACCCGCCAGCACGCCGGTGCGGGGCAGCGCCTCGATGGCAAAGTCGATGGCCTCGGGCGTGGTCTTGTGGGTCACGACCAGCACAGGGACGCTTTCGGGGCTGTGCTGCCCGTACTGGCGCATCCGGTCGATGGAAATGCCCGCATCGCCCAGAACCGTCGCGACCTTGGCAAGCGCGCCCGGCTTGTCTTGCAACTCCAGCCGCAGGTAATAGGCTGCCGGAACCGCCGTCCGCGCAGGCTGCGCCGCCTTCAGCGTCGTCGCAGGCTGACCGAACACCGGCAAACGCACGCCACGAGCGACCTCGACGATGTCGGACAGGACCGCACTGGCGGTCGGGCCTTCGCCCGCGCCCGCGCCGCGCAGGACAAGCTGGCCCACGCTGTCGCCTTCCACCACGACCATGTTCGTGCCGCCCATCAATTGGCCCAAGGGGCTGTCTGCGGGAACAAGACAGGGCGACATCCGCTGTTCCAGGCCCCGGGGCGTCATCTGGGCCACTCCCAGCAACTTGATCTTGTAGCCCATGTCGGCGGCGCGGCGGATGTCGTCGATGCTGACCCGCTCGATCCCCTCGATCTCGACCGCGTCGAAATTGACCCGAGTGCCGAAGGCGATCGACGACAGGATCGCCAGCTTGTGCCCGGCGTCGATGCCGCCCACGTCCAGCGTCGGATCGGCCTCGAGATATCCCAACTGGCGCGCTTCCTCGAACACGGCCTCATAGGGCAGGCCCGCGCTGTCCATGCGCGTCAGGATGTAATTGCACGTCCCGTTCATCACGCCCATCACGCGGCGGATCTCGTTGCCCGCAAGCGATTCCGTCATGGTCTTGATGACGGGGATGCCGCCTGCCACCGCCGCCTCGAAGCGAAGGGTGCGGCCCAGGCTTTCGGCCAGTTCGGCAAGCGCCTGCCCGTGGACGGCCAGCAGGGCCTTGTTCGCGGTGACAACGTCCTTGCCCGACCTCAAGGCAGCCTCGATGCTGTCCTTGGCAATGCCGCTGTCGCCGCCCACCAGTTCCACGAAGACATCCACGTCGTCCGCCGTGGCCACCGCCATGGCATTGTCTTCCCAGCGATAGGACGACAGGTCGGCGTCGCGGTTCTTCATCTTGTCGCGCGCGCAGATGGCGGTGATCGCCACGGGGCGGCCGGTTCGGCGCGCCAGCAGATCGGCGTGTTTCTGGACGATCTTGACGACACCGATCCCGACGGTGCCAAGCCCGGCGATGCCGAGGCGAAGGGGGGACGACATGAAGGCCTCTTGTCTGCGATTGCCTGCTGTTAGCGCGGGCCGCGCTGTCATGCAACGCGCGAGTCAGGCGCCAGGGTCATGGCCCGCCCATTCCCCGTCGATGCCCGTTCCGCGCATGATGGACACCACCCGCCGTGCGGCCCGCAATGTGTCGGCGTGAATGGCATGGACTGCGGCCGGGTCCATCTCGTCGGGGAAACGTTCGCCCCGGGTGTTGATGAATGTCGGAAGCCACTGGCCCGGTTCTTTTCCCGGCCGCCAGGACGCGTGGCACAGCAGGTTGCGCATCAACCGAAGCTGCCGCAGATCGTCGGAAAGGGTTTCGCGGCCTTCGATGCGCGCCTGCTTCATCGCCGCCACAAAGCTGTCGATCAGGGTGCCAAGGGTGTCGTCGGCGATCTCCTCGATCCGGTGCAGCCAGGCTTGCAGGGCGGCTTCGGTCACGTCTTGGCCCAGTTGCTGGCGCGTCAGGGAAAAGATCGCGCGTTTCAGCGCCTCTTCCAGAAAGCCGAAGGCCGATACCGCGTGGCCGATGGCCGCCGCCATGTCGTCCGAAAGCCGGTCGGGCGCGCGGGGCAGGGCCATGCTATTCCCGCCACAAGTCCCTGACCCAGGTTGCGGGCAGCAGGTAATGACGCAGGTGCTTGGACAGGCTTTCCTTGCGATTGCCCGAAAATGTCCGGCGCAGATGTTCCCCCGGGCTGCGGTGGATATCACCCTCCGCCCAGCGGCCGGCGATGGCGTCCGGCGGGTTCAGGTGCCCCGCAAAGATCACGATGCGGCTGTTCTTTGGGATCTTGGGTTCGCGCAGGTAATTCAGCGGAAAGACCGGAACCGAATGCATCCTGAAATGCGCCAGCCATCCACGCGGCCAGAACTTGACGCCGCCTGGTGCGTTGCGGGTGACGAAACGCTGTTCGTACCGGTACTTGTCCGCCGCAGACTGGGGGTCGGCACGAAAGATATCCTGCAGCGGCGCCAGATTTCCGACCCGCATCCGATAGACCGAAGTCTGGCCCAGCCGTTCCAGCGGCGTATTGGGATTGCGCCCCAGGATCGTGTCGTCGGGATCGCCGAAGGTAAAGAACGGATCCAGATTGCCGGTGATGATCACGTCCAGATCCAGGAACAGCACCACCCCCGTCACATCGCCCAGATCGCCCCAAAGGCGCGATTTCGGCCATTTGCCGCGTGTGTTGACGGGCGCCTCGTATTCGAAGACCGGCAGCGGCCTGATCGCGATCTCGGAATGCAAGCCTGTGCCATCATCGGTAAAGCAGAACAGCCGGAACGGCGGGGTGATGTTGCGCGCGATCATCCCGTACAGTCGGTTCACGTATTCCGGCCCGAACTTCGTGCCCCACTTGATGCAGATGATCTGCTTGATTTCTGGCGCGTCCATGGCCTGCCTCGCTGTTTCCCGGCAAGGTTTCACAGCCGGAAGGCCAAGGCAATGTCCTTTGCCTTGGTCCAAATATCCTCGGGGGGGTGCAGGGGGGCAGACAGCCCCCCTGCCATCGCGGGACGCAATTCAGGCCGCGCGGTTCTCGCGGATCAGCCTCAGGATGTCGGCGGCGGCCGAAGGGATGTTGGTTCCTGGCCCGAAGATCGCCTTGACGCCCGCCTGCCGCAGGTAATCGTAATCCTGCTGCGGGATCACGCCGCCGCAGATCACCAGGATGTCCCCCGCCCCCTGGGCTTTCAGCGCCTCGATCAGCTTCGGCGCCAGGGTCTTGTGGCCAGCTGCCTGGGAACTGATGCCGACCACGTGCACGTCGTTGTCAACCGCATCCTGGGCGGCTTCCTCGGGCGTCTGGAACAGCGGTCCCACATCCACGTCAAAGCCGATATCGGCGAAGGCCGTGGCAATGACCTTGGCGCCCCGGTCATGGCCGTCCTGGCCCATCTTGACCACCAGCATCCGGGGGCGGCGGCCTTCTTCCTCGGCAAAGGTTTCCACGTCGCGCTGGATTTGCGCGAACCCCTCGTCGCCCTCGTAGGCCGCGCCATAGACCCCGGCCAGGGTCTTCACCTCGGCCCGGTGGCGGCCCCATTCCTTTTCCATCGCCATGCTGATTTCCCCAACGGTTGCACGGGCGCGGGCGGCGCCGACGGCGGCCTCCAGCAGGTTGCCGCCCTCGCGGGTGCGGCGGGTGATTTCGTCAAGGGCCGCCTGGCAGGCAGCCTCGTCGCGCGTCTGGCGGATCCGGTTCAGGCGTGCGATCTGATTGTCGCGCACCGCCATGTTGTCGATGTCCAGAATGTCGATCGGGTCTTCCTTGTCCTTGCGGTACTTGTTGACGCCGACGATCACGTCCTCGCCCCGGTCGATCTGGGCCTGGCGGCGGGCGGCGGTTTCCTCGATCCGCAGCTTGGGCATTCCGGTGGCGACGGCCTTGGTCATGCCGCCCAGCTCCTCGACCTCCTCGATCAAGGCCCAGGCTTTCTCGGCCAGTTCGGCGGTCAGGCTTTCGATGTAGTACGACCCCGCCAGCGGATCGACGACATGGGTGATACCTGTTTCCTCTTGCAGGATCAGCTGGGTGTTCCGCGCAATCCGCGCCGAAAATTCGGTCGGCAGGGCGATGGCTTCGTCCAGGGCGTTGGTGTGCAGCGACTGGGTGCCGCCAAGCGCCGCGCTCATCGCCTCATAGGCGGTGCGGATCACGTTGTTATAGGGATCCTGTTCCTGCAGGGACACGCCCGAGGTCTGGCAATGCGTCCGCAGCATCAGGCTGCCTTCCTTCTTGGGTGCGAATTCCGTCATGATCCGATGCCACAGCAGCCGTGCGGCCCGCAGCTTGGCGATTTCCATGAAGAAGTTCATGCCGATCGCAAAGAAGAAGGACAGCCGCCCCGCGAACTGGTCCACGTCCATGCCGGCCTTCAGCGCCGCGCGGACATATTCGCGCCCGTCGGCCAGCGTATAGGCCAGTTCCTGCACCAGGTTCGCGCCCGCTTCCTGCATATGATAGCCGGAAATCGAGATCGAGTTGAACTTGGGCATTTCATTCGACGTGTATTCGATGATGTCCGCGATGATCCGCATCGAAGGCTCGGGCGGATAGATATAGGTGTTGCGGACCATGAACTCCTTGAGGATGTCGTTCTGGATGGTGCCCGACAGCACGGCGCGGGAATGGCCCTGTTCCTCTCCGGTGACGATGAAGTTCGCCAGGATCGGGATCACGGCGCCGTTCATGGTCATCGACACCGAAACGCGGTCCAGCGGAATGCCGTCGAACAGGATCTTCATGTCCTCGACCGAATCGATGGCGACGCCCGCCTTGCCCACATCGCCCACCACGCGCGGATGGTCGCTGTCATAGCCCCGGTGGGTCGCCAGGTCGAAGGCCACCGACACGCCCTGCTGACCGGCGGCAAGCGCCTTGCGATAAAAGTTGTTCGATTCCTCGGCCGTGGAAAAGCCCGCATATTGGCGGATGGTCCAGGGGCGACCTGCATACATCGTGGCGCGCGGGCCGCGGGTAAAGGGCGCGATGCCCGGCAGGCTGCCCAAGTGGTCCAGGCCGTCCAGATCGGCCTCGGTATACAGCGGCTTGACCGGGATTCCTTCCAGCGTGTTCCAAGTCAGGCTGTCGGGGTCGCTGCCGCGCATTTCCTTTGCCGCCAGCCTTTGCCAGTCGTCCAGTGTGGGTTTCGTCATGGTCGATCCTTTCGCACGGCGCGGGCTGCCCTATATTCAGAAAGGGAAGGGGTGCCGATGAAGTTGAAATTGTTGATCTTCGCAATGCTGGTTGCAGCCATGGGTCCGGCGCGGGAAGCGCCTCCGCCCCGTCTCGAGGCGCAACCCACCAGTCCCGAGGAGGTCGCCACCCCCCAGCCGGAACCTGCGCGTCCCGAACTGCGCATCCTGGCCGCGTCCGATGCGGAACCTGCGGATTTCCTGTGGCAGGCCCGCCCCGTCGTGGTCTTTGCCGACACCCCGAACGATCCGGCATTCCGCGAACAGATGCGCGTGCTGGAGGCAGGCGACACGGCCCTGGTCGAACGCGACGTGGTGATCATCACCGACAGCGATCCGGGGGCAAACAGTGCGTGGCGCCAGCAACTGCATCCGCGCGGCTTTTCGCTGGTCATCATCGACAAGGACGGGCAGGTGAAACAGCGCCGCCCGCTGCCCTGGGACGTGCGCGAAATCAGCCGCGCCATCGACAAGCTGCCCTTGCGCCGCCAGGAAATCGGCCGGGCGGGGTTGTTGCCGTAAGGATTGAAATTCCGAATTCCGTCACCTATATTCCGCTGACAGGACAAGGAGGTTCGACATGAGCACGACATCCTACAACCCCCCCCCAATTACTGGCCGTACCGGCCCGAAGCCTGGTTACTGATCTTTCTTCGATACGCAGCGCCCCGACCGTCCAGGTTTGCGCGGATCGCCTCTAGGGCCTTTTCGCCCAGTTCGAGAGCCTCGATTTTCATCGAAATATAGTCGTGATACATCCCGGCCGCCCGCTCGGCGCCGATTTTCGCGACATCCAGTTCCCGCAGGTCGCTGATCATCGCCGAAATGGCGTTGAGCTGGCTGTAATACAGCACCACAGGATCGACCGTGTCGCGCGGCAGGACGTGGATGTCTCCAATGATCGCCCTGAACAGGGCATCGTTGTGTTCGGTCGGAATGACCGGAAAGAAATCCGCTTCGGTCAGGATGCGCGTCCTGATCGCGGCGCCATATTCGCCGACGTTATCGCGCCGCAGCACCGCCAGATAGGCGCGGATTTCGGCGAATATCGCCCGCTGCACGTCGCGCACGCGTTCCGCCCGCAGATTGGCGTCGCGTCTTCGGTTTTGCAGGGCGACCACCCACCAGCCCGCAGCCAGGAACACCCCGGCGATGACCGCCTGTTGCGCCTGGGGGCTGAGGTAGGTGTCAAGCGGCGGCATTCAGGCGTGTCCTTGCGGAAGTCCTTGCCGGCCCGGCACAGGCCGGGCGGGCAGGATCATTCAAACTCCATGATCACATCATCGACGCGCAGGCTTTGGCCCGGCTCGGCATTGACCGACCTGACCATGCCCCGGCGTTCGGCGCGCAGGATGTTCTCCATCTTCATGGCCTCGACCGTGGCAAGGGCCTGGCCTTCCTGAACCTCGTCCCCCGGCGCCACGGCGATCTTGACCACCAGCCCCGGCATCGGGCAGAGCAGGAATTTCGACGTGTCGGGCGGCAGCTTTACGGGCATCAGGCGCGCCAGTTCGGCAGTGCGGGGACGGCGGACCTGGACCTTCAGGTCGGCGCCGCGCGTGCGAAGGCGGAAACCGGCCGGGATCTTGTCCGCCTTCATGACCAGGGGACGGCCATCCACCACAAGCCGGGCCAGGGTCTGGCCGGGCTTCCAGTCGCTTTCCACGCGCAGGTCGCGGCCGTTCACTGCAACGGTGGCGCCGTCGCGGTCGGCGCGAATGCGGACGGGGATTTCCTGGCCATTGATAAAGACCACCCAGTTCTCGCCCACGCGCCGTTCGTGGTTGTCCAACCGCCCGCTGATCCGCGCGCGCCGGATTTCGGCCACCCGGTGCATGGCCGATGCCGCAGCGGCCACACGGGCCAGTTCGTCGTCGGGCAGGGATGCCCCCCCGAAGCCCTCGGGATATTCCTCGGCGATGAAGGCCGTGGTGATGTCGCCTGCAACGAATTTCGGATGGTCCATCACGGCGGACAGGAAGGGTAGGTTGTGGCCGATCCCCTCGACTTCGAACTCGTCAAGGGCCACGCGCATCGCCTCGATGGCCTTCGTGCGCGAGGGCGCCCAGGTGCAAAGCTTCGCGATCATCGGGTCATAGAACATGCTGATCTCGCCGCCTTCGAAGACGCCGGTGTCGTTCCTGACCACATGGGTTTCGTCCGCGACCTCGGCCGGCGGGCGGTAACGGGTCAGCCGCCCGATCGAGGGCAGGAAGTTGCGATACGGATCCTCGGCATAAAGGCGACTTTCCATGGCCCAGCCGTTGATGGTCAGGTCGGATTGCGCAAAGGGCAGCGGCTCGCCCGCCGCCACCCGGATCATCTGTTCCACCAGGTCGATGCCGGTGATCAGTTCGGTGACGGGATGTTCCACCTGCAGCCGGGTGTTCATTTCCAGGAAATAGAAGTTCTTCTGCCCGTCCACGATGAATTCCACCGTGCCTGCACTGGTGTAGCCCACGGCCTTGGCAAGCGCGACCGCCTGTTCACCCATGGCCTTGCGGGTGGCCTCGTCAAGGAAGGGCGAGGGCGCTTCCTCGATGACCTTCTGGTTGCGCCGCTGGATCGAGCATTCGCGTTCGTGCAGATAGACCGCGTTGCCATGCTTGTCGGCCAGCACCTGGATCTCGATGTGACGCGGCTGCGTCACGAATTTCTCGATGAAGATGCGGTCGTCGCCGAAACTGCTGGCGGCTTCGTTGCGCGAACTTTCGAACCCTTCGCGCGCCTCTTGCTGGTTCCAGGCGATGCGCATCCCCTTGCCCCCGCCGCCAGCAGAAGCCTTGATCATCACCGGATAGCCCACCTGGTCACTGATCCGCACCGCTTCCTCGGCATCCGCGATCAGGCCCATATAGCCTGGGACGGTGGAAACACCCGCTTCCTGCGCCAGCTTCTTCGAGGTGATCTTGTCGCCCATCGCCTCGATGGCAGGGGACGGGGGGCCTATGAAGACCACGCCCTCGCATTCCAATGCCTCGGCGAACTTCATGTTCTCGGACAAGAAGCCGTATCCGGGATGAACGGCCTCGGCGCCGGTTTGGCGGATCGCCTCCATGATCTTGTCGATCACGATATAGGACTGGTTGGCGGGGGGCGGGCCGATATGAACAGCCTCGTCTGCCATCTTGACGTGCAGCGCGTTGCGGTCGGCGTCGGAATACACGGCGACCGTCGCGATGCCCATCTTGCGGGCGGTCTTGATGACGCGGCAAGCAATCTCGCCCCGGTTGGCGATCAGGATTTTCTTGAACATGGGCCCCCCCGGCCAGGCATGAAAAAGCCGCCCAAGGGCGCATGGCCTCGGGCGGCGATAAAGGTGATGCGGCGCGACGGGCGCGCTGCGATCAGGTGGTTACTGGCACAGCCGCACGTCGTTGCACAGCGCGCCGGCAGCGCCGCCGATGGCCGCGCCTTTGACGACGTTTTCACCGCTGACGCTGGCGATGGTCGCGCCGACGCCCGCACCGATAAGGGCACGGTCGGTGTCGGTCGGGTTGATGCCTTGGGTGCAGCCCGCGATGGCCGTGGTGCCGACAAGCGCGGCAATGGCAAGGAATTTGGACATTCTGGTCTTCCTGTCGTTTGAAAGGCTGGATCGGAACGTCGATCCAGCCAGTTCGGTTCTGAAAAGCCTGCGTGATCAGTAGCGACGCTGGCAGACGCCGGCGTCATCGCACAGCGCGCCGCCGACGGCACCGATTGCAGCGCCCGTGGCCAGATCCTCGTCCAATGCCTTGGCGATGACGGCGCCAGCGACCGCGCCGCCGGCCGCACGCTGCGCATCGGGCGACAGCCCGGTCGTTGTGCCATAGCCTTGGTCGCAGGCAGCCAGGCCCAGAAGAACGAATGCGCCGGCTGCGACGCGGGTGAACAGCGAAGTCTGCATGAAAATTTGCCTGTATGGTGGGCCGCTCGAACGGCCGGTGATAGGTGCCGAAGGACTATCGCATAGCCCGGGGGCAGGTCAAACTGACATGGCTGTGAGATCAACGCCCTAGGCAGCAAATTGCGCATCATTCGTCGTCCGGGTCGTCGTCTTCGTCCCATCCGAAATCGGGCGCGCTGTCCGCGGCGAACAGTTCGGGAAAGGACGCCTCGGCCGCTGCCATGTCGATCTGGAAAAGCTGGTCATAGTCGGCAGGATCGAAAATGCCGACCGGCACGACCTCTCGTCCGATCAGCCAGCCAAGGCGGCCTGCGTCTAGGTTGCCGCGAACGAATGGTTCCTCGCCGAAATGGTTGATCAATGCGGACAGAAAGCCCGCGTCGGCGCGGCGGTCGGCGGGCTTGCGGTCACGAAACCGTTCGCGCCGGGTGATGGGCGTCGCGCCCTTTTTGCGATTTTCGCGGCGGATGACGAACTGGAAGTCGGTTCCGGGAAGGCGTCCCGGAAAGCCTCGGTGCTTCAGCATGATGGTTCCCACAATGCGCATTGGGGGCGGGGATCGTGCTGGACCGGGCCGGAAAGGCGCGGGCAGCCGGACCGCCCGCGCAAGATCAGTCGGTCGGGATCAGTTGGCGCCGTACTTGCCCTGGTAAACCGGTTCGGTCGTGACCGGGTTCGGGGCGGGCACATAGACATCGGGTTCGGCTGCCGGACGCTGGCAGGCAGCAAAGGCCGAGACCAGCACCAAGCTGAGGATGATTTTCTTCGACATAGTGTCACGCTCCTGTAAAGCGGGCGCGCCTGCGCCCGTCTGCTCGGGTTCAGGGGGATGTCTTGATGCACCGCCCCGGCGGGGATGATAGCGGCGGCAGCCATGCGCAGACAGGCGGGGCGGGCGACAGGGGGCAAATGCCCCGCGCCCTGTGGCTGGCCTGCATCATTCACGCGTTTGTGCAACACCGTTAGCATCTTACAAAGGAATGTTGTCGTGCTTCTTCCACGGATTCGACAGCTGCTTGGTCCGCAGGCTGGCAAAGGCCCGGGCAATGCGCTTGCGGGTCGAATGGGGCTGGATCACCTCGTCGATGAAGCCCTTTTCCGCGGCGACGAAGGGATTGGCAAAGCGCCCCTCGTAATCCCTGGTCCGCGCCGCGATCTTGTCCGTGTCGCCCAGTTCGCTGCGATACAGGATCTCGACCGCGCCCTTGGCGCCCATCACCGCGATCTCTGCCGTGGGCCAGGCATAGTTGAAGTCGCCCCGCAGGTGCTTGGACGCCATCACGTCATAAGCCCCGCCGTAAGCCTTGCGGGTGATGACCGTCACCTTCGGCACCGTCGCCTCGCCATAGGCGAACAGCAGTTTCGCGCCGTGCTTGATGACGCCGCCGTATTCCTGGCCCGTTCCGGGCAGAAACCCCGGCACGTCCACGAACGTCAGGATCGGGATCTCGAAGGCGTCGCAGAAGCGCACGAAGCGTGCGGCCTTGCGGCTGCTGTCGATGTCCAGGCACCCTGCCAGGACCATCGGCTGGTTGGCGACCACGCCAACCGTGCGTCCTTCGATGCGGACAAATCCGGTGATGATGTTGCCCGCGAAGTCCTTCTGGATCTCGTAAAAATCACCCTCGTCGGCGACCTTCACGATCAGTTCCTTCATGTCGTAGGGCTGGTTCGGGTTGTCGGGGATCAGTGTGTCCAGGCTTTCCTCGATCCGGGCGGGATCATCGAAGAAGGGGCGCACGGGGGCCTTGTCGCGGTTGTTCAGGGGCAGGAAGTCGAACAGGCGGCGAATTTCCGACAGCGCCTCGACATCGTCCTCGAAGGCGCCGTCAGCGACCGAAGATTTTTTCGTATGGGTGGAAGCGCCGCCCAGCTGTTCCGCCGTCACCACCTCGTTCGTGACGGTTTTCACCACATCGGGACCGGTCACGAACATATAGGACGTGTCCTTCACCATGAAGATGAAGTCCGTCATGGCCGGGCTGTAAACCGCGCCCCCTGCGCATGGCCCCATGATCACACTGATCTGCGGCACCACGCCCGAGGCCATGATGTTGCGCTGGAACACGTCGGCATAGCCTGCCAGGCTGGCCACGCCCTCCTGGATGCGGGCGCCGCCCGAATCGTTCAGCCCGATCACGGGGGCGCCGTTCTGCATCGCCATGTCCATGATCTTGCAAATCTTCTGGGCATGGGTTTCGGACAGCGACCCGCCGAAGACGGTGAAGTCCTGGCTGAAGACATAGACCATCCGGCCGTTGATCGTGCCCCAGCCGGTCACCACGCCGTCGCCATAGGGGCGGTCGGCCTCCATTCCGAAATCGGTGGACCGGTGGGTGACGAACATGTCGAATTCCTCGAAGCTGCCTTCGTCCAGCAGCAGTTCGGTGCGTTCGCGCGCGGTCAGCTTGCCGCGGGCGTGCTGCGCGTCGATCCGGCGCTGGCCACCGCCCAGCCGGGCCTGCGTCCGGCGGTCTTCCAGTTCCTGAAGAATGTCCTTCATCGCAGCTCCCCCCGATCTTTCCGCCGCAGCCTAGTCAGGCAGGGCAGGACGGGGAAGCAGAATCGAGAAAATTTGCAAAGTCTATTATCGCTGGAGCTAGAAAATTGAAAAACTGCAAAGCGCCTGATGTGCAAGGACAGCGCGGTAGTTTGCGGACGGCCTGTCATCAATCTTTTCGACATAGTAAAGAACACCTGATAAAAACCTTCTGATCTGGTTGAGGCAGATGACGGCGCAGCCGGGGATCACGAAATGGACTGCCTCCATCGAGTGGTCCAGGTTGATTGTTAATGGATTGTCGGTCGCTGGCTTACCGGGGTGACAAATTCAGGTGCGGGCGGGAGATATCGCAAGATCTGTGCGGCCTGATAGTGTCGCAGTGACGGCGCCGTCGCTCGATGAGGATCTGAGCCTTCTTAGTGAAGAGAAGACCTCGGCGCCAGTAGCTCGTGTCGCATTGCCTCACGCAGATTGTTATTGAGCGGCTTTGCTGTCTCATCTAAGATGTTCCCCGCGAAGCGGCGTTCCCGGCATGATGCCCTCGCCATGAGGGAGGGCGTCATGAAGACGAAGATGACCCATGTCATGCGCCTCCTGGCGGCATGGAAATGGACCTTGTGGCGCATTGCGGGGAGGTCAACTGCGGCAGCTGCGTTCATAGTCTGCTCTGACCGATATTGCCAGCGGATGGACAGAGGCCACACCCATCATTGTCCTGGAAGGCACCCTGGTTGTTGAAGCGCTTGAGCGCGTCCCCACCGGCTTGCAATGCCGGCCCTGGACAGCGTCCTATGTCGGGAAGGATCTGCCGTTAGAAGCGTCAGATCGCAGGGCATCTGGGCGAACGGATACCCCGAGGATGATTGGCAAAGCGGGCTTCGCCGTCAAGAAGCGGACTCTTCCATGAACCGAGTAAAGGGCCGACCAGGTTGCCGCCCTCACCGTCCTGAAGACAAGATCCTAAATCCCAAGCGGAAGACCCGAACATCCTACGAGGTCGCCTCATGCGCCTCCTCGGCCCTTTGAGAGAAAGGTCTTTCCGTCTGAGTTCGTCGCTTCGAAGGGTTCGCCGGATTTGATCACGGCGTGAACGGTGCGCGCCATCTTGGCTGCGATGGCAGTGTAAGCCTTCCGGCGCAGATCAGGATTGTGACGATCTTGCGCGATATCCCCCTTCTAACTTGCAACGAGGCAAGCGGTAGCAAAGTTATGTGAGGCAACACGCCGGAGAACAGCTACTGAAGGTTCCTTAAACCAATTTTTGCCATCGGCCGCATCTAAGGTTGCTGGTGGGCATCTGGCCGACGGACCACAATCACCGTTAACGACTATAATCAGGATCCTGTTGCGGCGCCGCGTCAAACGCTTTCCGAAAAGCCGTGGGAGATCAGGTGATCCCTGGCTAAGGTGATCGTCCTGGCCTGACACCGCGTCCTGGCCTTATCCCAGATAGCGCAAAAGACGTTTGGCACCGCGTCGCCAAAGATTTGGACAGCGTCACCGCAGTCAACGAGGACGATCATCAGGTGTTCCCGTTCGGTGGGCCAGCAGCCGAGGTGCATGGCGATGGCAAATCGGCCGGCCGCCTTGATGCTCCCCCGCTGCCCGAATCCAGTTGGTCACTGGCTTTATGACAGTGTTTGATTATCATAAAAGTATGATTTTGAATCATTGAAATTTGCCTCGGATTGGCATGAAGCTATGCCAAACAGGGGGTGTTTGATGGAAACGGCAGGATTGGTGCGGAAGGGTGACCCAATCGCGGTGATCGGCGGCGGGCTGATCGGGATCAGTTGGACGGCGCTGTTTCTCGCCTGGGGACACGACGTCGCCCTGTTCGAGCATGAGGAAACGTCACGCCATGCAATCCCTAGGGCAGTTGCGCGGCCGATCGCCCAAGTCGCGGAACTGATGCCCAACCTTCCGGCGCCGGGGCGATTGCATCTTGCTGCCAGCCTTGAGGAAGCGGTCCAGGGCGCGGCTTGGATTCAGGAGAACGTGCCCGAGAAGGTTCCCCTAAAGCGGGCGATCTATGCCGCGATCGAGGCCGCGGCCCCGGCGGGCATCACCATCGCCTCCAGCACGTCGTCGCTGGTCTGGTCCGAGCTTTCCGCCGACATGGCCGACCCATCGCGGCTGATCACCGCCCATCCCTTCAATCCGCCCCACCTGATGCCCCTGGTCGAACTGTTTGGCCCCGATCCCGACCGCATCCAGGCGGCCGCCGCCTTCTATCGCAGCCTGGGCCGCCGCCCGGTCTTCCTGCGGCGAGGGGCCGTGGGCCATATCGCCAACCGCCTGTCCTCGGCCCTGTGGCGAGAGGCGGTGAACATGGTCGCCGAAGGCATCGCCGACGTGGACCAGATCGACGCGGCGCTTGTCCATGGCCCCGGCCTGCGGTGGTCGGTGGTGGGGGCGCACATGGCCTATCACCTGGGGGGCGGGGCAGGGGGGATGGCGCAATACTTGTCCCATCTTGGTCCCAGCCAGGAACGGCGTTGGCAGGATCTGGGGCAGCCCCGGCTAGACGCCGCCACCTGCGCCAAGCTGGTTGAGGGCATCGCGTCCGAAGCCGCGGGCCGCGACATCGCCACGCTGGAGGCAGAACGCGACACGGGGCTGATCGCGGTCCAGCGGGCCTTGCGGTCGTTGGAGCCGGGAAAGGCGGGGCCGACATGACCAAAGCCAATTCTCCGACGCCCCTTTATCATCGGGTCTATGCCGTCATGCGAGAGCGGATCGTGAACGGCTATTACCCGGACAACGTCCCTATTCCCAGCGAGGCGGAATTGTCCGGCAGCTTCGGCGTCAGCCGCATCACCGTCCGCAAGGCGATGGAGATGCTGTCGGCCGAAGGGCTGATCACCCGGATGCGCGGGCGCGGCACCTTTGTCACCGACCGGGCGCAGAAATCGGCCCTGAACCGGGCGGTGGTGTCGAACATCAACGGGCTGTTCAGCTATCTCAACACCGTGGGCCAAAGCACGCGGCTAAGGGTCGTCAGCCTGGACCGGGGCGAGGCGCCGCCCCGGATCTGCGCGCAGATGGGGATCGCCCCCACCACGGAACTGGTCCGGTCGGTCCGGGTGCGCGACCTGGACAAGCGGCCCTATTCGCTGTCGATGGCCTTCCTTCTGCCCGATGTGGGGGCCGGGCTGACACGGCAGGATCTGGCCACGACCAACATGATCGACCTGGTGCAGCGCGAGGGCGCGGTGGTCGAGCAGGTGGAACAGGTGCTGACCGCGACACTGGCCGACGAATACGCGGCCGAGCTTTTGCAGGTACCGATCGGCGCGCCGCTGATGCGCGTCAACCGCTTCTTCTTCAACGAGCTTACGGTGCCTTTCTATGCGGCCGAGATCCTGTATTGCGCCGATCGTTATGAATACCGCGTCTCGCTGAAACGCGAACAGGGCCGGGATTTCCTGCTGGATGGCTCTCAGCCGGGCTGAGGCGCGAAGCCTTGGCGCAGCACGCGGCCAAGCGGTCGCCGCGCCCGTTTCCCCGGCAAGGGCCAGGGCCGCGGGCAGGACATGGCTCATCGGGTGGCCCCGGGCGCGGCGGTGACCGTCCTGAAGCTGCAGCACCGTCATCGCCATGCCGTTGGCAAGGGCAGCCGTTCCCGCAGCAGCACCCTGTGCATGACCAATGACCGAGGCCGCGCCGGCGCATCCTGAAACCGCCATCGCACCCCGTGCGGCGCTGACCGAGGGATGCGCCGTCCCTGCGGCCATGACCGCCGGAGTATCGAGGACGAAGTCGCGCCAGAGGGCCTGATCCCCTGCAGTCAGGGCGCCGAAGTCGCTGCTGGCGGCTGCGAGCGACAGAATCCGCGCCGCCTCCACCGCCTCAACCCTTCGCCTGCGCTTCTGCCTCCGCCCCCGCCTTCATCATCGTCCGCAGCATGTCCAGACGCGGCTCGACCGGCGCGGGATAGGCGGCACGGCCATGGGTCAGGCCAAGCGCCAGGAAGGTCTCGACCAGCTTGTAGGTCAGGGGACCGGGGTTCACGACCGGCACGGGCAGGTTCGCGGCCAGGTATTCGCCCGCCTGATGCATGGTGGTGGACCCCAGGCAGATCACCTCGGCCCCGTCCTCGTTGATGCAGCGCAGGGCGACATCGCGCATCCGGGGAAAGACCTGATCCTCTTTCCCGCCCAGCAGGTTCGCGAAATCGGGCGGCTGGTCGAAGCTGCGGACGGATGCGCATTGCCGGTCGAAGCCATATTCGCGGATCGCCTTGCGATAGCGGGGCAGGGCCGGTTCCCATTGCGCGAGAATGGAAAACCGCCCGCCCAGCGTCAGCGCATAGAGCATGGACGCCTTGCCCGCGCCGATCACCGGAATGTCGAGGACCGACCGCAGCATGACCATGCCGCTGTCCGACATGGTGTCGATGCAGACCGCGTCGAAGCCTTCGTCCTGGGCCGTGCAGCCCGCCTCGAAGATCGCCATATCCATCAAGCCCCAGTCATGGGGCGACATGAAGGACATCGGCCCGCAGGTGACCGGGCGATAGGTCAGCTGCCAGTCGGCGGGAAAGGTAACATAGGCCGACTGCGCCTCTCGGTTGCGGATGCCCTCGGCATCCAACGCGAAGGGGACGATGACAAGGATGCGGGTCACGGGCGGTCCTCCAGGAAGGCGGCCCCGGCGGCGCCGATGGCGCGGATCATGTCGTGCTTGGGGGAAAGCGGCGCGGGCCAGGTGGCCTTGGAATGGGTCAGCCCAAGATCAAGCGCGACCGAGGCCAGCTTGTAGGTCAGCGGGCCGGGATTGATGACCGGCACGTCCAGGCGGCTTGCCAACCAGTCATGCGCCTGATGCATGGTGGTCGATCCCAGGATCAGCACCTGCGCGCCGTCATCGTCGATGCAGCGCCGGGCGGCATCCAGCAGCAGGGGAGAGACCTGATCTTCCTTGCCCGACAGCAGCGCCTTGTTGTCGGGCGTGACGCCGATCGACCGCATGGAGGCGCATTTATGCTCCATCCCCAACTCGCCCAGCGTCTTGGTGTAAAGCATCTTCCAGCGATCCCACATCATCAGGATCGATAATTTTTCGCCCAGCATCTGCGCGACCAGCATGGACTGCCGCCCCGGCGCGATGACCGGGATGTCCAGCACCGACCGCAGCATCGCCATGCCACTGTCGGACATGGTGTCGATGCAGACTGCGTCATAGCCTTCGATCTGGGCATCCAGCCCCGCGTCGAGTATTGAGAAATCGGCAAGCGCCATATCGTGCTGGCTGGAGTAGTTCCTGGGTCCGACGCGCACGGGGCGATAGTCGAACCTGATCCCCGGACCCAGGTCCACCGCGTCCATCTGCGCCTGCCGCAGGGCAAGATCCTCGTCGTTCATCGGGAAGGGGACGATCACCAGGACCTTCTTCATCTTTTCCTCCATCCTCGTCATGCCTCGGCTGCGATGCGCGCGGCGGTGATGCCGGCCAGGCGCCCGAAGGCGGTGGCCGACAGCAGGCCGTTGCCGGACAGATAGCCATAGTTGGAATCGCCGGACAGGCCGCGCGCGGCCCCGCCCCCCGCCATCAGGTTCGGCAGCGGCGTGCCATCGGTCCGCAGCACCCGTGCGTCATGGTCGATGACCAGCCCGCCCTGGGTGTGGAACAGCGCGCCATTCACTTTGACCGCGCGGAAGGGCGGGGCCAGCACCTGGTCGGGCGCGAAGCTGCGGCCCAGGCGGTCGGGTATGCCGCTGGCTGCGGCGGCGGCGATGGCATCCAGTTCAGCTTGCAGCGCGTCCAGGGGCAGGCCTGTCGCGGCGGCCAGTTCCTCGACCGTATCGGCGGACTTCACCGCGCCCAGCTTGCGGATCTCGCGATAGTCATGGAAATCCAGCGCAGCTTCCTCGCAGCGGGCATCGAAGATGTCCCAGGCGACATGGCCGGGCTGTGCCGCGACCTCGGCCCCGTGTTCGGAATAGCCGCGCATCTCGTTGGAAAACCGTCGGCCTTCGGTGTCGACCAGGATGCCGCCCTGCGTGACGACCGCCCAGGTCAGCGGCAGCCCATGGGGATGCGCGACCGATCCGTGGCCCTGATACGCGCCCATGTCAGCCAGTTGCGCGCCCAGTTCCGCGCCCCATTTCACCGCGTCGCCGGTGTTTGACAGATGCCCGCAGCATTCGGCGTCGGCGATTTCCGGGATGTGACGGCGCACCATGTCCGCGTCGCCCGCGAAGCCGCAGCAGGCCAGGATCAGCGCCTTGCAGCCCAAGGTCTCCACGGCGCCATCAGGACGGCGGAAGCGCACGCCGGTGACGCGGCCCTCGGCATCGACGAACAGATCCTCGACCGAGGCACCGGTCAGCAGGTCGATGCCCGCCCGCGAGACCGCCGACAGCAGCGCCTGTTCCAGATCGGCCCCGGTGCGGCTGTCCGGCCCGTGCATCCGCATCCGAGAATGGCCGGGATAAAGGAAGCCCGTCACCAGCCGGAAGCTGACGGCGTGGCTGTCCATCAGCCAGTCGATCATCGGACCCGAGGTTCGGGCGGCCAGCAACGCCATGTGCTGCGGCGTATGGCCGTGAGTCTTGGCCACGATGTCGGCGGCGAACAGGTCGGGGTCGTCGTCGATCCCGGCCTCGTGCTGCAACCGCGTGCCCGCCGCCGGGATCAGGCCCGCCGACAGCGAGGTCGAGCCTTGCGGGTTGTCGTCGCGTTCGAGGATCATCACCTCTTGCCCCGCGTCATGGGCGGCAAGCGCCGCGACAAGGCCGCAGGCGCCCGCGCCGATCACCACGACCGGCATCTCGAAGTCAAAATCCACGCCATCGGCGGAAAGAACAGCCATGTCGGTCCCCTTGTCCTGGGCAGGTCAGTATTCGGTGCGGCTGTTTTCCGGCGTGCCATAGCGGGCTTCCAGTTCCTGCACCTCGGCCATGCGGGCGGTGTCGAAGAACTGCTTGAAGCTCATCACATTGGGCGCGACCGAGGCGATGGTTTCCTCGCGCTTCAGCACCTCGAGCGTCTTGCGCGCCGCCTCGCAGGCCGAGAGCAGCAGCCAGTTGGGATAGATGATCAGCTTGAAGCCGAGCGCCTCGATTTCCGTGCGCGTCAGGAATGGCGTCTTGCCCGAGGTCGCCATGTTGTAGAGCAGCGGGATGCCGGGGAAACGTGGTGCGACATGGGGCAGGTCGTCGGGCAGGGGGCTTTCGATGAAGATCACGTCGGCGCCTGCCTCGCGATACATCTCGGCCCGGTCGAAGGCGGCGTTGCGGCCGTGCAGCGCCAGGGCGTCGGTGCGGGCGATGACCACGAAGTCGGGATCCACGCGCGCATCCACGGCGGCCTTGACCTTGGCGACCATGTCTTCCGCGCTGATCAGCTGCTTGCCGGACAAATGGCCGCAGCGCTTGGGCAGCACCTGATCCTCAAGGTGGACGGCCGCGACCCCGCCGCGTTCGTAAAGCTGGATCGCCCGGCGCACGTTCAGCGGCCCGCCGAAGCCGTTGTCGGCGTCCGCGATCAGCGGCAGGTCGGATGCGTCGGCGATGCGGGTGGCGTTGTCCACCATCTCGGTCATGGTCAGCAGCCCCACGTCGGGATAGCCCAGCCGCGTGGCCGATGTTCCGGCGCCGGTCATGTACATGGCCTCGAACCCGGCCTCGGCGACAAGGCGGGCATACATGGCGTCAACGACCCCGGGGGCCATGACGGCCCGTTCGCCTGCCAGGGCCTGGCGCAGGCGGCGCGTGCGTGTCAGCGACATTTTCGTTTCTCCGTTTGCGTCTGTTGTGCCGCCGGACGACGCGCGCCCGGCGGGCGGGCCGTCAAAGACCCAGATAGGCCTGGCGCAGCTGCGGATCGGCCAGCATCCCGGCCGCGTCCCCCTGCATCACCAGATGGCCTTGTTCGATCACATAGGCCCGGCTTGCGACGTTCAGCGACTGCATCACGTTCTGTTCCACCAGCAGCACCGCGCAGCCATCGGCGTTGATGCGCCCGATCAGGCCGAACATCTCCTCGACCATCAGGGGGGACAGGCCCAGCGAGGGTTCGTCCAGGATCAGCAGCTTGGGTTCGGACATCATGCCGCGCCCGATCGCCAGCATCTGCTGTTCGCCCCCCGACAGCGTGCCCGCAAGCTGGTCCAGCCGTTCGCGCAGGCGCGGGAAGATCGTGCAGATGCGGTCGAAGTTCTGCTTGCGGTTGGCGGTGGCGCGTCGGAACGCGCCCAGTTCCAGGTTTTCCGCGACCGACAGGTTGGGGAAGATCTTGCGGCCTTCGGGGACCTGCGCGATGCCAAGGGCCACGATGTCGCGCGGCTTCATGCCGGTGATGCGCGTTCCCTCGAACCGCACCTCGCCTGCCGTGGGCCGGATGAAGCCCGAGATGACGTTGTTCAGCGTGGTCTTGCCCACCCCGTTCGAGCCCAGCAGGGCCACGATCTCGCCCGCGTCGACGCGCAGGTCGATGCCGTGCAGCACGGCCATGGAGCCATAGCCCGCGCGGATGCCGGAAATCTCAAGCATGCTGTCCCTCCTGCAGGCGCGCGGCGGCACCGTGGCCCAGATAGGCTTCGACCACGCCGGGATCCCGGACCAGGTCCTGCGGCGTGCCATGCGCGATCATCTTGCCGTGGTTCAGCACATAGGCGGTTTCGGCTAGGCTCATCACCGCCTGCATGACATGTTCGATCATCAGGAAGGTGTGCCCCTCGTCGCGGATCTGGCGGATGATGCCGACGATTTCCGACACCTCGGACGGGATCAGCCCGGCCATCACCTCGTCCAGCAGCAGAAGCTTCGCGCCGGTGGCAAGGGCGCGGGCCAGTTCCAGCCGCTTGCGCCCCGCGATGGTCAGGGATGATGCCGGACGGTCCAGCAGCGCGCCCATGCCCAGCCGCTTGCCGACCTGGCGGGCCACTCCCATCGCCTCGGCCCGGTTGTGGTGGTGCAGATAGGCGCCGACCGCGATGTTTTCCTGCACCGTCAGACCCGCGAAGGGCTGCACGATCTGGAAGGTGCGGATCATCCCCATGGCGCAGATGCGGTGCGGGGGCAGGCCGGTGATGTCCTGGCCCATGAAGCGCAGTGTGCCGTCGTTCGGCTTGGTAAAGCCCGCGATCATGGTGAAGCAGGTGGTCTTGCCCGCGCCGTTCGGACCCAGCAGGCCGACGATGCCGCCTTCGGGCACGTCCAAGGATGCGTTGTCGACCGCCTTCAGGCCGCCGAAGCTTTTGGACAGGTTGCGGACCTCAAGCATTGTCGCCCTCCTTCTTGCGGAAGGTGCCGATGCGGGCGGCAAGCCCCATCAGGCCCTGGGGCAGGAAACGCAGCGCGCAGATCAGGACCACCGCGTACAGCACGAAGTTCAGGCCCGGCGCGTTGTGCAGCAGGTGTTTCGCGCCTTCGCCCAGCAGGTGCAGGCCCAGGGTGCCGATCAGCGGCCCCCAGACGGTACCCGCGCCGCCGATGATCGGGCCGATCAGCGCCTCGATCGACACCGCGCTGCCATAGACGACGGCGCTGTCGATGAATAGCCAGACCTGAAGATACAGCACCCCGGCCAGACCCGCGAAGGCGCCCGAAATCGCCATGGCCTTGACCTTGATGCGATAGGTGTCGATACCAAGCGCGCGGGCCGCGTCCTCGTTTTCGCGCACGGCGATCAGATAGGCGCCGAAGCGCGAATATTTCAGCCAGGCGGTCAGGGCCATGACCAGGGCCATGATCACCAGCAGGATCGTATAGACGACGGTCCGGTCATTGAACTGCAACGTGGACAGCCCCGGATCAAGCCGCAGTTGCAAGCCGCTGCCGCCGCCGGTGATGGCAAAGGACGAGGCGCAGATCCGCAGCACCTCGGCAAAGGCCAGCGTGACAAGCGCGAAGTAGGATCCCTTGAGGCCATAGCGGAAGGCAAGCGCACCGATGAAGGCGCCCATGGCCGCACCCGCCAGGATCCCGGCCGCGAAGGCGATCCAGGCGTTCACGCCATACTGGACCTGCAGGATGGCCGAGGCATAGGCTCCGGTCCCATACATCGCGGCATGGCCGAAGGACGCCATGCCCCCGAAGCCGCCGGTGATGTTCCAGGCAAGCGCCACGACGGCGACGATCAGCGCGTTGATGGTGAAGCCCATCCAGACGGGCGAGGACATGAAGTAGAGGCTGGCCAGATAGATCAGCGCCAGTGCGATTAGGACCGCCTGTCCCATGGATTGCGGTTTCATCACGCGGCCCTCCTGCCCAGAAGACCCGACGGCTTGAACAGCAGGATCAGGATGAAGGCCATAAAGATGCCGATCTGGCCCAGGCTTTCGCCCAGGAACAGCCCGCAGAGCGACTCGATCACCCCCAGCAGCAGCCCCGCGATCAGCGCGCCGGGCAGGCTGCCCATGCCGCCCAGGACGACCGTGGTAAAGGCCACGAGGACGAAGGAGTAACCCACCTGCGGCGTGACATAGAAGGTCGGCAGCAGCAGGCAGGCGGCAAGCGCCACGCAGGCCGTGCCGATGCCGAAGCAGATCGCATAGGTGTGGTTCACGTCGATGCCCACGATCTCGGCCCCGCGCTTCTCGATGGCGACGGCGCGGATGGCGGACCCGGTCCGGGTGCGGGTCATGAACAGCCACAGCAGGGGCGCGGCTGCGATGGCCGCGAAGAAGGCGATCACCCGGCCCAGCGGCAGGTATGCACCCAGGAATTCCACGGTGTTGTAGGCATAAGGGATGTCAACGCTGCGCGTGTTGGATGTCCAGAAGTAAAGCGCCAGGTTGTCGATGATCAGGGCAAGCGCCAGCGTGACCAGCAGGACGTTCTGTTCCGACCCGCCGCTCATGGGGGCGATCAGCCAGCGTTGCAGGGCATAGCCCAGGCAGAAGAACACCGGCAGCAGGATCGGGATCGCCAGATAGGGATCCACGCCCATGTGGACGAACAGGAAATAGGCCGCATAAAGCGCCAGCATCAGCAGGCTGCCATGGGCGAAGTTGATGATGTGCAGGACACCGTAGATCAGGGTCAGCCCAAGCGCGACAAGCGCATAGACGGCCCCCATCGTCAGGCCGCTGAGCACGGCGGGCAGGATGAGGCTGGACATGGACACTCGCTTGTCAGGGGTCGGCCGGTGGCCCCCGCCGGGTGGCGGGGGCGTGGTCGGATCAGCCTTCCTGCGGAACAGGGAAGACAGGCTCGGCGGTTGCGTATTCCTCGGGGAAGACCAGCTCGATCTCCTCGCCCCGGATCTGGGTGTTCACCGGCTGCGAGTTGACGTTGTCGCCGTTGACGAACTTGGTCGGGCCGTAAGGCATGATCGAGCCGTCAAAGGTGGATGCCGCCAAGGTGTCGATCATCGCCTTGCGGTCGGTCGAGGCGCCGCGTTCCAAGGCGTCGGCGATGACCTGGATCGTGGCATAGGACACCATCACGTCATAGGTCAGGTCCAGCCCCGCCTCGGCCACGCTGGCGGCAAGCGCCTGGGATTCGGGCTTGTTGGGGTCGTACCAGTGGTTGCAGTCCATCACGTATTGCGCCACGTCGTTGTTTTCGCGCACGAACTTGATGTTGGACGCGGCGCCGCCCAGGATCGAATAGATCGCCATCAGTTCGGCCCGCTGCTGGCGCAAGGCGCGTGCCATCAGCGTGTATTCGTTGAGATAGTTCGACGGGATCAGGATGTTCGCCCCCGACGCCTTCACCCGCAGCGCGATGTTGTTGAAGTCGCGATGCGGCGTGGGGTGGGAAATCGTCTCGACCACCTCGATGCCCTGCTGGGGCAGTTGCTCGGCCATGATCTTGGCCATGTTCGATCCGAAGGGGCCGTCCTCGTGGACGATGGCGGCGGTCTTGACCGGGCTGCCGGCAGCCGCGTTCAGCTGCTTGAGGTTTTCAAGCGCGACGCTGGTGCATTTGTTCACGCCCGGGGTGAAGCGGAAGACGTTGGGCAGGCCGCGTTCCACGATCGTCTCGGCGGTGCCGATGGAAAACACCTGCGCCAGGTCGTATTTCGCCGCCGCCTGCGACGATGCCAGCCCCAGGGCTGATGCGCTTGCGCCGGTGAAGGCCACCACGCCAGCCTCGGCCAGGGTGTCCACCGCCGACGCGGCGATCTCGGGGCGGCTCTGGGCATCGACCACGACCAGTTCGATCTGCGCGCCGCCCATGCTCTTGATGCCGCCGGCGGCGTTGATCGCGTCGGCCGCGAATTTCGCGCCCGCCGCGCATTGCGTCCCGTTATAGGCCAGGTTGCCGGTCAGCGGTTCCAGCACGCCGATCTTCACGGTCTGGCCTTGCGCCCGCAGGATCGAGGGCATGGACAGCCCGCTGACAAGGGCGGCCGCGCCCGAGGCCTTCAGCAAGCCGCGGCGATTGAGTGTGTATGTCATTGTCGTCTCCCTGCTTGTTATTCGTATGACTTGTTAAAGGCGTGGGCCGGGCGCGATCAGCGCCCCAGCCATGGGTTGCGGGCCATCCTGTCGGCCTCGAATGCCGCGATCCGGTTTAGGTAGGTGAAGGTCATCTCGATCTCGTCCAGGCCCTGCAGAAGACAGTCGCGGGCGAAGGCGTCGATGGTGATCGGATGGGCGCCCAGATCGCCGGGCAGGACCACCTGCGCGGCTTCCAGGTCGACCGTGACGGCGGCGTCGGGGTTGTCGGACAGGTGATCCGCCAAGGCTTCGCAGACAGTGACCGGCAGGCGGACCGGGACGATGCCGTTCTTGAGCGCGTTGTTGAAGAAGATGTCGCCGAAGCTGGGTGCCAGCAGCGCGCGGATGCCCGCATCAGCCAGGGCATAGACCGCGCCTTCGCGGGATGACCCGCAGCCGAAGTTGTCCTCGACCAGCAGGATCCTGGCCCCCTGTGCGTCGGGACGGTTCAGCGGAAAGCCGGGGTCGAGGTTGCCATCCGCGTCGCGGCGGATGTCGTGGAACAGGAACTTGTCGTATCCCTCGGCCCGGTCGGCCTTGAGAAAGCGGCCGGGGATGATCTGGTCGGTGTCGCAGTTGACGCCGGGAACATAAGCGACGGTCGAGGTTCCGCGGGTGAAGGCCTTCATCGCATCATCCTTACAGCCTGCGGACATCGGTCAGCCGCCCGGTGATCGCGGCGGCGGCGGCCATGGCGGGGCTGACCAGATGGGTTCGCGCACCCGGCCCCTGCCGCCCCACGAAATTCCGGTTCGATGTCGAGGCGCAGCGTTCGCCAGGTTCCACCACATCGCCGTTCATCGCCGCACACATGGAACAGCCAGACTGGCGCCATTCGAAGCCCGCCTCGCGGAAGATGCGGGCCAGGCCCTCGGCCTCGGCCTGTTCGCGGACCTGGGTGGAACCGGGGACGACGATGGTGGGGATGGCTGCCTTGCGGTCCTTCAGGATGGCTGCGGCGGCGCGCAGATCCTCGATCCGGCTGTTGGTGCAGGATCCGATGAAGACACGGTCGATGGGCAACCCGTCCAGTTCGGTGCCGGGCGCCAGGTCCATGTATTCCAGCGACTTGGCGGCGGCCTTGCGCTTCTCTGCGCTGGCAAAGCTGGCGGGATCGGGGATGCGGCCGGTGATCGGGACGGCATCCTCGGGACTGGTGCCCCAGGTGACCATGGGGGCGATGGCCGCGCCGTCCATCTCGACCTCCCGGTCGAAGGGGGCGCCGTCGTCGGTGGGAAGCCGCCGCCACTGGGCCATGGCAAGATCCCATTCCTGATCCGTGGGCGCGTAATGGCGCCCGGCGACATAGCGGAAGGTGGTTTCGTCGGGGGCAACCATGCCCAGGCGGGCGGCGGCCTCGATCGACAGGTTGCACAGCGTCAGCCGCGCCTCGACCGACATATTGCGCACGACCTGGCCCGCATATTCGATGGCGTGCCTGCCCGCGCCCGCAGCCCCGATCCGGGCGATCAGCGCCAGCATCACGTCCTTGGCGGTGACGCCCTGTCCCAGTTGCCCGTCCACCGTGACGCGCATGGTCTTGGGCCGCATCTGCCACAGGGTCTGGGTCGCCAGAACATGGGCGTTTTCCGACTGCCCGATGCCGAAGGCGATGGCCCCAAGTGCGCCTTGGGTCGAGGTATGGCTGTCCGAGCAGACGATGGTCAGGCCGGGCAGGGTGATGCCTTGTTCCGGCGCCACGACATGGACGATGCCCTGTTCGCGGCTGGACAGGCCGAAATGGCGCAGGCCGCCCCATTCCATGTTCTCGTCAAAGGTGCGGATCATGCGGGCGATGGCGGGGCTTGCCGCGTCATCCGCGCTGCGGCCCAAGGTGGGGACGTAATGGTCCGCGATCCCGAAGATCTGCTGGGGACGGCGCGGGCGCAAGTTGCGGCGCTTCAGGTCGGCGAAGGCATGGAAGCTGCCCTCGTGGATCAGGTCGCGGTCGATATACAGAAGCGACTGCCCGGACGGGTGGCGCATGATCTCATGCGCGTCCCAGATCTTGCCGAACAGGGTTCGCGGCGTGGTGTCGGATGCTTGCGTCATGGCGATCCGTTCCTTGTTCATGCAGGTCCGTCAGACCTGGCCTTCGGCTGCGGCGGCGATCTGGCCCACGGGGGCGGTCCAGACGCCGTCATGGCCCAGGATGTAGTCCAGCACCTCGCGCAGGTATTCGACGCGATAGGGCATCCCCGATACCCAGGAATGCAGCGGCAGGCTCATCACCCGGCCGCCGTAATCCGCGCTTTCGCGATACAGCACGTCGAAGCGGTCCTTGACCTGCTGCACCCATTCGGGCTCGGACTGGAAATATTCGTTGGCGACCACCCGGTCGTCGGTCTCATATGCCAGCGGCATCGCCAGAAGCCTGCCTTCGCTGGTCCGCATTGGGTAGGGCAGGTCGTCATTGGCCCAGTCCAGGTTCCAGCGGATGCCGTTGCGGGCCAGCAGTTCGGGCGTGTTGAAGCCCTGCGCGCGGCCGGGCGACAGCCACCCCTCGACCGGCTGGCCTGTGGCACCCCGCAGCAGGCGCAGGGTTTCGGCGATGATCGCGTTCTCATCCTCGGGGGACAGACCCGAATGGTGGACCTTGCCCATGTCCAGACCATGGGCCACCACCTCGTGTCCCCCTTCGACCACCGCCTTCAGCAGCGCGGGATAGCGCGTGGCGATGCAGCCGTTGACGGCAAAGCTGGTTTGCAGCCCCTTTTCCGCCAGCAGCCGCAGGATGCGGAACACGCCGATGCGATTGCCATAAACGCGGTGGGTGAAATAGCGGAAATCGGGATAGGGCATCGACAGCGCGCCGGGCGCCTTGAAGGGCTTCGCGGGCATATCCAGCGGGAAATGCTGCACATGGGTCACGACCGACAGCGCGATCCGCGCCCCGTCGGGCCAGGTGATCGGCTTGCGCGCGAACATATCCGACCAGTCATAGCGGTCGTGGTCCATGCCGTAGCGACGGGCCGGATAGTCCAGGTAATTCTCGGGAAGCGACATCAGCGGTCCCCCTGCGCGTGCTTGGCGGCAGCAGCGGTCATCGCGTCATAGGCGCCGCTGGCGTGATAGGCTTCGGCAATCTCTCGGCCCGTGGCCTGCCAGACCCCGTCATGGCCGGCGATATAGTCGATGGCCTCGGCGAAGGCGTCGATGCGGTGGGGCTGGCCCACAAGATAGGGATGCAGCGGGATGCACATGACCATGCCGCTTTCGTCGGATTCCCTGTAAAGCTGGTCGAACTGGCGGCGGATGATCTCGCCATAGTGACGCGGCGTGACCTTCTGGCTGTTATACACGATCACGTCGTTCATCTCGAGTGAATAGGGCATCGAGATCAGCTTGCCGGACTTGACCTTCACGGGCATCGGCTGGTCGTCGTGGAACATATCGCAGGTATAGCGGATCCCGGCCTCGGCCAGGATGTCCATGGTCCACAGGTTGTTCGACAGCGCGGGCGACAGCCAGCCCGCCAGTTCCTGCCCCGTGTGCTTCCGAACCGTATCGAAGGCGTCGCGGATGATCTCGCGTTCCTGGTCCACCGTCATGTTATAGACATAGCGGGTGTTGTAGATGCCGTGGGAAAAGAACTCCCACCCCCGGTCGGCGCAGGCACGGATGATTTCCGGGTGATGATCGCAGAGCGCGACGTTCAGCGACACCGACCCGCGAAAGCCCGCCTGGTCCATCGCCGCCATCATCCGCTGCCAGCCCGCGCGGTTGCCATAGTCGCGGTGCGAATATTGCAGAACGTCGGGGTTGGGGCGGCCCCAGGGGGTGCGGGTGGGGTTGTTCGGCGGATCGTATTCGTAGAATTCGATATTGGGCGCGATCCAGACGGCCAGTTTCTTGCCGCCGGGCCAGGTGATCCTGGGCCGCCCCGGCCAGGGCAGATAATCGTAAAGCCCCAGGTCCGACCGCATCGGTTCAGCGCCCATCTCAGCGTGCCTCGGGCTGATAGGCGTCATACCAGGCGATGGCGTCGGCCACCGGGATCACGTCGCCATACTTGACCGAGATGTCATAGAGGTTTGCGAAATGCGGGCTTTCGTGCTTGTCGGCCACGCATTCCTCGGGGACGATCACCCGATACCCGCGAGAGATCGCATCCACCACGCAGGCCCGCACGCAGCCCGAGGTCGAGCCGCCGGTCAGGACCACCGTGTCGCACCCGTGCCAGACCATCAGCGATTGCAGGTTCGTTTCATGAAACGGCGATGCCATGCGCTTGTTGATGACGATGTCCTTGACACGGTCGATCTTCAGGCGCGGATCGAATTCGGCGCGGCGCGAGCCCACCTTGATGTTCTGCAGCGAATCCGGCGTGTCGGTGCGGGTGCCCCAGACGCCGCAATCCTCGCCCGACTGCATATAGGCCACATAGGTCCACGTGATCGGCAGGCCCTTGGCGCGGGCCAGGTCGGCCAGTTGGTTCACATAGTCCAGCTGCTTGGGATTGGTCTCGTAAGCCGTCGCGAACTCGCCCAAGCCGGTATAGGCCAGTTGCAGGTCGATGTTGATCAGCATCGGCTTTTTGCCGAACCCGAAGCGGCGGCGGGTGGGATTGGCCTTGGCGTGCTCATAAATCTGCCGGGCCGTCAGCGACGACATTTCCATTCCTTGGACCTCCTCTGCCTGCGCCTGCGGATCCGGCCTTGGCTGGCCTTCGGCCTTGCCTCCTCCACGCCTGATCCACGACCGCATTTTATTTATTGTTATCTCTTTATGTCATTTGTAAAGAGAAAATTTTGATTTTATTTCAATAAGATGGAAGGTTCTCTCAGGGGTTGATGTCATTCACTGTGGATGCGCCAGTCCATGTTGAATCGCTGGCCACGTGCGATACGGCACAGTCTGAGGAACCGGAAAACGCCCATGTCCCGATCCCCTTGCCCGCCCCTGACGAATGCCGAATGGCCCCCATCCCTGGCCGATCTGCGGGATGGCTTTGCCGGGCAGTTGAACGTTTATCGCACCATGGCGCATCACCCCGCCCTAGTCAGGGCCTGGGCGCCGATGCGCCAGCACGTCGTGAAGGATACCGCGCTTGGCCTGGAACGGTCCGAGGTGGTCATCCTGCGCACGGGCCACAGGATGGGATCGGCCTATGAATGGGCGCATCATGTCAGCCGCGCGCGGACTCTTGGCTTTTCCGACGCCCGGATCCGCGCCATCGTGGCCATGCCTGAAGGCGAGGACGGTCTGATCGTGCGCGCGGTCGATGCGCTGTTCGATGAGCGTAGGATCCCGCCCGAACTCGAGGCGGAACTGGCGGCCGCCATCGGGCGGACGGCGGTCTTCGACCTGATCGCCACCGTGGGCTTCTATTTCGTGCTGGGCAGCATCCTGATGACCTATGACACGCCCGTCGATCCGGCCATCGCGGACGAACTGGACCGCGATCCGATCTGACCGCGCCTCAGGCGACTTCGGCTGCCAGCCAGTCGCGGAAATGGATCAGCGGGCGTGATTCGGCCCGCGTCCGGGGCCAGACCAGCCGATAGGCCCCGCGGCCGGGAACGGCCGGTCGCAAAACGGGCAGCAGGTGGCCCTCGGCGATTTCCTGGCGGGCCAGATAATCGGGCAGAAGCGCCACCCCAAGCCCCGATATGGCGGCTTGGATCATCATGGAAAACTGGTCCATCACCATCCCGCCCGACGGTACCACCTGCGCCCCTTGTCCCCGGAACCAGTCGGCCCAGGCGCCGGGCCGGGTTTGCAGATACAGCAGTACCAAGCCTTCCAGGTCATCCGGCTGCATGATCGGATGGGCGGCCAGAAAGGCTGCGCTTGCGCAGGCCGTCAGGCTTTCGCCGAACAACAGCAGGCTGTCCTCGGGGGCGGTGTCGCCCTGGTGATAGATGATCGCGGCGTCGAACGGCTCGTTGCTGAAGGACACCGGCTGGAAGCGCGTGGTCAGGTTCACCATGATCCCCGGATGCCGGGTCATGAAGCCGGGCAGGCGCGGGGCCAGCCAGCGTGTGCCAAAGGTCGGCAGCACCGCCAGGTTGATGCTGCCCCCTTCCGGGTTGGCAATCAGCGACATGCCACCCCGCTGGATCAGGTCAAGCGCCGCCGAGATGTCTGCGTGATAGCGGGCGGCCCCTTCGGTCGGGATCAGGCGGCGGCGGTGGCGCAGGAACAGCGGCTGGCCCATCTGCTCCTCCAGCGTCTGGACCAAGCGGCTGACGGTGCTTTGCGTCAGGCCCAGTTCCTGAGCCGCAGCCGTCACCGACCCGTGCCGCATCACCCCGTCAAAGGCCAGAAGCAGGCTGAGGTTCGGCAGGTATCGCCTGATGCGCATGAACATTCACCCGATACATGATCTCATGGACATTTATCATTTCTGATGTGACTGCCAAATGGATACTGTCGCTGCAACAAGTCAGGAGCTTCCGATGTCCACCAAATCCCACAAAGGCGCGGCGTTCGACTGGGCGGACCCGTTCCTTCTGAACGACCAGTTGAGCGAAGAAGAGCGGATGATCCGCGACAGCGCGGCGGCATTCGCGGCCGACCGGCTGGCCCCGCGGGTCACCGACGCCTATCTGAACGAGACGACCGACCCCGAGATCTTTCGCGAGATGGGGGCGGCAGGCCTGCTGGGCGTGACGGTGGATGATGCCTATGGTGGGGTTGGTGCGTCCTACGTGGCTTACGGCTTGGTCGCGCGAGAAATCGAGCGGATCGACAGCGGCTATCGCAGCATGGCCTCGGTGCAAAGCTCGCTGGTGATGTTTCCGATCGAAGCCTATGGCAGCGAGGAGCAGAAGCAGAAATACCTGCCGAAACTCGCCAGCGGGGAATATATCGGCTGCTTCGGTTTGACCGAACCGGATGCCGGGTCGGATCCGGCGGGCATGAAGACCCGCGCGAAGAAAACCGAGGGCGGTTATGTCCTGAACGGCGCCAAGATGTGGATTTCCAACAGCCCCATCGCCGATGTCTTCGTGGTCTGGGCCAAATCCGACGCCCATGGCGGCAAGGTGCGCGGCTTCGTGCTGGAAAAGGAGATGAAGGGTTTGTCAGCCCCCAAGATCGAGGGCAAGCTGTCGCTCCGCGCATCTGTCACCGGCGAGATCGTGATGGAGGATGTCGAGGTCGGAGATGACGCGCTGCTGCCCAACATCGAGGGCATGGGCGGTCCGTTCGGCTGCCTCAACCGCGCACGCTATGGCATTTCCTGGGGCGCGATGGGGGCCGCCGAGGATTGCTGGTTCCGCGCCCGCCAGTATGGGCTGGACCGCCACCAGTTCAACCGTCCCTTGGCCGCGACCCAGTTGTTCCAGAAGAAGCTGGCCGATATGCAGACGGAAATCGCCCTGGGCCTTCAGGCCTCCCTGCGCGTCGGGCGGCTGTTCGACGAAGGCCGCTTCGCGCCCGAGATGATCTCGATCGTCAAGCGCAACAACTGCGGCAAGGCCCTGGATATCGCGCGCATGGCGCGGGATATGCACGGCGGCAACGGCATTTCCAGCGAATACCACGTGATCCGCCATGCCCAGAACCTGGAAACCGTGAACACCTATGAAGGCACCCACGATGTCCACGCGCTGATCTTGGGCCGTGCGCAGACAGGGATCCAGGCCTTTGGCTGAGGCACCGCTGAAGGGCCTGCGGATCGTCGAACTGGCGCGTATCCTGGCCGGTCCCTGGATTGGCCAGACTCTGGCAGATCTGGGCGCCGAGGTCATCAAGGTCGAGGCACCCGAGGGCGACGACACCCGTCGCTGGGGCCCGCCGTTCATCGACCGGCCCCGCGGCGATGGGGCGACGGAAAAGGTTGCCGCCTATTTCCACGCCGCGAACCGGGGCAAGACCTCCGTGGTCTGCGACTTCAACGACGCGGGCGACCTGAACCGGCTGCGCGAGCTGATCGACGAAGCCGATGTGGTAGTGGAAAACTTCAAGGTCGGCGGGCTGGCCCGCTTCGGCCTGGACTACCACACGCTGTCGGTGCGCAATCCGGGGCTGGTCTATGCCTCGATCACGGGCTTCGGGCAGGATGGGCCACGCGCGACCCAGCCGGGATACGACTTCCTGATCCAGGGAATGTCGGGAATCATGGACCTGACCGGTGCCCCTGACGGAGAGCCGCAGAAGGTCGGCGTGGCCTGGATTGACATCTTCACCGGGCTTTACGGGGTGATCGCGGTGCAGGCGGCGCTTGCGGAACGGCAGCGGTCCGGTCGCGGGCAGCATCTGGACCTGTCGCTCTTGGATTGCGGGGTGGCGGTGCTGGCCAACCAGGCCACGAACTTCCTGCTGGGCGGCACAGTGCCGCATCGGCTGGGCAATGCCCATCCCAATATCGTGCCTTATCAACTGTTCCCGGCATCCGACGGCCACCTGATCGTGGCCTGCGGCAATGACCGGCAATTCGCGGCGCTGTGCCGCGTGCTGGATCTGCCCGATTTGCCCGCCGATCCTGACTTTGCCACCAACCCCGCCCGCGTGGCCCATCGCGACAGGCTGGTGCCGGTGCTGGCTGCCGCCACCGCCCGGCAGACCCGCGCCAGCCTGATCGCCGCGATGGAAACGGCAGGCGTTCCCGCAGGCCCGGTCAACGACGTGGCCGAGGCGCTATCGGAAGCCCAGATCGCCGCCCGGGGCTTGCAGATCGCGCCCGAAGGCATCCCGGGCCTGCGCACGCCTATCCGCTTTGGCCGAAACACCCTCGATCACAGTCGCGCAGCCCCCGCGCTTGGGGAAGGGGAATGGGGGTTCGGAAAGGATCCCGGGCAATGACGGTTAAAACGGTTGGGATCACCCTGGCGGGCAGGTGGGCGACGGTATTGCCCATGCCCTCGCCGGATAGGATGTCCAGGTGACCGACCTCAGCCAGCCGGAGTCTTTCAGGCAATCTGGGTCAGCAGTCCTGCCGCCAGTCTTGCGCGTTCCGGCAAGCTCGCGATCTCGATATGCTCGTTCAGGGTGTGCAGCCCTTTGCCGCGAACGCCGATCGAGTCCAGCGTGGGCACGCCCATGGCGCCCGTGAAGTTCCCGTCCGAGCCGCCGCCGGCACTGCCTGCGGCAAGATCGAAGCCGATCCGGGACGACACCTGACGCGCCAGGTCATAGAGCGCCATCGTGCCCGGCTGCGGCTCCCACACGGGGCGGGTGACGCCGCGGGTCACGATGAATTCGACCCCCTCCTCCTCTCCCTGAAGGGCAAGCATGGCAGCCACGCCACGGTCCAGATCCTCTTGCGTCTTGGCCATGCTCAGAACCTCGGCCCGGCAGGACGATGACACGCAATTGACCCACTGCCCGGCATGGATCACGCCGACCGAGAAGGTGCAATCGTCGGTCGTCATCGCCTCGATCTGCAAGACGCGCCGCGCCATGGCCGCAATTGCGGAACGGCCGTCTTTCAGCGCCCAACCTGCATGGCTGGGGCGGCCCTGCGTCAGCAGGTCGAAGCGCGCGATGGCATAGCGGCCGGTGACCGCGCCACCGTCGGGGGATGCGGGTTCCGGCACCAGCACCGCGCGCTGACCCCGCGCCGCATCCTCGATCAACCCACGGGTGGCGGGGGTGCCGACCTCCTCGTCCGGGGTGAACAGGAAGGTGACCGGCAGCGGCGTGGTCAGGCCGGCCTTGCGGATCTGGCGCATGGCTTCCAGGAAGACATAGTTGCCGCCCTTCATGTCCATGATGCCGGGACCATAGGCCAAGCCGCCCTCGCGCCGGAAGGGCAGGGCGTCCAGCGTGCCGATGGGATGGACGGTATCCATGTGGCCGGACACGAGGATGCCCGGCTTGCCCTGGTCGGGATGGGGAAAGGTCGCGCGGATCGACGTGCCGAAGCCCTTGGTGCCGGGGATCGTCTCGACCGTGGCGCCGATGGCTGCAAGGTCGCGTGCGGCCAGATCCATCATCCGGCTGACGGCGACCGCGTCCCAGGTGGGGCTTTCGCATTCCACCCAGGGCCGCAGGCCTTCCAGCATTTCGTCGGCGTCGAAGGGCAGGTTCAGCGCGTTCATGCGGCGTTCCCCAGCGGCAGGCGGCGTTCGATCAGCCGGGCATAGATCGAGGCGCCCACCGGCAGGATACCGGGATCCAGAACGAAGCCCGGATTGTGCAGCGGCACCGTGCCCGCGTGGCCCAGGTTGCCATAGGCGCCGGGAACCTGGTGCAGCATATCGGCGAAATCCTCGGACCCGGTAAAAGGCGCGCTGTCGGTATCGACCTGCTGTTCGCCCACGACATCGGCTGCGGCCTGCGCCCAGGCATCCGTCAGGTCGGGATCGTTCAGCAGCACGTCGAAGATCTCGCGGAAATCCACGGTCACGGTGACACCATGGGCCTTGCCCATGCCCTCGCAGATGTCGCGCATCCGGGCCTGCATCAGGTCGCGCACCTCAGGCCGGAAGAAGCGGATCGTTCCGGCCAGCGTGGCCGTTTCCGGCACGACATTATAGGCGCTGCCCGCGTGAATCTGGGTCACGGACAGGACGGCCTTGTCCAGGGGATCGACGTTGCGGCCCAGGATGGTCTGGAACTGGCCGACCAGGCTCGAGGCCACCACAAGGGCGTCGCGCGACTGCTGCGGCATGGCGGCGTGGCTGCCCTTGCCGCTGACGGCGATGTCAAAGAAGGACGCGCCCGCCATGGCCGCCCCCCTGCAGATCGTGGCCTGGCCCGGCTTGCCGTTGGGCTGATTGTGCATTCCGTAGACCTCGTCCACCGGGAAACGCTGGAACAACCCGTCCGCAATCATGCCGCGCGCGCCGCCCAAGCCTTCCTCTGCCGGCTGGAAGATGAACACGGCGGTGCCGTCGAAATTGCGGCTGGCGGCCAGGTATTTCGCGGCGCCCAGCAGCATCGTCGTGTGGCCGTCATGGCCGCAGGCGTGCATCCGGCCTGCATTGCGCGAGGCATAGTCCAGGCCGCTGGCTTCCTGGATCGGCAGGGCGTCCATGTCCGCGCGCAGGCCCACGCGGCGGTTGCCCTGGCCGCGCCCGCGCAACAGCCCCACGACGCCCGTCCTGCCGATGCCTTCATGCACCTCGTCCAGGCCGTATTCGCGCAGCTTGGCCGCAACGACGCCCGCAGTGCGCACTTCCTCGAACCCGATTTCGGGATTGGCGTGCAGGTCGCGGAAGACCGCTTTCAGGTCCGGGGCAGCGGCGTCGATTTCAGGCAGGTTGGGCATGGTTCACCTTCGGCATCTCGCGGAAATTGTGGAAATCCCAGGATCGGCCGGGGGCGGCATCGATCAGGGCGCGGGTATAGGCATGGGCGGGCGCGGCCAGCACTTCGGCGGCGGGGCCGTGTTCGACAACGACGCCGCGCTGCATCACGATCACCTCGTCGCAGATCTGGGCGGCAACCCGCAGGTCATGGGTGATGAAGACGATGCCGATGCCCAGGTCGCGCTGCAACTGGTCCAGCAGATCCAGCACCTGTGCCTGCACGGATACATCCAGCGCCGACACCGCCTCGTCCGCGACCAGCACGTCGGGGCGCATCATCACGGCCCGCGCGATGGCGATCCGCTGGCGCTGCCCGCCGGAGAACTGGTGGGGATAGCGCGCCAAGGCATCCTCGGGCAGGCCCACGACGCGCATCAGGCGCGCGGCCTCGGCCAGGGCCTCGCGGCGCGGCGTGCCATAGTTCAGCGGGCCTTCGATCAGGCTTTCGGCGATGGTCCACCGGGGGTTCAGCGACCGCATCGGATCCTGGAACACAACCTGCAGCTTTTGCCGGTGCGGGCGCAGCGCGCCGCGCGACAGGTTCGCGATGTCGGTGCCGTCCAGCATAATCCGCCCCGAGGTCGGGTCGATCAGCCGCATGATGCAGCGCGCGACCGTGGACTTGCCCGACCCGGATTCGCCGACGATCCCAAGGGTGCGCCCGCGCGTCAGGGTAAAGGCGACGTCCTTCGCGGCATGGGCTTGCGGCAGCTTCTTCAGGATGCCGCCGCCGCCATAGACCTTGTTCAGCGCATCGACCCGCAGCACGGCGTCATCAGACAGGGCGCGCGCGGGGCGGGGCGACAGGCTGGGCACCGCCGACAGCAGCTTGCGGGTGTAATCGGCCTGGGGATGGCGCAGCAGAGCCTCGACGGCGCCATGTTCGACGATCTCGCCGTGCTTCATCACATAGACCGTGTCCGCGATCTCGGCCACGACGCCCATGTCATGGGTGATGAACAGCACCGCCGTGCCGTGCTTTTGCTGCAATTCGTCGATCAGCAGCAGGATCTGTTTTTGCGTGGTCACGTCCAGGGCCGTGGTGGGTTCGTCCGCGATCAGCAGCACGGGTTCCAGCACAAGGGCCATGGCGATCATGATCCGCTGGCGCTGCCCGCCCGAAAGCTGGTGTGGATAGGACCGGAAGATGCGGTCCACGTCGGGCAGATGCACCTGTTCCATGATCGCGCGGGCGCGAGCGCGGCGTTCGGCCACCGGCAGGTTGGTGTGAAGCTCCATCACCTCCATGATCTGGTCGCCGACCCGCAGGACCGGGTTCAGCGCCGTCATCGGTTCCTGAAAGATCATGGCGACGCGGGCGGCGCGAAGCTGGCGCATCTGCGCCTGGCTCAGCGGCAGCAGGTCGCGGCCCTCCAGCGCGATCGTGCCCGTTGCGACCTTCAGCGCTTCGGGCAGAAGGCCCATGATCGCCAGCGAGGTCACCGACTTGCCCGATCCGGATTCGCCCACCAGGCAGACAGTTTCACCCTGCCGGATCGTCACATCGATGCCCTTGAGGACCTGGGGGTTGCCCGGCGTATCCGGCAGGCTGACAGTCAGGTTGCGGGCTTCCAGGGCGACGGGCGCCGCGTCGAAGTTGCGTGTCTTGAACAGCATCGGCCTTACCCCGCTCGTTTCTTCAGTCGCGGGTCCAGCATGTCGCGCGCGGCATCGCCCAGCAGGTTGATCGACAGGATGCACAGCGACAGCGCGAGGCCGGGATAAAGGATCAGTTCCGGCTTGATGCGAAAGAACATCCGCCCCTCGGCCATGATGTTGCCCCAGGTGGGGGTTTCGGTGCTGACGCCCGCGCCCAGAAAGGACAGGATCGCCTCGGTCAGGATGGCGGATGCCAGGATATAGGTACCCTGCACGATCAGGGGCGCCAGCGTGTTCGGGACCAGATGCCGGACCAGGATTTTCGGCATGGACGTGCCAAGGGCGATTGCGGCCTCGACATAGGGTTCCTCGCGCGCGGCCAGAACGACCGCGCGGACCAGCCGGACGACGCGCGGGATTTCCGGGATGGTGATTGCGGCGATGACCGACCCCACGGATGGACCGTTCAGCGCCACCAGTGCGATGGCCAGCAGGATCGACGGGATCGCCATCAGCGCGTCCATCATCCGCATGATGATCGCATCGGCGGTGCGGAAGAATCCCGCGACCATGCCAATCACCAGCCCCAGCAGGACCGACACGACGGCGGTGGCAAGACCGATGATCAGGGACAACTGGCCCCCGATCAGCACCCGGCTGAAGATGTCGCGGCCGAAATTGTCGGTGCCAAGCGGGTGTCCCTCGATCGGGCCTTTCAGGCGCACCATCGGGTTCATCGCCAGCGGATCATGCGGCGCGATCCACTGCGCCAGCAGCGTCAGCACCACGATGACGGCCAGCACCACAGCGGCGATCTTGCTGCCCCACCCGAACTGCGGCAGCCGCAGCGCGCGAAGGACCGGCTGCATGGCAGAGGTCGGCGGCGGAATGGGGGACATCAGTAACGAATCCTCGGGTCAAAGAAACTGTAGCTGAGGTCGATCAGCAGGTTCACCAGCACATACAGAAAGCTGGTCAGCAGGATCATGGCCTGGATCACCGGATAGTCGCGAGCCAGGATTGCATCGACCGTCAGCCGCCCGATGCCCGGGATGTTGAACACGGTTTCCGTCACCACCACGCCCCCGATCAGCAGCGCAAATCCCGATCCGATCACCGTCAGGATCGGCACGGCGGCATTTTTCAGCGCGTGGCGGAACAGGACGGTGCGTTCGGGCGCGCCCTTGGCGCGGGCGGTGCGGATGTAATCCTCGCCCAGCACCTCCAGCATATTGGCCCGCGTCATGCGCGCGATCAGCGCGATATAGATGGTGCTCAGCGTCAGCGCGGGCAGGAAGGCGTTGGACAGGAACGCGCCCAGGCCGCTGCCGATCGGCGTATAGCCCTGGACCGGGAACCAGCCCAGCTTGAGCGAGAAGATCAGTATGAAAATATAGCCGATCACGAAGACCGGGACCGAAAAGCCCAGGACCGAAAAGGTCATGACGGCATAATCGGCGGCGCTGCGATGCTTCCAGGCGGCCAGCACCCCCATCGGCACGGCCATGGCCACCGACATCAGGATGGTCAGGATCGCGATGGCAAAGGTCGGGCCGATCCGGTCCGCGATCATGGCCGACACCGGCGTGTTCGAGATCAGCGAGACGCCCAGGTCCCCCTGCAGAAGCCGCCCGACCCAGGTGACGAACTGGATGTGCAGAGGCTGGTTCAGGCCCATCGCCTCGCGGATGCGTTCAAGCTGCGCGGGGGTCGCCATGTCGCCCGCGATGATCGCGGCCGGGTCGCCCGGCGTCAGGCGCAGCAGCAGAAAGACGAAAACGGCGACCAGCAGCATCACCGGAATGACGGCAAGGATGCGCCGCAGGATGTAACCCAGCATCAGGTTTCCTCGGATCGGACGGGCAGGTCAGGGGCGGCGCCGTGGCACCGCCCCCACAGGCGATCACTCGGCCTTCTGAAGGTTCCAGAACACCGGCACGGGCGAGTTGATCATCTCGGTGATCCCGGCGCGGCGTGCCTGGGGCAGGGTGTACTGGCCCAGCGGGATCAACAGGCCGTTGTCGATCGCATGGGCCTGGATTTCCTCGGCCACGGTCTTCTGGGCTTCGGCATCGGCCGCGTCGATGAACTTCTCCTTCAGTTCCTCGACCTTCTCGTCGGTGGGCCAGCCGAACCAGGCATCATTGCCGCGCCCGTTCAGCATCGGGTTCGATATCGGGTTCGAGATTTCCGGCACCATCCAGTTGGTGATGAAGATGTTCCACCCGCCTTCCGCCGGGGCCGACTGGCTGGCGCGGCGCGTGACCAGGGTCTGCCAGTCCATCGGTTGCAGTTCGACGTTGAACCCCGCCTCGCGCAGGGCCTGGGACACCACGACCGGCTGCGTGGCCAGGGCCACCATGTCGGTGGGGGCCATCAGCACGACCGGCGTATTGTCATAGCCCGCTTCCTGCAGCAGCGCCTTGGCCTCTTCGACCCCGCCGCCCGCCGTCAGCGTTTCGGTGCCGACCTCGCTGCCCAAGGGGGTGCCGCAGCCCATGATGGCGCCGCAAACCTGGTAATATTCGGGATTGCCGACCATCGCCGCCAGCACGGGTTCCTGCTGGATCGCCTTCAGCGCCGTCTGGCGGATCTGCTGGTTGTCGAAAGGCGGATGGAGGAAGTTCATCCGGACCATCGTCTGCATCCCGGTCGGTTCGCGCTTTTCCACGACGATGTTCGGATCACCTTCCAGCAGCGGCAGCAGATCGACCTGCATCTGCTCGATATAGTCGATCTCTCCACCCGACAGCGCATTCACGGCGGTCTGGATGTCGGGCATGTTCACCCATTCGACCCGGTCCACGTTGACGACCTTGCCGCCCGCCATCCAGTCGGCAGGTTCGTCGCGCGGAACATATTCGTCGAACTTCTCGTAAACGACGGTCAGGCCAGGCTGGAACTCGGCCTCGACAAAGCGGAAGGGGCCGGATCCGGTGTAATCCGTGATCGCCTCATCGGCCGAGGTTTCGGCCACGCGGGCGGGCATGATGAAGGGCGGCAGCGCCGACTGCTTGGACAGGATGTCCAGCATCGGCACGAAGGGTTCGGTCAGGGTCCAGGTGATGATCTTGTCATCCGTCGCCTCCAGGCTGGCTGTGCGGTCCATGACGACCTGGCCACCCGCATCCTTCAGCCCCCAGCGTTTCAACGAGGCCACTGCATCGGCGGCAGTTACGGGCGCGCTGTCATGGAAGGTCAACCCGTCGCGCAGGGTGAAGGTATAGGTCAGTTGGTCGTCGGACACGGTCCAGTCGGCCATCTGCGGCTGCGGCTGGTATTGGCTGTCCTGCGCGATCAGCACGTCATAGATCATGTAGGCGTGGTTGCGCGTGATATGGGCCGTGGTGATGACCGGGTCGAGGACGCGCAGTCCGGAATGCATCACGGCCTTGACCGTGGTTTCGGCCCAGGCCGCGCCGGTCAGCATGGTTGAGGCCAGAAGCGTGGCTGTCAGTCGGTTGAACATGAGATCCTCTCTGTTGAACGATATCGCGGGCCGATCTTGGCGTCAGCCTTGGGCGGGTGGGATGAAGGGCGGGCCGCCTGGCTCCAGCCTGATGCCGGCATGCAGGTGGCGGAAGGGCAGGCCGGCGGGGCTGATGGGCATGGGGCCGGGCGCGGCGCAGGTCAGGATGGCTTCGGCGATGGGCGCGAAATCGGCGCGGAAGTGGTTCGAGCTTTTCACCACCAGGATGGCCTGGGCCTCGGGCTCGATCCCCAGAAATCGGAACATCTCCCGGTCGGCCATCTGGGCCTTTTCGGATGCCACGGCCACGCGGACGCCGCCGATGCGCAGGCAGGCCGAGGGGCCAAGCTGCAGATGCGCGCCGCCATAATAAGCGCCCGTCGCATGGCAGCGGCCGTCGGACAGGGCTTCTACCTCGAAGGTGGCGGCATAGGGGGCGTCACCTTTGACCCCCGACTTGCCGCCGAGGGACAGATCGATCTGCGCCCCTAAGCCCGCCGCATGAGCTGCGGCCGCAGCCCCGGGATCGGTGATCAGCCCGATGGCCGCCTGTTGGGCATCCGCCTGGATCAGCGCCCGCAACATCCCCGTCGTGTCGGAATCGCCCCCTGCGCCGGGGTTGTCCTGGGTGTCGGCGATGACGACGGGGCGCGTGGCAGTGGAGGCAAGGCGCTGCGCCTCGGCCACACCGTCGTCAGGCAGGAAGAAGCGACCCTGGAAGGCCGGTTCGGCGTCGCGGACGGCCTGGGCGATCCGGTCCGCGGCGGCGTCCGCCTGTTCCTGGCTTTCCGCATAGGCCAGGACCGAGGGGCGGCAATCCACGAAATCCGCAGCCGGAAAGCCCATGAAGAACGACGCGCAGACGCCTCGGGCGTCAAGTTCCGCCACGAAGTCGTAAAGCCCGGCCGCCGGCTGGCCCATGGTCGATTGCCAGGCGATCGGGATCAGGAAATCCAGCTGCCGGAACGCCTTGAAGTTCGCGCGGCCCCGCATCAGCCCGTCCAGTTCCTCTGCCGCCCTTTGCCCGGTCAGGGCCATGTCCACGTGCGGATAGGTGCGGAACCCTACTAGCCGGTCGGCCCCATCGACCATCTGCGCGCTGATGTTTCCATGCAGGTCAAGCGCCGCGACGATGGGCACATCCGGCCCCACGACCTCGCGCACGCGGGCGATTAGTGGCCCCTCGCCATCGGGCGCACCCTCGGCCACCATGGCCCCGTGCAGGTCAAGGAACACCCCATCGACGGGCAACGCCTGGCGCAGGCCCTCGACGACCTCATCGCAGATGGCCCGATAGCAGGCGGCGGTCACCGGGGCCGATGGCACGGCCCCTGCCCAGGTCAGCGGCAGCAGATGCCAGCCATGGCGTTCGGCATGGTCGATCGCGCCAGCGACCGGCAGGTTGACCTGCCGCGCGCGTTCCAGAATCTGCGTGCCGCGGCTTAGCGGCAGATAGCCGCCGCCTTGTTCGAAGGCTGCCATGTCGGCGGGGCTGGGCGCAAAGGAATTGCTTTCATGGACAAATCCCGCAAGGGCGACGCGCGGCGCTTGATCTTGATTGGGGATTGCCGGCATTCTGTATTGCGATCCGATACGATTGCATTGCATGATGAGTTTAGTTAGTGAATTTTCATCATGTCAACGTCGGAGATGCGCATCGTGCAGGAAAACCCGGCCATGTCCCCGTCGAACCCAGAAGATTCCTTGTTCATTCAATCCCTTGCCCGTGGGATGAGCGTTCTCGAGGCATTCCGCGAAGCCGACGGACCATTGTCGCTGGCGCAGATCGCCGCCAAGGCCGGGTTGACCCGCAGCGCAGCGCAGCGCCTGGTCCATACCTTTCGCAAGCTGGGCTATCTGACCTTGTCCGAGGACGGGCGCGGTTTTCGCCTCGACCTGCAGATCCTGGATCTGACGCATGACTATCTGCGGTTGAATCCGCTGGTCCGTCGCGCTAGCCCGGTGCTTCTGGAACTGCGGCGCAATGTCCGGGAACGGGTGGATCTGTCTTTGTTTGACGGGCGACGGATGGTCTATGCCGCCCGGATGCAAAGCAAGCGAGAGACGTTCTTTGCCACATTGGTGGGCAACAGCGTCCCCACGGCCTGCACGTCCGGGGGCTGGGCCGTCATGGCGATGCTGCCGGATGATGAGGTGGACAAGATCCTGGAAGGGCAGCAAATCCCGCAGATCACGCCGCGGACCCTTACCGACCCGTCCGCGATTTGGGAACAGATCGCCTTGGCCCGCGCGAATGGTCATGCGTTAGCAGTCGAACAAATCCTGATGGGAGAGGTGGCCCTCGGCGTGGCTATTCCTGACGCAGACGGACGACCGATTGCGGCGATCCACATTGCGGCGTCGCTTTCGGAATGGGCGCCGGAAGATTTCCGCCGACGTGTTGCCCCCCTGGCGGCCGAGGCCGTCCGCAGCATCCTGTCCAACTGACGATTTCGGCAACGGCGGTTCCCGTCATGCCGCCCAGGACCGCGTTACCGGTTCCCCAGTGGCCGCCCAAATTCGAGGACAGGAACCCCGTCACGCGACAAGCCCAACGCGCCTGCGAACCTCTTTGTCCCTGAGCGAAACCTCTGCCCCCAGAAACTCGTCCCCGTCCGGGCCGCACAGCCACACAAGCGCCCGGGCGGGCCATTCGGGCGGGATATGCACCGACCAGTCAAGTTGGCTGACCGGGTTGATCCCACTTTTCCGGATGCTGTCCTGCATATCCGTCGCCACGGTCCCGGGCGACAGGCTGATGGCCCGGATGCCCTCGCCGCGCGCCTCGTGATCCAGCGCGCGGGTCAGCATCCAGGCTCCGGCCTTGCTAGCGCAATACGCGCTCCAGCCTTGCTGGGGGGAGTGGGCCGCGCCCGACCCGACGGTCAGGATCGTCCCGCCGCCCTGGGCGCGCATCACCGGAAGGGCGGCACGCATCCCATGAAAGACTCCCTTCAGATTGGTGTCGATGGCCTGTCCCCATTCCTTCACATCAGCAGCCGCAAGTCCCGCGATGGGTCCGATCACACCGGCATTGTTCACAAGCACGTCGAGCCGCCCGAAACGGTCACACATCCTGGCCACCACGCCCTCCATGTCCGCAGCCTGTGCGACATCGCCGGACAGGGCGAGGCCACCGATCTCGGCCGCAAGTTCATCCACCGCAGCCATGCTCCGGGCCATGACCCCCACCAAGGCGCCCGCCTTTGCGAAAGCACGCGCCGAAGCGGCGCCGATGCCGCGGCTTGCCCCGGTGACGAGAACCACCCTGCCATCAAGATTGACCATCCTATCCTCCTTTGAAGGCGTGCCGGGATCCGATGCCTTATTGCCCTGAACCTCAACAAAGTCACTCAGACGATTTGTGGACCAAAGTTCCCCGTCCATTGCATAATCTGCAGACTTGGACAACGATCCTGAAAACATGAGGGAGATGCTGGAATGCGCCGATTGGAAGCGACACGGACACTGCTGGCGGCAACGGCACTGAGCCTGGCATGGACAGCAACCGCAACCGCGCAGGATTATCCCCACGCCAGCGAATCCATCGGCACCGTCGAGCAGATCTATGACGGGCACCTGACGCCTGACCTGGCGGTCAGTACCTTCCGCAACATCGACCGCCTGTTCCCGGTGCGCACCATCGAAGCGGGTGACACGCCACGCGACTTTCCCCGGGCACCACAGGATCTTGCGGCCATGGTGTCCTTCGACATCGACGGCACGACCTATGACCTTTACGACTTCCTTGCCCTCGACAACGTGACCGGGCTGATCGTGCTGAAGGACGGCGCGGTCGTTTACGAAACCTATCAGCGCGGCAATACGGCTGATACCCGGTGGATGTCGATGTCGGTCGCCAAGTCCATCACCTCGACGCTGGTCGGCGCGGCGATCAGGGACGGGCATATCGGCAGCCTCAACGACATGGTGGTCGCTTATGTGCCCAGCCTGAAGGGCAGCGCCTATGATGGTGTCAGCATCCATGACATCTTGCTAATGGCCTCGGGCGTGCAATGGAACGAGACCTATACCGATCCCGACTCGGACCGGCGGAACCTTCTGCGCGCACAGATCGCGCAGGAACCGGGCGCGGCGATGAAGGTGATGGCGGCTCTGCCGCGGGCCGCCGAGCCAGGCACGGTCCACACTTATTCCACAGGAGAGACGCAGGTTCTGGGAGAGATCGTCCGGGGCGCCGTGGGCAAGCCCCTGGCCGAGTATCTGTCCGAAAAGATCTGGCAGCCCTATGGGATGGAAGCGGACGCAAACTGGTGGTTGGATTCCCCTGACGGGGTAGAGATCGGGGGCAGCGGCCTGTCGGCCACGTTGCGCGATTTCGCGCGCTTTGGTCAGTTCTTTCTGGAAGGCGGCGTCATTGACGGCACGCCAGTTCTGCCCGACGGATGGATGGAACAGGCTGGCCAGCCGCAAAAACTGAAGGATGGCAGCGTGATCGAATACGGCCTGATGTGGTGGCCAGGGTGGACCGAACCGTCCATCTCCGACAAGGCGTTTGCGGCGATCGGCATCCAGGGCCAGAACATCTACATCAACCCGGCAAAGAACATCGTCATTGCCACGCATATGTCCCAGCCCAAACCAGTCGGGAAAGAACCAATAGATCCGCTTGTATTCTTTGATGCAGTTGCCGAGGCGTTGAAGTAATGCCAATGGCCTAGCATTACAGTTGCATTTTCCTCTTCTGTCTGAATCCATGCGCTTTCATGATTGATGGAGGCTCGTGGATGGCGGGCTTGTCGGTCGAGGAGACGCTGTAGCTTTGGGCCTCGTCGCTTCGTGCTGCGAAGGCTCGCATGCGCCAGCTGTTCACGCAGCACGGGTTGCGGTATCGGCCGAACGGTTTCTCGACAGTTTATTGGGCGAGGAACGGCGCAAGACGGGCTGGATGCGAGAGGAGGCGGCTAGAGATCCGGGTCCTTGGCGGCAGCAGGCCATTCTGGGACGCGCCCCTTGGGATGCCGATGCCCTGCGCGATATTGTTCGGGACTACGCCCTGGACACTCTTGCTGATCCCGAGGCGGTGCTGGTGATCGATGAAACCGGCTTTCTGAAGCAGGGCCACGCATCCTGTGGAGTAGCGCGCCAATTCACCGGATCCGCAGGCAAGATCACCAATTGCCAGATCGGTGTTTTCGCCAGTTATGTTTCGCGCCATGGACATACCTTTATCGATCGGGCGCTTTATCTGCCAAAAGCCTGGACTGATGATCTGGAGCGGCGAACCAGGACCCATGTCCTCGAGGCTGTGCAATTCGCCACAAAACCTGCTCTTGCCCGCGCCATGATCGAGCGTGCGCTGTTGGCTGATGTCCCCTTCTCCTGGGTGGCTGCCGACAGCGTTTATGGCGTCGGTGCCATCGAAATGGCGTTGCGCCGTGCCGGCAAGGGCTATGTGCTGGGCGTCAGCGCCAGTCATTCCTTCACGTCCTGGGGCAAACCCCATGCCTTCAGCGGAACGGCAAGGGGCATCGCGGGAGCCTTGCCGCCAAAGGCTTGGCAGCGCCTTTCGGCAGGTTCGGGCACAAAGGGCGAGCGCCTCCACGACTGGGCTTACCTTGATCTGGCTGATCTCGACGCAGGCGACTTCAATGCCGATTTGCATGGGGTCTGGACCCGAGGCCTGCTGATCCGCCGCAATATCTCTGACAGCGAGTTGGCGTTCTTCACCACCTGGTGCCCGGAGGGCACGGGCATGGATACACTGGTGCGCGTCGAAGGACATCGATGGGCAATCGAGGACAGCTTCGAGACCGCAAAGAACGAACTCGGCCTTGATCACAACGAGACCCGCTCCTGGCACGGGTGGCACCGCCATGTGTCGTTGGTCATGCTGGCCTTTGCCATGATGGCGACCATTCGCCATCACGCCAATGTCGAACCGCCCAAAAAAACCATGCGCAGGATGCCAGGACACCCAAGCTGATCCGCTGGTCAATCCAGGAGATCCGACGCATCGCCAATCGGCTGGCCCAACGTCGGATCGAACCGGCTCATATCATTGCATGGTCGATGTGGCGAAGGGCCCATCAAGCCGCGGCAAAGCAGGCACACCTACGAAGAAATGTGCAACTGTAATGCTAGGGTCCAAACTCATTGATCGTCAAAGCCAGACCATGACGGTTGCGGCGAAGACGACGGCGGAGAGGAAGATCTTGGTGCATCTGTCGTGGCGGGTTGCGATCCAGTGCCAGTCCTTAAGCCTGCCGAACATGATCTCGATCCGGTTGGGGCGTTTGTAGCGGCGTTTGACGTAGCGGATGGCCTTGCCACGAGACTTCCGGCCAAGGATGCAGGGGCTTATCCCTTTGTCTTTCAACGTATCCCGGAACCAGGCCCACGTTATAGCCACCGTCGGCGATCAACCATTCTTCACTCGGCAGGCTGCCCAGCAGGGCCGCCGCGCCCATGTGGTCGCTGACCTGGCCTGCGGTCATAAAGAAGCGGATGGGACGGCCGATGGCATCCGTCACTGTCTGCAGCTTGGTGTTCAGTCCGCCCTTGGTGCGCCCGATCAGACGTCCACGTTTGTCGTCGGGTTCCCCTTTTTGACCCGCAGATTCGAAGCCGTGCCCTGCGCCTTCAGACACGTCGCGTCGATCATCGCGACCTTTCCCCCGCCACCGCCGGAGGCCAGCCCCTCCATGATCCGGGCGAAGACCCCCATCCGGCTCCAGCGGATCCAGCGGTTGTAGAGGGTCTTCGGCGGCCCATACTCGGGCGGGCATCGCACCATCGCAAGCCGTTGCGACTGACGAAAATTATGCCGCTTAGAACGGGCCGGTCATCGACCCCAGGTTTGCCACGACTCCTCGGGAAGAACGGCCGCAATCGCTCCATCTGCGCGTCCGCCAGCCACAACAAGTTGCTCATCATTAACCCCGTCAGTCCGCGAGCTTGCGTCACGCGAGCCAACCGCGCCCGAGCTGATCAACTGAACCTGACCCTTCTCCTTACAATGTGCTTAACCTCCAGACCCATCAATTTCCCGTCTTTGGCCTGGTTCAGGCCCCGCAAGGAGACCTGATCGATGAGCAGCTTGTTCTGGCTGACAGACGCGCAGAGGGCGCGCATTTGCCCCTTCCTTCCCGAAGAGCCAGGGTCGTCCGCGCGTCGATGATCTGCGGGTGCCAGGCGGCATGATCTTCATCGATCACAATGGACTATGGTGGTGCGATGCTCCGAAGGAACATGGACCGTCCAAGCGGCAAGCGCTGGAGTCATAACGGAGTCTTCGCCCGGATCATGGCAGGCCTGGCTGGCGAAGGGTCAGGCGCCCAGGACAATCATGATCGATGCGACCCCTCTCAAGGCGCACCGCACCGCATCCCCCTGCGCCTCAAAAAAGGAGGTGCGCTCGCCAGATCGGTCGCACAAAGGTGGCATGGTCGATGGCCACAAAGAAGCAGCGGCGGCGGTCCTCGTCGGCCATCGGGGGCAGGTATTTCACGTCGATGGGAAGGTGTCGGGGTGCGCAGGCCTTGAAGGTGCCCTGCGGGGGCTTCGGCTCTCGGAGCTTCAGTGCCTGCAGATTTCCCACGCGATGGCGCCGCAGGCAGCGGTCAAGACCCGAGCAGGAGGCGTTCGGGTTGAGGAACTTGCGCACCACGGCGAGCAGATCGTCGAGCGACAGCAGAAGCGCCTGCGCACCGCCACCGCAACGGCCTGCCTTGCGCAGGCGTCAGCGTCGTTTGCAACCGTGCGGCGTGTGGATCCGGTCCCGGACGTCGCGCCGCTTGCGCCACGTCCAGACGGTCTGCTCGGAGATCCGTGGTGATCCGCCACCAGCCAGGCCGGTTCACTGCTCGCTTGGATCGCAACTCGGATCTTCGGTGTCGTGGTGGCCTGCTTTTGCAAAGAGACTAGCATGCTCCTACCCGGTCCGAACCTCGCGCAGCATCGACTTTGGTATAAACAAGGCAGATCGGCGAGGGTCTACGTGATAATCAGGGATGAGACAGTTGGCAGGCCAGGGGCCGGACCCGAAGATTTCCGGATATCGGCGCCTCAGTGCCTCGTCGCGCGGGGAGACATAGGTTTTTCCATCACACCGGCCTTTGCGCATTTCGAGACTGGCCGCCAAATCAAGCATGCGTCCACGCTGCGTAGGCCAGGCCGGGGACGCGCTCTGGGAGACACGGTCTCGAGGGCGTCGATGATCGGAGAGATGGATTTCAGACAGAGCACGGGCCTGTCCTTCCTGTTCGGGAATGCCTATCAGGTCGGCCGACAGCATCATCTCAGCCTCATGAGCGTGCAGCGGCTCAATAGTAACTGGGAAGCAGTGCGGCATTGTTGATCAGCGAGATCCACGAAACGAACGACACGTTGACTTTGACGCGATAGGAGGGGCAGGTCCAACTCGCTGCCGCGTTATGTTTGAGAAGCGGCAACAACCCTTCCGCCCGCCAGAACAAAGTTCCCCCGCTTAAGACAATCTTTCCCGCACGAGTGCTGTCTGGAAGAAGATCCGAACCGGCTCGCACGAACCACCCGTTTTCGCCGCGGATAAGGGGCGGGACGGCCAGCATATGAGACGAGATGAGCAGAACGGGATCATGAGGCGGGGCTACCGCCTACCATCGCCTAAAGAAGTTCGAGATCGCGATGCTGTGGATCGACGAAGCACATCACCTGCTGCGGGGAGGGTCAGGGCGCGATACTGCTGGCACTCCAGCGCTGTTGAAGGCGTGATTGCTGTCCGTGGTCGCCTTGAATTTGCGCGTTCTTTCAACGACGATCCCGTTCTCCCGCATCAGTCGCCCGCCCCGGCGATGGCCTACATCGATGCCAACTTCCTTCAGTTCCTCAGTCATCCGGGGACGGCCATGGCTGCCCAGGCTCAGACGCGACTGTTCCTTGACAGGGGCAAGAACAACCATGTCCATGCGCTGCCAGCGACTGGCCGGGCGGCTGCAAAAGGCCCGCAGCCCGCGGGGGCTGACATTCCTCACCTGGCACAGCCGGTCGATCGGGAAGGCCCCACGCTGCTCTTCGACGAACCTGAACCGCACGGCTTTTGGCTCGCGAAGAACTGGGTGGCTTTTTTCCAGGATCTCCCCCTTTCGCCGGGGAAACAATCCCCCAGACTGTTTCGCGGATCCGGCTCAAATCCTTAAGGATGCGGATCTCGCGCCCAAGCCGTTATTCTCCGGGCAAGCTCGCGGTCCTCTGCTGAGACCACATCCGTGTCGCGATGGGCGTTCCCCCATGGGTTCAAGGTCGACACGCCGACCCCCAGATCATCCGCAATCTGACGTCGCGAAAGCCCGCTCGTCCGTGCAATGCGCACCGCATCCTTGCGAAACTCATCCGTCCTGCCTGTGCCCAGGGTTCATCTCCTTTGCCGCACATTGTGCTATCAAAGGAGCGCCACCAAGCCGCGACAGGTCCAAGGTTTGTATTTCGAGGTAAGGAATGAACAGCTTACCAAGGATTAAGAGACAGCGATCCCCATTGCCGAGGTTCAGATATAGATTGGGCGTGCGCAGAGCCGAACACTAGCCTTTTATCGAGCAGCGTCTTGTCGTCCGCCATCCCGAGTGCCCTGTGCAGGGTCATTTTCGAGCGGTGCGTCCTGTATAATCTGCTGTCAAGGATCGGGGAACTTTCACCTGTCGATGATGTGCAAGATGAGAAGGTTCTATCCCTCGCAGAAACCTGCCTAAGTCGCGGCGGTACAACCGAGGATCTGACGCAAGCCGTGCTTGCAGGAAAAATCAGAGCCGTCGCCTGCCAAGTGATGCCCGACTTCACTCTGTTTCGAGTCAGCGTCTCGGGTCACGGGGCTGCAGGACAACCGGGAAAGCACATAGGCGCCAGCTCAGCACGGTGACGTCCCAGGGGGTGGTGTAGCTTTCGGTTGTACCGCGGCCCGGTTTTGAGACAGCGCTTTGCGCCGGTCATGCCGCCAGTTTGAACCTTGTGGCGGCTTTGGTTTCAAGAGCCTTCTGCTCGGCACGGATCTGATCGGGCGTCTTGTGCCCGTGCCGTTCCCGTAGCCAGCTGGCGTTGTAGAGTGCGGCGAAGCTGGCCAGCGCCTGCCGCAGTTGCTCCACCGTGACGAAGTGCCGGACCCAGAGGAGTTGCTCTTTCAGCGTCCGGATCGCCCGCTCGGCCACGCCGTTGCCCTCGGGCTGGCGGACGAAGGCGGGCGAGCTGGCCACGCCGAGGAAGCGGATCTCGCGCTGGAAGTCTCCCGACATGTAGTTGGAACCATGGTCGTGCCGCAGGGTGAGACCCGTCGCCACTCCGGCCCTGTCAAGCGCACCGAAATGCTTCGCGATCCCCTGCTTGACCGGCTCCAGCGCTTCCCAACGGCTGGCGCCGGAGGCGGCGTGGATGCCGACGAACTCACCCGAGCAGTGATCCACGGCGACGAAGACATAGGCTCGACCCTCGGCGGTCGTGAAGGTCTCCGTCATATCCGTGCCCCAGACCTGATCCACGCGCTCGGTCACGATTGTTCCGTCATGCGGATGCGCCGCCCGAGGTGCCGGCCGGTGAGGCGCAAGCAGGCCGTGCTCCTTCATGATCCGCCGCACCCGACGTGCAGCAGTCCGCAAGCCCCGCAAGCGCAGCCGCGCCCAGATCTTGCGATAACCCTCGCCCGTGAAGGGGGAAGCCTCGATGATCCCCCGGATCGCCGCCAGAAGGTCGGCGTCGCTGGCGGCGCCTTGTGGGCCCCGGCGACGGCGGGGAGGGTGCGGCTCGTTCGCCGCCATCGCAAAGCGCCGCCGATACAGGCTCGCTCGTGACAGGCCCCAGAGCCGGCAGACGGTGGCCAGCGGGTAGCGGCGGCCAACGGAGGGCGAGAGGATGCCGGTCATCTCCTCGACCTCCGCCCGGCCAAAGGGCGGCCCGCCTCCAGCTTTTCGATCTTCGCATAAAGAAGTTCGTTCGCCATGGTGATGTCGCCCACCTTCGTCTTCAGCCGCGCGATCTCGTCATCGCGCGCGTCGCGCTCGCGCTCCTTCAGCGCGGTCTCGGCCGCAAAAAGGACGCGGTCGCGCCATTCCGACAACCGATGCGCCGGCACGTTCAACTCCCGCGACAATGTCTCGAGGCTCTCGCCCCGCATCAGCCGCTGCACCGCGACCAGCTTCCTCTTCGCGGAGAAGCGCTTGCCTCGACCGGCCTCGGCCCCGCCGCCGTCAGCGTGTGGAGCGCACGTCGTCGGGGCCGAGGCCTCCGTCGCGCCAGGCTTCAACTCGTTCTTGTCGTCCATGTTCTACCCCCCGTTCCTACGGAAAAGTAGCGCTCGACGCTGTCTCAAGAAACCGTGCCCCAGCCCAGGTGTAGCTTTCGGTGGTCATCGGGTTTCTCGGTAGGGTCGGGTTGCTGATCCCACCTGAACCGAGGGATGTCCCCGATGACCAAACCCATGATGGACCTGCGTGCGCTCGTAGAGAAGAGCGCCGATGCCGATCTGCTTTCCCGAGATGATCGGCTTTGCTGCCGAGCGGTTGATGCAGCTGGAGGTCGGCGCCAAGACCGGCGCTGACTATGGCGAGAAGAGCAGTGAACGCTTGGCGCAGCGCAACGGCTATCGTGATCGCGACTGGCAGACCCGCGCCGGCAGCGTCGAACTGCGCATCCCGCGCCTGCGCACCAGCTCCTACTTCCCTTCCTTCCTGGATCCGCGGCGCTCGGTTGAGAAGGCTCTAAGAACACCTAACAAAACCTTCTGATCTGGTTGAGGCAGATGAGAGCGCAGCCGAGGATCACGAAGGCCTTATGGATGTCGGCGCGCCGCTCATACCGGATGGCGAGGCGGCGAAAGCGGTTCAGCCATGCCAGTGTCCGCTCGACGACCCAGCGGTGCCGGCCCAGTCTTTCGCTGCTGTCGACGCGCCGTCTGGCAATGCGGGGCTTGATGGCGCGTTTTCGGCATTCGCTCCGGCAGCGGTGATGGTCATAGGCTTTGTCGGCGTGGAGCTTGCCAGGGCGCTTGCGCGGACGTCCACGACCGTGGCGCACACCTGGCACGGCATCCAAGGTGGGTGCCAGCATGCTGTCGTGCCGGTTGGCCGGGCTCAGCCGCACTCCGAGCGGGGTGCCCCGGCGATCAACCACAAGATGGCGCTTCGTGCCCGGTTTTCCGCGATCCGTTGGGTTCGGGCCTGTTTCAGCACCCCCCTTTTCGCCGGCACGGCGGCGCTGTCGAGGGATGCTCGGCTCCAATCCAGATGCCCGGCGTTTGACAGCCGCTCAAGCAGCACGCGATGGAGCGTGGTCCAAACGCCAGCCGTCTGCCAGTCACGCAGCCTGCGCCAGCAGGTCATGCCGGAGCAGCCAAACTCACGCGGCAGCATCTCCCAAGGAATGCCGGAGCGGAGCACAAAGATGATGCCGGCCAAGGCCAGCCGGTCATCGCATCGAGGGCGGCCGCCCTTCGGCTTCGGCCGCTCCCTTGGTAGAAGCGGCGCAATGGCCTCCCACAAATCATCAGGTACAAGGGGCTTGCTCATGGTCCTTCAACGCATGAACAAGGGTTTTGTTAGACGCTTTAAGCGCCGTGATCCAGGAGGCCTATGTCCATGGCGTCTCGACGCGATCGATGGATGACCTGGTGCAGGCCATGGGCGGCACCGGGGTGTCGAAGAGCCAGGTGAGCCGCCTGTGCGAGGAGATCGACGAGCGTGTGGACGCCTTCCTGACGCGGCCGATCGAGGGCGAATGGCCCTACCTCTGGATCGATGCCACCTACCTCAAGGTGCGCCAGGGCGGGCGGATCGTATCGGTCGCGGTCACGCTCGCAGTGGCGTCAATACCGACGGCAGGCGCGAGGTTCTGGGCATGGCGATTGGTGCCTCCGAGGCGGAGCCCTTCTGGACCGAGTTCCTGCGTGACCTCGTCCGCCGTGGCCTCGGCGGCGTGAAGCTTGTGATCAGCGATGCGCATGAGGGCATCAAGGCTGCCACCGCTCGGGTCCTGTCCACGACCTGGCAGCGCTGCCGCGTCCACTTCCAGCACAATGCGCTCGCCCATGCCGGCAAGAACAGCCGCCGCGTGGTCTCCGCCTTCATCGCCACGGCCTTTGCCCAGCCCGACCATGCAGCGGCGAAGGCCCAGTGGCGGCTCGTGGCGGAGCAGATGCGCGGCAAGCTCCCGAAGCTGGCCACGCTCATGGACACGGCAGAGGAGGACGTCCTAGCCTACATGACATTCCCGGCCAGCATCGCACCAAGCTACACAGCACAAACCCTATCGAGCGCCTGAACGGCGAGATCAAGCGGCGCACCGATGTCGTGGGCATCTTCCCCAACGAAGCCTCCATCCAAAGACTGGTCGGTGCCATCCTGATGGAGCAGACCGAGGAATGGACGGTCCAGCGCGCCAGATACATGACGCTGGAAACGCTCGCGCCCGTCTGCGATGATCTCAGTGTCAGCCTACCTGCAGCGCAGAGCGACTGACCAGCTCGGCCCGCCTGAAAGCGCGAGGCCCGCGGTGAGCTACACCACCTCTCGGGACATCATCGATCAGCAATCCTCTTGTTAAATTCGATGATCTTGTCACAGGACCCGAATATGCGTGCTCTTTTTCTTTGGCACGATTCAAAGCGTAACGAGAACTATGTCCTGAATTGGATAATTTATTACACGTAGTTTGAATGGTGACATGGCACGTTCATTCCGGAATGCATCACCTGACAGCTTCCTGAAGCACTTCAGGAGGATGTGATGGGGCGCCCTTTCACCAGCCTGACGCTGGACGAACGCCGCGTCATTGCAAGAATGCTGCAGGCCAAGGGGCCAAAGACGAAGATTGCGCAGATGCTCGACCATCACCCGCGAAGTCAAACGCACCTGGTGGCATGACAAGGACGTCCCCCAGGCTGATGGCTACTGTCCTATGACCGCTCAGTCCCAGGCCGACCGCAAGCGTTCCCTCCGGCGCAAGCTCGAGCGTCTTCCGGGCCTACGCGCCGAAATGATCCGCTGCCTTCAGGAAGGCTGGTCGGCGGAACAGATTGCAGGTCGGCTCAGGGTTGAACCTGCCGCCCCGCACCGGCTCTGCCACGAGACGATCTGCCAGTATGTCCATTCAGGCGAAGGTCAGTCCGCGCAACTGGCCCGCCTCCTGCCCGAGCGGCGGCGGAAGCCCCGCCATGCCCGCACGCCGCGCAACCGGGTTTTTCCTGTGGAAACGAGCATTCACAACCGGCCGCCCGAGATCAACGATTGCCGCCCGTTCGGCAACTGGGAATGAGCAGCGACCGTGGCCCCAGTGGGGCCGCGTAAGCGCTGCGAATGACGTGATGATCTTTGAGCGGACTCAGGGCAACGCCAATGTGGTCACGCTGCTGTGTCGCAGCTGACACCTCGTTCGATGAGGATGATGTGTCAGCGGTTGAACGCCACGCCCCCGAAAGTGTCTGGGCTATCGAACACCCACCGAAGCGTTCCGAGACGAACTGATACGATGGGAGGCACCATGACGAACCCCGCTCTACAGGACTGGTGCATTCAGAATGGAGAGTGCACACGGATTTGGTGGTAGAAATCCCTGCCAACAGCACGAACTATGCCCGAACACCACGGGGCCGGGGTCCGCTAGCCGAAATCGTGAAAGATGAACCAGGCGCCCAGGCAGATCAGGCCAAAGCCCACGCCGTGCTGCCAGCAGATCTTTTCGCCCAGGTAAAGCCAGGAAAACAGCGCAAAGACGGACAGGCTGATGACTTCCTGAATGGTCTTCAACTGCGCAGCGCTGAAATGCCCGTGGCCGATGCGGTTGGCAGGCACTTGCAGGATGTATTCGAACAGCGCGATGAACCAACTGATCGCGATCACCGTGACCAGGGGTGCGGTCTTGAACTTCAGGTGCCCATACCAGGCCACTGTCATGAACACGTTCGACGCGATCAGCAAACCGATGGTGACAGCTGGGACGGGCAGGCCTAGTCCCATTGCGCCTGACGGTCCTTGGCCAGGTTGCCGAAGCGGGTAAACTGACCTTCAAAGGACAATTCGACCGTGCCGATGGGGCCGTGACGCTGCTTGCCTAGGATCACTTCGGCCTTGCCGTGGCATTGTTCCATGACCTGCTGCCACTTGGCCATCGCGTCCAGGTCGCTGTCGGACGGCTTTTCACGTTCCTTGTAATATTCCTCGCGGAACACGAACATCACGATGTCGGCGTCCTGTTCGATCGAGCCGGATTCGCGCAGGTCGGACAGTTGCGGGCGCTTGTCCTCGCGGTTCTCGACCTGGCGCGACAGCTGCGACAAGGCGATAACCGGGATATTCAGTTCCTTGGCAATGGCTTTCAGGCCTTGGGTGATCTCGGATACCTCGTTCACGCGACTGTCCTTGGCCGATGCCGCCTTCAGCAACTGCAGATAGTCCACCATCAGCACGTCCAGCCCATGCGTCCGCTTCAGCTTGCGGGCGCGGGCGGCAAGCTGGTTGATGGGCAGGGCGGGCGTGTCGTCGATATAAAGGGGACAGTTCTGCAGGGCGTGCGCGGCTTCGACAAAGCGGCGGAATTCGCCTTCGTCCATGTTGCCGCTGCGAATCCTTTCGGATGGCACCTCGGCTGCCTCGGACAGGATCCGGGCCGCAAGCTGTTCGGCAGACATTTCCAAGCTGAAAAATCCCACGACGCCGCCTTCGACGGTGCCGGTCGTGCCGTCAGGCCGTTCCCCGATCTTGTGGGCCTTGGCAATATTGAAGGCGATGTTGGTGGCAAGCGAGGTTTTCCCCATCGAGGGTCGTCCCGCCAGGATCACCAAGTCGGAATTGTTCAATCCGCCCATCTTGCCGTCAAGGTCGATCAGCCCGGTCGAAATCCCCGACAGCTTGCCGTCACGCTGATAAGCGGCGTTGGCTGCCTGAACCGCGCCGGTCACGGCCTTAAGGAAGGATTGAAAGCCGCGTTCGGCGGTCCCTGCCTCGCCCAGCTTATACAGCGTCTGTTCGGCGGCCTTGATCTGTTCTTCGGCCTCATCGCCCACTTCGACGGTGGCTGCGCGGGCGGAAATGTCCTGCCCCAACTGGATCAACTCGCGGCGCAAAGCGAATTCGCGGATCATCTGGGCATAATCGCGGGCGGCATAGGCGCTGATGGCGGCGCCAGCCATGCGCGCCAGATAGGCAGGCCCGCCCAGTTCCTTCAGCCCGTCGTCATGTTCCAGAAAGGCCTTGATGGTGACAGGGCTGGCAAGCGCGTTCTTGCGGATCCGTTCGGAACAGATGTCGAAGATGCGCGCGTGGACCGGGTGATAGAAGTGATCCGGCTTGATGATCTGGCTGACGCGGTCGAAGACGTCGTTGTTCGTCAGCAGCGCGCCCAGAAGCTGTTGTTCCGCTTCCAGCGAAAACGGGATCGAGGGCGTGTTTTCCGCATCCCCAGCCTGGCCTGGAATGATGACGCGCAGATTGGTCATGTGCTGCCCCCTTTGTTGCCATCCGTTCTACACCTGATGACTCGTGCGGGGAACGCCGTGCGATGCGATTTCAGGGGGCCGATCTGTGGATTGCTTGTGGATAAGTCAGGCGTTCGCGGCCTGCCATGCGCGGGGGTCGGTCAGGAAAACCTCGACCTCGGCCAAGGTTTTATCGTCGAACGCCGCTTGCGACCGTGCCTCGGCCAGGACATCCCACCAGGTGCATAAATGATGCAGTGCGACGCCGTGATCGGCCAGCCGCTGCGTGGTTTCCGGGAAGATGCCGTAATAGAAAATGACCGCCGTATGCGCGCAGGATGCGCCAGTGTCGCGAATCGCATCGACGAAGGACAGCTTGCTGCCACCATCCGTTGTCAGATCCTCGACCAAAAGGACACGTTGGCCTTTGGTCATAACCCCTTCGATCCGGGCATTGCGGCCATAGCCCTTGGGCTTCTTGCGAACATAGGTCATCGGCAGGCCCAGCCGTTCCGCGACCATGGCCGCAAAGGGGATCCCCGCCGTTTCACCGCCTGCCACATTGTCGAAAACCTCGAAACCCGCATCGCGCATGACGGTCGCGGCCATGAAATCCATCAGCGTGGCGCGCACACGGGGAAAGCTGATGATCCGGCGGCAATCGACATAAGTCGGCCCTTTTAGTCCCGAGGCATAGGTAAACGGCTTTTCCGCATTGAAATCAACGGCCTTGATCTCCAGCAGCATCCGGGCGGACAGGCGGGCGATTTCCTCGCGCGTGGGGAAGGGCAGGTTCATCAGTCCTCCAGATGCCAGTAAATCGGAAAGCCGGGATCGAAAACGGTGACGGTCTCGCCGCCTGCCGCGATTTGCGTCGGGTATTCGGCAGGGGTGTCGCGCTTGACCAGGGCAATCCGGTCTTCGTTTGGCGGCAGGCGATAGAAGGCGGCACCGTTGATGCTGGTGAACCCTTCTAGTCGGTCCAAGGCGCCCTCGTCCTCGAACACATGGGTCAGGATCGACAGGGTGTTCGGCGCGGTAAAGCAGCCTGCGCAGCCGCAGGGCTGCAGCTTGGCGGCATCGGTATGGGGCGCGCTGTCAGTACCAAGGAAAAACCGCGCCTCGCCACCGGTGGCGGCTTCGCGCAGGGCAAGGCGGTGAGATTCTCGCTTGGCGACTGGCAAGCAGTAATAATGTGGCCGGATACCCCCGGCCAGGATGGCGTTGCGGTTGATGACCAGGTGATGCGTGGTGATCGTGGCCGCCAGATTGTCGCCGCCCGCGCGAACATAGGCAACGCCTTCGCTGGTGGTGATATGTTCCATGACCACCCGCAGTTCAGGGGTGCGGCGGCGCAGCGGATCCAGCACGCGGTCGATGAACACAGCTTCCCGGTCGAAGATATCCACGGCCGGATCGGTGACCTCACCGTGGACGCACAGGGTAACGCCTGCTTCGGCCATCGCCTCCAGCACCGGCTGGACACGGTCGAAATCGGTCACACCGCTGGCCGAATTGGTCGTGGCGCCCGCTGGATACAGCTTCACAGCCCGGATGACGCCGCCACGGAACGCAGCCACGATATCGGCAGCTTTGGTCGCATCGGTCAGATACAGGGTCATCTGCGGCTGCAGCGCCGCGCCATGGGGCAGGGCTTCCATGATCCGGTCGCGATAGGCGGCTGCCTGGGTGCCCGTGACCACCGGCGGGATCAGGTTGGGCATGATGATCGCGCGGCCGAAACCGGCGGAATGGGGGGCAACTGCTGCCAGCATCGCGCCATCGCGAAGATGCAGGTGCCAGTCGTCGGGGCGGCGAAGGGTAATCCGGTCAGTCATGGCCTGCCTCTATACATGGCAAGGGCCGGTTGCCAAGCGCGCCATGCGTAAAATGGCGCGCATCTATTCCAAGGTCGCACTTGTAGTAGCACCAGGGTCGGCCCAGATTGAAAGGAACGCTCAAAGGATTTTTCAATGCCATCTCGCAAGATTTCGAACAACCCCGTGCGCCTGTGGGCGCAATTCGCCCGAATGGGCATTGAGGCGCAGATGGTGATCGGCCTGCGGACCGCAGGCATGATGGGGATGATGGCCCAAGCACCGGGAGAGCCGTTCCGCATGGTTGCCGAAAAGCAAGCAGCCGCGACGGAATCGCTGTTTGCAATGGCCCAGGCGGCGGGCCGGGGCGCCAGTGCCGAACGCGTGATGGCGGCCGCGTTGCGTCCCTATGGCAAGCGGACGCGCGCCAATTCCCGGCGATTGTCGAAAGTCGGCTGAAGAAGCCGGCGGGGTTGCCCCCGCCGTGCCTCGTTTCAGATCAGCTTGCCCATGGCGACAGCCGTATCCGACATCCGGTTGGAGAAGCCCCATTCGTTGTCATACCAGGTCAGGATCCGGCACAGCCGGCCCTCCATCACCTTGGTCTGATCCATGTGGAAAACCGACGAATGCGGATCGTGGTTGAAATCCGAGGATACCAGCGGTTCATCGGTATAACCCAACACCCCTTTCATCGGACCGTCGGCGGCAGTCCTGATGACAGCATTGATTTCCTCGACCGAGGTGTCGCGGCCAGCCTCGAACACAAGGTCCACGACCGAGACGTTGGGCGTCGGCACCCGGATCGCCACGCCGTCCAGCTTGCCCTTCAGTTCGGGCAGCACCAGTCCCACGGCCTTGGCAGCCCCAGTCGAGGTCGGGATCATCGACAGGGCAGCGGCGCGGGCGCGATACAGATCCTTGTGCATCGTATCCAGCGTCGGCTGGTCGCCAGTATAGCTGTGGATGGTGGTCATGAAGCCCTTGGCGATGCCGATGCTGTCATTCAGCACCTTCGCCACCGGTGACAGGCAGTTCGTGGTGCAGCTTGCGTTCGACACCACCAGATCGCCGGCGGTCAGTGTGTCGTCGTTCACGCCAAAGACGATGGTCTTGTCGGCATTGTCGCCGGGGGCAGAGATCAGCACCCGCTTGGCACCGGTCGACAGGTGCGGCTGGACTTTTTCCTTGGACGCGAAGATGCCGGTGCATTCCATGATCACATCGACATCGCCCCAAGGCAGATCGGCGGGGTTCCGAATAGCCGTGACCTTCATTGGGCCGCGGCCAACGTCAATGGAGTCACCGCTGACGGTTACGGTTGCCGGGAAACGGCCATGCACGCTGTCATAGCGCAGCAGATGCGCATTGGTTTCGACCGGACCCAAGTCGTTGATCGCAACCACCTCGATATCGGTGCGACCCGATTCGATGATCGCGCGCAGCACGTTGCGCCCAATGCGCCCGAAACCGTTGATCGCAACTTTGACAGCCATGGTTCTCTCTCCCGACCAAGTGACGTTGGCCCCTCGTATCGCGCTGTTCGGGGTGATGCAAATGCCCAGTGCCGCCTGTGTTACCTGGATATGATCAGGGCGGGGATGTTAGCGCCAGAAGCTGAGGTGCTCGATGAAATCGTCCATCGAACGGGCCGCCAGCAGCGGTAAATCCCAGCGCAGCCAGATCTGATCGGCGGCAAAAAGCGCCCCGATCAGGACCAGAACGGCAATGGCGATGGAATTGGTCATACCTGCTTATCCGCCCACCGAAACGTCTGCGCAAGCCTGTCAGTCGTCATCGTCCTGCGGAAGGATCAGGGTGATTTCCCCGGCTTCTTCAAGACGACGGATGGCGCTGACAACCTCGGTCATGGCTTCCTCGATGTCGGATGCGCGAAGCTTGCCCAGATCGTTGCGTTCCTCGCGCAGGCCGTCGGACATACGTTGCGACAGGTTCGACAGGATGAAGTCGGCGGCCGCAGCTTCGGCCTCGCCCTGGGCGGCGAGGGCGCGGACGAGGATGGGCTGATCGACCTCTCGAATGATGCGGGGAACGTCACGGGGCAGGACGCGGGCGGGGATATGGGCGAAGATGAAGATCGCCTTGCGCACGCTGCCTGCGAAGTCGGCGTCATGCCGATCAAGGCTGTCCAGCACGTCGTCCCGCAAATCGGCGGTGGCAAAGTTCAGGATCGCGCCCATCCGGTCGGTTGCGGGGGTGGAAATGGCGGGCCGGGGCAGCGCCTCGGCTGCTTGCAGCAGGATCACTCCCACGCGGTGCAGTGATTCGGGCGTGACACCGGCGGTCATGGACATGGCCTGCGCAATCGCCCGTGCCCGTTGGCGCGGCAGGCCCACGAACAGTTCCGACGCGCGTTCCACGGGCAGCTTGGACAGCATCAAGGCGACCATCTCGACCGCTTCGGAATTTGCAAGCGCCGTGACGGCAGAAGCGGGCAGGGCCGCTATGCGGGGCCAGGGGTCGCCCCGGCCTAATACCACGGCGCGGCGGCGCAGCCGGTCGGTGCTGTCTTCGGACAGTTGCGCGCCCAGCATCGCCAGCGTGCCATCCAGGTCGCCGGGAAAGGTCACGCCAACTGATTCCAGCCGGTCACAGAATTCCGTAATGATCGCGTCGCGCGTGTGGCGGTCGATCAGTTCCATTCCCGCCATTTCCTCGGCCAACAGCGTCTGGCTTTCGCTGTTCAGCCGCGACAGGCCGGAAGCCGATTCATCATCCAGAAGCAGGCGCACGATGACCGCCGCCTTTTGCCTTTGGTTCAGTCCCGTTTGTATTGTCATGGCCCCACCAGATCGACCGTTCCATGCAGTCAATCTGGCAGAGCTTCCCTAACATGGCGTTTACGCGCGGCTATTTCTGGCTGTCTTCGAACACCCGGCGAAAGATCGTATCGACGTGCTTGGTGTGATAGCCAAGGTCGAATTTCTCCTCGATCTGGTCGGGCGACAGGACAGCCGTCACCTCGGCATCGGCCAGAAGTTCCGATTTGAAATCAGCACCTTGTTCCCAGACCTTCATCGCATTTCGCTGCACCAGGCGATAGGCATCCTCGCGCGAGACGCCGGCCTGGGTCAGCGCCAGAAGAACCCGCTGCGACATCACCAGGCCTTTGAACTTGTTCATGTTCTTCAGCATGGTGTCGGGATAGATCACCAGCTTTTCGATCACGCCTGCCAGCCGGTTCAGCGCGAAATCCAGCGTGATCGTGGCGTCTGGTCCGATGGCACGCTCGACCGATGAATGGCTGATGTCGCGTTCGTGCCACAGGGCCACATTCTCCATCGCCGGAATCACCGCCATGCGAACCAAGCGGGCAAGGCCCGTCAGGTTTTCGGTCAGGACCGGGTTGCGCTTGTGGGGCATCGCGGAACTGCCCTTCTGGCCGGGGCTGAAGAACTCCTCGGCCTCCAGCACCTCGGTCCGCTGCATATGGCGGATTTCGATGGCAACGTTCTCGATGCTGCTGGCAATGACGCCCAGGGTTGCGAAGAACATCGCATGGCGGTCGCGCGGGATCACCTGGGTGCTGATCGGTTCAGGGCGCAGGCCCAGTTTGGCGCAGACATGCTCCTCGACCGCGGGATCGATATTGGCGAAGGTGCCCACGGCGCCTGAAATGGCCCCGGTCGCGACCTCCCACCGGGCTTTTTCCAGGCGGTTCCGGTTGCGGTCCATTTCCGCGTAAAAGCGCGCGAAGGTCAGGCCCATCGTGGTTGGTTCGGCATGAATGCCGTGGCTGCGACCGATGCGGACCGTGTCCTTGTGTTCGTAGGCGCGGCGTTTCAGCGCCTCCAGCACACGGTCCAGATCGGCCAGCAGGATGTCGGCGGCGCGCACCAGTTGCACGTTCAGCGTGGTGTCCAGAACGTCGCTGCTGGTCATGCCCTGGTGGACAAAGCGGGCCTCGTCCGAACCGATATGTTCCGCCAGATGCGTCAGAAAGGCGATCACGTCGTGCTTGGTCACGGCCTCGATCTCGTCGATGCGGGCCACGTCGAATTCCACGTCCTTGGCGCGCCACACGGCCTGCGCGTTTTCGCGCGGGATCACGCCCAAATCGGCCTGGGCATCGCAGGCATGGGCCTCGATTTCGAACCAGATGCGAAAACGGGTTTCCGGCGACCAGATGGCGGTCATCTCGGGACGGGCATAGCGCGGGATCATGGCGGGCCTCTTTTGCAGTTGGGGCGGGCATAGCGGGGCCATGACGCAGGAGCAAGATTTCGATTGGCCCGCACCGTGCCAGGGGAACATTCCGACCGCGCAATTGGTTGGGGAAGCGAACCGATCCGATAACGCCGGAGAGCAGCGATGAATCCCACCCCGAATGACAATCATGACGACAACCGCCCCCTGACCGAGGCCGACCGCACGACCGAAACCCGTTTCGGCCCGCGTCCAGTGCCGCCGGGGCACCAGATGCCGCATTCCCGAAGGGTAATTCCCTCGGGCCGCGTTTCCCCTGATGGCCGTTCATCCTATCCCAGCCCCGCAACGGGCACCAAGATTGCCGTCTGGGGCGGGATTGCGCTTGGCGTGGCGGGCGGGACGGCGGCCGCAGTCTTTGCGATCCGCAAGATCGCCGAGGCCTTGTCCGACGATTCGCCGTCGTCGCACCACAGGCCCCGTCGCCCGGTGCCGCAATTTGCCAAGCTGGACGATGACGAACGCGACGCGATGCGCAGCCGTGTCCACGACCAGGAGCGTCATGACAGCCGAGAGGTCGCCCGCCTGCGGCAGGAGGCGTCGCGCCGCCGCCCGTCGTTCCAACGCAAGGCCAAGAAGGGCAATTTCGCCGAAAGCCTGATCGAAACCTCGACCAAGCTTTCCGAAAGCCTGGAAGGCGTGACCAAGTCCATGGCCATGGCGGTCGAATCCTTCCGCGGGGTTGCGGGCCAAGCCACCGGCATCGTGCAGGAATTCGCGGGGGCGGCAGATCAGTTGCGGTCCGCATTGCGGGGCGAGAATCCCTCGGCGTCCCGCCGTTCGGACGATGACGAGCGCGCCCACCGGCTTTGATCCAGGACTGAGCGAGGACGGACGATGAAAAGCAGCACGCCCGGGGTCATGGATGCGTTGTTCGGCGATCTGGATGACCCGACCCGCGAACGCTTTGGCCTCAAGACCGAGGGCGATCCTGCCGCTGTCACGGAACGTCCCATGACAACAGCGCCGCGCGCGAACGTAGGACTGCGCGATCTGGGAAAGGATGACATCTGGGCGATCGCCAAGTCCACCCTGTCCCAGATCGGCACTGACAGGGTGACGGCCGTTGCCGGGGGCATCACCTTCTTCGGGCTGCTGTCATTGTTTCCGGCGCTGACTGCCTTTGTGTCGATCTATGGACTTGTTGCGGATCCTGCCACGATCGCGGGTCATCTGGATATGCTGGAAAGCTTTCTTCCCCAAGGTGCCCTCGGCATAATCCGGGATCAGGTGCAGGCGATCACCTCGTCGCCCGGCACCGCCTTGTCAATTGCAGGGATCGGCGGTCTGCTTGTGGCCTTTTATTCCGCCAATGGCGGAATGAAGGCACTGCTGTCGGCACTGAACGTCGCCTTTTTCCAGACCGAAACCCGGGGCTTCATCAAGCTGAACCTTGTGTCCATGGTCTTTACCCTGGGCGGACTGGTGATGATCATCCTGATGCTGGGCATTATCGCGGTGATTCCAATCCTGCTACAGATGCTGCCGCTGTCGGAATCGACAAGCACCTGGGTGGGGTTGATCCGATGGCCGATCATGTTCGGGGTGCTGATCCTGGCGCTTGCCGCATTGTACCGGTGGGGACCGGACGCCCCGGATTCCCGGTGGCGGTGGATTTCGCCGGGTGCCGTGATTGCGGCGATAGGGCTGGTGCTGACCTCGATCCTGTTCAGTTGGTATGCTGCGAACTTCGCGGATTACAACGAAACCTATGGGTCGTTGGGCGCGGTGATTGCGCTGATGATGTGGCTGTGGTTCGCCTCGACCGTGGTCCTTGTCGGGGCCGAGGTCAATTCCGAGATCGAAAGCCACCTCAAGAAACTGGCAGGCGTGCCCGACAAGCGCCAAAAGGAACAGGTCTAGCGTTCCGTCAGCTTCAGTTCGATCCGCCGGTTCGCGGCCAACGCATCGGCGGACGTGCCCTGTGCCACGGGCCGCGTATCGGCAAAGCCGGTCGCGGCCAGGCGATTGGCCGGAAATCCCAGTTCGTCGATCATATAGCGCACGACTGCCAGGGCGCGCCCCTGGCTGAGTTCCCAGTTGTCGCGGTAACGGCCGGTGCCCGAAAGCCGGGTGTCGTCGGTATGGCCATCGACGCGAATGATCCAGTCGATCTCGGGCGGGATGTCGCCGGAAATCTCGGACAGCATCCGGGCTACGCGGGCGACCTGATCCTGGCCGGCGGCAGACAGCGTCGCCTCGCCCGGGGCGAACAGCACTTCGGACTGAAAGACGAAGCGGTCGCCCACCACCTGGACGCCTTCGCGGCCCGACAGGATCTGGGACAGGCGGCCGAAGAATTCCGACCGATAGCGGGCCAGATCAACGGCTTCCTCCTCGGCCTTCTGTCGGGCCTGTTCTTCCAGCGTCAGGCGGCGGTCCTTTTCCTCGGCCGCGCGCAGCAGGGCGGCGTTCAATTGCCGGCCTAGATCCTCGACCCGCAATTCCGCCTGTTTCTGATCGTCGCCTGCCGTGTCCAGCAAGGCTTGCAGCGATCCCAGCTGGGCCGTCAGCGACGCGACCTGTTCGTTCAAAAGCGCAACCCGCCGTTGTCCGTCGTCAGACAGGGCTTGTTGATCCGCCAGGGCCTTTTCGGCCGTTTCCAGCAATGCTGCCTGACGCTCGGCCTCGGTGCGGGTGCGTTCGGCTTGGGCCGTCGCCTGGTCGCGCGCGGCCTCGGCTGCGGCCAGAAGGGTAAGGGTTTCCTCGGCTCGCTTGCGGCTTTCTTCCAGCGACAGGGTCATGGCAGTCAGTTCGGCATCGGCGCTTTCCAGGCGCTCGCGCAAGGCCCGCGCGGCCTCGGCATCGGTCAGGCGGGCGGCCTCGGCCTCTGTCAGGTCGGCCTGCAGGGCGTCAGCGCGCGCGGCCGTCGCCTGGTTCTGTTGGCGCAGATCGGCGATCAACGCCTCGAGCGCCTCGCGGCGGGCGGCGGCAAGACGAGCTTGTTCAGCCTGGGTGTCGATTTCCTGACGCGCCGCCGCCACGGCCAGTTCGGCGGCACTGGCGCGGCTTTGCTGTTCGCTCAGTTGCGCCCGCAACTGCTGCTGCTGGGCGTCGGCTTGGTTGCGATCCGCCGCGCGCGCGGCCATCAGGGCAGCCACCTCGGCCTCGAAATCGGTCAGGCGGCTGCGGGCCTGGGCCAGTTCGCCCTGGCTGTCTTCCAGCTGGGTCGACAGCCGGGTGATCCGCGCGGCCCTGTCGCGGGCCTCAGCCTCGGCATCGGCAAGCTGGCCTTGCAGAACACCCTTCTGACCCTCGGACACGGTCAGGGCCTGGCCCAGGGCGGCGACCTGCTGGCCCAACTGTTCCAACCGCCGTTCCTGACCGGAAATCACCCGGTCCTGGCTGGAAATGACCTGATCCTGTTCGGTGATGGTGTCATCCTGGTCGGTGATCTGGTCGCGCAAGACCGATTGCATCACCGTGAAAATGGTCAAAACAAAGACCAGGACCATCAGCAGCGTCGCCAAGGCATCCACAAAACCCGGCCAGATATTGGTCGAGAAACGATGCCCGGATGCGGCGCGACGCAGGGCCATGGGTCAGTTCCTGTCCCGCGACACCAAGGGATCGCGCAGAAGATCGTCGCGGAACGGGTCGTTGAACCGTGCCGCGCGCACCGCGCGGGTCAGCACCAGGATGTCCGACCGCAGTTCTGCCACCATTTCGTCGCGCCCTTCGGTCAGGTCGGCTGCCAGCCGGTTCAAGGCAGCCTCGATCCCCGCCATATCGGGGGGCGGGGACGCCGGGCGCTCTGCCTGGCTGCGGGCAAGATCGACCAGCCGGTCCTGGCCCTGCGCCAGCCGGGACAAGGTTTCGGTCAGGGCCGCAACGCGCGATTGCGATTCCTGGTGATCGGTCTCGCTGCGTTGGACCAGGGCTTCGACGGCCTGCGCCATTACTACGACGCGTTCATCGGCCATCGCGGCCGCCTCGTCGCGTTGGAGGTCGCGACCGGCTTGGATCTGTTGCAAGCGGTCCATCTGGCCCGCCATCTGTTCCAGGAACCCGGCCAAGGCGGCCTGATCGACGGCGTCGCCTTCGTTCCCCGCCAGGCTGACGCGGGTAAAGCCCGACATCCATTCCTCGAGCTCGCGGTAAAAGCGGTTCTGGCCATGGGTGGCGAACAGTTCCAGCAGACCTACCACCAGCGACCCGGCAAGGCCCAGCAGCGACGATGAAAACGCCGTGGCCATGCCGCCAAGCTGGGCTTCAAGACCGCTCATCAGCTTGTCAAAGACCTGGAGGCCGCTTTCCCCCTGTTGCGGAGCCAGCGTGCGGATGGTTTCGACGACCGCCGGAATGGTCGTGGCCAAGCCGTAGAAGGTGCCCAGAAGACCAAGAAAGATAAGCAGGTTGGTGAGATAACGTGTGATGTCGCGCAGTTCGTCGATACGGGTTGCCACCGAATCCAAGATCGATGACGCGGCCCCGGTCGAGATCACCCCGCCCACGGGCCCACGAGTTCCCAGCAGGGCCGCCAGCGGCGCAAGCAGGCGCGGCGGCTGATCGCCGGTATCCGCCTCGCCCCGCGCGGCGATGCCCTTTTCAACCGCATGGCGGCGGCGTTCGGCAAATCTTTCGATCCAGCTGACCGACCGGGTCAGCTGTCCGACCTGCCAGAAGCAGGCCAGGATGCCAAGCGCGAAGACCCCCAGGATGAACCCGTTCAGCCACAGGTTCGCCTGAAAGATCGGCAGGATACGACCATAGGCGACCCAGCCGCCCGTCAGCACCAGGGCCAGAACCGTCACCATCAGGACGATCTGGCGGATGGGCTGCGAAAATCTGGGATTGGCGGGGCTGGTGTCGGACGAACGGGTTGCGGTGATCCGGCGAGGCGGGCGCTGTCCCAAGGTGGATGCATCATGCCGCTGGCTGCTGGTTGGTTCGCTCAACTGATCGCCTTCCCTGACCAGGACTGTCCTTGGGGCCAACTGTAGGATGCAGCCCGCCACTTGCCAAGCGATCCGACGGTCAGGTGCCGCAGTTTCTGTCCGTTTCCAGCAGCTTGCGCACCTGCCGGGCCAGATGATCCATCACCGCGTCGCCCAGGCCGATCTGCGTCAGGTGGGCGGCGGTGTTGAACAGGTATTCCGCGTTCGACCCGCGTCCGCCATGTGCCCGGGCGATGATGCGCGCCTGTTCGTCCAGCGGCAGCCCGCCTGCGTATTGGACATGATCGCGGCGCATGACATAGGCTAGGGCCTCGACCCGGCGCCCGTCTTCCAGGCGCAAGGGCAGGATCGCTTCCTGATAGGCGTCCGTCACCAGTTCGCGGGCGCGCAGATAGGCCAAAACCTCGTCATGGTCGGAATCCGCGATGCGCAGGGCCAGGCCGCCGCATTCGGCATCGGATTGTTCGTCCAGGCCCAGAACAAGGCCGGGCCGCGTCCTTGTGCCGCGATGCTCGATCGACCGCAGGCAGAAGCTGCGGGCAAAGCCCGCCGCCCAGGCCCGCACCGATTCCGCCGGGGCAAAGCCCGGATCCCAGATCAGGGAACCATAGCCGAAGACCCAATCAACCTTTCGCATCTGCCCCAATCCGTTCGTCCACCAACAGTTAGGGCAGCCCGGTTCAGGATGATAGCCTTACCGCGCCGGGCTGACGCGGCCGAAATCGGGCGCGGCGGTGTCCTGTCCCGCCTCGATGATGCCGCGACGGATCGCCCGGGTGCGGGTGAAGTAATCGAACAACTGCTGGCCGTCGCCCATGCGGATCGCGCGCTGCAAGACGAACAGTTCCTCGGTAAAGCGGCCCAGGATGTCCAGCGTGGCATCCTTGTTGTGCAGGAACACGTCGCGCCACATGGTCGGGTCGCTGGCGGCGATGCGGGTAAAGTCGCGGAAACCGGCGGCGGAATACTGGATCACTTCCTCGTCCGTGACGCGGCGCAGGTGGTCGGCCACCCCCACCATCGTATAGGCGATTAGGTGTGGTGCGTGGCTGGTGACGGCCAAGACCAGATCGTGATGCGCCGGTTCCATGTTGTCGGTCTTGGCGCCCATCGCGCGCACCAGATCCGACAGGCGGGCAGCGGCGGCGGGATCGGTGTCGGGCAAGGGAGTCAGCAGCCACCAGCGGTTCTGGAACAGGCTGGCAAAGCCCGCGCGTGGACCAGAGTGTTCGGTCCCCGCTAGGGGGTGGCCGGGCACGAAATGGACGTCGGGCGGGACGTGCGGGGCCACCGCGTCGATCACCGACTGCTTGACGGAACCCACATCTGTGACGGTCGCCCCGGGTTTCAGATGGGGCGCGATTTCGGCGGCTATCGCCCCCATTGCGCCAACCGGCACGGCCAAGACGATCAGGTCCGCATCCGTCACGGCGTCAATCGCGCTGTCAGCGATGCGGTCGCAAAGGCCGATGTCGCGGGCAATGTCGCGGGTCTCACTGCTGCGGGCATAGCCCACGACCTCTTGCGCCAAGCCCTTTTCGCGGATGGCATGGGCCATGGACCCGGCGATCAGGCCCAGCCCGATCAGGGCTACGCGGTCATAGATCACGCTCATGCGCCCCTCCGATCCGCCATGAAGCGGCCCAGGCTGTCTAACACGCGGGTCACGCCGTCCTCGTCGCCCACGGTGATGCGCAGGGCGGCGGGCAGGCCATAGCCTGCGACGCGGCGGACAAGGATTCCGTCATCGCGCAGGGCAGCATCGGCAGCTTCGGCCTGCGCCGGGTCCGCAAATCGGGCCAGTACAAAGTTCGCGAAGCTTTCGTCGCAGCCGATGCCCATCTGGATCAGCAAATTGCGCATCCGCTCTCGCATTCGGGCGTTCAGGTCGGCGCAGCGGTCGCGAAAGGCCGTGTCGAGGATCGCGGCCTCGGCTGCGGCCATCTGGGCATTGGACAGGTTGAAGGGCTGCCGGATCCGGTTCAGCACGTCGATGATCTGGCGGCTGGCATAGCCCCAGCCGATGCGCAGCCCGCCAAGCCCGTGGATCTTGGAGAATGTGCGGGTCATGATGACGTTCGGATGCCGGTCCACCAGATCCGCCCCACCATCGGCGCCGGCCGCAAATTCCGTATAGGCGCCGTCATGGACCAGCAGCACCGACGCGGGCAGGCCATCCACAAGGCGCCCCACCTCGCCCGGGGTCAGCATGGTGCCGGTCGGATTGGCCGGGTTGGCGATAAAGACCACGCGCGTGCGGTCCGTCACGGCATTCAGGATGGCGTCCACGTCGATGCGGCGGTCTGTCTCGGGCACGGTGACGGGCACGGCACCCACCATCCGGGCCAGGATCGGATACATGGAAAAACCATGCTCGGTTGTGATGACCTGATCCCCCGTGCCCGCAAAGGCATGGACGACGAATTGCAGAACCTCGTCGGAGCCCACGCCGCAGATGATCCGGTCGGGATCAAGGCCGTGGACCTGCCCGATCGCGCGGCGCAGGGGGGCGTGGTCGGTGTTGGGATAGCGATGCAGATCGGCCGCCGCCGCAGCATAGGCCGCGCGGGCCTTGTCGCTGCAACCCAGCGGGTTTTCGTTCGAGGACAGCTTCAGCACATTGTCGCGCCCGGCCAGCTTGCTTTCGCCGCTGACATAGAGCGCAATGTCCATGATGCCGGGTTTCGGCGTGATCTGCGTCATGTTCATATCCTTTGCGCGCCCCGTCTAGTCCATCGCGGCGCGCCAAGGAAGTATCATGCGCGGGAAATCCGGCAGCCGTGGCCGCCGGATGTCAGCCTGTCAATGCATCGTCACCAAGGGCTTGCCGTTCTGAAGATGGCGCATCGCCAGCTTGCGGGCCATGCGACCGCTTGCCAGTTCCCGCGCCGAAGGCGGCAGGGCGGTCGCCCGTTCCAGTTCGGGGAACAGGGCAAAGATCTCCTGCCTCGCGGCACGGCCGACCGCGCGCAGGGCTTGCGGCCCGGTGTACAGGGATTCCGTTTCGGTCCCGTTGGCAAAGACGATCTCGTGACGGTCGAACAGGACGTGAAAATATTCGACCGTTTCTAGATCCTGCGCGATGTCGATCCCCTCCAGCGGCAAAAGCTGCTTGGCCGCCACCAGGATTTCGACCGCGCCGAACATACGCTGCGCGATGGCAGAGCGGACAAGAATCCGGTGCTGGGGGGATACCATAAGGGGCTGGGCCGGAAGGTTCGGGCCAAGGGCGCCCGCCGCGATGCGGATCGGACGCAGGTTCGGCTGGGCACGCAGGCGTTCTGCCGAAAGGGTCACCCGACCGATCCAGCGGACCGGCTGGAGCGCATTGTCGCGCGTCAGGACCATCGTGCCAACAGCCAAATCCTCGACCGCCACGGGACCATCGGCGGTCAGGATCATGGTGCCGCGTGTAAAGCAGGGAACGATCTGGTCCTCAGCCAGGGCAAGCGTGCCGGCGGGATTATAGCTGTAGGATTCAATTACCGTGTCAAGAAGTCGCTGCACTTCATCGGTAATTGGCGTCAAAAGCGCGCCAAGCTCCAATGGAAGTGCATCCGCGATCTCGGAGATGGGGACATTCAATGTAATGTCGGGCAAAAGAATAGCATCAATCGTGATCGTCACCCCAAGCCGATCTGCGCTCAAAGGTTCATTGGTGATCATATAGGCTTGGCCGTTCTCGTCGACATAAACCGGGGCGGTGATGGGATTGATCTGGATTGTCGCACCCGCAAGGCCGAGAACGCTCACGCCCCCGGTGGCGGTCGTCAGGGTCGCCGTTCCCGCGAACGTACCCGCATCAACCGGATTGCCGTCGGCATCAACAAGGGTCAGTTCGTCGCCTGGTTCCAGCGTCGTGGCAGAAGTTGCCTCGACATCGTACTGGGCAAATTCGGTCGAGTTGCCCAAGTCGTTCAACACGAAAGTCGGTGGCAGCGTCAGTATCGGCGTTTCCGCACTGAGGTCGAGGAAGCTATCGGGGAGAGGAGTCGTGTAAGGCATGTCGTCTTCCTATGGGCAGACTCGGACAGCGCGCCGAATCGATAAGGGGATCGCGAGAAACATGCGGACGAGTAAATGGACATATCAACTAGACGTGACCCAGCGTCGGAAGCAAATGGTTAATTAACCAGAAAATGAAAAAGGCCGCATCCCGGAGGATGCGGCCCGATTTTGCGCAGAACCGGAAGGATCAGTTCTTGGCGTAGTATTCGACGACCAGGTTCGGCTCCATCACGACGGCATAGGGCACGTCGCCCAGGGCCGGGGTGCGCACGAAGGTGGCGGTCATCTTGTTGTGGTCGACTTCCAGGTAATCCGGCACGTCGCGTTCCGTCAGGCCCACGGCTTCCAGCACAATGGCCAACTGGCGCGAGCGTTCGCGGATGGCGATCACGTCGCCTTCCTTGACGCGATAGGACGCGATGTTGACGCGCTGACCGTTCACCTCGATATGGCCGTGGTTCACGAACTGCCGGGCAGCCCAGATGGTGGCCACGAACTTTGCGCGGTAAACAACGGCGTCCAACCGGCGTTCCAGCAGGCCGATCAGGTTTTCACCGGTGTCGCCCTTGATGCGCTCGGCCTCGGCATAGATGCGGCGGAATTGCTTTTCGGTCAGGTCGCCGTAATAGCCCTTCAGCTTCTGCTTGGCGCGCAACTGGGTGCCGAAATCCGACAGCTTGTTCTTGCGGCGCTGGCCGTGCTGGCCGGGACCGTATTCGCGGCGGTTCACCGGGGATTTGGCGCGGCCCCAGATGTTTTCGCCCATGCGGCGGTCAAGCTTGTATTTGGCAGAGGTGCGTTTCGTCACCGCTGATCTCCTTCTTTGATTTATCGAAGGGCGTTGTCCTTTGGTCCGAAGACCCGACAGGCTTCCCCTTGCGGGGTCCGCCAACACCAATGAAGTGCGCGCTTATAGAGGCCGAGGCGCCGGTGTCAAGCCGGGGCGCCCCCCGGTTCGAAGAAATGCGCCAGCGGCAGGGCGGCGGCCCCAAGGATACGGGCGCTGCGCGACAGGCTGCCTTCGACGATCCGGGGGCGGTCGATGCCCGCGGCAGGCAGTTGGGCCAAGGCGGTCCGGGTGGCGTCCGCCAGGGCGCGGCGGGTCGCGGGCGGCACGGCGCCGTCGATCACCACCACCGGAATATCCAGCAGCGCCGTGGCCGACAAGGCGGCGAAAGCCAGGGCATCGGCAGATTGCGCAATCCAGCGCGCTTCGATGTCCGGGGGAACCAGCCAGCCGGAATCGTCGGGGGGCAGGGGATGCCCCAGCCGTTCCTCCAGCGTGGAAACCGAGGCCAGGTCCAGCAACTGCCGCCCGCCGGGAATGGGCATCGACCCAAGCGCCCCGGCATTGCGGTGCGGCCCGACGCGCAGGCGACCATCCAGCACCACGCCCCCGCCCGCAAAATGGGCCACATACAGGTGAACGAAATCGCGGGGCAGGGACAGGCGCCCAAAGATCAGTTCCGCCGCGCAAGCGGTGCTGGCATCGTTTTCCAGAAAGACCGGAAAGGGCAGTTCCTCGGCCAAACGGGCAGCCAGATCGAAGCCGTGCCAATCCGCCATCTCGGCCCCCCAATCCCAAAGGCGAAAGGGCGTAGCCACGCCAAGTCCCGCGATTCGCAGCGGCTGCGGTGTCGATGCCAGGATCGTGGCAATCCCGTGCCGGGCGAATGTCATGATCCGTTCGGGGGTGGGATGGGGATATATCTCTTGGCGATGGATCTTTACCGTTCCGACGAAATCCACCAAGGCCAGTTCGACCAGCCTGCGGCCCAGTTTCAGGCCCAGGAACAGCGCCCCTTCCGGGGCCAGGGACAGGGGCGTCGAGGGCTGGCCCACCCTGCCGCGAACCACCGCGTCGGCTTCCAGAAAACCATTCTGGATCAATTTCCTGGTCAGATTCGTGATGGCCTGCGGCGACAGACCTGTAGCCTGGGCCAAGGCGGCGCGCGGCAGGGGACCGCGTTTGCGGATCAGCGACAAGATCGACCGCTCGTTTTGGCTGAGATCAGCCCAGTGATGAGGGTGGTTCAGCATTGCAGACGCCTCCTGCAGCACATTAATCAACATGATTGACTTATTGACAAGAGGAAACGCTTCGTGCTTCCTGATAAGGCAAGGCGGAGGAGGTGCCGCCATTCGGAGGAGTTTCAGGAATGATCATCAAGTCTTCGCTTCGCTTGTCGCTGGCCGCGTCGGTGCTGGCCCTGTCGGCGGGCGTCGCCGCTGCGCAGGATCCCGTCAAGGCCTGCATCATCACCAAGACCGACATCAACCCGTTCTTCGTGAAGATGAAGGAAGGCGCCACCGCGAAGGCCGAGGAGCTTGGCATCGAGCTTATGAGCTTTGCGGGCAAGATCGACGGCGACCATGAAACCCAGCAACAGGCCATGGAAAGCTGCATCGCGGCGGGCGTGAAGGGCATCCTGATCACCGCGTCCGACACCAAGGCGATCACGGAATCGGTCAAGCAGGCCCGCGATGCCGGCATCCTTGTCATTGCGCTGGACACGCCCCTGGACCCGATCGACGCGGCTGATGCAACCTTTGCAACCGACAACCGGGAGGCGGGCAGCCTGATCGGCGCCTGGGCCGCGGGCAAGATGGGCGATGCGGCAGCGGATGCCAAGATCGCCATGCTGGATCTGTCGGCAAGCGCGCCTTCGGTCGATGTACTGCGCGACCAAGGTTTCCTGGAAGGCTTTGGCGTCGATGTGAAGGATGAAAACGTCATCGGCGACGAGGAAGACCCCCGCATCGTCGGCCATGACGTAACCTCGGGGAACGAGGAGGGCGGTCGCCAGGCGATGGAAGCCCTGATGCAGATGAATCCAGGGATCAACCTGATCTATACCATCAACGAACCGGCTGCCGCAGGGGCCTATGAGGCGCTGAAGTCGTTCGGCATGGAAGGCAATGCGACCATCGTGTCCGTGGATGGCGGCTGCCCCGGCGTGGAAAACGTCAAGGCGGGCGTGATCGGCGCCACCTCGCAGCAATATCCGCTGAAAATGGCGTCCATGGGGATCGAGGCGATCGCCGCCTTTGCCAAGGACGGCACCAAGCCGCAAGCCACCGAAGGGCTGGATTTCACCGATACCGGCGTGAACCTAGTCACAGATCAGCCGGTCGAGGGCGTGGCCTCGATCAGCGTGGAAGACGGCCTGGCCCAGTGCTGGGGCTGACCTGATCATGCGGGCGGCGGGCCGAACCGCCGCCCTTCCTGAACATCGGAGGGCCTGATGTCCGACACTCCCGACCCCGTGGTCGCACGCAATCCGTCCGAGGCGGTCGCGAGCTTCGATCATCATTCGCGTGGCACGCTTGCCCGGCTGCAGTATTTCCTGCACCGCTATCCCACCATGGTCCCGGTCATCGTGCTGGTCCTGTCGGTGGCGGCATTCGGGCTGATATCGCCCAACTTCTTTTCGGCCTTCAACCTGTCGCTGATCCTGCAACAGGTGGCGGTGGTGGGGACGTTGGCCGCCGCGCAGTCGCTGGTGATCCTGACGGCGGGCATCGACCTGTCCGTTGGTGCCGTCATGGTGATGGTGTCTGTCATCATGGGCAAGCTGTCGGTGGATTTCGGCATCCCGGTGCCGATTTCCATCCTTGTCGGGCTGGCCTGCGGGGCAGCAACAGGCGCGCTGAACGGCGCGCTTGTGACGCGGCTGAAGCTGCCGCCCTTCATCACCACGCTGGGGACATGGAATATCTTCCTTGCGTTGAATTATTATCTGTCGAACCGCGAAACGATCCGCAGCCAGACCCTTGATGCCGAGGCACCGCTGCTCAAGTTCTTCGGCGAACGCTTTACGGTGGGCGGGGCGGTGCTGACCTATGGCGTGGTGCTGATGGTCGTGGTCTTTGCGGTGCTGTGGTATGCGCTGTATCAGACCGCCTGGGGCCGTCGGGTCTATGCCGTGGGCGATGATCCCGAATCCGCCGCCCTGGCTGGGATCCAGACCAAGCGCGTGCTGATGTCGGTCTATATCGTATCGGGCGTCATCTGTGGGCTTGCCGCCTGGTCGTCCATCGGGCGTGTGGGATCGGTCAGTCCGACCTCGTTCTTCGAGGCCAACCTGGAATCCATCACCGCGGTGGTGATCGGCGGCATTTCCCTGTTCGGCGGGCGGGGGTCGATCCTGGGGCCGCTGATCGGGGCGCTGATCGTGGGTGTGTTCAATTCAGGGTTGCGCCTGGCCGGAGTGGACGTGCTGTGGCAACTGTTCGCAACCGGCTGGCTGATCATCATCGCCGTCGCCATCGACCAATGGATCAGGAAGATTTCATCATGACCCAACAGCCGCTTCTGTATGCTCGCAACCTGGTCAAGCGTTATGGCCGCGTGACCGCGATGGACCATGCCGACTTTGATCTGTATCCCGGCGAGATCCTGGCCGTGATCGGGGACAACGGCGCCGGCAAATCCAGCCTGATCAAGGCGATATCCGGCGCGGTCCAGCCTGACGAGGGGGAAATTCGACTGGACGGCCATCCGGTCAGCTTTGCCAGCCCCCTGGAAGCCCGCCGCGCGGGGATCGAGACGGTCTATCAGACGCTGGCCCTGTCGCCCGCGCTGTCGATTTCCGACAATATGTTCATGGGCCGCGAAATCCAGCGTCCCGGCATCATGGGCAAGTGGTTCGGGATGCTGGACAAGCCCGCCATGGACGCGTTTTCGCGCCAGAAGCTGTCGGAACTGGGCCTGATGACGATCCAGAACATCAACCAGCCGGTCGAAACGCTGTCGGGCGGTCAGCGCCAGGGCGTGGCGGTGGCCCGAGCTGCGGCATTCGGCAGCCGGGTCATCATCCTGGACGAACCGACCGCCGCCTTGGGCGTCAAGGAAAGCCGCCGCGTGCTGGACCTGATCCTGGACGTGCGGTCGCGCGGCATTCCCATCGTGCTGATCAGCCACAATATGCCCCATGTGTTCGAAGTGGCCGACCGCATCCATATCCACCGCCTGGGCAAGCGCCTGTGCGTGATCGATCCCAAGGAACATACCATGTCCGATGCGGTGGCCTATATGACGGGCGCCCGCCTGCCAGAGGGGATCGCTGCGTGACCGTTGCAAGAGGGGGGCCTTGCCCCCCGTCCTTCGGATTCCCCCCAGGATATTTCGATGAAGAAGAAGGCCAGGAGTTGCTGGCCCGGGTCCGTGGGATAGGGGGCGCGCGGGTTCTGGTTGCCGTGACAGGCGCCCCCGGATCGGGCAAGTCCACCTTGGCCGAAGCCTTTGCGGCGCGCCTGGATAATGCCATCCTGGTGCCGATGGACGGGTTTCATCTGGACGACCGGGTGCTGTCTGCACGCGGCCTGCTGGCCCGCAAGGGCGCGGTCGAGACCTTTGATGCCGAAGGGTTTGCGGTTCTGGTCGAACGGCTGGCCGTGCCGCGGTCCGAGGTCATTTTTCCCGTCTTTGACCGCAGCCGGGAAATCGCGGTCGCGGGGGCAGGCGTTGTCGCACCCGATCACCGAATCGTCGTGATCGAGGGGAACTATCTGCTGCTGGATACCCCACCCTGGAACCGGCTGCGGTACGACCTGAGGATCTGGCTGGATGTTCCCGAGGCAGAGCTTGAAAGGCGGCTGGTCGCCCGCTGGCAGGGCTTTGGCAAGGATGCGCACCGGGTCACGGAGCATCTGGAAAACGACCTTGCCAATGCGCGCTTCGTGACCCGGCGGTCGGGCCGGGCCGACCTGTCAGTCGCGCAGAAAGCCCATCAGGAACCAGGCAAGGGCTGAACAGATCAGCGTGGCCATGGTCGCCGGGATTGCCGTGCCGTTGTAAAGCAGGCCGACAGGGGCCGCGATCAGCGTGGCCGCGATCGTGGACAGGGCCGCGATGATGGACGCGGCCATGCCCGCGATATGGCCCATGCGCTGCAAGGCCAGGGCATTCAGGTTGCCAAAGGTCACGCCCGCCATGAAGAACACGCTGACTGCCCAAAAGAAGAACGCCGGAAAGCGAAGCCCGGTGGGCAGGACATCCGCCAGGACCAAGACCAGCATCACCGACGACACGCAGGTCTGCATGACATAGGCCCATTTCGCGATCCGTCGCATTCCGAAGCGCATCACAAAGGTCGCGTTCAAGAGCGTTCCGATCCCCGACAGGATCGCCATCAGTGCAAACCAGGCCGGAAAGTTATCGCCCTTGCCGTAAGCCTCGCCGAACAATTGCTGGGCCGATGACAGCAGGGCGAACATTTGTCCAAAGCCCAGCGTCAGGATCAATGTGCAAAGCATGACCTGATGGTCAGACAGAACCTCTCGGGCAGCCGCACTGAGCGGCGCGATGCGCAGCGGCCGGCGCGCGGCGGGGGGCAGCGTTTCGGCCTGGCGCAGACCCAGCCATGCAGACCCGACCAGGGCAAACAGGATAAAGGCCACAAACACGCCATGCCAGCCCGAGACCCAGATGATGCCTGCCCCGATAGAGGGTGCAAGGGCGGGAATCAGGATGAAGACCATCATGACAAAGCTGGAAATCCGCGCCATTTCCCGGCCTGCATACAGGTCGCGGATCAATGCCATGCCAACGATGCGCGGACCCGATGCGCCCAGGCCCTGGACAAAGCGGGCGGCCAGCAGGAACTCGATCGAATGGGCAAAGATCGCGACCACGGTTGCGACGATATAAATCGCGGCACCCAGATAGATCGCAGGCTTGCGCCCGATGGCGTCGGAAATGGGACCGGCGAACAGCGTGCCAATCCCCATGCCCGCCATGAAGGCCGTCAGGATCAACTGGGCGCGGTTCACGTTGTCGGGCGTCAGTTCGGCAGCAATATCGGGCAAGGCAGGCAGCATTGCGTCGATGGAAAAGGCAACGGTGGCGAACAGAAAGGCCAGCATCGCAACGAATTCGGGCAGGGGCAAACGGCGTTGCGGCGCGTTCACGTCAGGGGCAATCACGGACATCGGGGGCCTTTCGTCAGGCGATTCCTGTAATCCGAAATTGCACATTGTGCAAGTTCCTACGAGGGTGCGTTCGTCAACTCGTCAATCACTTGCTGCCACAGGCTTGCAGACTGCGCGCCGCTGATCGCGTGCTGGTTTGCCACGATGAATGTCGGGACCGAGGTAACGCCACGATTCCGGGCGTGCTGTTCGCGGGCTGCAACCTCGTTCCGGTCGGCATCAGTGGACAGAAGGCGCGACACAAGATCGCTGTCCATTCCTGCCGATCCTGCAATCAGGGCAAGTTCGGCAGGGTCGCCGATGTCACGGGCTTCTTGCCAATGCGCGCGCAACAGGCCCGACATGACCCGCGTCTGCGCGCCCTCCAGGCCGGCCCAGTGCATCAGCCGATGCGCGTCGGTCGTGTCCGGTTCGCGGGCCGATGGGTTCAGGTTCAAACCCAGCGTCGCCGCCCGTTGCGCGACCATGCGGGCGGCCTCTTCGGCGCGTGGCCCCAGTTTGGCCTGCAGATATTCGATCCGGTCCATGCCGCCCCTGGGCATCTGCGGGTTCAAGCGAAAGGGATGCCAGGCGATCTGGAACGGATGCAGCGGGCGGCTTTCCAAGGCGCGGTCCAGTTCGACCTTGCCGATCAGGCACCAGGGGCACAAGGGGTCCGCAAAGATGTCGAACGGGATCATGGCGGTTCTTTCGGCAAGGGAACGCAAACGAAAAACGGCCCGCGATGGCGGGCCGTTCCGCAACCTGGGGAAGCTGGATCAGAGCAGCTTCAGATCGCTGGCCGATGCACGGCCGTCGCGGCCGGACTGCAATTCGTATGCGATCTTCTGGTTGTCCTTCAGGCCCGTCAGCCCGGCGCGTTCCACGGCCGAGATGTGGACAAAGATGTCCTTGCCGCCGTCATCGGGGGCGATAAAGCCAAAGCCCTTAGTGGCGTTGAACCATTTAACCGTTCCGGTCGCCATAACCGTTCTCTCCTTCAAGTCCTCCTGGCGCAGGATTGCGTCAGGCCGTGCAGCCCGCTTTCGATATTCCGGCTGCCCGTAAAAGGGAGGCGGTAGAAAGGCTTCGCTCACGCTGCTGAAAGGATGGACGAATCGTTAAAAAAGGCAAGCAGGAAACGTGCGCAGACGGGGGCCTGCGCATGATAAACGTGCGGAGACGGGGGCCTGCGCATGATAAACGTGCGGGAAAACAAAATTCAGCGCAGGTCGGGCGAGGTGGATTCGTCTTTCAGCATCGCCACGGCTTCGGTTAACGGTAACAAACGTGACCCTTGCTGGTCCAGGCGCCGGAGCGATACGGTGCGATCCTCTACCTCTTTCATGCCGATGGCAAGAATCGCAGGCACCTTCGCGACCGAATGTTCGCGGACCTTGTAGTTGATCTTTTCGTTGCGGGTATCCGCCTCGGCCCGGATGCCTGCCGCACGCAGTTCGGCGACCACTTCGGCGACATAAGCGTCGGCGTCGGACACGATGGATGCGACGACCACCTGGCGCGGGGCCAGCCAGAAGGGCAGCTTGCCCGCGTTGTTTTCGATCAGGATGCCGATAAAGCGTTCGAACGATCCCAGGACTGCCCGGTGCAGCATGATGGGACGATGCTTCGCGCCGTCCTGGCCCACATATTCCGCATCCAGCCGTTCCGGCAAATTCGGGTCAACCTGCAGCGTGCCGCATTGCCAGTCGCGGCCGATGGCGTCGCGCAGCACGAATTCCAGCTTTGGCCCATAAAAGGCGCCTTCGCCCGGGAACAGTTCGTAATCGTATCCGGCAGCCTTGCAGGCATTGCCAAGAGCGGCCTCGACCCGATCCCAGCTTTCGTCCGATCCGATGCGCTTTTCAGGCCGCGTGGACAGCTTGATCCGCCAATTGTCAAAACCCAGGTCGGCATAAACACTTGCCAGGAATTCGATGAACTTCTTCGTTTCCGCCTCGATCTGGTCCTCGGTGCAGAAGATATGGGCGTCGTCCTGGGTGAAGCCGCGCACGCGCATGATCCCGTGCAGCGCGCCCGAGGGTTCATAGCGGTTGCAGGATCCGAATTCCGCCATGCGCAAGGGCAAGTCGCGATAGGATTTCAGGCCGTGATTGAAGATCTGCACATGGCAGGGGCAGTTCATCGGCTTCAAAGCATTGACGGTCTTGGCCCGCGCGTGATCCTCGTCCACCTCGACGATAAACATGTTTTCCTGATAGTTTTCCCAATGCCCCGACGCTTCCCACAGCTTGCGGCTGACGACCTGAGGGGTGTTCACCTCGACATAGCCGTCGGCCCGCTGGCGGCGGCGCATATAGTCTTGCAGCGTGGTATAGATGTTCCAACCGTTCGGGTGCCAGAAGACCTGGCCCGGCGCCTCCTCCTGCATATGGAACAGGTCCATTTCCCGGCCCAGCTTGCGGTGGTCGCGCTTGGCGGCCTCCTCCAGCATGGTCATGTGGGCCTTCAATTCGTCGCGGTTGCGAAAGGCCACGCCATAGATGCGTTGCAGCATCGGACGGCTGCTGTCGCCCAGCCAATAGGCCCCTGCGATATGGGTCAGCTTGAAGGCATCGGCGGGCAATTGGCCGGTGTTCTGCAAATGCGGGCCACGGCACAGATCCTGCCAGTCGCCGTGCCAGTACATCCGCAAATCCTCGCCTTCGGGAATGCGGTCGATCAGCTCCAGTTTGAACGGCTCGCCCCGGTCCTTGTAATAGGCGACGGCGCGGTCGCGGTCCCAGACCTCGGTCCGAACGGGATCGCGGGCGGCGATGATGTCGCGCATCTTCGCCTCGATCCGGCCCAGATCCTCGGGGGTGAAGGGTTCGCTGCGGTCAAAGTCATAGAACCAGCCGTAATCCCGCACCGGGCCGATGGTGACCTTCACATCGGGCCAGATCTCTTGCACCGCACGCGCCATGACATGAGCAAAGTCATGGCGGATCAGTTCCAGGGCAGGGGCGTCGTCCTTGATCGTGTGGATGCTGATCGCGCCCGAGCCGTCGATGGGCCAGGCCAGGTCGATGTGCCGCCCGTCAAGGCTGGCCGAGATCGCGCGTTTCGCCAGGCTGGGCGCGATGCTTTCGGCGACCTGCGCGGCAGTGATGCCTGCGGGATAGTGGCGCGCGTTGCCATCGGGGAAAGTCAGGGAAATCTGGGACATATGTCCTCCTCGTCGGTTTGGCGCCCACGGAACGCCCGGTTGCGGGTTGTCTTGCCGCTGTCCTTGGACCGGGGCGGGAAAACTGTCAAGGTAAGCAGGCAGACAACGAAAGGCGGCAGATGAGCGGATATCTGGAAACCCCCACCGGCCGGCGCATCGCATTCCACCGCAGCAACGGGCGGGGGCCGGGCGTGGTGTTCCTGGGCGGGTTCAAGTCTGACATGACCGGCACCAAGGCGCTTTGGCTTGACAACTGGGCGCGAGAACGCGGGCGCGCCTTTCTGCGCTTCGATTATTCCGGCCACGGGGACAGCAGCGGCACATTCGAGGAAGGATGCATCGGCGACTGGTTCGCGGACGCCTGTCATGTGATCACGGCGCTGACCGACGGGCCGCAGGTGCTGGTGGGATCGTCCATGGGGGGCTGGATCGCCCTGCTTGTGGCCCGCGCCATGCCGCAACGCGTGGCGGGGCTGGTGACAATCGCCGCCGCACCCGATTTCACCGAGCAGGGGTTCTGGTCGGGGTTCACCGATGCGCAGCGCCGCACGCTGATGACGGCGGGACGCATCGAATTGCCCAGCGAATATGCCGGTCAGCCCTATGTCATCACCCGCCGCCTGATCGAGGATGGGCGCGACCATCTGGTGATGACCCAGCCTTTGCCGTTGCCTTTTCCGGTTCGGATGCTGCAAGGCACGGCAGACGCGGATGTTCCCGTGGACTGGGCCATGCGCCTGCTGGACCACGCGGACGGGCAGGATATCCGGCTGACGCTGGTCAAGGGGGAGGACCATCGCTTTTCCTCGCCCCCATGCTTGTCCCTGATCGGCCAATCCATCGACGATGTTCTGGCTTAGACTTTCGCTTGCCCTGCTGGCCGCGCTTGGGATGCTGTGGATCCTTGTCCCCAGGGAAAGGTTGCGCCCCGACCAGGGTTTCGCGCCAAAGCCGGCAGACCTGCAATCCTGGCTGGCCACGCGCGAGGCGGGAATTCGGCCCGAGGTTGCGTCGTATCTGCAATGGGCCGGACAGCCGGGGCAGGTCACCGATCTGGCCATCATTTACATCCACGGATTTTCGGCCAGCCCTGCGGAACTGCGGCCCTTGCCGGAACAGGTCGCGCACGACCTGGGGGCCAATCTTCTGGCGATCCGGTTGACGGGGCACGGCACCGACGGGGCCGATCTGGCGGCAGCGACGGCGCAGGACTGGTGGCGGGAGCTGGGGCAGGGCCTTGATACCACGCGACGACTGGGCCGCCGGGTGGTGGTGATGGGAATGTCCACCGGCGCAACCTTGGCTGCCCTTGCCGCACACGACGAACAGATGGGACGAATGATGGACGGAGTGGTCCTGATCTCGCCCAATTTCCGGCTGCGGGCGCGGACGGCCCGGTTGCTGGATCTGCCCTTTGCGCGGTCGATCATCCGCCTTGCAGGAGATCCCGAACGGTGCTTTGTGACGCGAAACGGCAGGCACCGTGACCGATGGACCAGTTGCTATCCATTGTCCGCGACATTGGCGGTCGGCACGCTGCTGCGCCAGGCACGCTGGGGCGGTTTCGATGGTGCCGGGGCACCTGCCTTGTTCATCTGGTCGGATGCGGACAGGATCGTGGATCATGCCGCGTCGGCCAGGATCGCGGCGGAATGGGGCGGCGGTGTGACGGTGCTGAAGGTCGTGCCGGGACCGGAAGACGATCCAGACGCCCATGTCATCGCGGGCGAGGCACTGTCGCCCGGCCTCACCCCGAAATTGATCGCAGCAATTGCCGACTGGATCAGGCAGGCGCTGCGCTGACGACGCCCGGCCTGTAATGGCCGCCGATGCCAGGATACTTGATGCAGGGCAGCTGCTAGACGGCGATCTTGCTGCTGTCGGTGAACGGATCGGTTACGCCGCAATCGGCCGCAATGCCGCCGCGAACCCGCTGCTTGCGCGGCATGACCGCCTCGGGCACCGCCATGTGTTCGTCGATGAAATCCAGCACCAAGGGCCGGATGTTCAGACGCCATGACTTGCCCGCAAAGATGCCGTAATGACCAGCGCCCTGTTCCAAGTGTTCCTTTTTGCGTCCGCTAGGAACACCGGTACACAAGGCCAGTGCCGCGACGCATTGGCCCGGGGCGGAAATGTCGTCGTTCGATCCCTCGACCGTCATGATGGCCACGTCGGTGATCTTGCCGATATCGACAGGGCGCCCATTGACCACGAACTGGTTCTTGGCGACCTCGCCCTTTTTGAAGATGCGATCGACCGTGGACAGATAGAATTCCTCGGTCATGTCCATGACGGCCAGGTATTCGTCATAGAATTTATAGTGCTTGTCCCCCTCGGACCCGGTGCCGCGTGCTTCGGCCCAGATCTTGTCGATAAAGGCCTTGGCGTGGGTTTCGGCATTCATGGCGATGAACGAGGACAACTGCGCCAGCCCCGGATAAACCATGCGCCCGGCACCGCGATATTTGAAGCCCACGGACTGGATCATGGTATGTTCCAGTTCGCCCATGGTCATGCGGTTGCCGAAATCCGTCACCTCGGTCGCGGCCGCATCGGGATCGACCGGCCCGCCGATAAGGGTCAGCGTACGCGGCTGGGATGCAGGATCGTCGGCGGCCAGGATGGCAGTCGCGGCCAGGGCCAGCGGCGCGGGCTGGCAGACGGCGATCACGTTCGTATCCGGTCCCAGGTGGCGGATGAAATCGACCAGATACTGGGTATAATCCTCGATATCGAACTTGCCTTCGCTGACCGGAATGTCGCGGGCATTGTGCCAGTCGGTGACGTAAACCTCGCAATCAGGCAGCAGGGATGTCACCGTGGACCGCATCAGCGTGGCGTAATGGCCCGACATCGGTGCGATCAGCAGCACCTTGCGGGGTTGGACATCCCGCCGCGCGACGCGGAAATGGATCAGGTCGCCGAAGGGCCGCTTCATCACGGGTTCCACATAGACGATGTGATCCTGGCCCTGTTCCCCGGCGATGGGCGGGATTTCCCAGTCCGGCTTGATCACCATGCGTGCAAAGCTGCGTTCGGTGACGCGGCCCCAGGCGCTCATCAGCTTGAACATGGGATGGGGGTTCAGCGCGAATATGGGATAGGATGCGATTGCCCGGGCCGATGCCCCCATCCATTCGTTGGTGTTCCGAATGGTTTCCATTGCGTCATAGGACACGATGCCCTTGATACCCTTGATCGCCACCGGGGCCATCCTTTCGTTGCTGCGTCATGGCGGAACGCATCGCTGGGGCAATTGGGTCCGAAAAACCCTTGTTTGCGCATTGCCCGCCCTGCGCCTATTATGATTCTGGTCATAGGGGGGAACCGGGATCATGGCAAGAAGTGCAGGATCTGGAGGCAAGAAAGTTGCCGGGGCGCGGCGCAAATCGCACATTACTGAAAAGTCTTCGCCAGTGATTGACGATAAGACGGGCAATGCAGGCACACAGACGGCCACCGGACAGCCCGCGCCCATAGAATCGGCCCCCGCCCCGGATAACCCCCCGCAGGTAGCGGCGCCGCGGCTGCAACTGGATCAGGCCGCCCCCGCGCCATCGGATCCAGCCGCCCCAACGGGCCGCGCGCCCCAGGCCATGGCCGAAGCCCTGGCACGCGGGTCCTCGGGCGCGACTGCCCGCAAGCTGGCCGAGAACATCGAAAGGATCGAGGCGCTGGGACAGCGGCTTGTGGCTGCGCTGGCAGCCCGATCCCGGCCAAATCCGGGCATCGAGGCGCCAGGCCCGGATCTGCTGATGACGGCTGCCAATGCCTGGGTCAAGACGGTGTCCGAGCAGCCGGGGCGCGTGATGGAAACCCAGGTCAATTACTGGGGCGAGACCCTGAAGAACTATGCCCAGACGCATCGGGCGTTGACGCTGGGGCAAGCGGATCCTGCAGCCGAGGATACCGGGTCCGACAAGCGGTTCGCCAACCCGCTGTGGAGCAGCCATCCTTATTTCAGCTTCGTCAAGCGGCAGTATCTGATCAACGCCAAGGCCTTGAAGGAAGCCACGCAGAACCTGCAAGTGTCAGACGAAACCGACCGGCGCCGCATCAGCTGGATGACCGACCAGATCGTTGACATGATGGCGCCCACGAACTTTCTGGCCACCAATCCCGATGCCTTGGAACGCGCGGTCCAGACCGAGGGGGAAAGCCTGGTCAAGGGGCTGGAAAACCTGGTCCGCGACGTGGAACGCAACAATGGCGACATTGTCGTGTCGCTGGCGGACCGCGAGGCTTTTTCCGTGGGCCAGAACATCGGCACATCGGAAGGGACCGTTGTCCATCGCACGCCGCTCTACGAACTGATCCAGTACAAGCCGACGACCGATCAGGTCTTCGAAACGCCGCTGCTGATCTTTCCGCCTTGGATCAACAAGTTCTATATCCTCGACCTCAAGCCGCAGAACAGCCTGATCAGATGGCTGACCGAACAGGGCCATACGCTGTTCGTCGTCAGCTGGAAGAACCCCGATTCCACCTATGCTGATACCGGGATGGAGGATTATGTCGCGGCCTATCTGGAGGCGATGGACAAGGTCCGCGACCTGACCGCGCAGCCCCGGCTGAACGTCGTGGGTTATTGCATCGCAGGCACCACGCTGTCGCTTGCCTTGGCGCTGTTGAAGCAGCGGGGCGACGACCGGGTCAAATCCGCCACGCTGTTTACCAGCCTTACTGACTTTTCCGACCAGGGCGAGTTCGTCAGCTTCCTGCAAGACGATTTCGTGAATGGCATCGCCGACGAGGTCAAGCGCCATGGCATCCTGCGCGCGCAACTGATGTCGCGCACCATGAGCTTTCTGCGCCCCAATGACCTGGTATGGGGACCGGCCATCCGCAGCTACATGATGGGCGAAGCGCCGCCCGCCTTTGATCTGCTGTTCTGGAACGGCGACAGCACCAATCTGCCGGGCAGGATGGCGATGCAGTACCTGCGCGGCTTGTGCCAGAGAAATGCCTTTGCCACGGACGGTTTCGACCTGATGGGCCACAAGCTGCATCTGTCCGACGTGACGACTCCGGTTTGCGCAATTGCCTGCGAGACCGATCATATTGCCCCTTGGAAGGATTGCTGGCGCGGCATCGCCGGGATGGGGTCCAGCGACAAGACCTTTATCCTGTCGGAATCGGGCCATATCGCCGGGATCGTCAATCCGCCCACGAAGAAGAAATACGGCCATTACATGGGCAGCAGTGATTTCAGCGGCGGGTATCAGGCCTGGAAGGAATCAGCCAGCTTCGCGCCCGGCACCTGGTGGACCCGGTGGAGCGATTGGCTGGCCGAAAGGGCAGGGCGCATGGTTCCGGCGCGCGAACCCGGCGATGGACTTGGTCCGGCACCCGGCACCTATGTCCACGAAAGGGCAGCCTGAGGGTTGGTATAACAATCACTTGCAAGAACGGGTTGCTTGGAAGGCAACAAATTTCTGCGGCGCAGCATAAAATACTTGAAATGCCGCGCCGCAGCATTCATATTCCCATCACGAGAATGGCTTTGGCTGCGGAAACCTCTCTCATCGAACCCGTCCTTCCGCGGCGTTGACAGGAGTGAATGACATGGCGAAGACCCCCGATTTTGCAAAGACCTTCCAGGACATGATGGCCAACTTCCCGATCGACACCTCGTCGTTCCAGGAAGCGTTCAAATCGCAAGGCGTTCTGGGCGAGAAACTGGCCCGCGTTGCGCTGACCGCAGCCGAGCGTTCGACCGAGATTTCGGCCCAGTGGGCCAAGGACGCCATCGCCCGCGTGGGTGAACTGGCTGCCGTCAAGCAGGAACCGGCCGATTACGCCAAGTCGCTGACCGACTTTGCTTCCGCTTCGGCCGAAGTTGCTGCCGAACACATGGCCGCCTACGCCGAAGTTGCGAAAAAAGTGCAGATGGACACCGTCGATCTGATGCTGACCGCAGGCAAGGACGTGGCTGTCGAGGCCCGCAATGTTGCGGAAACCGTTGTCCGCGACAACCAGCTCGCCGTGAAGAAGGCCGCGACTGCTGCGACCACCGTCGCCGCGAAGTAATCGCATCGACAGACGATCTTGAAGGAAGGGGCGGCACCGCCCCTTTTTTCATGTCCAGGGGATCCGATCCTGACCAGTCCCTTGGCAAGTGCAGAAAATTGCTTTGCCTTTTGCGGATGCAGCACCCATCATGCAGGAAATTGCATGACCGGGGTCCGCCATGCCCGCACCGAACACGCCGCTTCTGATCAAACGCTATGCCAGCCGGCGGTTGTATAATACCGAAACCAGCGATTATGTGACGCTTGAAGACATCGCTTCGTTCATCCGCGAGGGCCGAGAGGTCAAGATCGTCGACCTGAAGTCCGGTGACGAACTGACGCGTCAGTACCTGTTGCAGATCATTGCCGAACACGAAGGCCGGGGCGAAAACGTCCTGCCCATCGACGTGCTGACTGACTTGGTCCGCAGCTATGCCACAAGTGCCCATTCCGTCGTTCCGCAATTCCTGGCCGCCAGCTTCGAGATGCTGCGCGAAAGCCAGTCAAAGCTGATGGAAAACATGGCCGTCATGCCGAACCCCATCGCCCGGGTGCCCGGCTTTGATGCCATGCATCGGCAGCAGCAGGCCTTTCTCAAGGCGCTTCTGGGCGGATGGTCTGGCACGTCAGGCCCCGAACCCGAGGATCTGGACGGCGACTCCGTGCCTGCTGAAAGCACCCCCGCGCGCAAGCCTGCTTCCAAGCATCGTGCGGCATCCGGGGGCGAGGGATCGGAGGACATGGCAGAAATCCGTCGTCAGCTTGCAGAACTTCAGCAACGTATCGCAAAGCTCTGACTTGCACCTGTCGCCGACACAAGCTAGACCGCGCGCACGGACAGTTGGCCGAGTGGTCGAAGGCGCACGCCTGGAAAGTGTGTAGGCGGGGAACCGTCTCGAGGGTTCGAATCCCTCACTGTCCGCCATTTCCCACTTCGAAACATGTCTCTTGTTGTAACTGCGGCAGGATTTCCCATTGTTTTAAAGGGTTGTACGGGCGGTGCTCTTGACTTGGTCCTATGCGCCGAGGCTGGAACATGCTCTCTAGCGCCTGAATTTCTCCAAACCTGATGACTGGGTTGGTTTAGTGTTTAGCTTTCAACCTGCTGAAAGATATCAGCTTTCTGGGGACTGCGTTGGACTTCCGACTTGAGGGGCTACTTGTGTAGTGGACCTGCGGTCGAACCTCGGCTCTCGTGATGCTTGAACCGCCCCGGGTTTACCGGAGAGTTTGTGGTTCAATGATTAGGCTGCTTTTTCGGCTGCGTTCAAGCTTGCGTAGAAGGCCTCCTCTGCTTCGTTCGGCGTGACGTAACCGATGGCGCTGTGCAGGCGCGTCTTGTTATACCAGTCGACCCATTTCAAGGTTTCCCATTCGACCGGACCGACGGACTTCCAGGGTCCGAGGAACTTGATGACCTCGGTCTTGAACAGACCAATGATGCTTTCCGCGAGGGCATTGTCATAGGAGTCCCCGACGCTGCCGACCGAGGTGTCGATGCCTGCCTCAGCCAGCCGTTCGGTATATCGGATCGACAGGTATTGGCTGCCTCGATCACTATGATGGATCAGCTTGTCAGTCTCGGATGGGGTCCTCTGGCAGATAGCCTGGTTCAAAGCATCCAACACGAAACCAGTCGTCATCGAGCTCGAGACGCGCCAGCCGACGATCTTCCGGGCGAAGACGTCGATGACGAAGGCGACATAGACCATGCCCTGCCAGCTTGAGACATAGGTGAAATCGCTGACCCAGAGCTGGTTTGGCATATCCGCGGCGAAGGTCCGGTTCACCTTGTCGTCCGGGCAAGGCTGAGCCGCATCGGGGTGGGTCGTGATGACCTTCTTGCCGCGGACAACGCCTTGCAATCCCATCCCCTTCATCAGCCGCTCCACCGTGCAGCGGGCGATATCGTGCCCTTCGCGGCGTAATTGGTGCCAGACCTTGCGCGCGCCATATCTGCCTCGGCTGCCATCGAAAGCCTCCTTGATGGCAGCCATGTCCAAGCGATCCCGCCTGGCCCGATCCGACGCCAGATCGGGATTACGCTCGACGGCCTTGAAGGCATGATACGTCGATGGTGCGATCCCCAGAACCCGGCAGATCGGCCCGACACCATGGACACAACGGTGATCGTCGATGAACGCGATCATTTGCGGAAGGGGCGGTCGAGCTCCGCCGCTGCGAAATACGCACTGGCCTTCTTCAGGATCTCATTGGCCTGGCGCAGTTCACGGACCTCGCGCTCCAACTCCCTGATCCGGTCCTTCTCCGCGCTCGTCAGACCGCCGCGCTGACCGGCATCACGTTCGGCCTGCTGGCACCAGACGCGCAGGCTGTCGGGCGAACAGCCAAGCTTCGGCGCGATCGCCCTGTAGGCAGCCGTGTCGCTGGCATAGTCGCCACGGTTCTCTCGGAAAAGCCGAACACCGCGTTCGCGAAGCTCGGCCGGATAGGCGGGGGTGAATCTCGGCTTTGACATAGGGCTCATCCTTTGAGTGTTTTACTCTCCGGTAAACCCGGGGCGGTTCAGCTGGCAGCTCTTCTGTTTTGCGGCAGGTGGGCGATCACGAGCTATCGGAGGGCGTAGATTTGAGCTACGGCGCGGTACTTCGAACCGGAATTATGGGCGGGAAAGCCGATAGATGAAAGTGCGGCATGGCAAGTGCGGCGAACCCGGAGAAGCGGACAGCCTCTTTCAGTTTGCGCCCTAGTTCTCCAGCTTGGCTTGGGCTAACCCCTCGCGCCCAATCCAGCGGCGGCAAGGACCGACAGACAGGGATTAGCGAGCAGGGCGATGGCTACTTTAGGCGACTGCTGGTGCCCGGAGCTGCCGCCGTGCTGCGCTTCGCTCGGCAGTCGGACGCGAGCAAGCTTGGATGATATGAGGCTGAAAGTGCGTAGGAAGCCGAAGGTCGTAGCCGTCGCGCAGGCGAACAAAGTACTCCCGTTCGTCGCGATGATGACGATTGCGGTCGAACCTGATCTGGCTTGCGCTTAGCCTATCACAGTCCTGTGTCATCCGGTGCCAGACCTTCGATAATTTTACGAAAGCTCTCGGCATCGAACTGTGGAGCCTGTTGTTTGTGAGCTAGCCACTCGTCCGGGAGGCCTGCAATGGCTCTAAACCGCGGATAGAAATCCCGGCGGCGATTGGCATCGAGTGCGTCGAGCGCGCGCTTGGTCTTGGGGGACAAGCGCTGCGGCAGCCTGACTTCGCCGCTTCTATTGGAAACAGCGATGAGCGAGCGATGCGTGAAGGGGCTCGTATCGCCGGCGCGCCCGTTCGATTTCCCGCGATGATATTTCTGCAGTTTGACAAAGATGACGAGTTCTCGATCAACGGCCTCCAGCAGCGCCTTCAACGAAGCTGTCCTCACAAAGAGTCGCGACCCCGTCTCGATCCACGCGTGTTCGCCCCGGCCTCCTTCAGCGCCCCAAGCCTCTGCGTAGAATTGTGGCTCGTTAGCACCTGCCCACTGGCGGACAACTGGGTCGCTCGGTGCGATGCCCAGCACCTTCTGGGTAAAACCAACGGGGAAGGGCCGTCCGAGGGCGGAGCTAGTACCATAGGGATCGTGACGATCGAGCTGGCGCTGGGTGTTGGGTGTCACGGCAACCCAAGGCTGAACACTATGGTCTTCCTTCCCGAAATGGCGGCTGATCTCATCTTCGTCGTCCGGAAGCCACCGGAAGAACGGTTCGTCGGAAAGCAAAGTCATGACCACCGAGCGTGCATCGCTTTCATTTGCGAGGACGCTTCGAATAGTTAGGGTCGTGTCTCTACCGATCGACCAACTGCCCGAAACGGGCATCCAGACGGCCGTCAGCTTCCCATCGCTAATGCCCAGCAAGGGTGCGAGTAATTGTCTGTCGTCTCGAGTGGTGTGGCGCTTGTCGCCGCTTTCCGGCATCTTGATGTCGGACTCTCTGGCCAGATCAAGCGGGAATGTATCGGTGAGGTCAGCCAGCCACAAACCATCAACGCGCGATAGCCGGTAGTCGTCCAAGAAAGCGGACCAGGCGTCCCCGCGCCAGTCGTTGCCGGCGACTGGCAGCGAAGCGAGAAGTTCGCCCGCGACCAGCATTAGCGCGTGCCAGCCAAGATATCCGCCATAGGGATCACGGTCCGGAACATACCCAGACGACCACGTATCAGCGTAGCTCGCGGTGCGTGGGCACTCATGCATGCCCCGCACGGACTTGTCCCAGCGGCGTACCCAACTACTTATCCTGTCCTCTATTTCCCATGCCGGGCGGGCAAATACTTGGCGCAGTCGCTTAAGCTGGTACTTGTCGAAGTCGTAGTCCAAATGGAAGGCATCTTCGGGGCGCGGTGACGAACCCGGTCTCTCGACGTAGCGGAGCTCGCTGTAGCCCTCTTTCGGATTGTAATCGTACGGCGACACGTTGCTTGTCGAAATGACGTCGAGCAGTGCTTGGTTCTCGGCAGGGTCGAGCAGCCGGGCGATTTCCCGCAGTGCATCGATCGCAAATGCGCGCATCACTACATGTGGAAATTCGGATGACAGCGCGACCCGTTCGAAGAACTGTCGATGTGCGGCTAGCCTTTCGGGATGGTCCTTGCTGACCCGGGCAAGAGCAATCAACAGCCACAGCTGCGCATGCATCGGGTAGAATGGGAGCTTTGCATCAATGAACTGCAATCCCGAGCCGGAAGCAAAGCGGGCAACGAGTTCGTCCAGAATATCGAAGCGCTGAACTTCAGCCAGGCGTCTCACGGCATGGGCCGCTCGCCAGCGCATCGCCGCCACCGGATGACCTAGCCGAGCCCACACCAGCCCGGCTACGACGTCTGCTTCATCTCCCGGCACCGAAAGGCAGTCGCTCCAAGGGCCGTCACCGACTTCGGCCGGCAGCTTTTCGGCACTGGTGGTAAGGAACCGCTCTAATCCTTTCGCAATCGCTTGATCGCTGACCTTGGCGGCTAGACGTGCCGCCAAGCCAAGCCACGCGTTCCCTTCCAGCTCATCGGCAACGCTACGAAGTCCCGCTACTACACCCTCGACCAGAGCAGTTCGGTCGGCGCAGAAGTACTTCTCTAGTCCGCGCCAAGCGCTCCAAGCATCAGTGCTGGAGCTTGCCAATTCTCTGGCATGTTTTGCCGCGAGGCGGAGGCCTAGTTCGGGCAACGCATCACGCATGGCCGCAGAGGTCTTGCTCCATTCTACGATATGATCATCCAACGCTCTGACCTTGTCCGCGAGAGTGGCGTTGCCGGCCTCGACGACGGCTTGGACGAAACCCAGGCGTTCCGCCGGGGTAGAGGCCCGCCCAGCGAGTTCGAGCAATGTTCGAGCCGGCCAGCGCCGGCCAGCCTGATCCACTTCCTTGTGCAGTATCTCCCGATCGATTTCGTCCGGATCGGTGAGATCGATCGGGTAGGTTTCCGGAGCCTCTGCAGTCGCCGCCGCGGTAACTGCTGGCGTCGGCGCTTCGGCTTGCGGTCCACGCCGACGAAGCAGTCCTTCGATCCGCAACCGAGAGGCAGATGTGGCAGGAAGAGTCCCTTCAGCTAACCGGTGGAGTCCTTCGATGGTTTCGCGGGTCGGCGCAAGTTGATCATCGCGATCGATTTCCACGAGCAGTAGATTGAAGAACCATTCGTGGTGGACTTGCGGAATGTTCGGGAGCGCCTCGGATGCGAAATTCGATATGTTCCAAGTCCAAGCCTCAGCGGGTGAAGCCAGACCAAAGAGCGCGGCCGCCGTCACCGCTGACAATTTCGATTGGCGCGTGAGGACCGTGAGAGTGGGGCCAAGCGAGTAACTGAGCCTCGCAACATCCCGATCATCCAGTCGGGCCAGCATTGCTAGCGTGCCTCGGCCAGCGATTGGCACCATGGTTTGGGCATATTCGATCCATGGAAAGCGTCCATCCTCGCCCTGATTGAGCTCCAATATTCGAGCGAGGGTATGAGAGGCCTCTGGTGATAACTCCGCGCCTTTGTAGTGACCCGTCAGTTCGAGCAGATGATTGGTACGATCAAAATCGTCCGATCCGATGGCTTCCGCCAGATCGAGCGCTCGCCTGAAATATGCGGCTGCCTCGTGGGTGCTGACCCGCCACACCGCTCGGGCGAGACGTCCATAGGCGGTGACTCGCGACCCCACGTCCGTATCGAGCTGTATTTTGCGCTCGACATGGCCAGCGAGGGTAAGCGCGGCATCATGGCATGCACTGCTCCGCGACAGTCGAGCCACTACGTCTGTCAGGTCGGAAGCGTACAAGCCCGGGGCGGTTGCCAGCCAATCCACCATCCTCTTGGCGAGCGCGGGGTCTATCGCGCCCAGTGCATCGGCCACATAGAAAATTGCTAGGAATCCCGTTTGCGCTAGATAAGCCTTCCCGTCGCGAAATATGGGCAAAAGTTGGTGACGCTTGATCAGGCGGCGGCTTGAAGTTGGCGGAGGCCGTCGCGGAACTCAACCCCCTGGATGATCTCCGGCAGGCGGTTCTGGCCGTCGAGCTTTCGCCACTTCTTCTGCGCTGACATCATCAGCTTGAAGGCCATGGCCAGTCCGGTTCTGCGACTGAGGCAACCTTTGGTGCGCTTTGTGCGGTGGCGAACGGTCGCGAAGGTGCTTTCAATTGGGTTCGATGTCCGGATGTGTTTCCAGTGTTCGGCCGGGTAGTCGTAAAAGGTCAGCAACGCCTCGCGATCCTTGACCAGCTTGGCGACGGCCTTGTCGTATTTGACCCCGTAGGTTTCGACGAAGAAATCGAAAGCAGCGTTGGCCTCGGCCTTGGTTTCCGCCTGCCAGATGTCATGGAGATGACCCTTGGCCTTGTCCTGCAGCGATTTCGGCAGCGCGTTGAGCACATTCATTGTCTTATGAACCCAACACCGCTGCTCGCGCGTGGTGGCGAAGACCTCGCGCAGGGCGGTCCAGAACCCGAGCGCGCCGTCGCCGATGGCCAGCTTGGGATCCTGCTTCAGGCCCCGGCGTCGGAGATCGAGCAAGAGCTCACGCCAGCTTTCAGCGCTTTCGCGGAAGCCGTCGATCATCGCCAGAAGCTCCTTGTGGCCATATTCATCAGCCCCGACGATCACCAGAACGCATTGCCTTTCCTCGGCCATGCGCGGTTTGAAATACACCCCGTCAGCCCAGATGTAGAGAAAGCGCCGATGGCTCAGGTCGCGCTTTTGCCAGGCCTCATAGTCGTTCCACCAATCCGCCTTCAGCCGCGTGACCGTCTTGGCGGAAAGCCCATGTGCGTTCGGACCAAGAAGCGCTGCCAAGGCTTCGCTGAAGTCCCCTGTGCTGACCCCCTTGAGGTAAAGCCAGGGCAGCAGCTCCTCCACGGATTTCGCCTTGCGCAGGTATCGCGGCAGGATGCTGGGCGTGAAGGTGATCTTGTCCTCACCGGGCTTTCGATCTCGCACCCGTGGCACTTTCACCGGCACCGGACCAATCCCGGTCATCACTTCGCGTTCGGGTAAGTGTCCATGGCGCACCAGGCGCGCACGCCCATCCTCAAGCTTCTCCTTGGAAAACGCGGCCATGAGCGTGGCCAGCTCGGCGTGGATCGCCTGTTCGATCAGCTTGCGCGCGCCATTGCGGAGAACGTCGGTGAATGCATCGGCGCTAAATCCCGGTGGATCGGGGAGTTGGGTGATGGTATTCTCTGGCATGTGGCATATCCCTTTCTCGGCTGAGAACTGACGGCGCGTGAACACCGCCATGATATGCCGCCCCTCAGGGCATCACCAACTTTCGCTCGTTACTCCCCGTCGCGATAGGGGTAGCTCGAGGCCTGCTCGACATCGCTTACCACGCGATCAAAGGCCGCATTCAGCATTTCGGCTCGCGTCTGTCCAGCAGGCGGGCGCACAATGCTTGCGATGTCCTGCGCGTAGCGAAGAAGCGGATTGATCCGGCCGCTCAGAGCACGAGAATATTCCACGCGGACTTTGTCATCGACAGAGCTGCGGCGCTTCCGCCGTGGCCTACCACCGTCATATTTCGGTTCGGTCAGCTTCTGCGAAAGGGCTCGTGAAAATACCGCCGGGCCGCGATTGCGGGCACTTTTTGCGACGAGGTTGATAAGCTCAGACGGGGCGATGTCGATCAGGGTGGGCGGTTTTCCGCGCAACGCGGCTTTCACACCAGCAGCGGCCAAGCTCACATGTACCGTGCGATCGATTGGGTGACAGCTTGAATAGTCGTAGATCGTTTTGGCCTTCAGCCCTGCGCCTTCAATCAGTGCGATGCCCTCCGCGATCATTCCAAGATCGGCTGCTCTTGCACTGGCGAGCACACTCGCCATAGCCAAACTCGCGCTCTGGTCGGTGAGCGGCGGCGCGGCGGCCATCGCATTGAGCACGCGCTTGTCCTGGGTATGGTCATGTTCGTTAAATTGGAGCGCCGCCGCAAACAGTGCTCGCGACGCAAGCCGGCATCTAGGCAATCTCAAAATGACGTGTGCCGAGGGGGCCTGGGCTGTTGTCTGGTGCCGCTCAAGCAGATCAAACAGCTCGCTGAATTTTACGAAGGCTTGGGCTTCGCCCTTGCGATCAATGAACCGGGCTACACGGAGGTCATTTCCGGCTAACATTTCAACGTAGGCGAAGCCGACATCGTCCCAACTCCGTGACACGTTAGCCGTGTTGGACCAGGTGCTTCGCCTCGTTTGAGCTGCCCAATTGTACCAATCGATGGCCCTTCGCGCGTGCCGCCGAGCCTCATCACGATCACCGGCGAAGGCGTTCGCCAACGCTAGCGCAGAGTGTTTTCCACCCGGCCACCCGACATTGGTGAAGGCGAGCCGTCTCAGCGCCTCGGGATCAGCAGAGACGGCGGCAAGATCAGGATGCTCGTAGAGAAAACGATCGGATCGCTCATGGCCGGCGGCAACGAGCGAGGCCTCCAACAAGAGCTTCAGCAGATCGTCATGCCTGCCAAGCTCGCCTGAAAGGGCGATCGCGGCCGTAATCCGGGCAAGGCGGATGTCCCTAGTGCTAACTAGCGAGGCTCCGGCAGGAACGCGAAGATCATAGGCAAGGTGGATAAGCTGATCTGCATCGCGAAGAGAGGTCAACAACGCGGGTAATGCCCTGGCAGCGTAGCTCGAAGTGAGCTGCCTTCCCTGCAGGGCAGAAATGATCCGATCTCGGCTAGCTTGATCGGTGCCGTAGGTCGATCTGATGAGGGTTTCAGTCGGCTCGTCGCGAAACATCAAACCATGCGGCGTTCTCTCAAGCAGCGGCGCCAAGTCCGCAGCAAAGCTCTCGACCTCCTCCCCCATAAGACCGTGAGCTGCAGCAAGCTCTTCGATCGGGACTGGGGGCGCAAGCAAGGCGATGCCGGCGAGCAACAAGTCGATATCTGCGTCCTTGGCCCCGCGTGCACGCGCGGTATTACGCGTATCTTCAAGGCGCTTTCGAAGCAGAGCATCCAGAATATCTTGCGGCTCGTCGGGCGCATCCGGGAACTGCAACGGATCAAATGGCCGCCCGGTCGACAGCAAACTGTCGAGACAACGGGGATTGCGGCCAGACCTTGTAAGCAACGCGGCAATTTCATCGGCGGAAGCATCCGGCACACGCCGTGTGATCAGCGTCCGCGCTTCGGCATCCGAGAACAATGGTACTAGGAATTTGCGAAGAACGTTGTCACCGATAGCGATCATCAGCCTCTCTGTTCGGCAGGAGGCGATCAACCGAACGCCATCTATCGGTTCGACGCTAATGCTGCGCAAAAGCAAATGCGCGAAGGATGAGGTCGCAGTCTCATCGGCGGCCAGTCCGGCATGGTCGATTGCATCCAGAACCAATGACAGGTGCGCGTAGGGATGTGTGTTCCGGGCAGTGGCCACTGACTGGGCCAGGCGGCGGCGAAAGGCCTTTAGAAGGCTTGTGACATCCGCTACGGGAAGGAGGACATCGCACAACCCTTCGCCGGCGAGCAGGTTGGCAAGATGCACCAGTGTCCGATCAGGAAGGTGCCGGCCATCGGCCGGATCGCGCCACCGGCCCGCGCCGAACCCATCAAACAAAACTACGGGTCCGTCGGAGCGCATCTTATCAGCGATCCCCTGCATCAGCACGGTCTTGCCCATACCGCCGGCGCCGTGAACGATGAGAGGGCCGCCAGCTTCCCGCGCCCGCGCGACTATTTCGGAAAGCACGTCTCTCTGAACGACATCCCGTACCTCTGGGAATGCGTCAGGCGTTGGATAGAGGCGATTTTCGTGGTCGACCTCCAGCTCTGCCAAGACGGCCACGCGATCAATCCGCTTGTCGGCTTCGCTACCAGGACCGGCCTTGATTCTGATGAGGTTCCGCAATTTTAACAGGCGCTTTTCCGCGTCGGGATCGCCAGGTTCGCTCCATGCGGCGAGCGTTGCGGAAACGTGTCGCTCCGCGTCAACCAGACTCCCTTTGCTGCCGACAAGCTCCAATCGCCGCAGCAATCCAGAGGTCTCGTGAGGATATTCATTAAGGGCTCTTGTCAACTGCCCTGCTTGGCGACGCACGTCGCCGTCGACATCGGCCCCGGCGATCAATGCGTTGATCGCCGGGGCCAGGTTCTCATGGATCGGCCGGTTCGTGGCAAATTCATAGCGGACGACATTTTCGACATGATCGTCGCCATGGGCAGCACGAAGCTCTGCATCGGTGATCGCGAATTTGACGAGCGTGGAGGCAAGATCCGCCGCGCGAACCGCTTTTTCAGCGCTGGCAATCGAGTATTTGAACTGGACTATGTCAACTCGCTGCGACTGGGCAACGTCGGTGCCCCCGTGATACCGGACAAGGTCAGCGATTTCGACGGCACCGATCCCAAGCTCCTGCTCGTCCAACTCGTCGAAACCTTCGAGCGTGATTGCAGTGAGATTGGTTACAGGGAGCAGAAGTTCCAGCGCCGTGCGTGCAGCCCAAGCCTCGTGATAAGCGTGCCCAGCCTTCGATGCTCGCACCTTATCTATCACAACGGCGCCATTGGCTCGAACTTCATCAGTCATAATCGCCTTGTCTAACGGATATTCCGTGTCTGTCGGAATTAAGTCGGTGTTGGTGAGAGAATGAACTCGCTTGCATTTCAAGTGCATTATCTGCCGCCAAAAGTCACCGAGGCTTTCGCTGTCTCGGAACTGCATTGGTGTAGAACTCATCCTGCCGCGCAATTCTCGCGGCCGGGCTGGTAGCGTAAGCGTCTCAGCATAAGCAAGCCCGAAGCTGTCCGCTACCGCACGATGAACTGGAAGTCCTATAATGACGCCCTGAGGCGGCGCAGATCTTCGGCAGAGAAGCCGCAGCTCCGTTCGCTGCTTTTTGTATGAGCTACTTCTTTCCCGATGTCGCCGCGGTTACCATGCGCGCTGCCATCAGACCGCTCTTCGCCTGTACGGGCAGATCACGCGACAACCATGCTGGTAGGCGCTGCGTTTGCAAAGGGCAGCCTCAATGTCCCGCATTGATATCAGGCCGGCAGCGATCTCGCTGCGTCGCGTCCGAAAGGCAGCTTCCGGGAACGCGGCTGAGCAGCATCCGCGACAGCCGACCGGCAGCTTAGGGCCGAACGCGACGCACTGGCAAGCCTCAGGTCTAATCCTCGGCACTGTGCAGTGACATGTCCGATCAAGGGGACCACTCCATCACCTGCTGATCCGCACGCAGCGTGAAGCGTCTCGCCTGGAGTCCTGCAAACACCGCCGAAGGCTCATCGGCTGTTCCGGCCATCAGTGGCAAAGATGCCTGCGCTTCGGCGTGAAAGCGCGTCGCGGTGCTTGGCTGCCGCAACCAGGCTCGCTGCCACCAATCAAGGATCCGCTCCTGGCTTCTTTCCAGAGTTTCTGCCGACGGAAGGCGGTCTCGCTTGCTGTCGCGGTTGACCGGCGGGTGAGCCGGCAGCAGGTTCCAGAGATCGTCACAAGGCCATACCAGATAGAGCATTCGTCCTTCGCAAATGCGGCGGGATTGGGAGGAGGTGATTTCTGCAAGTGTCACTGCAAAGGTTGCCGATGTACTGGTTGAGATACGGTTAATCTGCTGCTTCAGCGGCTCATGTGTTGCTCGGCACCTGGCGCTGGGCACCTGGCGCAGTAATTCTTCCAAGCAGGATCGGATAAGTGGCTGAAGCCGCGCCAAGGGGCGCGGCTTCACCAAGCTCAAGGGTGGGTCCGCAGGTGAACTACAGGCGGCTCGGCGCCGCTGATTGTCGGGCTACGTTGCCTCCAAGTAAGAAACATGACCTCCCCACCGGAATGGAGCGGGCACGCGCCCTACGATAGGTTGGGCATGCCTCTGCAGGGGAGCCTCTCTACGCATGGGCATCTTGCCATTATCTAGTCGGCCAGCGCTGCGCTGTCAGCGAGTTCGTCAGTCTTCCGCCCGTGTTTTCTGGTTCGGGATGAAGTCCGTTCCGAACCCTGGGAACACGAGCGACTGACCTTGTTCAGTCACCATCCCCTTTGCGGTGAATTGCGTTATCATCTCTCTGGCCTTGGGTTCGTCCAAGTCTCTATCTGCTGCGACCAGGGCATCGACGGCGTTCTGGTAGCCCAGTTCACCGCGATCATCGACGTATGATGCGAGCACCATGAAGCCGACACAAAATTGCGGTTCGAAATCTTTCGCCAACTGCTGCATGAACTCGCGGTCCCACCAAGTGTGGCCTTCGTGCTTTTTCATCGTCATGGTCCTTCTTGAGGTTTGTTTAGGTGAGCATCCACGAGGCCGACAGGCATTGCTCGCCGGAAGGGCGATGCCGTTCGTCCTCGAAGATCGGGGGACGCCTGAGCGGAAGATGTCTTCAGTCAGGCGGTGTGGGTCGGGGACAGCGGGCGGCTGCTATTGCAGCGCTGCAGTCCAGTACGCCCGCTGACGGTTCCACTCCGGCGGAAACGGCTCCAGCAGGCGGGGCAGCGTCAGGTCGGGACCATGCTTGCCATCGAGAATGTCCTCGATGATGTCCGGCGCGAGCAGCGTCAGGCGCAGAACCCGGGTCATGTACGAGTGAGCGATGGCTTCGTGCTCGGCCAGTTCGCTGATGGTTGCGAACTCGCCGGACCCTAGCATGCGCTTCCAGCGGAAGGCTCGGCCCAGCGCCTTGACGAGGGTGCTGTCGCTCCTGCGGGTCTGGGGCGCGTTCTTCGGCAACTGGATCTCCTTGCGTCCGCCACGCTTCACCACGCGGAACGGCACATGCAAGGTCATGGTCTCGGGAACAGGAGCAGCGAGGTTCATGCCGCGCGCTCCACGTCCTGGGCCCGCATCTCGTGAGCAAGACCGCTCAGCCCATCGATGCGCAGCCGCACGGATAGCCCGCCCGGGCCCACATCGACCCGTTCGATCAGCAGCGCCGCAATACGCGCCTGCTCGGCCGGGAAGAGCTCGCCCCAGAGCGGATCGAGTTGATGCAGGGCGTCGCGGACATCGGCCTCGCTGATCGCAATTCCGCTGTTGCCATCGCTCTCCTGCGCTTGTGCCGCCTTCCACGTGCCGGCGATGATCTCCGGCTGCCGGAACACCGCGCGCAGTTGGTCGATGACGGTTGCTTCGATCTCGCCCGCAGAGACACGGCCCACGGGGCAGGACCCAGCACCATGCTTGAGCACGGCCTGGCTCACGTAGTAGCGGTAGAGCTTGCCGCCCTTGCGGGTGTGGCTGGGCGAGAAGGCCGCGCCATCGGGGCCATAGATCAGGCCCTTCAGCAGCGCCGGCGTTTGCGCCCGGGTGCGGGCGGCGCGGGAGCGCGGACTGTCCGTCAGGATGGCATGGACGTTGTCCCAGGTGCCGCGATCGATGATGGCGTCGTGCTCGCCGGGGTAGCTTTCGCCCTTGTGCACCGCTTCGCCGATATAGACGCGGTTGTTGAGCATCCGGTAGAGCGCTTTCTTGTCGATTCGGTTGCCGCGCTTGGTGCGGATGCCCTGCTTTGCCACCTCGCGGGCCAGTTCCGTGCAGGAGCCGAGCTCCAGGAAGCGCGCGAAGATCCAGCGCAGGTGCTGGGCGTCCTCCTCGTCGAGGATCAGCTTGCGGTTCTTGACCGCATAGCCAAAGGGCGTGGGACCACCCATCCACATGCCCTTCATGCGGGAGGCTCGCACCTTGTCGCGGATGCGCTCGGCGGTAACCTCGCGCTCGAACTGCGCAAAGGACAGCAGGATGTTCAGCGTCAGCCGGCCCATGGAGGTGGTGGTGTTGAAGGACTGGGTGACCGACACGAAGGTCACGCCATTTCTGTCAAACACTTCCACCAGCTTCGAAAAGTCCATCAGCGAGCGCGACAGCCGGTCGATCTTGTAGACCACCACCACATCGACCAGCCCGTCCTCGATGTCGGTCAACAACCGCTGCAGGGCAGGGCGCTCCAACGTGCCCCCGGAGATCCCCCCGTCGTCGTATTCATCGCGCACCAGCACCCAGCCCTCAGAGCGCTGGGAGGCGATATAAGCCTCGCAGGCCTCGCGCTGGGCGTGCAGCGAGTTGAACTCCTGCTCCAGCCCCTCTTCGGAGGATTTGCGGGTATAGACCGCGCAGCGGAGCTTGCGAACAATCGGCTTTGTGTTCGTCTTCTCCAGTGCGCGCGTCATGCCCGGCTCCGGTGGTTCTTGAGGCCGAAGAACACCCAGCCGTTCCAGCGGGTACCGGTGATTGCGCGGGCAATGGCGGAGATCGACTTGTAGGGCCGCCCCTGCCATTCGAAGCCGTCCACAGTGACGGCCACCACATGCTCGACGCCCTGATACTCACGGATGAGGCGCGTTCCGGTGATCGGCATCAGATCGGCGCGGACGCGGCTCTTGGTGCGATCACCGCCGTCCAGCTCCTCGCCCAGCCGCTCGAGACGGCGGATGGTCTCCGGCTTTAAGCCGCCATAGGCCAGTTCCTGGATGCGGTAGGCGAGGCGGCTCTCGAGGTAGCGGCGGTTGAAGGGCGGCGGCGCGCTGTCAAAGAGCTCGCGCCATTGCTTCTTCAGCTCGGTCGCCGGCGCCCCTTTCAGGGCGGCCAGACGTGCGGGAATGGGATCAACGTTCGTCATTTGCTTCTTCATTGCTTTCGCTCGTCCGCACTACCGCTCTGCTCGAGCCGGATGTGTAGTCGCCAGATCCACTCCGTTGCGAACCGTCTCCGTAAAGTCGCTGTTGCGCATCCGGAGCCGAATGAGGCCGAGCCCGAGGAGCGCGCAGAGCTCGCGCCGGCGCTCAGGCGCCGTCATCTTCCCAGCCGGCAGGGGGTTGGAGCCGCGGGTCATGTCAGGAGGCTCCAACAACGCTGGCACACGCTTCCCAGGCCGAAAAGCACGGCAGCGATGGCTGCAGGATCGAAGCGGATCACTCCCAGCATGCGCAGTGTGAAGGTGGACGGAAAGCCAGCCATCTTTGCCTGCAACTGCGGAATCAACGCGGCAGAGCCGATGGCATGGCAAAGGGAGTCGGAAGGGCGCGAGGCGCCTTCGGGACTGGGCGAGCTAAGGTCGACCGCCGGACGGTGAGTGCGGTTCTCCATCACTCCGCGCCTCCGCCGAGACCCGTGCCGGGAGGCATACGCTTCACGCTGTCGAAAATCTGCTGAAGGGCGGCGCGCTCCTTTTCCTCTTTCGGGTCGGTGCGCACCAGCTTGCGCTGCGGCACTTCGCGAAAGGCCTTGTCGAGTTCCTTTTCAACCGTAGCCGCGTGCTCCGCGATTGCATCTCCAAAGTAGTCCCAAGTACGGATGAGACGAGCCTTACGGCGCGTCTCGGCCTTTTTCCGCAGCAAAGGCAGGATATGGGCTTCAACGCCGTAGCCATGCTCGATCAGGTGGAACAGGCTAAGGTAGTCGTCGCGCAGGAGGTTCTTTTCACGGGTCCCAATCCAGGAGCCGAGTGCCGCGATGCAGGTCTCGAGCACATCCCCTTCGCCAGAAGTAGTAAGTATTTTAGTGTTATTATTATGGTCGGCAGATTCTGCCGGTTGAGGGACTGAATTTTGCTTCCGGAGCGCTTCCAGATAATCTGCGTGTGTCGGCTCCTTGATGTACTTTCCTAGCTTGGGGTGGCCGAGAGGCGGCAGCTGTTCGCGACCTACCCAGCCGATGACGTGGTAGACATTGCTCACCTGCTTCTGGGTCTCACACCGGCCAATGATACGGATCAACCCATAGTTCTGCAGGCTGCGTAGATGAGCCTGAACGCTCCGCGGCGAGCAACCAAGATTATCGGCAAGATCCTCTTGCTTGTAGTAGCTGCAGCCGTAGTTGTCGCCCTTGCGGGCGAGAAACAGCAGAAGGGTCTTCGGGCCCATCGGCATCTTCAGAAAGGCCTCAGCCCAGAAAAGTGCTTCTGTATTCACATAATCGCGGCGGCCAGACTTCCGCTTCGAGGGACGCGCGGCCATTACAGCACCCTCTTGCCGCGGCTATCCAGCCACGCCTGCACGTCGCTGCGTTTCCAGCCAACCGCGCGCGCACCCAGGTGCACCGGCGCGGGGAAGCGCCCCTCCTGAACCGCAAGGTAGATCCACGAGCGGCCCATGCCGATCGTTGCTGCCACACGGGGCAAGCGCCAGATTTCTTCAGTCATTGTTGGTTCCTTTCGCATGTTGCCGAGGCAAGGCGGAAGGTGGCGGAAGATCCCGGATCAGTCGTGGATCAAGTTTCAGCCCTCTTTCGAGATACACATGCCCCTGAGGACGCACCAAGACGAAGATCGCCGGTAGCCGCAGTGTTGCCCGGACAAGACGCGGGCGAACGCATCATCAGCTGCACTGTGCACACAGGGTGATAGCGAGTACGGTGCGCGCCACACGCTGGATCTGGCGATCTGCCTGTCGGATGCGTTTGGGTGGTAACCCTACCGCCTGAACAGGGTTCATGCTCTGCCTCCTGAACCAGCTCCCTGGTGGCGGTGAAGCTGGTAATCGCCCGTGGCCACCATGGCTGAAGCACCGCCGCGCATAGGATCTTTGATGTGGTCCACAAGAGGTTCTGCATCAACGGGACGAGGGATGCCCTGATCAAGACCTGGTCAGTCGTCACACCGCGTACTCTGTAATTCTGAAGACGGACTTGGAGCAGGAGACCAACACAGAGCCAGAGCAGCATTGCTACCAAGCAGCATCGCCTTGAGCTGCGAGAAGTTGCTTCTCATTCCGGCGTATCCCTGGGAGCGGGTGACAGAGCGGCGAAGCGCAGGGTAAACGTCATCGACGTTCTCCCCTGTACGAGGTGACTACCCATCTCGTTGGCGAGCTTGCACCAAGATGCCTGACGAGAACGTCGGAACATGTTGCCACATACGTGCAGAATGCACGCTAGACGCACCGGCCACCCATAGGTCAGGCCGAGCGTCCCGGACGGTTGATCAAGCTTCTGCTACTTTTACGTTCTCCGGTTGAAGGAAGGTTTCTCTCATTTCGGCGGGGCTCTCGTACCAGATGCGCTTAACCGCGACATAGGTTTTGGGAAACCTGGCACCCTTCGGCATTGCTGCTGCAAGGATGTCACAAGCGCTTTGTCGATCACTTGACCCTTCATTGCGCGTCAGGGTCACGCCGAAGCCCTGAACCAGTTCGCCCAAGATCAAGCAGATTATGTTGTCGCGGACCGGGTGAGTTTGTCCTCTGCGACGGGCGGCGGGACGAACCATCTTGCGCCACAAACCTGCAAGCACGAACTCCTCCAATTCTGCGCACCAAGGCAGCCCAAGCGCCCGCAGATCGGCTGCATGACGGGATACAGCTTCGAAAGCTCCTCGTTCGTGCGTTGCCTTGGACAGCATATTTCTCAACTCGGAGATGTAGGGCGAGTGTAGCTCATCCACGTCACCTACTGACGCGAGCTCTTCCCCCGGAATGCTCGTTGATCTTCTGGATGACCAAGGCCCCAGCTTTTCAGCCTCAGGTACCCACGAAGTGTCTGAGAAAGCTAAATTATTCAGCTTGACCGCCCCCTCGACGGCTGTTTGGATGTATACGAAATCCGCGCCGTCCATGTCCTCCAGCGCAGGAAGGAGCTGGTCCAACCTCTTCCGAGCAAAGGCCACAGCCTCGTCCCAACTCGGATTCAACGTCATCACAACCTCCATTCCTGATTGTTCGTGTTCAGCTGCTTCCATTAGCGGTTGAAGCGTGTGGAAGCAGCCGCAAAGAGCGCGGGCATCATAGAAAAGCGCCTAGCTGATCGGCCACGGCTCTTCCGCACGCGGAGCTGGCTTTGCGAGCTGCGGGAGGCACCTCCTTGACACCTGCTCCTCCCTCCCGGTTCATGTCGCCTCTGACAATGAGGGGGACAAGACATGCGACATTGGACACAGGCGGTGCTGGCGGGGGCGGTGGTGCTGGCGGCAGGCGCTGCGCAGGCGGAGACGCGGCTGACCTACAAGTCGGCCAAGACCGGCACGTCCTATTACCAGATGGGAGTCGAGCTCGCCGAAGGCATGAAAGCCGCCTCGGGTGGCGAGTTGGTCATGACGGTGGAGGAAAGCCAGGGGTCCGTGCAGAACGTCATGGAGGTTCGCGCGCGTGGAGCGGACTATGTCTTCACCGCGCCGCCATCGCTGGTGGAGGACGCACAGGCCGGGAGCGGCGCCTTCGAGGGCAGGAACGCCCCGCAGTTCGACGAGATCCGGTCGCTGTTTCCCATCCCGTCGCTGACCATGCACTTCGTAGTGGCGGGCGGCGAAGGCCCGACGACGCTTGAGGCGTTCGAGGGGAAGAGCATCCTGCTCGGGAAAGGCAGCTTCGGGGCAACGGAGGGCGAGAAGTATCTCGAGCTCTTCGGGATGATGGAGGATGTCACCATTGCAGACGCGGAACTCTCCAATGGCGGGACGCCCTGAAGAACGGCCAGATCGACGGCTTCGTGACCGCCGGCAGCTTCCCGGCGCCGAACGTAATAGAGGCTGCGGCTAGCCAGCAGGTGCGGCTCCTGTCGCTGAGCGAGGAGCAAGTGGCCCAGACGGGGCAGGCACGCGTTGTCATTCCCGGTGATGTCTATCCCGGTCAGAGCGGGGACATCGTGACGACCGGACTGCCGGTCATCGCCTTCACCACCACGGCCATGGACGATGATACCGCATACGAGCTGACCAAGGCCTTCTGGACCCAGCGCGAGGCCATGGCCGCAACGGCGCCCTGGTGGGCAGGCGTCTCCCCGGAGCAGGTCGCGGCGCTCGAGGCGCTGCATCCGGGTGCAGCACGCTACTACGACGAAGCGGGCGTGGCTCACGCCGAATGAGCCAGCCGTCCCTTTCGAAAACGCGGCGGGCAGTCATGCTGTTCGCCGCGTTCCTGCTGGTTGCGTTTCATCTCGGTCTGATCTTTTCAGGGCTCGTGCCGAACCTGGTGGCGCGCCCCTTGCACGTGGCGCTGATCCTGCCGTGGATTTTCCTCTTCACCGAACAGCGTGCCCATCGATGGGTTTCGGCCTTCGGCGTTGCGCTGGCTTTGGCGGGAATGGCCGCGGCGGTCTGGATTGCCGTCAGCGCGGATCGTCTGGCCGATCAGTATGGCTTCGTCGAAACCGGGTTCCAGTATGCCGTTGGAGGCGTCCTGCTGCTTGCAGTGCTGGAGGCGGCACGCCGCGCCATTGGCTAGCCCCTGCCGGTCGTGACGGCGATCGCCCTGCTGTATGCCGCCTTCGGTCAGCATGTACCCGGCGAGTTCGGCCATGCACCACTGCCTCCCGCCAGCCTGATGGGCACGATGACCCTGGCCGAAGGCGGGATCTTTGGCCAGTTGACCGGCGTCTCGGTCGGGGTGGTGGCAATCTTCGTCATCTTGGGCGCGGTTCTGAATGCGGGCGAGGCGGGGCAGGGGTTCATGAACCTCGCCGCTGCCGTCGCAGGCCGGCTGCGTGGCGGCGCCGGCAAGGTCTCGGTCATCGCCTCGGCCCTCTTTGGCTCCATCTCGGGATCGGCCTCGGCCAATGTGGCTTCAACAGGCGCGGTCACCATCCCGGCCATGATCCGGATGGGCTACCCACGCCGGATCGCGGCGGGGGTCGAGGCGGTGGCCTCATCCGGAGGACAGATCATGCCGCCCTTGATGGGGGCAGGGGCCTTTGTCATGGTCGAGCTGACCGGCACGCCCTATACGCAGATCATCACGGCGGCCCTCTTGCCGGCGCTTCTCTACTTCGCGGTGGTCTGGTTCGGGATCGACGCCTATGCGCGCCGTCTGGATCTGGGAGGACTGCCGCCAGAGCAGCAACCTGCGCCAAAAGAGGTCCTGGTGACCTCCGCCTTCTTCATGGTGCCCTTCGCGGTGCTGCTGGGGGCGATGTTCTGGATTGGCTACACGCCGCAGTATTCTGCGGCACTGGCGATAATTGCCGGCACGGTCCTGCTCCTGACCGGTGCGGATATGCGCCTTGATCTGCGGCGTGCGGCGGCGAGAGCGGAGGTGGCGCTGATCGGCGCGGCGCGGCAGGTCTCGCTCATTGCCGCAATCATCCTCTGCGCGTCGATCATCATCGGCGTGCTGGCCATGACCGGGCTGGGCGTGAAGATCACCTCGCTGATCCTGTCAGCTTCCAATGGCTACCTGTGGCCGTCGCTCTTGCTGACGGCGCTCGCCTGCCTTGTTCTGGGGATGGAGGTGCCGACCACCGCCGCCTATGTCATCTGCGTCTCGGTGGCGGGACCGGCACTGACGGCTCTGGGTCTGGAGCCGCTCCAGGCGCATCTCTTTGTCTTCTGGTTTGCGCTCCTCTCAACCATCACGCCGCCGGTCTGCGGCGCAGTCTTCATCGCCGCCGGCATGGCGCAGGAGAACTGGTTGCGGGTGGCCATGACGGCCATGGCTCTGGGCATCGGGCTCTACCTCATTCCCCTGGGCATGATCGCACGCCCGGACCTGATCCGGCTGGCTCAGGCGCCGGGTTCTGCGCTGCTCTCCGCCGCCTTTGTCGGGGGAGGGTGCGTGATCATCTCCTATGCGCTGATCGGGCTTCGAGGGTGGCTGTCAACGGCAGCGGGGTTGGCGCTTGGGCTCGCGTTAATCTTCCTGATGGCAGGCTAGGACCAATTCTGGAGCTGCGCGTTCCGCTGCCCGAGCGCTCCTCGGCGCCATGGACGAAGCCTGTTCTTCAACGACTACAGCGCGGCAGAGCTCAGGCGACTGCTGCGTCGCCCGCAGCCTCCGCGACGCTCGCTGAACTGTGTCGTCAGAGGGGCCGAAACGAAATGACCCCCACCCCCCCATTTCGTTTCGGAGGCCCTTTTTGACCCGAGAGCTCCTGCATTTGCTGGGTGCGGCATCAAAACGAAACGAAATGGGTGTTTTTCAGTTCGTCGCTAGGAAAGCGCCGCGCTCGATCCCACCGCATAGGATTTGAGATGCAGGAAGGACCCGTTCCTGCGTTTAGGACCGGGCTGCCGGTGCGAGTCTCCGACGCGCTCTCGATTGGCGATATTTCACATCGCCCTGAACATTGCCCGGAGCTTTGCCATCTGGCGGATACTCGGGGCAATGCTGCTCCGGGGCTTGACGCATCTTACCAGCGCCCACACACGCCCTCGCCGATCAGGATCTCGCCCAAGTCTTCGCCTGAGGATGCCAAGACGCAGGTTCCTACCTCACGGTCGTAGCTCTTTCGGCCCTCCAGGTTACAAGCGACCTGCTGACCTCTCACAATTTGCATTATCCGCTCGCGAGCAGTCCGCCCCCCGGCCGTGGACATTTCCGCGCAGTCGAGATTGGCGATCCGAACCGGCACGCTTGCCACCTCAATCGTATCACCATCCCGGACGTGGGTGACCGAGCCACGTAGGGAAGGTTCGCGACGGGTCGACAGGTCACGTTCGAAGTCAAACCATATTGCAAGACCAGCAGCCAGAGCGATGAGCCCTGCAGGCGCCAGCCGAGCCCATCCCCGTCTGGGAACTGGCGGTCTGCGCGGTCGATGTCGTCGCTTCTGTTCAAAGGCCACAACATTGCCGCGCGTTCTGGTCGCTCGCCGATGCAGACCTGCTCGAAGCCAACTTGCGATCAAGCCGGCAAAGAGAAGAAAAGAGAGAACCGCCAGAGCAGTTGCAAGGGTTGCGCGGGGTAGGTCCAAGAGACTGTCGAACCACTCAGAGAGGAAATCCTTGGCCGCCATTCATCGCAAAGTTGGATCTAAGCCGCAACTCTTATCTAGGTGAGGCAGGGACAGCGCGCCTGGCGTCAAGCGCAGCTGTTCCGCGTCTAGGAGGGGTGCATCGTTGCGAGAGGAGCGACGACGCCAGGGCACGGGTGATTTGTACACGCGTTCCCGACCGAAGACCTTATTGGATAGGCCACGGGCGCGAATAAGCGGCATGGCTGTCGGGAAAGCCGTAGGAGCTGAAGCCTTCCAACTGTCTGAAGGTGCGCTCGGCGAAGTCCACGTCAAAGGCGCCCCGGACCATCCTCGTCACGAGCTTGTCCTTGAAGACATACCCTCGCTGGTTAACTTGAAGGTGGCCATGAACTCTATGAGCATGTCGGTCTCACCGGGCGTGAAGCCCGATCACTCGATCGCAACCTTATTGCCTGTTCCTGAAAGAGCGGCACGACGAGGGTCTTGCCCAGCACCTTCTCGAGTTCGGGGGTGGGACACGCGCCCGGCTCCAGCCCTCTACGCCTTCACAGAGCGCGGGCCGGCCAAGGCAGGGACTTACTAAGCAAAGTTCAGCCTCGAACTCGCATCACTCGGTCATGGGGTTCCGGCTCATCCGAACACCCCATGCAGGAACCAGCGGTGGCTGCCGGTCTCACTGTTCTCGCCGTCGCCGGCCCGGAACACCCAATAGCGTTCTCCCGCCTCGTCCTCGATACGGAAGTAGTCCCGGACCGCGATCAGTTCAGCATCGCGCTTCCACCATTCGCCGAAGACCCGCTCGGGTCCGTCGGCGCGGGCCATCTTGCGACGGATGCCGCGCCAAGCGATCCAGACGGGGGGATGGTCGGGTAAGAGCGCCAGGGTCTCGTTCGGCTCGGGCCGGGGCAGGAGGCGGGAAGGCCGCGGCCAGTGATCGGGCCAGCCGACACCGCCCGGTTCGGAGAGGGCCGGAATGCGGGTCACAGAGCGCTCCGGCACGTCGCTGGGCACCGGGGCCATGCGGTAGACGCCGCGGGTGCCGACGCGGTTGGCCAGCACATCGACCAGCCCGGAAAGATCGGGAGCGGCGGTTTCCAGAAGCGAGCTGGCCATCTGCCGGGCTTCCAGCGGCTCTACCATCACCGCCGTCAGCGACAGGATGTCGATGCCGAAGCCCGGCGCGATGGTCTCGATCTTCTCGCAGAGGAGCCGGGTCAGCCGCTGCGGGTCGCGCTGCGGGCGGGCTAGACCCAGGCGCACCGTCTGGACATGGGCATCGACCCGCCAGCAAAGAAGATCGAGCTGCCTCGCGCCAAGGCCGCGTTCTTCAAGGGCACCGCAAAGCTTCACCACCAGCTTGCCGATATAGCGGGCGATGGTCTCGGCGGCAGCGATCGGCTCGGCAAAGCCGCGGCGCACCTCGACGAGGTCCGCGGGCCGCAGCGGCTCGATCGGCTCGGACGCCTGCCCCAAGGCCTGATCCAGCCTGCGGCAGAGGTCCAGGCCGAAGCGCCGGGTCAAAGGTGCGCGGGGCTAATGCAGAAGATCGCCGATGCAGGTGAAGCCCAAGGTGCCCAGGCTGGCAAGTGTCGCGGGCAGCAGCCGCAGCGCCGCAAGGGGTAGGGGGGCGAGTAAGGCCTCGGCCACGCCCGGCTCGGACACATGCATCGGTTCCGCGACATGGCGGGCCAGGGCATGGGCGGCACCCCAGCTATCGGCGATGGCTGCCCGAGCGGTCACGCCCGACATCACCAGCCTGCCGATTAGCGTCTCCAGCATGGCCTCTTCGCCGCCATGGAGATGATCAGCGCCAGTCGAGTCGATCACCAACCCGTCCGGCGGATCGACTGCTACGATGGGCAAGACCCGCTGCAAGACCCAGAGCGCCAGCCGCTCCAGGGACACAGCATCGGCAGCCGGATCATGAGGCACAACCTGCAGCCCCGGCACCAGCGCCTGGGCCTTGCTGACCGGCATGCCGACGGAAAGGCCCAACTCCTGCGCTACCGAACAGGCCGCGGTCACCAGCCGGCGATTGCCGACCCGGCTTGCCAGCACCAGCGGCCTCTCGTCCGACGCAGGTGCCTCCTCAGGCGCTGACCGCCTGAGCCGGTCGATCGGCCAGAGCGGCAGGGTGACCGATATGACCCGTGCCATTACACGCCTCTAGTTCAATATCGAGAGAATCGCTTGCCCGTGCCCGGATCAGATCGATGAGCCAGCGGGCCCGGGCGAGACCGGGGACGGGCAGGGGCGCGGAGGGCAGGACCGAGATGCGCCAGCGCGTCATCGCCGCCGTAGGTTGGCCGAAGTCATAGGTGTCCTGCTGCCTGCGCCAGCGGCGCAGCGCGATGCCGGGGGTGCCAGGTCCTTTCGCGGCGAGATGCAGCCGCCGGGACGCAGTCATCGAGAGCCGCGCGACATCGGCCACCACCGCGCCCAAGCCACCATGGCGCAGCCCGTCCTCCATGCAGGCCAGCACCGAGACGTCATCGCCGGCCTCCACATAGATCACCCGGTCCGGGCCGAGACCCGCCTGTGTCACGCACCAGAGAACCTGTCCACGAAGACGGGCGACGATGCCGGCCGCAAAGCAGGAGGCCGCAGCCCCATCCACCGCGCCGTTGCCGTCACCTGCCACCTCGTGCAGGCAGCCCAAGGCCAGTCTACCTCCCGGCAGGCGGCGATCAAGCGCCGGTACGCCGAAGGGCAGCACCTCGCGTGTCGGTCCGCTCTCACCCTCCATCCGCGCGATCTGATCGCACAGGGCGGCTATTGCGGGGTTGAAGGACGGGGGCATGACGGAGGGCACCCAGGAAAGCGGTTGCAGACGAAAAGTTGGAGTTCCTGTTTTGTTCCGATGGGGTGGGTGCTGTCAACCGGCCCCCAATCAATGAGTTGGAGATATCTTCCTGACCTGTTCTCGAATGCGTTCGCAACAACAGCGGCTGAGATAGATTACATCGGCGATAAGGCCCGCAATATGACTGCCCCGCGTATGAAAGGACGGCGATATCGCAGCAGAAGACGCGAAGGGCGGAAAGCGGCGTGATGCAATTGTGACAGCGCACAATAACAAAGGTTCCTTGTTATGAACGATGGACGACCTGGGACAGGTCAAAGGCTTTCCCGTTCTCTGATGTTCGACGCGTGTGCTCTTTCGATCTTGACATAACCGGACGTTAAGCCTGTTTTACAAAAGCTCTTGAAAGCCTTACGAAAGTGCGCCTTTGCTCTGGTGCGGAGAAGCGCCGTATTTCGCTTCGCACAAGCTCAGGTTTTTTCCATGGTTGACACTGCTCCATCGCAGATCACTTCTCTCACCGTTCCTTCTATCCTCGACCTGCGCAACGGCCAGATCGAACTGACTTTAGCGGCAAGCATCCAGGATCCAGACGGGATAGATTATGTGGTTGTCAACTATGATCGACCACTTGCGACGACCTCGGGATCATACAATTTTCAGATCATTCACGGATGGGGCAGCGACTGGGCCGATGGTAGCCACAGCTATACCGAGTCGATCCTACCCCACAACATTGCAGGTCCTCTGAATATCACGGACATCGAGGTCGTGGACCTCGAAGGCAATCGGACGACGATCCCCGCCCAGACCTTGCGTGACCTTGGCTTCAACACCGAGATTATTGTGCACAGCGTCGATGCAGATATGATCGCGCCGGTGCTCACGGAACTAAACCTGCCTAAGCATGTCGATCTGAGCAGCGGCAATACCGTCGTGGAATTCTCTGCTGCAGGTAGCGACAGTAACGAAATCGATCAGGTGTGGATCTGGTTAGATCGCGATCTAACGTATAGTTTCGGCGTCAGTGGCGCTCCATCTTTCAGCGACTGGGATCTGGCTGGAATTTTTGGAATGACGTCAGACGACTGGTCTGACGGGCGGGCTTCTTACCAGTATCTTTACTCTGCGGCTAATGCTGCTGGCGTCGTCGACATAGAACGCGTCGAGATCCAGGATGTTTACGGCAACAACCGGACCTACACCAATTCCGAGTTGCGCGCCCTGGGATTCGACACATCGTTCGAATTAACTGGATCTCCGCCGCCCTTGCTGGCCACCTATGTGGACACCTTACCAGAGGTGATCACCATTCGCGAAGGGCAGACGCTGGATCAAGCACTGAACTTTACAGGTATGATCAACCACTGGGTTAGCTATAGCTACGAAACGTCAGTGCTCGGTGGCACGGCATCGAATTATGACCTCGGAATGCTCGCCGGAAGTAACTGGATCAATGCTGTTTCGACGTTCCCTACCAGTAGGACTGAGGCACTTTCAATCTCGGCCACCAGAGACGGCATAGCCGAGGAGACTGAGACCGCTTATTTGACGGTGCAACTTTCAGGCAACATGACCTTCGCTGATGGCGGTAATATGCAGGTCATTCGGATCGATATCATTGATGACAACAAGACGGTTGGCGGTCAGGGGAACGATACCCTGCGTGGCACCTCGGATGCAGAGGACCTAATCGGTGCGGGTGGAAATGATCAGTATCACATTTCCTTCGGTGACCGTGTTGTTGAGCTTGAGAACGGAGGGAATGACACCGTCCACACCTCCGTCTCCCATGTCCTCTCGGCAAATGTCGAGAACCTGGTCCTGACAGGCAGCGCAAGCATCAACGGTACCGGCAACACGCTGAGCAACCGTCTCACCGGCAATGCCGGCAACAACCTCCTGAACGGTGGCGGGGGTGCTGACACCCTGGCCGGCGGTGCCGGAAACGATAGCTACATCTTGGACAACGTCGGCGACCGGGTTGTCGAGGCCGCCACTGCCGGAACAGACACCGTCCACACCTCCGTCTCCCATGTCCTCTCGGCAAATGTCGAGAACCTGGTCCTGACAGGCAGCGCAAGCATCAACGGTACCGGCAACACGCTGAGCAACCGTCTCACCGGCAATGCCGGCAACAACCTCCTGAACGGTGGCGGGGGTGCTGACACCCTGGCCGGCGGTGCCGGAAACGATAGCTACATCTTGGACAACGTCGGCGACCGGGTTGTCGAGGCCGCCACTGCCGGAACAGACACCGTCCACACCTCCGTCTCCCATGTCCTCTCGGCAAATGTCGAGAACCTGGTCCTGACAGGCAGCGCAAGCATCAACGGTACCGGCAACACGCTGAGCAACCGTCTCACCGGCAATGCCGGCAACAACCTCCTGAACGGTGGCGGGGGTGCTGACACCCTGGCCGGCGGTGCCGGAAACGATAGCTACATCTTGGACAACGTCGGCGACCGGGTTGTCGAGGCCGCCACTGCCGGAACAGACACCGTCCACACCTCCGTCTCCCATGTCCTCTCGGCAAATGTCGAGAACCTGGTCCTGACAGGCAGCGCAAGCATCAACGGTACCGGCAACACGCTGAGCAACCGTCTCACCGGCAATGCCGGCAACAACCTCCTGAACGGTGGCGGGGGTGCTGACACCCTGGCCGGCGGTGCCGGAAACGATAGCTACATCTTGGACAACGTCGGCGACCGGGTTGTCGAGGCCGCCACTGCCGGAACAGACACCGTCCACACCTCCGTCTCCCATGTCCTCTCGGCAAATGTCGAGAACCTGGTCCTGACAGGCAGCGCAAGCATCAACGGTACCGGCAACACGCTGAGCAACCGTCTCACCGGCAATGCCGGCAACAACCTCCTGAACGGTGGCGGGGGTGCTGACACCCTGGCCGGCGGTGCCGGCGATGATAGGCTGATCGGCGATAATGGAAGCGACGCCTTAATGGGCGGTGCTGGCAGTGACCGCTTGGTAGGTGGACTAGGTAAAGACTACCTGACAGGCGGCCTCGGAGCAGATCAATTTGTGTTCGGTAACAGGCTTGAGTCAGGTATAGGGGCAGTGGGACGGGACTTAATTTCCGACTTTAACCGCCTACAGGGCGACAGGATAAATCTAGCCTCTATGGACGCAGACCTGCACCTCTTCGGCAATCAAGCCTTCGCGTTTATTGGAACGGCAAGCTTCTCAGGTTCTGCAGGCGAACTGCGTTATCAGCGTAGCAACACCACCACCTTGGTTCTGGCAGACACAGACGGAGACAGTAGAGCTGATTTTTCGGTTGAACTCTCAAGACTGGTCTCGCTGATCGAGCAGGACTTCTTACTCTGAAATGCGTTACCAGTGCATGAGGGTTAAGTTGGGCGCAGGCACACGAGATGGTCTACCCAGTGTGAGCATTGTCTGAGCGCGCTGCAGCATGCTGAGACAAGTGAATGGCGGCTAAGGGCCGTACCCTCAGATCACCAGCCCGGGCTTGCCGCCGCCGCAAGCTGGGCATTTGCGTGCGTGGATGTCCGAGCCGTTTGCTCCGTAGTTCAGCCCGCACTGCCCGCAGCAAAGGTGATAGACCTGCTGGTTGTGGTCCGTACCAGCGCGGCCTGTTGGAGCAATCACCACCTGACCATTGGGATTGCGATATCCAGGTCTTGTAGTTCCTTTGGCTGAGCGAGAGTGCTGAGACCTGACTGCCTTGCCCGCCGCTGTTTTCGAGGCAGGCGGTTGGTCTGACATCACGCCGAGGATCCAGCCCTCGTGCCGCGCAAGACGGGCGGTGGCCTCGCTCAGCCTTGGTGCCAAAGCCTCAGCCAACCGCCCCTCCGCATCCGCATCGCGCAGCCATGATGCTGTTGAAAATGCGTCGTGTTGATCAGGTGTCCGGTCCTCTGCAGTATATGCGGCGCTGTAAAGGCGGGGATAGGCTTCGACCAGCGCCGAACGGTTCTGGGGTATCTCCCACCCATCGAACGGCCAGACGTGCAGGTTCGGCAGCGCACGGCGGATACGGCGCAAGAAGGGCAGGCCAGCATGGGTCGATTTGGCGACTTGACCTGTGACGTCGAAATGAAAGACTGACTTTGCTCGGGCCAATTCCTCCACTCTGCGGCGCCAGCGCGTCTCACCAGTACGGCGGGCTGCCAGCGCCGCGTCTGCATCCCCCTGATGTCTCAGAAAGTCGACGTAGAGGCTGGGTGCGTCCGTAGGCCAGTGATGATGGAAGTCGTTGAGGAAGACATCCCAGTCGCGGGACAGGGCATGCTTACTGAAATAGGCCTCGGGAAAGGAGAAGGCGTGGTCGATGCCCACGATGGTGGGGATGGGTTCGGCGAGGCGCTCGATCAGCCATATGGAAAGCCCCCGGCGCGTCCAGTAGCGCTTGGGGCCTGGTGGCGGGGCGATCTCCAGGGCAGAGCCACCGCCTTCGGTCTGATAGACCCGCAGGCCCGGGAGGCTGGAGTCTGCCGTTTCCGCTCCAGAGTAGTCGATCCCGATGGTGCGCTGGAACTGCATGACGTCCTCCCTCTCCGCAAGTCTCGTTTATTGGGCCAACGCGATCCAGGGTCGAGATCGCGGATCAATACTGACTAGATGCGGACTAAAATGCAGCCGCTGATCGACGCCAAACGAACTCCTCTCGTATACACCGGCCGCAGGAAAGTTGGGGCTTGAAAAGCAGCGCGAGCAAAACGGGCCGCGGAAGGCAAAACCGATCGACGGGTTTTCAGGCGGTCGGTTCGTGCGTGTGAAGTTTGCCACCTGCCTGTGGCGCCTAAAACGGACAGGGCAGCCTAATGCATCCGGTGCGGTCCGTCCGTTGCTAAGCGCCTTGATTGGCTGAGCAAAGTGATGCGATGGCAGGGGACACGGTGTCGTAGCCTTAGGCCACGTACCGAGCGATGTGTTTTCAGGCGGTCGGTAGTCAGGGGGCCGGCCTTGCTATTCGGAATGCCACCGCTACGTTCGATGCGCTTACCTGACCCTGGACTTTGCTGTTTCGCCCTTTGCACTCTGGCTGGTACGAACCTGCAGACCTTAGGTGCGACGCCGATTTCTACCCGCAGCTGAAAATGCCCGCGACAACGCCCACTGCATCAGGAAAACTAAGATAAAAACCCGAGAGGGGAGGGAGCTTGAAGCTGTTCGCAGAAGCCGGCTGCTTCAGGCAGTTGTGGTGCTGCCTGTTGACGCGATCCCCTGCCGGCTCAGACGCAGTGCTTCATCCGGTGCGTCCCATGAGATGTAATGGCCGGCCTGATCCACCCAGTGGAGCCGCGCCTCGGGAAACGCCTGCATCGCCTGCTCGGCCTGCCGTGGCAGCAGCAGCCGATCCTTGCGTCCCCAGACGATCGTCACGGGCCCCGGTGTACTCGCGCTTCCTTCCTGTGTCGGCCCTTCGGCCAGATCGCGCACCAGGTCCTTGAAGGTCGGGGTGCTTGCAAAGGAACGAAGCTCCCGCAGCGCGGTATCCTGCGGAACCTGTCCTGGCTTTGCTGATATCTGTGCCAGAAGGGCAGCGCGACCAACTTTGTAGCGTGTCAGAACGGGAAGCGCGCGGCGGGCGATCCTCGAGATATTGCCACCAGCAATGAGCGACGCCTTAAGGTACTTCCGCTCCCTGTCATTCCAGAAGCCGCCCGGGGCAAGTGCGACCGTGGCGCCGACAAGGCCGCGGCGGGCCATCTCCAGAACCACTCGTCCGCCCAGCGACATGCCGACGGCAGCGATGCCTTCAAAACCTTCGGCCCGGATGAAATCGGCCACTTCATCGGCGATGCCACCAAAGGTGCGCGAGCCAGGCGTCACAGGCGACGCGCCATGGCCTGGCAGATCCAGCGCAATGACTTCGTTCGTCATCGCCAGATCGGCAGCAAGATTGTCCCATGAGGCGATGTTGCCGCCGAGGCCGTGCAGCATGAGTAGCGGCTTTCCCGAGCCTTGGCGGGTAAAGTTGAGTGTCGAGGCGGGATTGGGCACTTGCGGCTGCATGGGGTTTAACGCGGCGAGTCCGGGAAACGATCCAGGCGGGTTCGCGTCGGCCGGGATCCGCGACAAACCCTTATCGCGCGCCGTGTCCCCGCACCGAAGACCGCATCGATGCGGGCTATGTAATAGCCACGCGCAGCGAGTCTACGCTGGATGGCGGCACGGGCGGCCTGCGTCAGGCCAAGCTGTGCCTCAGCCTGAGCGCTCTGTTCTCCGCAGCGGTTGCTGTCCTCCAGCGTGGAAGGCCACGAGTCTGTGTGTGAAATCATAGGGTGTCATAAGGCCTCACCACATTCGAAAGAGGCGCGCTCGAGGTCGTTTCGGGCCCATTCTGTCAAGGGAGCTGCGCGTAACGTTCTAACGACCTGCCCTGGGTGGCGGATATCGGCCGGCCGCGACTAGTGCGTTTGGCGAGGTCTCGCTTGAACCGGGGAGCGGGTGGAACCGCGGCCATGCTTTCATTGCCTCGGGAGCCGTCAGCGTCCAGACGGCACCTGACAGCGAGACATGTCCCAATCCGAGGTGACCCTTGATCAAGCCTAAATTCATTCGCCGGGCTGCAATTGCAGCGATTGCTTCTTTAGCGATGGTACCCGTCGCTTTGGCGCACGAAGGCGGCTCTGCTGGGAAGCAGCAAGCCGGAATGGCGTCCTGGTACGGACCCGGCTTCCACGGGCGCCAAACAGCGAACGGGGAAACCTTCGACATGAACGATCTGACCGCCGCTCACCGGACCCTGCCTTTCGGAACGCGCGTTCGCGTGACGAACGAAGCGACTGACGAGTCGGTTGTGGTGCGGATTAACGATCGTGGTCCTCACGCACGTAGCCGGGTGATCGATCTTTCCAAGGAAGCGGCAGAGGACATTGGCCTCGTTTCAACCGGTGTCGGCCGCGTGAAGCTCGAGGTGCTCTGAAGCGCTCGACGACGGAGCGTCATTCCGGATCAAGCGGAGCTCTCTGTTTAGCAGACCGGAACAGGAAAGTGAGGCATAGACGGGCGTTCTCATTTCCCGGTGGCCTTGGGACGGGTCTCGCATCCAGATCGCCTTTCAATGCGCTTTCGTCCGTACGGCTCGCATGTCCTATAGCTTTTCCTCTGCCTTATCTGACTCATTTAGCCATCCCGTTTGGGCGCCCCTTTCGAGACCCACCGCCAACCGGGGCCTACTGTTGTTCAGATCTGCACCCTATGGATGCCGCTGGGCCCACATCGCCGCATCTCCGTAGACCACCAATCGTGAGCGCTTGGGTATTGCCGATGCTCTGCGCCTGTTAGACACCGCTGGCATGAAGAAGAGCCGTAAAACAAAGCGCCGTGCAGGCCCAAAGGTTTGGCTTGCCGCTATTGCCCTTGTCGCTGCGCTGTTCCTGATCGGAGATGGCAATCCGCAGCTGCGCCAAGCGCTGACAGAGATGCTGCAGGAGGTCATCACCGGCGAGCCTCTGGCCGATCAGCAGGCAGGGAATGCCACTGTCATCGACGGCGATACGCTGGACGTGGCAGGAGCCCGTGTGCGGCTTTTCGGTATCGACGCACCTGAAGCGGGACAAACATGCCGGCGCGCTGGTCGGAACTGGGCATGCGGGGCAGATGCCGAGAAAGCGCTTGTTTCCGCCATCGCTGGGCGGGGGGTCAGGTGCGAAGAGCAGGACAGGGACCGCTATGGACGGATCGTCGGGATCTGCCGGGCAGGGGCAGAGAACCTGAACGCGTGGATGGTTGAGAGCGGCTGGGCTGTCGCCTATCGGCAATACGGCGGCCCCATCTATGATCCGGAGGAAGTCGTGGCCCGGGTGGCGCAGCGTGGGATCTGGAGCAGCGAGTTCGTCTTGCCGTGGGACTGGCGGAAGGGCGAGCGCTGAGACCCAGAAGGCGTGCCGGAAGGCTCCGCCTCTTTACTCGGGCGACATGCCCAGCGCCCTGAGCGCCTCTACGTATTTCTGCGACCGCTGCACATCGGACTGCGTGGGATCCGCGAGGCGGGTCATGTCGAGGTTGTCGCGCAGGTCCGCGATCTTGACGGTCCGCGCGATGGGATTGCGCGCCGCGCGGTCCACGAAGTCGACGTAGGTCTCGCCCTCACGCCGGGTCATGGCGTCAACCGCGGCCACCAAGTCTTCTGACAGACCCTCCCTGCGCAGGTCCTCGAGCGTCCACTCGCTGTCCTCGACCAGATCGTGAAGCACAGCCACGATTTGCTCGGGCCTGGTCGAGCAAGCGTTCATTACCCGCAGCGGGTGCAGGATAAACGGCTCTCCTGCCTTATCCCGCTGCCCACGATGAGCACCGGCTGCGATCTCTATCGCGCGCTCCAGATCCATGGCTGCATCCTCCGGCTGACTTGGCGGCCAATTGTAGAGGAAAAGCGCCCCGCCAGTCACGGCGGGGCCAGTTCCAACAGGGAGTTTTGCTCAACGGTCGGCCTGCCGCCTTGTTCCAGCCAGTTGCAACGAGTGGCACCGACCTTGAGCGGCAGGTGCGAACCGCGAACCGGGTGCGAACCCCGATTTTGGAGGTGCAACTAGAGAATGTGCGGGACAAAGCCCACCGCATACGTGACTGCCCGGGAAGGACCCAAAAAGAGCGGGGTCTCAGGTCGAATGCAGGGGGCGGAGCTAAGACTGGAAACAGGAAGGATCTGTTGATGGCGGATTGGCACGGGACCTGCATCCCATGCCACTAAGACAAGGACAATCACGCCTTCCTGTTGCGCCTGCTGCGGAGAGCGCCAAGGCCTGCGACTGACACCCCCAGCAGCCAAACCGATGCTGGCAGCGGGACCGGCGCCACTTCGGCGCTCAGGACCTCATACCGGAGCCCCTCGGCAGCGCCTTCGGGAAAGCCGAACCAATAGGTGTGATCGTCCGTGAAGGCACCGCTTTCATCGACCGACCAGACGCCGTCGCTGCCATTCGCTTGGAGGTCGAGATATCTCTGCATGGCTGAGTTGCCCTTCAACTCAATGTCCATCCAGGCAGTTACAAAATGCTGGCCGACATTGTTCATGAACACCGTGTCCCAGACCGGATCGGTATAGTGGCCGGACACGCCTGCGGCATAGCTTTCGATCGGGGCCGGGATCGGTGCTACGGTATTGTGGCCACCACCCTCGAAGGTCAGCAGCGAGCGGTCGACGCTGGTCGCACCTTCCCAGATCTTGCGGATACCGTTTTCGTAGCCCGAGGTCTCATCGTCCGAGCCGGCAATGAACAGCATCGGTATCTCGATCCCGGCCAAGCCTTCGGCATCCCACAGGCCGACATTCATGCCCCAGGGGCCGATGGCAACGGCGGTCTTGATGCGGGGATCGGGCAGGGCGTCATGCGTTTCACTGCCCTCGCGGTGGATGGCCAGCGTGTCCTGGGGGCCGAAACCTACTGCGTTCTCGCTGAGGCCGCCGCCGGCCGTCACGACAGCGCCATACCCGCCCATCGAATAACCGATCAGGCCCGTGTTGTCCGTGTCGATCAGCCCGGCCACTCCGGAACTGGCGTCCGCATTGAGCCGCGCCATCTCGTCCAATACGAACAACTGATCCAGCGGCCGGTTGACCAGTGTTGACGCGAAGGCACCCTGATCGCGGTAGGTCGAGTCGGTATGGTCGATGGAGGCGACCACATATCCTTTCGAGGCGAGGTTCTCGGCCAAATGGGACATTAAGAAGCGATTGCCAGGGTAGCCGTGGCTCATCAGGACAAGCGGGAAGGGGTTCGTCTCCGGGGGCGGCGCGGCATTGCGGATGGCGCGCCCTTCCAGGGTGACCTCGGTTACGCCGTCGCGTAGATAGGTGTTGAAGGATGTAGCGCCGATCGAGTCCGTTGCGGCCGGGTACCACATCTCTACCGTCAGCGGCCGGTCATATCGCGGCAACTCTGCGGGTTCTTCGGCTGAGGGGTCGATAGCGACAATGTTGATCTGGTTCTTGTTGACCAAGTCGAACTGCCTCACCCCGACGGCATAGCTGCCATAAGGTGACAGAGCAGGGGCATTGGGCGCCTGCCCGTCGATCCGATTTTGAGCGGCAAGCGGCGTGGCCGCCGCCGCCAAGAGGGCGGCGCTTAGAGCGATACGTATCATTGGGGTTCCTCCTCAAGGTAACTTATGACGACATCTGTCTCTTCCGAGGACAGTGACTTGGCAGTGATCCTCGGCGAGACGTCCGGCTCTGCCCCAGCGCCGGGCTATGTGCTGCAAGACGAGGGGTAAATGCTTTCGAAACCATCCGAGCATTCCGTTAAACATGTGAGGGCGTGACCAAGTACATTCGCAGTGTGCAGTTGGTTAACGCGTCAACGCAATGGTTGAGTGACGGTGCTAAGAGGCGCGACGATTTCCAAAGAGTGCCGATCCTTTCACGCCGAGCCTTTTGCGCTTAGCTAGAGGTGTGATGGCGGTTCACCATGATCCGCCCAAGGGCACCAGCGCATCTGTCCTGTGAGAGATCCAGCGCTTCCACGAGCGGGGTCCACATATAGCCTGTGTCAGGTACCCCGTGAATGAACAGCTTCATGACGAGTCCCACACGTTTCTTTGCGATGGTTGGACCGGATCGGCAAGACGATCTGTCAGTACCACTGCCAACGCACTCTGCGCCGGTAAGGATCCGGCCTTGGCATCGGCAGACCGATTTTGGCCGCGGGGTCCTTACAGCGTCTGGGCAGACAGGTGTCTTGCGCTGCTCACTGCGTGCGGCAGATGAGGGATGACAATGCTCGTGAGCGGAGACACGAGCATGGTACTGAGGACCCCAGGCGTAATCGTATCCTACAAAATGTGCTACATGCCCGTTCAATCACCGGCCCCACTCGTCCCGCAACTGTCCTGCGAATAACCGCCGGTCCGCAACCGTCAGATCCTCTCGGCTTTGTAGATCGGGTCCGGAGGTGGTATTTATGGATGCAGACGCGTCAGAACGGCGCGCATTTAGGTGGTACAGTTATGGTTCAGCCTGCGCGAGAACCGCAGCACCAGCCTGCTGCTGATGCTCCGGTTGCCAACTTACTGCCCTATAATCCCGAAGAATGGAAACAACGGGTAGCGGCTGCCCGCGCAAAGCGAGAGGAAGTGCTGCGGCAGCGTGCGGCAGAGCAGCAGCAGGCGGCCGAACGCGGAAGCGTCAGGCCTTCCGAACGCGCCGACCTGCCTATCATGGTACCGACGCCAGCCGCGCCGGTACTCATAAGCGCTTTTAAAGACGAGCAGCCAGAAGCCGCAGGCCCCATACCCTATTTCTTTGGTTCGCGTCAGGTTCTTGCGGCCTTGGCGCAGATAAGGGGAAAGACCCCTTTTGGCGGTCGTGTGCCTCCGATGCTGTTGGGGCTGGTGATTGGCGGCCTGGCAGGCGCCTCCCTTGTCAGCATTGGCGCCATCCGCAACAGCGGTATCGATCTGGAAAGCCGCGGTGATCTGCCTGTTTCCGCGGCTGGTCCTTCCGTGGATGCTGCGCCTTCCTATGCGACACCGGTGACGGCGCCGCCTTTGGCGACTTGGTCTCCAGGCCGTGGCGTTGTACCGTTTGCCGATGCACAAGAGACTGCCTTTGCATCACTCGACGTGTTGTCTGCCCCGTCATCTCGTGGACTGGAGCTGCCTGCCTTAGCGACAGCGGCTGCTGCGCCCAGCATGCCAGCGATTGCCGCACGTCCTATCGCTTCCGAACAGCCCGGCTCCGGGACGAGCCCCGAGATGGCCACAATGGCACTCGACTCGGCTTCCGGGGAGGCCAAACAGGCACCCTTTGTGTCACGGCCACAGCTTGCCCGTCCCCCGGTGCCGGCGTCGGATGCCAGCCCTCAGCTGCTGTTGTCGAATGCGGAAAAGCCAACCATGCGCTTGGCCGTCTATGTCCCGGAGCGTCTTGCGGGCGAGCGGCGGCATCAGACGATGACGCGGCTCTCGGAAACAGGATGGTCGCCCGAGGAAGCATCGACACCCTTCACGATCGGTGAGACGCATGTCCGGTATTATCACCCGCAGGATCGGGCGGCAGCCGAGGAACTGGCAGCTTCGCTGAACACTCAGGCGCGGGACTTCGTCAGCTTTACGCCGTCTCCGAAGGAGGGCTACCTGGAGCTGTGGCTGGGCGGCCAAGGAGCGCCTCCAAAGCCCAAGGCTGTCGCTACGAGGAGAGAAACGCCGGCACCCGTCCAGGCCAATGGGGCGGGCCGCGGTAATGAGGTGCCGCAAACGACCTCTGGTGTCCGCAGACGGGCGGCCTCAAGCGGAGGAAACAACGAATGGCTGCGAACCTCGAACAGCCGCAATCTGGCTGGCGTCAGGAATAGCACCGAAGGCAACAGCGGGAGCAGCAAAGGAGGCGCTGGCGACGGTATATCCAGCGACCCCGGAGGCACTGGCGGCGGCAGCGGCAGTGCGGGCGGCAGCGGAAACGGCGGCAGCAGCAATGGCGGCAGTGGCAGCGCGGGCGGCAGTGGAAACGGCGGCGGCAGCAATGGTGGCAGTGGCAGCGCGGGCGGCGGCAGCAGCAATGGCGGCAGTGGCAGCGCGGGCGGCGGCGGCAGTAACGGGAACGGTGGCGGAAACGGAAACGGAAACGGCGGTGGCAACGGTGGCGGCAACGGCGGCAGTAACGGGAACGGTGGCAGTAACGGAAACGGCGGTGGCAACAATGGCGGCAGCGGAAACGGTGGCGGCAACGGGAACGGCGGTGGCAATGGGAACGGCGGCGGCAATGGGAACGGTGGTGGAAACGGAAACGGCGGCGGCAATGGCAACGGTGGCGGCAATGGCAATGGCGGCGGAAATGGCAATGGCGGCGGAGGCGGAAACGGCGGTGGCAATGGGAACGGTGGCGGGAAAGGTGGCCGGGACTAAACCCAAAACTCGCACCGTTCAAACCTCCTTATTGTAGGCGGCCCTGACCTATCGGGACTCGGTAACCTGACGCATCTTGCACACGAGGCTTCGGGGTCGTGCGGGCAGACATGGGCCATGCGCGTGAACGATCTTTCCATGATCCGCCAGACCCGGCAGGAGGCCTGCCTTGCCATCGGCAAGCACTGGCCATCCGAGCCTTCCTGGGTGGTTAGCCGATGCGACTTTCAGGTGCCGTATGGACTTGTGACCGTCTGTACTTCTGCAAGGCCGTGACCCTCAGCGCCGCCTTTCCATGAGCAGTGTTGGCGCGGCACCAAGCATCGAACTCCTCAGAAGAAAGCCCATAGCGCCTTAGTGCCTCGTCTCGGCTGATCAGGCCATGGCTCACGGCCAGAACCACCGTCTGCTTTCGACTGGCTACCCAGCGTGTGTCCGCATCCGGAAGATCCGCGGCGCTCAGGACACGTCCGTCATCAACCGTCACAATGCGGGGGGCTGAAGACTTTTTCACAAACATGGCAAACCTCTCACGTCACGCTTTACGAGTTCTGGCATTAATCATCTGAACGGTAGTCAGCTGAGCCGGTTTTTTTCATCGTGCTGGAGTTGAGGCCGGCACAGGTTCAGCATCCCTGGTTGTTGATACGCGGCTTGTTGCGGAGCTTTGTTAAACTCCGCTAGATGCTCCATCTGCTTATTATCCAACATGGAACCTCCGACCGTTTCGTCTCTTTTTAGGAGGGCCTTAACCACTTAGGCTTGCGCGTCCCAGGTCAGCTTAGCAGGTCCTGACAACACCCCACGACACGGCCTGATGCTGCAACCGATCCTGCAGATCGCGATATTCAATATTGTGAGAATAAGCGCCAATAGCGGAAAGGATCATCGTCAGGTCTTTCGCTGAGACAAACGGCCGAAGGTCGGCTTGCTGCTGGTTCTGGCTCATGGGAAAACATCCAAGTCACTCATTATGTACACGCATAACTAAACTGGGGCCTGGGCCTGTGAAAACCTGATCTTTCGCACAGGTTCCGGACGCGTTCAGTTCACGTGCGCGCTGATTGTCCTTGGTCGATCCTTTCGTGTGCCAAGATTTCAACCGTCAGACGTAGACGTAAGATCGACGTTTCAATCAGTTACATAACTGATCTGGAACAACGAGGTCTGTTAGTTTGGCTGCAGCATGGAGTAGGAACGTAGAACATCAGACTGCGCTTGGCGCGAGTAATTGTACAAAAGAATAGCCATAACGCAGAGAGCTACCGTTTGGGTTGAGAATGGCCGGAGGGGACGAGTTCGACCCCTACAAGGACTAAGCGACGAGGCGTGCTTGTCGCCCGCTGCACCGGTGTGAGACAGACCCGGCATTGCGATGGAGGTGGGGCCGTCGGACCCCAGAGTCCATCACTTCTCAGCGGTCAACAGGAAGAAGTAGGGCGGTACCGAACGGACCTGCATCAGCCCGAGCAAGCGGCTGTCGTCGATGCGGCGGAAGTGGTCGATGATCGGCTGGCGGTCGTAGATCATGGCGGTGCTGAGACAGTCCCGAAACTCGATGCGCGCCAAGCTTGCCGAAGGCCCACGTGCACGCAGAGTTCTGCGGACAAAGGCAAAACCAGCACGCGCGGGAATGCTCCGGGCGAGGCGGGGCCAGCGCAGGGCCACCGACAGGGGCAAACGGCTGGGATCGAGCGCAATGCCGGGGTGGAAGATCAGGGGGTGAACGCGCTCCTTGCTCTCGAAGCGCTTTCCCTGCCAGCCGAACCTCTCGAGAAGGCCGTCGAGCGGATGGCCAGTGGGCAGTTCCGAGCCCCGCCAGGTACCCGTCAGTTCCTCCATCTCGACGCCTGGTAGGCTGTCAAAGCGGGCGAGGGCTCTTTCGGTCGAGAGGCCATTGCTGTGCCATTGTTCCACCCAGTCCGGTTGTTCCTCCTCGGTGTTGGGCTCCCCGATGACCTCGCGAGGTGCCTGGGGGTCCAGCGCTGCGGCAAGTTCGGCGGAGATGCGCTCGGATGATCCAGCATAGCGGGCCGAGTAGTGAAAGCCGATGACACGACGTGCGCCAGAGGCTCGCGCAATCTCTCCGGCGGCGCGGGCAGTCAGGTGCGCCGTGACACGAGCACGGTCGCTGTCAGCGTCCGTAAAGGCGGCTTCTATGAACAGGTGATCGGCTCTACGGGCAAGACTAATGATCCTTCCTCGGTTCTCAACAGTGTCCGCCGCGTCAGTGACGTAGGCAACGCGCTGCCCTGGTTCGATATGAACGACACGCTCGCGGAGCTCGCCGAGGGGCATCTCGCCCTTTTGAGGTACCGCGATGCGTTGCTCGTCGGGGGCGCCCGTGCGGATAGCGGCTTTGGCGATCTCCAACCAGGGGCCGACCGGCACGCCGAGTTCTTCAAGTGCGGCCCGCCGAACGTTGATGCGAAGGCTTTCCTGTAGGGCAAAGGCAAGGGTGGAGATGCCACCGTGGTCCAGCGCCACCGCCTCGACCACGAGATTGTCCTCGGCAAGGACCAGGCCATCGCCAATTACAGGGGGCGGCAGGTCCCGGCGGCGAAACCCGTCGCGGGCGCGGAACTCGGCTGCTGCCGAGAGGCGCTGGCCGTCAAATTCTTGGACCGCGAGGCGGAAGTCGACGGACGTCGCGTTCAAGAGGTTCCAGCTAAAGGCGCCGAGCCGGCTTTCGGTCTGGCGCACGAACCCCGCTGGGCCGATGATTGTCAGGGGGCGCGGCCGGTTGAGGCGCAGGCGGAGGAGGGGATCAAAGCCTGCCACGTGGTCCATGTGGGCGTGCGAAACAAAGACATGACTGACGCGCAAAAGTTCTCGGGGCGTCAGGGGCTCAAGGCTGCCGAGGTCGAAAAGGACGGCACGGCGACCGAAACGGAAGTCGAGATAAACGCCAGGATCCCCATCGGGCGGGTTCACAAGGCGGGGCTGGACGAGCTGAGTCATGGTGACACCGTTACAGCAGGACCTCCTTGTGGACGGTCGTGGCCGATGCGGTCAATACGACGGCCGCTGGCAGGTTATTCCGGGGTTGTGATGCGCTTTGGGCCAGCAAAGAGCATCACCGATCCAGCTGCAGGTACACCAGGAAGATTGCCGGACACTCTCATCCCTGAAATCTAGTCTAGCGGTCGACTGGGCACGGGCTGAGGTCCTGACCCTCAAACAAGGTCAAGCAACGCATCGACTGCAAAGGCAGCACCTGCACTGATACCAGCCAATTCCAGTACCGACTTCATTTCGGCTCTGCTGGGCAGACGACCTTCGAGGGCAGAGCGCGCAACAAGGGCGCCACCGATGAGAGGCGACACCAGAAGTCCATCTTGGAGAAAATCGCCGATATCCTCACCAGCCAAGGTCTCCAGCGTTCTTCGGGTTTCCTCGGTAAGCGCTTCGTTGCTGAACCCGGACGTCATCACTTGGTCACCATAGATGCCGCCCAGCACCGCAGAAACCTCGCTTGTCGCCAAAACTTCGATGTCGGGATACCGCTCGAGGTGATCCATGATTGCATCCGGCGTCTGGACTGCTTTTAGCTGCACGTCGCGAATGACGTCGCCGTCCAAAATGAACTCGATGTCTGCCCCAGGGTGGTTCGTTGTGTCGAACAAGCAGGCCGATACATCATCCCCGTCGATGTTCTCAGCACGAGCGACCAATAATTCGTGGTAAATCCCCTTCACATTCGAAACCACGCCGCGCATTTGCTCTGGCGAAAGACCGGACAGGTAGCTTGCGAGCATGTCCTCATCGGCGTCGGCCAGCTTCTTCGTGGACCGGCGCAAGGCCGACAGCACCAGCTCCTGATCTTCGCTCCATCCATTGCGCCGTCCGGCAAGGACCTGGCCGAGCGTGATCGCCAATGTGACCGCTGCACTGCGACGCGTCATAGCGCTAATCTTCCCTGCAGAGCTTCCAGATTATTGAGGTGGCCGCGCAGCCGAACTCGGTTGTAGGTCGTCAACTCTGAGAAGGCTCCGTCAGCGAGCCGCTTCTGGACGGCCTCTCGAAGAGGTGTGATCCCTATACGGGAAAAGAGTTCCAGTTCCCTGCGCGCGAGCTCACGCCTAGAGGCCAGCGTTTCGTCGATTGCCTGAACTAGCGTGGTGATGGCAAGAACGACCTCTTGTTCCCTCTCCGAAAGGGTATCGCGACGGGTCTGCCCAAGCAGCGCACGTCTGACTTTCCGCGAACCATAAATCCCGGCGCCTATGGCTCCGGCACCAACGATAACGGCACCGGCCGCAGCTCCGCCTCCAGCGATGCCGCCGATCCAATATAGCGTCGCGGAGGTCTTGGCCGCGCCCGCCAGGCTTGCAAGTGCCGTACCGGTGGAAGCGCTTCCAAGCGTACCTACGATGCCCATGATTGTGCTGGCTGCGGTTGTACCTGCTAGCGTGCTGGTCGCCGCACCCAGGGCTACACCGGCCTTGTGGTCAGAAAGCTGCAGAATGCGTCCGGTGATCGCGGTAAGGAACGACCGTATTTCCCGCAGCGATTTGTCGTCTTGCATGAGCATCAACTTGGCACCTGTTTTGACCCGACCTTGCAATCGCTCTCGTTGAGCTACAAGCGCGAAGGGCGAAACAATCCAGACAGCGCGCGTGTCACAGAATGCTGGCGAAGTAAGCTATGGCTGCAAGCATTGACAGAGCGTAGAATGCTGAGGAGATTAGCCTTTATCGTGACGATTCCTACTGGGTTGCGCTCACTGAGGATTGGGTAGCCCATGCGGAACGTAGACGGGAACATCCTCCTTTCAGCAACCGACCTGATGCGGTTCATGGGCTGCGCCCATGCGACCTCGCTGGACCTGATGCACCTTCGCGGCGAAGGGCCGGAGCCAGGCACGGATAGCGAGGACGCCTCGCTGTTGCAAAAGCAGGGTGACGCGCATGAGGCTGCACATCTGGAACGACTGAAGGCATCGGGCCGACACGTTGTCGAAATCGCGCGAGGGACTTTGGCACAAGATGCCGCTGCAACGCGTAAGGCACTGGCAGACGGCGCCGAGGTCGTGTTCCAGGGAGCATTCCTGTCGGGGAACTTGGGCGGCTGGTCGGATTTCCTGCTGCGGGTTGATCGTCCCTCGGCGCTGGGTCCCTTCAGCTACGAGGTGGCAGACACCAAGCTCAAGCGACGACCGTACCCCAAGCATGTCCTGCAGCTGGTTCTCTACTCCGACATGCTGGCGGATATTCAAGGCGTGATGCCCGACGATGCTCATGTCGAATTGGGAACCGGAGAGCGCGCCACATTGCGGCTGGCCGACTACGCAGCCTATGCCCGAATGGCACGGAAACGGCTGGAAGACTTCGTGGCTGCGCCCAGCGCAACGCGTCCCGTTCCGACAGCCGATTGCGCCCTGTGTCGCTGGTCGGCGCATTGCGAAACCGTCTGGAAGGCCGAGGACAGTCTGTTTGGTGTAGCGGGTGTCAGTCGCACGCTGGTGAAGAAGCTGGAAGCGGCGGGCATCACGACAATGGCGGCGCTGGGCAGTCTCGATCAGCCGGTCCGCGGTGTAGCAGAAAGCACCCGACAGCGCCTCGTCGCCCAGGCGCGCCTGCAGCACGACCGCAAGACAGGAAAGCCCGCTTATCAGCTGCGCGCGCCTGAGCCGGGGAGGGGCTTCGACCTGCTGCCGGAACCCAGCGCCGGCGACATCTTCTATGACATCGAGGGCTATCCTCATGTCGAGGGTGGCCTGGAATACCTGCACGGGGTCTGGTGCGATGGGCAGTTCCGCGCCTTCTGGGCCCATGACCACAATGCGGAAGCTAAAGCGATGTCCAACCTGCTGGAGTTCTTCCGCGCAGGGATCGAGAGGCATCCGGGCGCGCGTATCTACCACTACGCCCCGTACGAGATCACTGCCCTGCGCCGCCTGACCACGAAATACGGGATTGGAGAAGCCTTTCTTGACCGGCTGCTGCGGGAGCGACGGTTCGTGGATCTCTTCGCAGTGGTGCGCGGCGGGCTGATCGCGTCAGAGCCAAACTATTCCATCAAGTCGATGGAGGTCTTTTATGGCCGTACGCGAGAGGGGGAGGTCAAGACCGCCGGTGGATCAGTCGTCGCCTACGAGCGCTGGCGCCAGACAGCCGACCAGCACGTCCTGGATGAGATCGAGGATTATAACCGCATCGATTGCATCTCCACCGAGGAGCTGCGGAACTGGCTTGTCGGCATCCGGCCTGCTGGACCTTGGCCCCAGTGGAGTGCTGACGCAGGCGCAAAGGAGGCGGAGGAAGATGCCGAGACACAAGCTCTGCGGGCCAATCTCGCCGCTTCGGGACTGCCCGAGGACCGGCAAGCGATGCTGTTCAACCTAGGTCTCTTCCACAAGCGCGAGGTCAAGCCCGCGCAGTGGGCCGTATTCGACAGTACCGCCAAGGATGAGGACGAATTGATAGACGATCTTGATGCCTTGGCCGGACTAGAGGCGATCGGACCTGTGGAGCCGATCAAGCGCTCCTTTGCACGTCACTATCGCTTTCCCTCTCAGGAGACGAAACTGCGAACCGGAAAGAAGGCGACAGTCCCGGTGTTCGACGGACCGCCTGTCTCTGTCACCATCGAGGAAATGGACCGCAGGGCCCGGCAGGTCACGATCAAGGCGGGACCGGGCAAGAACCATCTGCTGGCCGACCGGCTGACACTGCACCCGGACTGGCCGCTTGACACCAAGGTAATCGCAGAGGCCGTGCGCGACGTGGTCGCGGACCAATGTGGCCCCCGGACCTATGGGGCCGTCGATGATCTCCTGTCGCGTGCGGCTCCACGACTGAGCACCGGACCCAGCGCTGACCTGCTGGGTGGAAGTGATCCGGTTGCAGGCAGCATTGCGGCTGTCGGGGCGATGAATGAAACCGTGCTGCCGATCCAGGGACCACCCGGCACTGGCAAGACCTACGTCACTGCGCGAACGATCCTGTCGCTTGTGCGAAAGGGCGCACGCATCGGCGTGGCTTCGAACAGCCATGAAGCCATCCGCAATGTGCTGATGGGCTGCCTGAGCGCGCTCGAGGATAATGATCTGCCGAGCACGCCCGACCTGGTCCATAAGGTCTCGGGTGGCGAAGACGGTTATCCGGACAACTGCCCGATCCTGCGCACCACCGACAACGCCCAGGCCGCAGCGGGTGGCGACGTGGTCGGCGGCACGGCGTTCTTCTTTGCCAGGGACGAAAACGTGCAGGCCTTCGACTGGCTGTTCGTGGACGAGGCGGGGCAGGTGGGTCTTGCCAATATGGCCGCCATGGGCCGCGCTGCGCGCAACATCGTGCTGGTCGGCGACCCACGTCAGTTGCCCCAGGTCATTCAAGGATCACATCCCGAGCCGGCGAACCTCTCCTGCCTCGAGTGGATGCTGGGAGATCATTCAACCGTTCCGGCTGACCGGGGCATCTTCCTGCCCATCTCGCGGCGGATGCATCCGGAGGTCTGCCGGTTCATCTCGGATCAGGTCTATGAGGGCCGGCTGGAGAGCCATCCTGACGCCGAACGACAGGGTGTGGCCGGCACGTGCTTTCCAAGCGCCGGAGCCTTCTGGCTGCCAGTATTACATGAAGGCAATGCCCAGATCGCCATTAAGGAAGTCGCCGCCGTCCGGGCAGCCACAGCCGAACTGCTGCAGGGTACATGGACTGACAAGGACGGCACCACGCGTCCCCTGCGCGTGAGCGACATCATCGTCGTTGCTCCCTACAACGCACAGGTCAACGCTCTGGGCGATGCGCTGCCAAGAGGCATTCGCGTCGGCACGGTGGACAAGTTTCAAGGTCAGGAGGCGCCGGTCTGCCTGGTGTCGATGACCGCCTCATCGGCTGATGAAACCGCTCGGGGAATGGAGTTTCTGTTTTCGCTCAATCGGATCAACGTGGCGGTTTCACGAGCCAAGGGGCTGGCGCTGGTGTTTGGCAATCCCGGTCTGCGCGAGACGAAATGCGAGACCGTCGAGCAGATGCGGCTGGTCAATACGTTATGTGCGCTGCCTAGCGTTGCAGTGGAGAAGGGTACTGTATGACTGAGGAAGAAGAATGGCTGGTGATCCGAAAGGAACAAGCCTTGGCATTCGGGAAGCGCGTTCCGGATGGTTTCCTGGTTCGGGCAGGGTCCACCGCAATGCGCGAGGGCTCTCCCACTGTTAAACGAAATCGCACGAACGTGATCATCTGGTCTCATCTGGCGTCCTCGTCCCGGACGATAACCCAGCGCTGCTCCGGTTCGCAGTGGATCATGTCTTCAGCAGTATCAGCACAGCAGCGGGAGTTGTCATCGACGGTAACAGCCATGGCGACCACTGGAAGGAAGACGGTTCTTTGACAGCGGTCGCCACAGGTCTCGCCTCACTCCAAGCATTGCTCAGCCTCCTGACCCGCAAAGAGATAGACGCTGCGATGGGCGACTGCGAAGCCCTTGGGCTCAGTACGTTCTTGGCACGTGGAGGCTTCGTTCGTCCGCAGGTTTGGGTTAAGAGCTTGACGGGCAGCCAGTCCTATCCAGCCAAAGCAACTGTGGCTGCGGCGCTGGGTTATCTGCCGGACGGGCGTGCATTGTCTGCCAAGGAATTCTTCAACGGCTTTGGCGAGACGCAAGCCTTTGCCAGACTGGAGGAGCTGGGATACGAGGTTTTCCGCAAGGGCTTGGGCTCCGGCTCTGGCGACCTGTCCCGTGGGTATGTCGAAGCCGCAATGGACGCCTTCGACAGGTATCGCGCCCGAGGAGAACAAAAGGATTTCTTCGAGGATTTTGGCAGCCCGGCAAAGTACTGGGTGAGGTCAACGCGGGTACGCAAGAGACGAGTCTATCCGACCAAGCCTATATTCGGCTTTGCCACGGAAACAAAGGCGCATGATGTGCATGGTGGATGGAACAAGCCGACCGGACCAGTCACCCTGCTTCACAACGCTGGTTTCATCATTGTGGATGAGGACGACAGACCATTCGCACCTCCCAAACTTGATTACATGATTGGTGACGCTGACCGTATACGTCTGTGCGCAGCAAACTACTTCATTGAACCCGCACGTGAACTGGGTGCCACTACAGTTTCTATCCGGGCGAGCGAACTTGCCGCGGCAATGGGTCTTCAAGATGCATTTCCTAATATCTGCCAAGTGCTCGAGGGCAGAAAACTTCAGCAGTTAGCCCAAGTGCCGCCGCCTATCCACACGCTGCCTAACCCCAGTAGCTCAACCATCTTCACCTACAAGCTCCAAGGGCAAGCGGAGACCGCGATCGTGACAGACCCAATGGAAATCTCATTGCCTTCAGCAACAAACCTGATCATTTACGGCCCCCCTGGCACCGGCAAGACCTACGCCACGGCTTGGGAGGCGGTGCGCCTTTGCTTGGGCGAGACCTCGGCCGAACCGTTGCGCGATGACCGCAATGCCCTGATGACCGAATATCGCCGCCTTGCTGGCGAAGGTCGGATCGAATTCGTAACCTTCCACCAATCCATGTCTTACGAGGAGTTCGTCGAAGGATTGCGGCCTGATACCGGCGAAGACAACGATCTCGCAATAACTGAAAGTGGCACGGGCTTCCGCCTGAAGCCTTACGACGGCGTCTTCAAGCGCATCAGCGAGCGAGCCCGGCTAGATGCAGGGCAGGAGAACACACCGGGACGGCTGGACCGCTCTGCTCGGGTATTCAAGGTGGCTTTGGGCCGGCGGCATACCCAAGAGGACCGGGTACGTTTCGGTCTGGAGACTGGCCTAATCCATGTTGGCTGGGGCGGAGATATCGACTGGTCCGACGAGCGCTACGATGAGCTCAGCGAAATTCTAGCCGAGTGGCGGGCTCGAAAGGAGCCTGAAGCGAACGGGCACAACGGCAATGTGGTGATCACTTGGTCGTTCCGATCAGACATGCAGGTGGGAGACTACGTCGTCGTCTCGGATGGCCGCGACCGGATCCGGGCGTTCGGCAGAGTGACCGGCGAGTACTTCTATGAGGCGGATGCTTCATTTCATCCCCACCGCCGAGGTGTGGAGTGGATTTGGCATGACAAGGCGGGGATCGAGCGGAGCCGCATTTATCCGAACCCATTCAGACAACATTCGGTCTACAAACTGGACCAGTCGCTCGTAGACTGGGACGAGCTTGAGACGCTTGTTCCGGAAATCAAGGCGCCTTCTGTCGGCCAAGGCGCGCGCGACCACGTCTTGATCATCGACGAGGTGAACCGCGCCAACATCTCAAAGGTCTTCGGCGAGCTGATAACCCTGCTGGAGCCAGACAAGCGCCTGGGAGTGACAAATGAAATTCGGCTGACGCTGCCTTATTCCAAGAAGTCCTTCGGCGTGCCCGCAAACCTTCACATCATCGGCACGATGAATACCGCGGACCGATCCATCGCGCTGTTGGATACCGCGCTGCGCCGCCGTTTCACGTTTCGCGAGTTGATGCCGGACCCGACTGTGCTGGCTGCTAATGTTGAAGGTATCAACCTGCAGAAGCTGCTACGCACAATCAACGAGCGGATCGAGTATCTCTTCGATCGCGAGCATCAGATCGGTCATGCCTATTTCACCGGCTGCGCAACACGGGACGATGTCGAGGCCGTCATGCGCCACAAGGTCATCCCCCTGTTGGCCGAGTACTTCTATGAAGACTGGTCTAAAGTTGCTGCCGTTCTTGGCGATACGAAGCAGGACAAGCCACGCTTCCTCGTGCGCGAGGACATGACTGCGCCCGAAGGGATGGAAAGCGACTCGTTCGCCGGTCCCCGGCAACGCTGGCGCGTCAAGGCGGAGCGGGACAGCAGTGGACACGGAGGTTTCGACTTCGCTGAGTTCGAAGCCTGATGCCCGCTTTCAGCGTGCTTGAATATAGGTCGCTGCCTCACGGCGAGGGGCCAGGTTGCATTCCTGCACATCTTGCATCTCGCCTGGTGGCTGCTGCGCAGAGGTCAACCTTTGCAGGCCGAGGTGAGAGTGGTGTACTGGAGGATCAGCGGCATGCCTTGCGCGCGCGTGGGGTAGTGGGCGTCATTTCCGCTGAGGATTGCAGCCTGGAGATCCTCCCGAAGATCGATGTTGAAGCAGTTGAAGGATCGGCCGAGGAGCGCGGTGAAATTCGTAAGCGCCTTGTGCACATGCTTGCCATAGCACTTGATCTGAAGATCGAGACAGGGCGGCTGACGGATCTGGCTTGGCAGCAGGAAACGCTTCTCGAGATCCTGATCCGGATCTTCTGCGACAAGCTCACTGAAGCGGTTCGGCGTGGCATGCTGCGACGATACCTCGCGCAAGAGGACGACCTTCGCGCCCTGCGCGGCACGCTAGACCTCCCGCGCCAATTCACCCGCCATGTGGCAAATCCAAGCCGTCTCGCCTGTCGCTTCGACGAGTTGTCAGAGGACATCGCGCTGAACCGCATCATGAAGGCAACCGTTACACATCTATCCAGAATGTCGCGCAGTGCCGCAAACCTCCAAAGACTGCGCGAGCTTGCCTTTGTCTATGCTGACATATCGACGGTGCCGGTATTTGCTCTGGGCTGGAGCGAGGTGGTCATAGACCGAACCAACCGGACCTGGCAGGACTTGTTGGGAATGGCGCAGCTGTTTCTCCGCAATCGCTATCAAACGACCAGCACGGGTTCAGGGCAAGGAACAGCACTCCTGTTCGAGATGAACATGCTGTTCGAGGAGTATGTCGGCCGACAGGTTAAGCAGGCCCTTGCCGGCACCGGGCTTGATGTGAGGCTGCAAGGTGGAAGGCTTTACTGTCTGACTGCGCAGGAAGACGGGCGAGGGGTGTTTCAGACGAAACCCGATATCCTGATCTTCCGCGGCGCTGATGTCGTCCATGTCATTGATACGAAGTGGAAGATGATTTCGCCTCGAGTTGACGATCCGAAACAAGGTGTTTCACAGGCAGATATCTATCAGATGATGGCCTACGCTCATCTTTATAAAGCACCGCGGCTGACGCTTCTTTACCCCCATCATCATGGGCTTGGTGCTTCAGAGGGGATCCAAGGCAAGTTTCAGATTACAGGACAAAACAAAGTTCTTGAGACAGCAAGCATCGATGTGGCTGGGAGAAACGATCCCTTGGTACGGGTGAGAAACATGATAATTTCGGTAAAAATCGAGGAAGACAGTACCTCCTTATAACGGCGATTGTTCCTTATTATGGTAAAGCTGATTTCTCCGAAAGGCACGAGACTGGCCAAGGTTCACAATAAATCCACCAATTAACACCATACGACGTGATTCAGAAGACTATTATCTTGTCGTGTTATGTTAGTTTGATCATCCTGTAAGCGAAAGGTTTCAGAGAAGGTACCAAATGTCTCCCACCACTATGACCGCCCCCGTCAGCGGCGTGCCTAGCGGATTTTCACCGCGAGTGTCGTTGAGCGCGGCGCCTACGAAAACCTCAGCGAACACATCCGCAAAGTGACTCGACGTAAAAAAGGGCGGGCGAAACGAGGGGCCAGTGACTGCCGGAAGGCCGAAGTCAACTGCAAATTCGCGGCGGCTAAAATCAGGGAACAGCTCTGCAGCGCCGCCGAGGTGATGGCCCAGAGCTGGTCCATAGCTCATTCTCCGCGTCAAAGAAGCAGTTTCGGCGCGGCTCTACGAGGTCTACCGATATACGCGGGACGAGTAGGGCGAGGCGCAGACCAAACCTACATCACCGGTCTGTTCATTGCATTCGATTAAATCGAGCGCCGCATTGCACCGAACGTTCCATGCAGAAGGAGCACTGCATCCTACTATTTTGGTACAAATGGCGTGAACATAACGAAAAGTCTAATGAGATTGACAGATGGTTAAACAATTTCAGCAAGAAAAATCAGTAAAGCAGAGCGTTGCACTTCTTCGTCACAAGGATTTTGACGCATCTCTCCACAAATTATTTAAACTTGGAGGGCAAAATAGGAAGCGGTATGAGAAAGCCACCGGCATTATTGAGGCAATTGATTACAGCGGACTGGATGATCTGAAGAGATTTCGTGTTACCAACCATGGTGAGAGCAGAATCAAGTCATGTGTGAAATTCGACCTTGGCGATGGTTTTCGGCTGATTACTCAACAGGCCAACAAGTTCGTAGTGCTGCTGTTTGTCGGAAACCATGCCTCCTGTGAGGACTGGCTGAACAGAAACAGGGGGCTTGAGGTGGCCTTCGATAAGGAGGCTGGGACCCTTCGGACGATTTACAAATCTACTCCTGAACAAGGCGTCGTCTTGTCTCCCTCGCCTCGACCCTCTGAAGGACCGATCATTGAAAAATTGCCCTTACCTCGGCTCGATGAGCTCCTGGAAAATGTAACGCCAAGAACCGTCCTGAAATTGAGTCAGCTCGATGGAGCCGTGACGGCAAACGAAATCAACGTGATCTGTCAGGAAATCTCGGCGACCTGCAGGCGGCACCTCGTTCAGGACGTTCTCTGCCATTTGGCCGCGGATGATGTCGAGAACGCCGAACTTCGGCTTGATGAATTCTTGGGTCGAACCAAAACGATTGAGAATAGCGAGATGTCGGAGGTGCTCGCAGTCAAGAACGGCGACACGATCAGGCGTCTTGTTGTTGGCTCTAAAGAATATGACGAGTGGCTGAAACGCTTCTCCCTCGAGGGCTCCCATCTTGAGTGGATGCTGTTCATGCATCCTGAACAGGAAAGAATTGTTAACGAGGACTTCCAAGGCGCTTCACAGCTCTCCGGTGTTTCAGGTTCTGGCAAAACATGCATTGCGGTACGTCGTGCACTCCGGCTCGCTGGCTTCAGCGAAGATGAAAAGGTTCTCCTAGTGACGTTAAACCGGAGTCTCGCGGGCCTAATTTCAAAACTGGTAGACGCAGCGGCGGATGCTGAGGAATTGCGGGCGCGTGTGAAGGTGACATCGTTTTTCGAGTTGTGCCAGGAGCTGCTTTGTGAGTTTGAACCCGACAGATTGCATTATTACGATGCCGTCTCTTGGAAGCTGAATGAACACATCGATGAGGTGTTCAGGGAGTACTACCGTTGCTGGACAAACTCCCGAACGGCCGAGGTGCTCACGCCGATACATCGGAGCCTTTGCGCACAAGGCATCAATTCGGAAGCGTATCTTCGCGAGGAGTTTGACTGGATTCGCAGCGCGCTGCCTCCAGATGCGAGAATGGACTATTCCTTCGCCAAAAAGACGCAGCGGCTGGGCCGCACGCATCCGATACAAGAGGAGTGGCGCAGAGCTATCCTGAAGGGTTTGGAAAGCTGGGAGCAGAAGATGGAGCACGTTGGGGTCATTGACTACCTGGGGCTGACCACCGCGTTGTTGCGTTATAAGGACAAGCTCTCAGATCGCTTCACGAAGGTTGTTATCGACGAGGCGCAGGACTTTGGGACAATGGAGCTCTCGATCTTGAGGCAATTGGTCCCGACCGGCCCCAATGATATCTTCCTGTGTGGGGATATCGCTCAGCACATCCTGCCCAAGCATCGTGTCCTTCCGGAAGCTGGAATCGACATCGGAGGCCGGAGACGTAGAATTCAGCGCAACTATCGTAACACGAGACAGATTCTGGAGGCGGCATATCATGTGCTGTATCAGAACCTGCACGATGAAATGTTAGATCGTCCTGAGAAGGATCTTGAAATTCTAGATCCAAAGTGAGAACGGCAGTGAGAAATTAGTCCACGGAAGCGGCGGCATGGAGCTGCTGCGGGCGGCGTAAAAGTCGTCCACCCTTTCCCTTTCTGCGACAGCAGGGAGGGTGCGAGGATTTTCAGCGTGGAACTATATCTCAGGGTTCGCCAGGCCTGCGCGGCGGGCATGAGCCAGCGTCAGGCGGCGAAGGCCTTCAACATCTCCCGTGATACGGTTGCGAAGATGATGACGTTCTCGGTGCCGCCGGGCTACCGGCGGACGGCCGAGGTCAGGCGGCCGAAGCTTGATCCTTTCGTCCCGATCATCGAGGGCTGGCTTGAGGCGGATCGCTCCATGCCACGCAAGCAGCGGCACACCGCGAAGCGGGTGTTCGACCGGCTGCGTGACGAATGCGAGTTCACCGGCGGCTACACGATCATCAAGGATTACATCCGGGAGCGGGAACGGCGGGGCCAGGAAGTGTTCGTGCCGCTGGCGCATCCTCCGGGCCATGCGCAGGCCGACTTCGGCGAGGCGATGGTCAGGATTGGCGGTGTCGAGCAAAAGGCGCATTTCTTCGTGCTGGACCTGCCGCATAGCGACGCCTGTTACGTCCGCGCCTATCCGGCGGCTGTGGCCGAGGCTTGGGTGGATGGCCATATCCACGCCTTTGCCTTCTTTGGGGCGGTCCCCCAGTCGATTGTCTATGACAATGACAGATGCCTGGTGGCGAAGATCCTGCCCGATGGCACCCGTAAGCGGGCCGTCCTGTTCAGCGGCTTTCTGTCGCATTACCTGATCCGGGACCGCTACGGCCGTCCTGGCAAAGGGAACGACAAGGGGAATGTCGAAGGGTTGGTGGGCTATTGCCGCCGCAACTTCATGGTGCCGCTCCCCGAGTTCCCGACGTGGGAGGCGTTCAACCTTTGGCTGGAAGAGCAATGCCGCAAGCGCCAGCAGGATGTCCTGCGCGGCGAAAGCGAAACAATCGGCGAGCGGTTGCAACGCGATCTGGCAGAGATGCGATCCTTGCCTGCGTCACCCTTTGACGCCTGCGACCAAGACACCGGCCGCGTCTCGTCCCAGTGTCTGGTGCGCTACAAGACCAACGACTACTCGGTGCCGGTTGCTTATGGTCATCAGGATGTCTGGATCCGGGCTTATGTCCACGACGTGGTGATCGGCTGTCGGGGCGAGGTCATTGCCCACCATCCCCGGTGCTGGGACCGCGAAGAATTCATCTTCGATCCGATCCACTACCTGCCGCTGCTGGAGCAAAAGATCAACGCACTCGACCAGGCCGCGCCGTTGCACGGCTGGGAGCTTCCCGAGGAATTCGCCACGTTGCGCCGTCTGATGGAAGCCCGCATGAACCGGCATGGCCGACGCGAATACGTCCAGGTCCTGCGGTTGCTGGAAACTTTCGACCTGGCTGATCTGCATGCCGCGGTGAAGCAGGCGCTTCAGATGGGCGCGATTGGCTTTGACGCCGTAAAGCACCTGCTGCTTTGTCGTGTAGAACGCCGTCCGGCCCGACTGGACCTGGACTGCTATCCCTATCTGCCCAAGGCCACGGTCGAGAAGACCAAGGCCGGTTCCTACATGCGGCTGTTGTCAGGCAATGCGGAGGACGCGGCATGAACGATGTCCCGGAAATCCTGCTCGCCCATCACCTCAAGGCGCTGAAGCTGCCGACGTTTCTGCGGGAACATCAGAAGCTGGCCCGGCAATGCGCGGCCGAAGGCATGGACCATGTCCGATACCTCGCCCGGCTTGTTGAGCTGGAGTTGATCGACCGGGAGCGGAGGATGGTCGAACGCCGCATCAAGGCCGCCAAATTCCCCACTGTCAAAAGCCTCGACAGCTTCGACTTCAGCGCCATACCGAAGCTCAACAAGATGCAGGTGCTGGAACTGGCGCGGTGTGAATGGATCGACCATCGCGAGAACGTCATTGCCCTCGGCCCAAGTGGCACGGGCAAGACGCACATTGCCCTTGGCCTCGGACTGGCAGCTTGCCAAAAGGGGCTCTCTGTTGGCTTCACCACCGCCGCGAGCCTGGTCAGTGAGATGATGGAGGCCCGCGACGAGCGCCGCCTGCTTCGCGTTCAGAAGCAAATGGCCGGTTACAAGCTGCTCATCATCGACGAGCTGGGCTTCGTGCCGCTGTCCAAGACCGGTGCCGAATTGCTGTTCGAACTGATCTCGCAACGCTACGAGCGCGGCTCGACCCTGATCACCAGCAATCTGCCCTTTGATGAATGGACCGAGACCTTCGGCTCCGAGCGCCTCACCGGCGCACTGCTCGACCGGCTGACACACCACGTCAGCATCCTCGAGATGAACGGCGAGAGCTATCGCCTCGCCAACAGCACTGCCCGAAAGCGGCAACAAAAGTCCTGAGATCAGATCGCTCGTTTTGGCCCAAAGAGGCCAATGCGCCATGGCACGCGCTAGCTATTGGTAAGCGCGCGCGCCATGGCGCCGGCCACCGCCACCTGACCTGGTCTTACGCCGCCGCGTGGCCGGATTTTACGCCGCCGTTGACAGGCAGGATCTCTTCGGCGTGCTGCGCGACAAAGGCGTCGGCCTCGGCCCGCAGCGCGGCAGCCAGCATCCGGCGTGCCCCGTCGCGAGCGATCTCGGTCAGCGGGTCCTCAACAGATTCCGGCTGACGAAGGGGGACGATGTCTGTAGTCTTCTCCATGGCGTATCGTTCCTTTTGGAAGTTCTGGCAGGCTTCAGCACCCGCCACGATACGCCGCCCTCTCAAACCCCGTCACCCATTTCCCCGAATAGCTCTGCTTGCGCTGGCGCATGTGCTTGACGGGCGAAGCCGGACGGAAGCGGCACAAAGCTGCGGTATGGATCGGCAGACGCTGCGTGACTGGGTTCATCGTTACAATGCCGAAGGGCTGGCCGGCCTTGTCGATCGGCCGCTTTCCGGGCGGCCAGCGCGGCTCAGCGCCGAGCAGATGCGCGAACTTGCCGTGATCGTCGAAACGGGGCCTGACCCGTCGACGGATAAGGTCGTGCGTTGGCGTCGGATTGACCTCTGCAACGTGGTTGACCAGCGGTTTGGCATTCGCGTGGCGGAGAGGACCATGAGCGCGATCCTTCACCGGCTCGGCTTTGCGCGTCTCTCAGTCCGGCCGCGCCATCCGCAGGCCGATGGCGAAGCGCAAGCGGTATATATACTCGGAGTCCTGCGGCAGCCGAATTTGGTGACTTGACGGCTGGGTTTGGAACGATTCAGCTACGCCTATGATCCGCCCCGGCTTTCTTTCCTCAGCAGACCGCCTCGAGCTTGAGGCGTGCGTGCGTCGTCAGCGCGAGGACCACGGCATTGCCCGCCGGGCAAATGCGATCCTGCTGCTCGACGACGGGGAAAGCTGTGCCCGGATCGCAAAATTTCTCTATCTGGACGACGATACCATTCGGGGCTGGCATAAAACCTACCTGCAAGATGGTTGGGATGCGCTTGCCTACGACGGCTGGAAAGGCGGCCAGTCCCGTATGACGCAGGCACAGGAGACTGCGCTGTGCGCATGGCTGCAAGTGCGCTTCTGTCGCTCGACGGTCGAGATCAGGGCTCACCTCGCGGCTGAGTGCGGTCTGAACTACTCCCATTCTGGCTGCATCAAACTTCTCGCCCGACTGGGCTTTGAATACCGCAAGCCCAAGCCTCTGCCGCGCGTGGCATCTGCGGAAAAGCAGACAGCTTTCATCGCATTCTACGAACGCCTGATGCGTGAGTTACCAGCAGATGAAGCCGTCTACTTCGCCGATGCGGTGCATCCGGAATACCAGACCAAGCCTGCATTCGGCTGGGTGAAGGTGGGATCAAATCCAGCGGTTCTCAGCACAGCAGGGCGCGGTCGTGTGAACATTCATGGGGCTGTAAACCTCGAAACTTTCGATGCACCCTTTGTCGAGCCCACAACCGTCGACGGGGTCAGTGCCGTGCAGCTTCTCACCAAGATCGAGGAGCGCAACCCTGACAAGCGCATCATTCATGTCATCTGGGACAACGCTGCCTACCACAAAGGACCCGATGTCAGAGCCTTCCTCGCCAAGACAGCTTGCCGTATCCATCTGATCCAGCTGCCACCCTATTGCCCTCATCTCAATCCGATTGAGCGGCTTTGGGCTGTCTTGCATCAATACGTTACCCACAACCGCTACTACCCAAGTCAGAAGCAGTTCGCCGACGCCATCCTTGCATTCATGCGTGAAACCATCCCGCAGGAATGGACAAAATTCCGCGACAAGGTCTCCGACAACTTCCGCGTCATAACCCACGAGAACTTTCGGGTTTTGCAGTAGAAGCGGTATAAAAAACTTTGCCGAACTGGCGCGCGCAGCCTTGCCTAACGAAGCGCAAGGAAAGCCCTTGGAGATTTGGTTCCAAGATGAGGCCAGGGTGGGCCAGCAGGGAACATTGACACGCGTGTGGGCGAGAAAGGGCACACGCCCGCGGGCGCCAAAAGACTGCCGCTACGCCTGGGCCTACATCTTCGGGGCGGTCTGCCCGGCCCGCAGGATCGGTGCGGCGCTCGTCATGCCCTACGCGAACACGGAGGCGATGAACGCCCACCTGGCCGAAATCAGCGGGCAGGTATCGCCCGGTGCACACGCGCTCCTTGTTCTCGATGGCGCCGGCTGGCACAGCTCCACAGACCTCATCATCCCGCCCAACATCAGCCTGCTGCCACTGCCACCTTACAGTCCGGAACTGAACCCGGTCGAGAACCTCTGGCAGTTCCTCCGTCAGAACACCCTCGCGAACCGGGTCTTCGACAGCTACGACGCCATTGTCGACGTCTGCTGCGATGCCTGGAACACCCTCCTCGCAATGCCGGAACGCGTCGCTTCAATCACCTCACGCGATTGGGCGCAGGTCAGTGGATAATGCCGTTGGTATAATATTGCAAGATCACTAAGGCGACTGATCCGCGCTTAGACCTCCGCGCTCTGCACGGACTTCGAAGAGGCTATGCTTAGCCCGTCCCCAAAAAGGGAAACTTGCACATCAGGCCGATCGTCGCGCCGAGCCTTGCGGTTCAGCTACCAGAGCCCCAACTCCGGAGGAGACCCCGCTACACGCGACAGGACAAACCGGATGAAAAACCCTTTCATGAGCATATGGTTGAGTAACGCAAACCGTGCGCTCGGTGTAGGCCGCGGGTTGGTAACGGCCGAGCTGCGCCGACAGCAGAGTGCTGCCACCAAAGAGGCGATGCGCGCGATCGGCTTGGGGGGTGCTGCAAAGCCGAAGAAGAAAAAACCCGCGACACGGAAGGCAAAATAGCCCCGCCAGACAAATTTTCGCAGAAGTCTCATAACTCATACTCCAAGAGGGGTCCCCAGCCGAGTGCTGAAGTTTAGGGATCTGAGCCGCCGGCAATATCCTTCCTACGGTCTAACGAGCTTCCAAAGTCGTCCTCGTCACCGCGAGGCTTACCCACTGCGTATGGCGCAACGGCCACGTTGAGTTAATTGTAAGCGGCGGCTACGCCCCATTGATTTTCTGATTGCTTCGGGGCGGCCTGCTGCTTGGCTGTTGTGCTATGAGCTCACCGGGGAGTCCCGGACGAGGTCATTGTGAGGCGATGGTCTGCCTTGCATAAGCCCAGGGCATCAAGGCGTCGATGTCCTTGGCCAAGTGGCCGTTGGCAAGACGGGTGAACAGATCGCACAGGTAGGCGTAGGGTTCGACACCGTTCATCTTGCAGGTGCCGATCAGGCTGGCGAAGCAGGCCCAACTCCTGCCACCCTCGTCGTGACCGGCAAAAAGTGCATTTCGGCGATTCATGGCCGGGCTGCGGATGGCATTTTCCACCAGGTTGGAGTCCATGTCGACGCGGCCATCGTCAAGAAACAGCCGAAAGCCGTCCTGACGCTTCAGCATGTAGGTCATCGCCACGCCGAGGTCGGACTTGCGCGAGACGCGCGCGGCCTGGGCTGACAGCCAGGCGAAGAAGGCATCCACCAAGGGACGGGACAGGTCCTGGCGAACCGCCCGGCGCTCATCGGGATCGGCGCCGCGGATGCTGTCCTCGATCTTGTAAAGGGCCGCAATGCGCAGCAGCGCCTCATCGACGATGGGCGAGCCCTTCTTGGGCTTGGCCTTGATCAGCTTGCGCCGTCCATGCGCCCAACAGAAGGCCAGACGCAGTGGCTTGCCGCCTGTGCGTTTCGGCGTGGCCAGATGGGAATAGCCGCCATAAGCATCGACCTGGATCGTGCCGTTGAAGCCCTCAAGGATCTCGGCGGCATATTCGCCGTTCCGCCCCGGCCGGTAGTGGAACACCACTCCCGGCGGCGCAGGGCCGTTCCAGCCACGATCATCGCGCAGCACCGCCCAGAGATAGCCGGTTTTCGTCTTGCCGCGCCCCGGATCGAGCACCGGGGCGGTGGTCTCGTCGACATAAAGCCGGGTGCTGTCTGTCATCAGGCGTTTGGCCATATGCTCGACCACAGGAGCGATCAGCGCGCCCGTGCGACCCATCCAATCGGCGAGCACCGAGCGGTCGATCGGCACGCCGTGACGAGCCATCACCATGGCCTGCCGGTTCAGCGGCATGTGCTCGGAATGCTTGGAGACGGCAATCTGCGCCAGAAGCGCCTCGGTGGGCCAGCTGCCCTCCAGCAGATGCGCCGGGGCCTTGGCCTGCACCACGCCCGCACGTCCCTTGGGACAAGCGTATCGGGGGCGCACCGTGACAATGACCTGATAGCGCGCCGGGATGTAATCCAGCCGCTCGGTCCGGTCCTCGCCGATCCGGACCATGTCGCCGCAGCCGCAGGGACAGGCGATGCTGTCGGGTTCGATCACGCGCAGGGCGCGCGGCAGGCCTTCAGGCAGGGCCCGCGCCTTGCGAGGCGCCCGGGGCGTTTTCTTCTCGGGGTCAGGCTCACTGGCCGCGATCCTGTCCTCGACAGCGGCGATCCGGGCCTGCGTCTCGGCGATGGCCGTTTCCAGATCTTCCAGTGCCAGTTCCAGTTGCGCCGGGTCCAGCTTCTCCGACTTCGGCCCGAACTTCGTGCGCCGGTAGTCCTGAACCTGGCCTTCCAGCCGCTCGATCAGCGCTTTCAACTCGGTGATGAAAGCGTCTTTCTCCGCCACCACCGCCTGCTCATGCTGACGCGCCGCACGCTCCACGGAGAGCTCGAACTGGACGGCCCCAAAGGCCTTCACCACCTCGGGCGGCAAGTTCGGAAACAGACTGAGATCGAAGGATTGCGACATGCGCCTTCTTACCCGATCCGGTGCAGAAAGCCCAGCAAAACAATGCCAAAGCCGCCTGCTGAGTCACCCTGCCGCAGTCGGCGGAAGCACTTTCGGCGTGCTCATCCCAAGCCACGCCGCGCCTTCGAACAGGGCCTCATATTGCGCTCGTGACAGCTGCATCACCCCGTCCTGAACCCGGGGCCAGCAGAACTTTGAAACTTCCAGAACCTTGTAGATCAGCACCATGCCAGTGCCGTCCCATACCAGGATCTTCAGCCTGTCACCGCGCTTCGAGCGGAACACCACCGTCACACCCGAATACGGATCCAGCTTCAGCTCCGTCTGCACCATCAGCGCCAAAGCGTTATGCCCGCAGCGGAAATCCACCGGCTTCGTCGCGATCAGGATCGGCAATCTCTGTCCCGCGACGATCATGTTGCACTGCGCAAGGCACGGATCAGGGCTGCTGCCCGCTCGACGGGAACATCGCTCGGCACACGCAGCACCACATCGTCACCGATCTCGACGCTCATGACACCAGACAAGATCTCGGCTCTCTCCGGCAGCTTCGCCGATCTCGTCGGTTCGGCCGCAATGGCCAAGGGAACAAAGACCGGATCGCCAAGAACCTTGGACGGCAGCGACAGCCCCTCCAGCAGATCAGCCGGAAGCGCAAGAAGCCCCTCGCGAGCCCGGCGCCGCCAATCCGAAAGCTGGTGCGGGACAAGATCATGGCGTGCCGCGACATCAACCACCCGCGCCCCAGGAGCGAGGCTCTCTGCCACAATCCGAGCCTTTACCTCGTCTGGCCACCGCCGGTTTCCGCGCCGAGGCTCAACAACCTCGCACTGACCAACAAAACCTTCCACACTGCCTGCCATATCGCCTCTCCGTCTGCTTCAACGGACAGGTGGCAGAGACCACCCAAGCCAGGAATGCGCAAAATCAATGGGGCAGAGACGGCGCATACAGTTAATTCATGGCAATTCTGGGTATGGCCGCTCCCTTTCGTGGATCGTTTGCGAACGAACCTAGGTACGCAGACGCCTTCGGAGGGGGCCAACTCAGAACGCCGATGCGCATGAGGGTCTCCCTTTCGAGCGCGCAAGTTCTTCCGCCGGTTCTGTTTTGCAAGCGAATTCAATCAGACAGCAGGCTTGCGGGTCGTGTCTCGGAAGTGGTAGAAATTGGCTGGCGGCGTAATCTCCGGGTGAACCAACACCCACCCAACCGGCGGCGGCAACCGCCAGGGAGATCACGCCATGAAGCAGAATACCGACAGCTCGTCCTTTTCGCTACTGCCCGACGCAGGCGGGTATGATCCGATCGAGGACCGCCTGCGGGCGAATGTCCGTGCCACCATTGAGGCCATGTTTGAAGAGGAACTGGCCGAATTTCTTGGCCGTCTTCGCTATGGTCGCAGTGACGAGGGTGCCAAGGGTTACCGCCACGGGCACCGGGAGCGACAGCTTACCGGCACATTCGGCACCGAGACGGTGCGGGTGCCACGTGCCCGGATCGAGAACGAGACCGGAAAGGTCACCGAATGGCGCTCGAAGGCCCTGCCACGCTACAGGCGGCTGACGAAGAAGGCCGAGGCCCTGATCGCAGCGGTCTACCTGGCTGGCACCAACACGCGCCGCGTCAAGCGGGCGTTGTTCGGGCTGTTCGAAGGCGCGGTGAGCAAGGATGTGGTCAGCCGGGCCTGGCGCAAGGTGAAGGTCGACTGGGACGCCTGGTCCACCCGCGACCTGGCCGAGGAGGATATCGTTCGGCTTATCCTCGATGGCACCGTGATCAAGACCCGGCTGGACCGCAAGGCCACCAATATCTCGGTGCTGGCGGCGATCGGGGTGCGGCGCGACGGGCAAAAGGTTCTTCTCGCCATCAGGAACATGGGCGGCGAAAGCACGGCTGCCTGGAGCAGGTTCCTTGCCGACTTGGATGCCCGGGGCCTGCGGCGGCCCGAATTCGTGATCGTTGACGGCGCCCCTGGCCTTGAGGCCGCGCTTGTGGCGCTCTGGGGCGGGGACCTGCCCATCCAGCGCTGCACGGTTCACAAGCACCGCAACCTGCTCGGCCACGCCCCCAAGCGCCTGCATGACGAGCTGAGTGAAGACTATCGCGACATGATCTACGCTGACACAGCCGCTGAGATCGAGAAGCGTCGCAAGGCGTTCCTTCGCAAATGGACGCTGAAGTGCCGGGCCGTGGCCGATAGCCTTGAGGAAGCAGGAGACCGGCTCTTCAGCTTCACCCGCCTCGATCCCTCGCAATGGAAATCCGCAAGAACCACCAATGCCATCGAGCGCCTGAACGAAGAGTTCCGCCGCCGCATCAAGACCCAGACCGTGCTGCCCTGTGCGGAAACCGTGCCCATGCTGCTCTGGGCGCTCCTGGCCTCGGGCCAAATCCAGATGCGAAAGGTCGACGGCTGGGAAACCCTTTCTCAGCCACTCGTGCCGATGTCCCTTGACCTCGCGGCCTGACTGGAGCCAACGTCACATGCCCGGAGCCCGCTGCCCGGCAATTTCCACCACATTCGCGACACGACCGGCTTGCGATGCCGCGTTAGCTGTTCGTATGCATATGCCTGGTTCAGCAGTTCTGCCTCGGACCATTGCAGGCCTGTCTGACGTCAGCGCCCATGGGACAGATTAGGCAGATTGCGTGACGGAGGGTTTTTGGCTCATCGTAGCCCTTATGGAGCGAAGATGAGCAAGAAGCCCATGACGACGAAAGCCGAGGCGGAGAAGGCGGTCAAAGATATCCGCCGGGCGACGCGCAAGATCCACAACGCCGAAGAGAAGATCAGGATTGTCCTGACGGGGCTTCGGGGCGAGGACAGCATTGCCGAGCTGTGCCGCCGCGAAGGGATCGCCCAGAGCTTGTATTACAGCTGGTCGAAGGAATTCCTCGAGGCCGGCAAGAAGCGCCTCGCCGGCGACACTGCCCGACAGGCGACCAGTGGCGAGGTCAAGGACCTGCGCGCCGAGGCACTGGCGCTCAAGGAGGTTGTGGCCGACCTCACCCTTGAGAACCGCCTGCTCAAAAAAAACACGAGCGGGGCTGGGGGCGAGCACGCATGAGATATCCAGCGTCCGAGAAGCTCGAGATCATCCGCATCGTCGAGCAATCCCACCTGCCGGTCCGTCGGACCCTGGCACAGATCGGGGTGCCGCCCACGACCTTTTACCGGTGGTATGATCGATACGTCGAACACGGCCCGGAGGGGCTGGAAGATCGCCCCTCACGACCGTCCAGGGTCTGGAACCGCATTCCCGACGCTGTACGGGACCGGATTGTCGCTCTGGCGCTCGAAGAGCCCGACCTGTCGCCGCGGGAACTGGCTGTTCGTTTCACGGATACAGAAAAGTATTTCGTGTCAGAAGCGTCCGTGTATCGGCTGCTGAAGTCCTATGACCTGATCACCAGCCCGGCCTATGTGGTTGTCAAGGCCGGGGACGAGTTCAGGGACAAGACCACCCGGCCAAACCAGATGTGGCAAACCGACTTCACCTATCTCAAGGTGACAGGCTGAGGATGGTTCTATCTGTCCACTGTGCTCGATGACTTTTCCCGCTATATCGTTGGCTGGAAGCTGTGCACCAGCATGGCGGCCGACGATGTCAGCGCGACGCTTGATATCGCCCTTGCTGCATCCGGATGTGACAGCGCCGCCGTGCTGCACAAGCCGCGGCTGCTCAGCGACAATGGCCCGTGCTACATCGCCGGTGAGCTGGCTGAATACCTCGAAGAAAATGGCATGGATCATGTCCGCGGCGCCCCCAATCACCCTCAGACGCAGGGCAAGATCGAACGCTGGCACCAGACCCTCAAGAACCGCATCCTTCTGGAAAACTACTACCTGCAGGGCGAACTCGAGGCGGCCATCGCAGCCTTTGTCGAGCATTACAACAACCACCGCTATCACGAGAGCCTTGGCAACCTCACGCCCGCTGACGTCTACTTCGGACGCGGCCCGGCCATTCTGGCAGAAAGGGAGAAGATCAAGAAACTGACCATCCAAAGCCGGCGCTTGAACCATCAGTGCCAGGCAGCATAACCTCAACCTACAGAGCCAGAGCCCTCCAGACCAAAATCAGGCTGCCTGTTCCAAATCATTCGACGACGGACAGCCCCATTCAGAAGTGCCTGGGCGACCGTGGCGTAAGGCCCCTCGGTCGAGAATAGCAGGCCGATCTGAAGTGAGATGTGTTCCAAGCTCGTGTCCACGTGAAAACAGCCCTGAGGCAGCGAGTGCCCAGGGCGGAGTTGCCATTATGTCGATGTCATCAGAGCTGTGCATGACGGCGCAGTTGCCTAGCACATCTCACACGCTAGAGCGTATTTCAGCCATCAAGATTCAGGATTCCCAGCCTGCCAATGATGTGATTCCCTTCTGCTGAGGCAGATGGAGATTTCAGATGGGCAAGCCACATCCAGCAGAGCTTCGTAGCCGGGTTATCGGCTACGTGGACGAAGGTCACGGACACCGTCAGGCGGCCCGGCACTTTCGGGTGTCGCCGAAATTCGTCAATGATCTGGTGAAGCTGCGACGCGAGATCGGATGTTTGACCCCGAGGCGACAAGGCAATGGCGGCGGACATGGCAAGCTGGTGGGCATGACCGGCTGGCTCAAGGCCCGCGTCACGGCCAAAAGCGGGATCACGCTTGATGAACTCGTAGCCGAGTTGGCTGAGACGCATGGCATCGATGTCCACCGCGCCACCGTCTGGCGCGTTCTGCGGGGTCTCGGACTGAGCCATAAAAAAAACTCTGCAGGCGCTTGAACAAAAGCGAAAGGACGTCGCCGCTCTGCGCCATGTCTGGATCGCGAGACGCCAGCCTTTCATGGCCAATCACCTGGAGCGATTGGCGTTTGTTGATGAGACCGGGGTCAAGACGAACATGGCCAAGACCTCCGGCTGGGCACCCTGCGGGCAGCGCCTCGTTGATCATGCGCCGTTCGGGCATTGGCGCACCCAGACCTTTGTCGCGGCCCTGCGCCATGACCGGTTGGATGCGCCCTGGGTAATCGACGGCGCAATGAACGCCGAGATGTTCGATCTCTACACCAAAACCCAGTTGGTCCCGACACTCCGGCCCGGCGATGTCGTCATTCTGGACAATCTCTCCAGCCACAAGAGCCCTGCCGCAGCGGCAGCACTGCGCGATGTTGGCGCGTGGTTCCTTTTCCTGCCGCCATACAGCCCCGACCTCAACCCGATCGAGATGGCCTTCGCCAAACTCAAGACGCTGATCAGAAAAGCCGCCGCCCGCACCTACGATCAGCTTTGGGCTGCGGTTGGCCAGGTCTGCGATCTGTTCTCCGATGAGGAGTGCTACAACTACTTCAAAGCCGCAGGGTATGAGACCGATTGAGTGCAACAGGCTCTAAGGCCGGGAGAAGAGACCTGTCAATCAGCAAAGAGGTTGAGGCGCGGAAGGTGCCTTGATTTTCATCACCGCTTTGCTTTCACTGGCGCTGGCAAGATCATGAAGACGGGGCCAATCCGGGTGTGAGATTACTAAAGCTGCGTCCATAGAATGGCCGGCTGCCTGTACGCCCCAGTCCATTCTGTGGCGGCTGTAAATTCAGAATCCGGCGTGTGATGGTGCCCTCGGAAATCTGATTCGCGTCATACGATAGTCGTCGACGCACACAGTGGTCCATCGAGGAGGAATAACATGAGAACACTGGTGACACTTCTGGCGGGATTGGCCATCGCGTCGCCCATCGTAGCCTTGGCACAGGATGCGCCAGGCACCACCAAGAAGGACAGCTATCGCTTTCTGATCGTGCCAAAGGTTGTCCATCCTTGGTTCGACAAGGTGAACGAAGGTGCACAGATGGCCGCGGCCGCCCTTGAGGCGCAGACCGGCGCCGATGTCGAGATCGTTTATTCTGCTCCTCAGACGGCTGACGTCGTCCAGCAAGTGCAGATCGTCGAAAGCGCCATTTCCACCCAGCCCGACGGCATTGCCATCGACCTTCTGGATCCATCGGGCAACCGTGCATCGCTGGAAGCAGCACAAAGCCAAGACATTCCGCTGGTCATCTTCGACTCAGTGCCACCCGAAGGGATGAAGATTCCCTATATAGGCTCCGATTTCTGTGAGCAGGCGAAGATGGCCTCCCGCCGTCTGGTCGAGGTGCTAGGCGGCGAAGGTGAGGTCGCGATCATGATGGGCGTGCCCACTGCGCCGAACCACTCGATCCGCGCCGACTGCCACCGCGAAGTCTTTGCTGAGCATCCTGGCATCAAGGTTGTGGCTGAAGGCATCGACAACGACAGCATCGAGATTGCGCAGCAGCAGGCAGCTGCGATCATGCAGGCAAACCCGAACTTGAAGGGCTGGGTCGCCTCAGATGCCGCTGGTCCCATTGGGATCGGTCAAGCAATCATTGAGGCAGGCAAGGAAGGCGACGTCACACTGGTCGGTCTCGACAACCTTCCCGAGATGCTGGACATGATCCGTTCCGGTGTGGCTGACAGCTCCTCTGCATCCCAGCCGGAGCTCCAAGGTTACTGGTCGGTGATGCTTCTCTGGGCGCAGGTCACAGGCGCGCCAGTGCCCGACTACCTGGACACCGGAAACGCCTTTCTCACGAAAGAAAACGTGGACGGTTGATTTAGTAGGCAGCCGGCCTTCGGGCCGGTTGCTTTCTTTTGGAGGAAATATGGCATATCTCGAAGCGAGAGGCTTGGGGCGCGACTTTCCGGGTGTAACAGCCCTTGATGGCGTCGATTTATCGATCGAACTCGGTCGGACCCATGTTTTGGCTGGAGAGAACGGGGCCGGAAAATCAACGCTGGTGAAAATCCTGACGGGTACCGATCATGCCAGCCGCGGCACGATCAGTATCGGTGGTCGTGATCCTGCGGCCCATGCCGAGCTGTTTCGCAACATTGCTTATGTTCCCCAGGAGCTATCACTGTTCCCGGATGTCAGCGTGGCGGAAAACCTGTTCATGCCCTTTGACCGCACTGGCCACGGCGGGCTGGTCAACCGCCGGCAAATGCAGGCTGAGGCGCAGAAGTACCTAGATCGCTTTGGGATTGAGGCTCGTCCCTCAGACCTTGTTCGTCATATCTCCGTACCGGACCAGCAACTGCTGCAGATCGCGCGGGCGTCCACCAACCGTGCCATGAAGGTGCTGATCCTGGACGAACCGACGTCCGCCTTGACGGCACGGGAGGTTGACCGTGTCTTCCGCGTCATTCGTGGGTTCCTGGACCGTGATCACGCTATCGTCTTCATCTCTCATAAGATGGACGAGGTTTTCGCTATCGGCGACGACTACACTGTCCTGCGCAACGGCAAAAAGGTAGATGCCGGACGGATCGCCGAAATTGACGAGCCTGCATTGATCCGTTCCATGTCAGGCCGTGACGTTGCCATTGATGAGCATTTCCGTCCCGACTGCCCGGCCACTGATTCGATCATGCAGGTTGAGAACTTGTCAGGGACGATGTTCGAACACGTGAACTTCACGCTAAAACGTGGTGAAATTCTGGGTTTTGCCGGATTGGTCGGTGCCGGTCGGTCGGAACTGATGCAGACAATCTTCGGCTTCCGCAAGGCAAGTGGAGGCCATGTGACTGTCGAGGGGCAGGGCTGGCGGCTGAATGACCCGGCGGCCTCAGTTGAGGGCGGGATGCTGTATCTGTCCGAGGAACGCAAGCACCACGGCATCTTTCCGCTGCTATCATTGCGGGAGAACATTGGCATTTCTGTTCTTTCCCTAACCTCGGGTGCCCTTGGTATTGATGCTGGCAAAGAGCGCAGCATCATCGCTCGGGTGATTGATGACTATGGGATCCGTGCATCAGGGCCGGGCCAACGCATGGCCACCCTTTCGGGCGGCAACCAGCAGAAGGCGATCATTGGCCGCGCCATGGCCACGACGCCTCGTATCCTGATCTTTGACGAACCCACCAAAGGCATCGATATCCGCACCAAGGCTGAAATCTATCGCATCATGAAAGCACTGGCTGAGCAAGGCGTCGGAGTCATCTTGATATCTTCCGAGATGACCGAGCTACGTCGCTGCGCCAGCCGCATCATCACCATGCATGGTGGCCAAATTACCGGCAATTTCGACGCCGCCACAACCGATACCGAAACGCTAGTGGGGGCTATCTTCGCTACCACACCACAGGAAGCTACCCATGTCGTCTGACGCCTCCGCGCAAAGCCCATCCGCCCTGTCGATCCTGATCCGCAATCCGCTGGCCGGTGTCTTTGTGGCCTTGGTCATAATCTTCGCCATCTCGGCAATCATTTCGCCCTACTTCCTGACCGGCTACAACATGTCTGTGATCGCACGAGGTCTGGCTTTCGTGGGTCTGGTAACGATCGCACAGTCCTCGCTGATGATCCTTGGCGAACTCGATCTGTCCCTGGGCACCATAGGCGGCCTCTGCGGCGTGGTATCGGGGATGCTGATGGTGCAGGCCGGCCTGCCCTGGCCGGTGGCGCTCGTATTGGCCTTGTTGCTGGGCATGGCGCTTGGTTGCCTCAACGGCTTTCTCGTAACTGTACTTGGATTGCACTCGCTTGTGCTGACGATCGGCACGGCGGGTATCTATGGTGGCGCGATCCTGGTTCTCACGAAAGGTGTAGCGATCACGGGCATCCCTGCGGGGATCCAGTTCCTGGGCCGAGGCGACTTCCTGGGAGTCCCGGTGCCCTTTCTCATCATGCTGGCGGTGCTTGTCATCGCGTTGTTCCTGACACTCAAAACGCCAATGGGCCGCTACATGTATGCCATCGGCAACAATGCTGCAGCAGCGCGGATGCTCGGCATTCGGGTAGACCGCATCCGGCTGCTCGTCTTCACTTTCGCGGGCATGTTGTCGGCCTTGGCGGGGCTGCTGATGGTAGCTCGCCTGGGCACAGCGCAACCCTCCATCGGCCAGGCTTGGGTCCTGGCGCCCATCGCCGCTGCAGTCATTGGCGGAGTGGCAACAACAGGCGGTGTCGGGTCGCCCCTAGGAGCGATATTCGGTGCCGGCATCATCGCAATCATTGAAAACATAATCGTGCTGTTTGGCGTATCGCCTTATTGGCAGGGCGTAGTGTCCGGCGTCATCGTGGTGCTAGCGATCTCTTTTGACGCTCTGTCGCGGCGATACCTGCGGAAGGAGAGCGTCTAGTCGTCGACCTCAGAGATAACTAACTAGAGGCGGAGAAGGTTCGACGGCAGGTCCGTTCCCTCCGCCATTTTCCCTAAGAGAACCTATCTCCCGTCCGAATTTTAACTGTCCGTCGTCGAATGATTTGGAACAGGCAGCCTGATTTTGGTCTGGAGGGCTCTGGCTCTGTGGGTTGAGGTTATGCTGCCTGGCACTGATGGTTCAAGCGCCGGCTCTGGATGGTCAGTTTCCTGATCTTCTCCCTTTCTGCCAGGATGGCCGTGCCGCGTCCGAAGTAGACGTCAGCGGGCGTGAGATTGCCAAGGCTCTCGTGGTAGCGGTGGTTGTTGTAATGATCGACGAAGGCCGCGATGGCCGCCTCGAGTTCGCCTTGCAGGTAATAGTTTTCCAGCAGAATGCGGTTCTTGAGGGTCTGGTGCCAGCGCTCGATCTTGCCCTGCGTCTGAGGGTGATTGGGGGCGCCGCGGACATGGTTCATGCCATTTTCTTCGAGGTATTCGGCCAGGTCACCGGCGATGTAACACGGGCCATTGTCGCTGAGCAGCCGCGGCTTGTGCAGCACGGCGGCGCTGTCACATCCGGATGCAGCGAGCGCGATATCAAGCGTCGCGCTGACATCGTCCGCCGCCATGCTGGTGCACAGCTTCCAGCCCACGATGTAGCGGGAAAAGTCATCCAGCACCGTAGACAGGTAGAACCATCCCCAGCCTGTCACCTTGAGATAGGTGAAGTCGGTTGGTAATCCTCCCCATGGTTAAAGGGATGCGGAAGTAGAATTTTCTCGGCAAGTTGGACGAGGAGATTCAGATGAAGAAAACCCGTTTCACCGAGGCCCAGATCATGGGCGTGCTGCGTCAGGCCGAGGGTGGTTTGCCTGTGCCTGAACTGTGTCGCGAGCATGGGATCAGCAGCGCGACGTTTTACAAATGGCGTGCCAGGTATGGCGGCATGGATGCATCCATGATGGGCCAGATGAAGTTACTGGAGGACGAAAACCGGCGGCTGAAGCGCATGTTTGCCGATCTGAGCATGCAAGCCGATCTGCTCCGGGAGGCGCTTGGAAAAAAGTGACGCGGCCAGCTCAGCGTCGCGAGCTGGCCGCAAAGGCTGTGGCGACGAAGGGGATCAGCATTGCGCTGGCTTGCCGGGCATTCGGCGTCAGCGAGACCTGTTTCCGCTACAGCCCGAAGCGCGACAACGAGAACGAGCAGATCGCCGACCTGCTCATTGGGCTAACCAAGACCAGGAAGACTTGGGGCTTTGGCTTGTGTTTCCTGTATCTGCGCAACGTCCAGGGCCATGGTTGGAACCACAAACGCGTCTACCGGATCTATCGTGAGCTGGAACTGAACCTGAGGAGTGAGCCATGGAACGCCACTGGTCCGAGTGACCATGGCGAACGCCTCGCAAGCGGCTGAAGCGGGAGAAGTCCGAGGAACTGGCTGTGCCGGAAGCTCCCAACGCGGTCTGGTCCATGGACTTCATGGCAGATCGCCTTGGGGACGGGCGAGCCTTCCGTCTTCTGAACGTCCTGGACGACTTCAACCGCGAGGGCCTGGGCATCGAGGTGGACTTCTCGCTGCCGGCCGAGCGCGTCGTCCGGACCCTGAACCAAATCATCGAATGGCGGGGAGCACCAAAGGCGATCAGGGTTGATAACGGCCCGGAATATATCAGTGGCCGTCTGATGGAATGGGCCGAGGACAAGGGCATTACCCTGACCTATATCCAGCCCGGAAAGCCGCAGCAGAACGCTTACGTCGAGCGCTACAACCGGACAGTCCGGCACGAATGGCTGGACCTATACATCTTTGAAACCATCGAGGAGGTGCAGAACATCGCCACCGAGTGGCTCTGGACCTACAACAACGAACGCCCCAACATGGGCATCGGCGGGATCACCCCTGCCATGAAGCTGAGAATGGCCGCGTGAATTCTACGTCTGCGCCCCGTTAAAACGGGGAGGATTACCAAACCAGCGCAATCTAGTGGCGAAACACGGCTCGATACTCGCAAGGCGGGACCAATAGCAGAAACTGAGTCAACTGACTTAAACCCCGTCAGATACGTCGGCAGAAGGAACGCCTGTGTCGGAGAAGCTGGGCGAAACATCAGGTCGCGGGAGGCATGACCGACCGACGGGTTTTCAGGCGGTCGGTTCGCGGATGTTAAGCTTGCAATATAACTTTGGCGGCTCATCGGGCATGCCAATGCCCGGCCTCTTCGTCGCCTACGGAGAGCTATATTTATCCAAGCCAGGTGATGACCTGGCAAAGAATATCCTGTCGGAGCCATTCGCAGTCTAACAAGGGACGGGTTTTCAGGCGGTCGGTATTGAGATGGCCGGCCTTTCTATTCGGAATGCCACCGCTGCGCTCACGATGCTGACCTGCCCCCGGACCTTGCTGTACTTCCCTTCGCACTATGGCTGGTGCGAACCTGCGAACCTCGGGTGCGAACCCCAATTTCCGGTGCGCAACTGGAGAATGTGCGGGACAATGCCCACCGCATGGGAAACTGCACCGAAAGGACTCAGAAGGGGCGGGGGGTGAAAGAGGGCGGGCGCGGGTTCATCTCCCGCGCCTGGCTGCTTTCACTCAGGTGCTTCCACGAGGATCTTCACCTGGGATTTCTCCGCGGCCAGCGCTTCGAACCCTTCGGCCACGATTTCGTCGATGGCGATCCGCTTGGTCACCAGCTTTTCAGCGCTGAAATAGCCCTGCGTCATGAGTTCCATCACGGCTGGGTACACGTTGCGATAAGCAATGGTGCCCTGTAGCTGGCGTTCCTTCAGCACGACCGTGTTTGGTTGGAAGGCGGCGTCGGTTTCCCAGATTGAGACAATCAGGGTTTGGCCTTCGTGCCGCGTGGCGTTGATGCAATGCGCCAGAACCTGCGGCACGCCCGTCACCTCGAAGGCAACATGCACACCGCCGGTCGCCTCGCGGATCAGAGCAACGGCATCGGCGGACATCGGGTCTATCGCGGTGGTGGCGCCCAGATCCAGTGCCTTCTGCCGCCGCACCTCGGATGGCTCCACCACATGGATCTGGGCGGCACCGGCGACGCGCAATGCCTCGACAACCAGCAGTCCGATCGGACCAGCCCCGAAGACCGCTGCCGTGTCGCCGGCCTTGATCTTCGAAAGCCGTACGGCGTGCAGTGCCACGGCGGCCGGTTCCACCAGCGCGCCTTGCTCCATCGAGAGAGCCTCCGGCATCTTGTGAACCATGCGCGCGGGCACCACCGAATAGGCCGCAAAGCCGCCATGCCCACCGGACAGCCCCACGAAGCCCAGCGACTCGCAGAGGTTGTACTTGCCCTCCAGGCAGGCGGAACATGCACCACAGGCGAAAATCGGCTCGATCGCCACCCGGTCTCCTACGGCCAGGCCAGTGACCCCATCGCCCAACTCGGTGACGGTGCCGCAGTATTCATGGCCCATGGTGATCGGTGCCTTGTCGTGGCTGAGCGGATGGTCCTGTTCCACCGGCACGAAGATCGGGCCTGCGAGGTATTCGTGCAGGTCGCTGCCGCAGATGCCAGTCCAGGCAACCTTGACCTTGACCTCGCCCGCTCTTGGGCTTGGCTCTGCGACGTCCTCGACGCGGATGTCCTTCACGCCATGCCAACGTGCTGCTTTCATCTTTTTACTCCAACTCTTGAGGTATGGCGCGCCCGGCCGGGAGGCAGCCGGGCGCAAGATGCATCACGACAGGTGATGCACCTGCTGCAGGCCGTAGACGGGCGTGTCCATACCCTCCATCCGGGCCTTGAGCTGGAGTGCGAGATACAACGAGTAGTGCCGCGACTGGTGCAGGTTGCCGCCGTGGAACCACAGGTTCTGCTGCTGCGTGGGTTTCCACATGTTGCGCTGCTCGCCCTCCCAAGGGCCGGGATCCTTGGTCGTATCCGAGCCGAGACCCCAGACTTTGCCCACTTTGTCCGCAACCTCCTGGCTGATGAGATCGGCGGCCCAGCCGTTCATGCTGCCATAGCCGGTTGCCATGACGACAAGATCTGCCTCGAGCCGCGTGCCATCCGTCAGCACGACGGCATCTTCCTCGAAGTGATCGACCTGGCCCTTAACCAGCTTTACCTCGCCATCGATGATGAGCTGGCTGGCGCCCACGTCGATGTAGTAGCCCGAGCCGCGCCGCAGGTACTTCATGAACAGGCCCGATCCGTCCTCGCCCCAGTCCAGCTCAAACCCGGCCTTCTCCAGCCCCGCATAGAACTCGGCGTCGCGCTCGCGCATCTGCTTGTAAAGGGGGATCTGGAACTCGTGCATGATCCGGTAGGGCAGGGAGGCGAAGATCATGTCGGCCTTTTCGGTCGTCACGCCGTTTGCCAGCGCCTCCTCGGAATAAAGCGCACCAAGGCCGATCTCCATCAGGCTGTCCGACCGGACGATATGGGTCGAGGAGCGCTGCACCATGGTCACATCGGCATCTGCCTCCCACAGCGCGGCGCAGATATCATGGGCCGAATTGTTGGAGCCGACGACGACGACCTTCTTGCCGGTCCAGGCGTCCGGGCCCTTGTGCTGCGACGAATGTTGGATTTCGCCCTTGAAGCTCTCCATGCCGGGGAACTTCGGCATGTTTGGCTTGCCCGACATGCCGGTGGCCAGCACCAGCTGCGTGGGCCTCAGCGTGACCTGTTCGCCATCGCGGTTGACCTGTACGGTCCATGTGCCGGACGCTTCATCATATTGGGCTGACTGCACCTCCGAGCGCGTCCAGTAGTTGATCTCCATCACCTTGGTGTACATTTCCAGCCAGTCGCCGACTTTGTCCTTGGGCGTAAACACCGGCCAGTTGTCGGGAAACTTGATATAGGGCAGGTGGTCGTACCAGATCGGGTCATGAAGGCAGAGCGACTTGTAGCGGCTGCGCCACTGGTCACCAGGGCGGTCGTGCTTGTCCAGCACGATGGTCGGCACACCAAGCTGCCGCAGCCTTGCCCCAAGCGCGATCCCGCCCTGACCGCCGCCCACGATCACCGTGTAGGGTTGGGTGTCATAACCAAGGCGGGCCTCCTCGGTTTCGCGGCTTTCCTTCCAAGTGGTGCGGTTCTTCTGCGCGCCGTGCTCGGCGCCCATGGGGCGACGCTTGCCGCGGTTTTCCTCAAAGCCCTTCAGTTCCTGCATCGCCGTCAGCAGCGTCCAGATGCGGTCGTCCTTCAGCCTCATCAGGCCCCAGCCACGCCCCGCCTTTGTCTCGAAGGTGATCCAGGTGGTGATCACGCCGCCCTCCTCGGCAGGGATCTCTCCTGTCTGGATTCGGAAATTGCCGGGCCTCGTATGCTCCAACTGCTGCGACAGCATGTCGGCCACGCCCTCCGGGCCTTCGACTGTCTTCAGGTTCCACGTCACCGACACCAGATCGCGCCAATAGCTGTCGGCGGCGAACAGCGCCTTGGCGCTGTCTACATCTCCTGCGGCCAGCGCGGCATTGAGCGTATCCAGCACCGCCTGCGTGCGGGACGTCACGGTTGAATCAAGCATTGCGTCTCCTCCTCCTATGTTCGGAGAAGTATCGGGTGCGGTTCGACGCACGATCTAGGAAAATACCAGCGCAGGTGCCGAAAATTCGTCCGCTGCGATGCGGCATGTTGCAGACGCAACGCCGCGCAACAACCTAGTCGGGAGGTTGCAACCCGGCTCTGCGCATGCGGCGCAGGACGGTCGAGCGATTGATCCCGAGGCGACGCGCGGCACATGACATGTTCCACCCGCAGGCTTCCATGATCTGCTCGAGCGGTTCCTCCGCTCCGGTGGCTTGGGTCATCGCGTCGATGGGTGCGGGAAGATCGGGCTGATCGATCACCCGTCCCTCGCAAAGTGCGACAGCTACGTCGAGCACCTGCTCGAGCTCGCGCAGGTTTCCAGGCCACCGGCGGCCGAGCAGCGCAGCGCGGGCCGCGGGCGACAGGCGCATGTCATCAGGTGCACGCCGCCGCAGCAGGCGGTCCAGAAGTGTGCCGAGATCCTGCCTTTGGCGCAGCGGCGGCAGGGTTAGCGTAGCGCCGGCGAGGCGATGGAACAGTGGGCGGGGAAGATCCAGTTCATTAGGGGCGACGCATGTGGTTGACAGCGGCCTGAGGCAGCTGCGGCTGTCCAGCATCGCCGCAAGGGCGGCAGCCGTGTCCTCGGGCAGATCCTCGATCCGGCGCAGCAGCAGCGTTGTCGGGTTGTTCACATCGGCGCAGGTTTCCTGCAGCGCCTCGGCCGACAGTCCGGCGCAGTCGATGCTCAGAAAGCCGCTGGTTGTTCCAACCATGTGGATCGCGCGGGCTAGCCTTGTCTTGCCGGTCCCCGTTTCGCCGGTGATCAGCAGCGGCACGTCGGTGCGCGCCAGCTTCGCCGCCCGCGCGAGGACCTGCCCCATCGCGGGATCGTCGCCTGCCAGCCCCGTCAACGGACCGCCTTGACGGCTGCTGCGCGGTGCAGTCCGCGGCGCCTGCGGTGCGATGGCATGACCAAAGAGCGCACCGCCATCCCGCATCTCGATAATTCGATCCTCGGTCGGGCGGTCGCGCATCAGATCTGGCAGGTCATCGACTGTCAGCCCCAGCACATCGTCGATACACCGCCCGAGAATGGTTCCGCCATCTGGAAACAGGCGCCGTGCCCCGCGGGTGTAGCCAAGGACTCGCCCCGAGCCGTCCAGCCGAACAGCGGCCTCGGGATCGACGTCAAGGAATTCTGGGCTGTCTGACAGACGCAACACCCAGTCGCGGCGACCTTCGGCCATGAGGTTCGCCATCTCGACCCGCCGTGCCGCATTGGTGACAAGGCTCATCGCAAGGTTCTGGCTGCGCTTTGGCGCCGGAGAGCGCAGCAGCGAGATGTCAAGCACCGCCGCTAGCCCACCCAGGCTGTCGAAGATCGGTGCGGCGGTGCAACTTAGCGAGACATGTGCATTGCCGAAGTGGTCGTCCTGGTGAACCGTTACTGGCTCCTGCGTCACGATACAGGCCCCGACACCGCAGGTGCCTGCGAGGTTCTCGGACCAGTTCGATCCGAGGTAAAGCCCGGCACCACGCAGGTCATTGACGAAGAGGTCGTCTCCAAAGAAGTCGACGCAGACACCTTTCGCATCCGTCAGGAGAAGGACGTAGTTTTGCCCGGCGACTTGGCGGAACAAGCTCTGCAAGCTGGAGCGCGCCGCCCCGATCATCCATTCCGCTTGCTTGCGGTGATCGCGCAGTTCCGCTTCGGTCACGATATGGGCGGGATCGTTGCGCGAGGGATCCATGCCGTAAAGCTCGACGCAGCGTCGCCAGGACGCAGACACAAAACTGTCGCGCCCCGTCTGCGTGCCGTCGAGGACCTGCTCGATCTCCTTGACGTGATGACGATCTGTCACTCCGCCCTCCCTAAGCTCAAGCCGAAACCGATAATTCAGGCTAGCACAGCGCAAGCACATCGGAAGACCAGACTTTTGTCCCGTTCTGGCCAGCGGCTGTCCAGTATGTTTAACCTGCGGCTTACAGGCTCACAGATTTACAACATCGGTTTAAGGAGGTGCGAACCCTAATTTTTGCCCTGCCTGTAGGACCTTGCGGGACGAAGCGCACCGCATACATGACCGCGTCGGAAGGACCCAAAAAGGAGCAGGATTTCCGGTCCAATCCAGCGGGCGGAGCTAGGACCGGAAACGGGAGGGGCCTATTGATCGCGGAGTGGCATGGGACTTGCATCCCATGCCACTAAGACAAGCACAATTACGCCTTTCTGTTGCGCCTGCTGCGGAGAGCGCCAAGACCTGCGACTGACACCCCCAGCAGCCAAACCGATGCTGGCAGCGGGACCGGCGCCACTTCGGGGCTCAGGACCTCATACCGGAGCCCCTCGGCAGCGCCTTCGGGAAAGCCGAACCAATAGGTGTGATCGTCCGTAAAGGCACCGCTTTCATCGACCGTTTGTGCTGTGTAGCTTGGTGCGATGCTGGCCGGGAATGTCATGTAGGCTAGGACGTCCTCCTCTGCCGTGTCCATGAGCGTGGCCAGCTTCGGGAGCTTGCCGCGCATCTGCTCCGCCACGAGCCGCCACTGGGCCTTCGCCGCTGCATGGTCGGGCTGGGCAAAGGCCGTGGCGATGAAGGCGGAGACCACGCGGCGGCTGTTCTTGCCGGCATGGGCGAGCGCATTGTGCTGGAAGTGGACGCGGCAGCGCTGCCAGGTCGTGGACGGGACCCGAGCGGTGGCAGCCTTGATGCCCTCATGCGCATCGCTGATCACAAGCTTCACGCCGCCGAGGCCACGGCGGACGAGGTCACGCAGGAACTCGGTCCAGAAGGGCTCCGCCTCGGAGGCACCAATCGCCATGCCCAGAACCTCGCGCCTGCCGTCGGTATTGACGCCACTGCGAGCGTGACCGCGACCGATACGATCCGCCCGCCCTGGCGCACCTTGAGGTAGGTGGCATCGATCCAGAGGTAGGGCCATTCGCCCTCGATCGGCCGCGTCAGGAAGGCGTCCACACGCTCGTCGATCTCCTCGCACAGGCGGCTCACCTGGCTCTTCGACACCCCGGTGCCGCCCATGGCCTGCACCAGGTCATCCATCGATCGCGTCGAGACGCCATGGACATAGGCCTCCTGGATCACGGCGCTTAGAGCCTTCTCAACCGAGCGCCGCGGATCCAGGAAGGAAGGGAAGTAGGAGCTGGTGCGCAGGCGCGGGATGCGCAGTTCGACGCTGCCGGCGCGGGTCTGCCAGTCGCGATCACGATAGCCGTTGCGCTGCGCCAAGCGTTCACTGCTCTTCTCGCCATAGTCAGCGCCGGTCTTGGCGCCGACCTCCAGCTGCATCAACCGCTCGGCAGCAAAGCCGATCATCTCGGGAAAGCAGATCGGCATCGGCGCTCTTCTCTACGAGCGCACGCAGGTCCATCATGGGTTTGGTCATCGGGGACATCCCTCGGTTCAGGTGGGATCAGCAACCCGACCCTACCGAGAAACCCGATGACCACCGAAAGCTACACCACGCCCTGGGACGTCACCTTGAGTGTGACGGTGGCGTTGTCCTACGCCAGATGAGTTCTCTACCTCGATAGTTTTCTTCCACAATGTTGTTGATTTCCACCCAGAACTGAGCCGGATAGGCGGGTAATTTCCACTGAGAATTGAGCCATGTGAACCTTCCCCCAGAGCGGTGAGCAGCGGGGGCAACGGGAGTGATCCACATGGGACTTTTGAACATCATTCGACGGATGCATGTGCGGCAGAAGCTGTCGATACGCGAGATTGCGCGGCGCACCGGACTGTCGCGCAACACGATTGCCAAGCATCTGGCGGAGGGCACGATTGAGCCGAAGTTTGCCACGCCGGATCGGCCGAGCAAGCTTGACCCTTTTTCCGAGAAGCTGGCTGGCTGGTTGAAGACGGAAGCCGGCAAGTCGCGCAAGCAGCGGCGGACGCTGAAGCAGATGCATGCCGATCTCGTCACGCTCGGCTTCACCGGCTCCTACAACCGGGTTGCGGCCTTTGCGCGGGACTGGCGGACAGATCGCCAGCGGGAACAGCAGACCACAGGACGCGGCACCTTCGTTCCGCTGTCTTTCCGACCGGGAGAGGCCTTCCAGTTCGACTGGAGCGAAGACTACGGGCTTCTGGGTGACGAGCGCACCAAGCTTCAGATGGCGCATATCAAGCTGTCCCACAGCCGGGCCTTCCTGTTGCGCGCCTACCCACTGCAGACCCACGAGATGCTCTTCGATGCCCACTGGCATGGCTTCCGTGTCTTTGGTGGCGTGCCCGAACGGGGCATCTACGATAACATGAAGACAGCGGTGGACCGTGTCGGTCGCGGCAAGGAGCGGCAGGTCAACATCCGCTTCCTCGCGATGGCCAACCACTATGTCTTCGAGCCGGAGTTCTGCAATCCGGCGGCAGGATGGGAGAAGGGTCAGGTCGAGAAGAACGTTCAGGACTCCCGCCATCAGGTCCTGCAGGGGATGCCGGGCTTTCCCGACCTTGCCACGATGAACGCCTGGCTGGAGCAGCGTTGCCTGGAGCTGTGGCATGAGACCCCGCATGGCACGCTGCCCGGCACGATCGCCGATGTCTGGGCTGAGGAGCGGGCCGCGCTGATGCCGTTGCCGCCGGCTTTTGACGGCTTTATCGAGTTGAGCAAGCGCGTCTCGCCCACCTGCCTGATCAGCTTCGAGCGCAATCGCTACAGCGTTCCCGCGTCCTTTGCGAACCGGCCTGTCAGTCTACGGATTTACCCGGATCGACTGGTCGTGGCGGCCGAGGGCAACCTCCTGTGCGAGCATGGCCGCGTGTTCCAGCGCAACCACCAGGTGCCGCCACGGACGATCTACGATTGGCGGCATTACCTGGCTGTTCTCCAGCGCAAGCCCGGGGCTCTCAGGAACGGAGCACCATTCGCGGAACTGCCGCCTGCCTTCCGGCAACTGCAGGACCAGATGCTGCGCAAGCCTGGTGGTGATCGCGAGATGGTCGATATCCTTGCCCTGGTTCTTCAGCACGACGAGCAGGCCGTCCTCGCCGCCGTGGAACTGGCCCTGGCCGAGGGCGTGGCAACCAAGACCCATGTGCTGAACCTGTTGCACCGGCTGGTCGACGGCAAGGTCATCGGCGGGCCGCCCCTCGATACCCCGCAGGCTCTGGTTCTCCATCGCGAACCCAAGGCCAATGTCGAGCGCTATGACGGCCTGCGCACCCCCGTTGCAGGGGGCCATCATGCGTCATGATCCCGCCAGCGGTGCCATCGTCATCATGCTCCGCAGCCTCAAGATGCATGGCATGGCGCAGGCCGTGACGGACCTGATCGAGCAAGGGGCACCGGCCTTTGAAGCGGCTGTGCCAATCCTGTCCCAACTGCTGAAGGCCGAGATAGCCGAGCGTGAGGTCCGATCCATCGCCTATCACATGAAGGCGGCGCGCTTCCCAGCCTACAAGGATCTCTCAGGCTTCGACTTCGCCGCCAGCGAGATCAACGAAGCCACAGTGCGCCAGCTGCACCGCTGCGAGTTCATGGACGGGGCCCAGAACGTAGTTCTGATCGGCGGTCCTGGCACAGGGAAGACTCACGCCGCAACCGCCCTCGGCGTCCAGGCCATTGAGCATCACCGCCGCAAGGTCCGCTTCTTCTCCACCATCGAACTGGTCAATACCCTTGAACAGGAGAAGGCCAAGGGAAAGGCCGGACAGCTTGCCGAAACCCTGACCCGCCTCGATCTCGTGATCCTCGATGAGTTGGGATACCTGCCGTTCAGCGCCTCGGGCGGGGCGCTGCTCTTCCATCTGCTGAGCAAGCTCTATGAGCGCACCAGCGTCATCATCACCACCAACCTCAGCTTCAGCGAATGGGCCACGGTCTTTGGCGATGCCAAGATGACCACTGCATTGCTCGACCGTCTCACCCATCGTTGCCACATCCTGGAAACCGGAAACGACAGCTTCCGCTTCAAGGCCAGTTCAGCCGCAGTTGCCGCGAAAAAAAAGGAGACCACACATGCCTTGACCACTGCATGACCGGAAATCCATAGTCAGGGGTGGCTCACTTCTCGATGGAAATGCCGGCTCAGTTCTGCGTGGAAATTAACAGCCACACCTCCGGCAGGCGCCTTCTATCTGTCCGACACGCCACAGCGTCCTGCTTTTGCTGTCGGGCGGGGTAGGGCTGACCCCCGTCGTCAGCATGCTGGAGGTTCTCGCAGCGCAGCATCACGGTATGCCCATCTTATAATTCCACCGCACAAGCAGCCCGGCGCATCATGCCCATGACGCCCAGGTCCGCAAAGCCGCGGCCCGACATGGCAATGTTCTGGTCGAAACGTTCTACGAAAGCGGCGCGGATGAAACAGCCAAACCTAGCCGGATCACCTTGGACTGGCTACAGGGAAACACCCCGTTGGCCAGGCGGATGTTTATCTTTGCGGCCCGCGCCCCTTCCTGCGCCACTTTGTCGGCAGCTTGCGCGCCGCGGGCATCCACGCCGATCGCATCCATTACGAGTTCTTCGGTCCCATCGACCAGCATCTTGCCGCCTGAAGAAAGGGATGGTGCCATTGAAGCAGAGGAAGATTTTGATGGCACAGGCAAAGGCGTAGCAAGCGCGAGAAGTCCTCCCGCAGGTTCGATGATCATCATACAGCTGAAATTCATGGAACCGGCCCTATACTCAACCCTTGGACATCAAATCCCTGAGGAATCTGAACCCTTGTTTGGCCGATGGGTAGCCTAGTACAAATGGTGCGATGCGGTTCAGCCCGAGGGCTTTCCTGCGAATCCTTTTCATATCCGAGTGGAAATCAGCGCCGTGACATCGAAGATAAAGATCCCCCGCAACGCGGCGATCATCAGCGATCTGGACGGAGTTGCGTATCGGGGTGATGTTCCCATCGCGACGGCTGTTCTTGCATTCCGGCAATGGCATGAACAAGGACTGCCCTATGCCTTTGTGACCAACAATTCCACCAAAACGGCCCGAGAGTTCGCGGACAAGCTGAACGGGATGAGGATTCCGGCAACCCCTGAACGGGTCATCACCAGTTCTGCGGTCGTGGCACGGCGTGTGAAGGCTGACCTTCCCCCGGGGTCGCGCGTGATGGTGATCGGGGCAGCCTCGCTGGTGGGTGCAATCGAAGCGCAGGGGTTCCAGATTGCGGATAAGGACGTCAGGGCAGTCGTGGCAGGGCTGGACCGCGCCTTCACGTTCGAGAAACTGCAGAAGGCGCAGGCCGCCCTTTTGGCTGGCGCGTCCTTCTTCGGGACCAATGCCGACAGGATGTTGCCGCATGGTCTCGGATACGAACCCGGCGCCGGATCGATCCTTGCGGCCATCCAGACGGCGTCAGGGGTGACCCCGGTTGTGACGGGCAAGCCGCAGCCTGACCTGATCCACATGGCCTTGGAAATTTTGGGAAGCGATCCTGAAACGACCTTCATGCTGGGCGATCAGATCGAAACCGACATCATGGCAGGCCGGGCGGCCGGGCTGAAGACGATCCTGGTCAGAACCGGCCTTCCGCCCAGGGCCGTGCCGGGAATCCTGCCCGACTTCGATATCGAAACGCTTCTGGATCTTGCCCTGGTGTCCGACGGAAAAGCCGCAGAAGCCGAAACCCTTCATCTGCCAGGATAGACGAAGGCCGGTCAGTCACCCTTCCGAATTCAGCCGCATCCGCGCGCGCCGTTCGCGGCGCTGTAATTCCCGGCCCAGGTGGATGGATTGCTCGACGAAATCCAGATGGGCACGGGCGGCCCTTTCGCCGCGCTGCGGATCCCCCGCCTGGATCGCGTCGATGATCTCGAGGTGCTGATCCAGAAGCTTGCGGCCGGTGCCGTCGATGCTGCGCAGCAGGTCGCGATTGTAGAAGATGCCACGACGCGTCAGGTCGAAGACCGACGCCATCATGTGGATCAGCGTCGTGTTGTGGCTGGCGTCCACGACCGCGCTGTGCAGCCGGGCATCAGCCTCCCATTCGGCCTCGCGGTCATCGGCCTTCCAGGCAGCCTCGAGATCCTCGCGGACGGCCGCCAGCCGTTCCCTGTCTGCAGTTGTGGCCCGCTGGGCGGCAAGGCGGGTGGCAAAGGCCTCTTGCTCGCGGCGGTATTCCAGATAATCGTGAAATGCCTCGCCGTGACGCGCATACAGCGCCAGCATTGCGGGTGACATCGCGCGGCCCGTGAGTTCCGCGATATAAGTACCGTCGCCATGACGGATGGTCAAAAGATTGCGGCTTTCCAGGATTTGCAGCGCCTCGCGCAGCTTGGGCCGCGAGACACGAAAGGCGTCCGACATTTCGCGTTCCGAAGGAAGACGCGCACCTCCCTTCAAAACGCCATCGACAATCATCGTCTCGATCCTGTCCACCACAGCCTGAACGACCGATTCGTTTTCCACCGGCTCGAAAACCTGTGCCGCTATCATGAGGCGTAACCCTCCCTCGGCTGCGTCGCGCAGCAGGTGATCAATATTATTTACCTCAGATGCAGAGAATTTCAAGCAGACGATGACGCGTCCAAACCTTTGCACGGGATATATTTATTTCTCTAGCAATGCATAGCCGCCAAACTTTCCACCTCGTCGGTGGGCCAAGATTTGGCGCCGCCTCCACGAAGGCCAACAAATACGTTGCTTCACGACAGAGGATCATATTATTTACCTCTTGTGACAGTGTTTATTGTCGCCCCGAGGGAGAGCGGGTGAAAAGGAGCGGAGGAGGCGATCCAACAGCGGCTGGAAGGCATGCCCTTTGACACGGTCGTGCTGCAATCCAGCACCTGACCGGCGGCAAATCGACGCTGTCTGGATTTCCAAAAGGACAAGCGGGACGACCCGATCCTTGCCTGCCGTATAAAAGGCGCATGGATCGCAATTTGACCAAAGGGTCACCCGGCGCGGAGGGAAAGCCGGGGCGGCTGGCACAACAAAACAGCGGGGCCTGCCCCGTCTATCCGAGGAGGAACGATGCCTGACATCATCACATTCATTCTGGCCCTGCTGCCGATCGCCACGGTCTTCGTGCTGCTGGTCGTCTTGGCACGGCCGGCCAGCTTTTCGATGCTTATGGCCTATCTGGTGACGGCAGCCACGGCCTTGCTGGTCTGGGGCACCGATCTGAACAAGGTTCTTGGCGCCACCGCGAACGGCGCGATCACCGCGATCAGCCTGCTATATATCATCTTCGGCGCCATTCTGCTGCTGTATACGCTTGAGGAAAGCGGCGGGATCCGGTCGATCCGTGGCGGATTCACCAGCATTTCGCCCGACCGGCGCGTTCAGGCAATCATCATCGCCTGGATGTTCGGATCGCTGATCGAGGGTGCTTCGGGCTTTGGCACGCCTGCCGCCATCGCCGCGCCGCTGCTGGTCGCCATCGGCTTTCCGGCCATGGCTGCGGTTCTTGTGACGCTGATCATCCAAAGCACGCCCGTGTCCTTCGGCGCGGTTGGAACCCCGATTCTGGTTGGCGTGAACACCGGCCTTGGTGGCCAGGAGATCGTCGAGACGACCATCGCGCCCATGGCCTATACCGACTATCTGATGGAAATCGCCGTGAAGGTCGCAACCATCCACGGTCTTGTCGGCTTCCTGATCCCGCTGATCCTGGTGGGGATGCTGACACGGTTCTTCGGGGCCAACCGCTCGTTCATCGAAGGCTTCCGCATCTGGAAATTCGCGCTGTTCGCGGGCCTTGCCTTCACCATCCCCTACTACATCATCGCCCGCGTTCTAGGGCCGGAATTCCCGTCGCTGCTGGGCGGCATCATCGGCCTGATGATCGTCGTTCCGGCGGCACGCGCGGGCCTGTTCATGCCCAAGGAGGTGTTCGACTTTCCGCCGCGCGCCCAGTGGGACGAGGCCTGGGTCGGCAAGCTGGACGATCTTGAAGATCACCATGCGGGACGCCCGGTCATGCCCCTGCTGAAGGCCTGGGCACCCTATGTCCTGGTCGTGGCCCTGCTGATCATCACCCGCGCAGTCGGGCCGGTGAAGGCCTGGCTGAACTCTCCCGATGTTACCATCGCGCTCGACAACATGTTCAGCTCGGGCATCAACGCGCGGGTGCAGGTGCTGTATCTTCCGGGAACGGTGCTGATCCTGGTTTCGATCATCACCTTCTTCCTGCATGGTATGAAAGGGCGCGACTACCTCCAGGCGCTGCGGTCGTCGGGATCGACCATGATCGCCGCCGCGCCTGCGCTGCTTCTGGCGGTGCCGATGGTGCAGGTGTTCATCAACTCGGCATCCGATACGCTGGCCAGCATGCCGATTGTTCTGGCCGAAGGCGTTTCGGCAGCCGTTGGCGAGGCCTGGCCGATGTTTGCGCCGCTGATAGGGTCGATGGGCGCCTTTGTCGCCGGGTCGAACACCGTCAGCAACATGATGTTCTCGCTGTTCCAGTTCTCTACCGCCGAACAGATCGGTTTGGGCGCGGCTGGCGCGGGCACCGTTGTGGCGCTGCAGGCTATCGGCGGGGCGGCTGGCAACATGATCTGCGTGCATAACGTGGTGGCTGCATCCGCAACGGTGGGCCTGGTCAACCGCGAAGGCGCGATCATCCGAATGACCCTGATCCCGATGACCTACTATATCATCCAGGGTGGGCTCATCGGGTTTGCGCTGCTGGCTGGCGGGTTTAACATGTGGTGGATCGCGGCGGCGATCTGGGCGGCAGCGGTGCTGTTCCTGATGTCGCAGAACCGCAGCCGCGTGCCCGCGCTGTCAAGGACCTGAAACCGATGTCCGCAAAGCCCAGTCCCCGCGTCGGTCTGTTCGTGACCTGCCTTGTCGATGCGATCCGCCCCGGGATCGGCTTTGCGGCCATCCAACTGCTGGAGGAGGCGGGCTGCCGGGTCGAAGTGCCCCAGGGCCAGACCTGCTGCGGCCAGCCGGCGCTGAACAGCGGCGATGAGACCGATGCGGCCCACCTGGCCCGCCAGACCATCGCCGCCTTCGAGGGGTGCGATCATGTCGTGCTGCCCTCGGGGTCATGCGCGGGAACGATGGTTCACGCCTATCCTGAACTGCTGGCGGGCGACCCCCAATGGGCCGCCCGCGCCAGGGCCTTTGCCGCCAAGACCCATGAGATCACCAGCTTCCTGGTGGATGTGATGGGCTATCGGCCGCAGGGCCGCCGGCTGGATGCCTCGGCCACCTATCACGACAGTTGCGCAGGCTTGCGCGAACTGGGCATCGCCGCACAGCCCCGCGCGCTTTTGGCCCAGGTCGAAGGGCTTCGGATGCGGCCGCTCGAGGGCAACGATGTCTGTTGCGGCTTTGGCGGCACCTTCTGCGTGAAGTATCCGCAGATTTCGGACGCCATCACCACCGAGAAGGCCGAGGCCGTCGAACGCAGCGGGGCCGATATCCTGCTGGCGGGCGACCTGGGCTGCCTGATGAACATGGCCGGCAAGCTGCACCGGCGCGGCGCCAGGACGCGCTGCTTCCACACCATCGAGGTTCTGGCAGGCCACGCGGACGGTCCGGGCATCGGCGAGGAAGGGTGACCATGACTGCGCCTCAGACAGGCTTCAAGGAACGCGCGGCCGCCGCGCTGTCGGACGGGGCGCTGAAAATCGCCATCGACCGCACCACCGGCACCGCCGAACGCAAGCGCGCCACAGCACTGGCCGCATTTCCCGAATTCGACGCCGCGCGCGAACGGGGCAAGGCGATCAAGGACCACGTGATCGCCCATCTCGACCACTACCTCGAGATGTTCGAGCGCAATGCCACCGCCGCCGGAGCGCAGGTCCACTGGGCCACCGACGACGCCGAGGCGCGGGCCATCGTCACCCGCATCTGCCTGGACGCCGATGCCAAGCTGGTCACCCGGTCGAAATCCATGCTGGGCGAGGAAATCGGCCTGCCCCATGCCCTGGCCGATGCCGGGATCGAGCGGGTCGAGACGGACCTGGCCGAACACATCATCCAGCTTGCGGGCGAACGGCCGTCGCATATCGTCTGGCCCGCCATGCACCGCACGCGCGAACAGGTGGCCGATCTGTTCAGGACGGGCCACAACCCGCCCCCCGCTGCCGAGGATCCGGGGACCATGGTGCAAAGCGCCCGGCGCGAGTTGCGCGCCAAGTTCCTGGCCGCCGACATCGGCATATCGGGCGCGAACTTCCTGGTCGCGGACACTGGCGCGACCTGCACCGTCACCAACGAAGGCAATGCGGAACTGACCACCACGCCGCCGCGCATCCACATCGTGACGGCGGGGATCGAAAAGCTGGTGCCCTCGACCGCGCACGCCTTTGCGCTGCTGCGGCTGCTGGTTCGGTCCGCGACCGGCGGCGAGATGACGCAATACACCACCTTTCACCACGGGCCGAAGCGCGCGGGCGACGCCGACGGCCCCGAGGAGATGCACATCGTCCTGGTGGACAATGGCCGCAGCCGGATGCTGGGCGACGAGTTCCGCGAGATGCTGCGCTGCATCCGCTGCGGCGCCTGCATGAACCATTGCGTCGTTTATCGCCAGATCGGCGGCCATGCCTATGGCGGCACCTATCCCGGTCCAATGGGCGCGGTGCTGACCCCGGTGCTGGACGGGTTGGCGCAGTCGCGCGACCTAGCGCACGCCTGTACCATGAACGGCCGCTGCGCCGAGGTCTGCCCCGTGGGCATTCCTCTGCCCACATTGCTGCGCGCATGGCGCCGCCGCAGCTGGCGCGAACGGCTTGAACCCGGCAGCGTCCGGGCAGGCATCGGTCTTTGGGCCATGCTTGCCCGGCGGCCCGCCCTTTACCGCATGGCCAGCCGGATCGGCGTGCGTGCCCTGCGGCTGCTGGGGCGGCGGGGCTGGATCAGCACGCTGCCCCTGGCCCGCGGCTGGACCGCCTATCGCGATATGCCGCGCCCGCCGGGCCGGACGTTCATGGAACAGTATCGCGCCGACCAGGCCAGGCGCGGGGGTGGCAAATGACCGCACGCGACCGCATCCTGTCCGCCATCCGAAACAGCCTGGCCCCCCGGCGGCCGGACCCTGACGCCATCGCTGCGCAGGCCGCAGCCCTGCTGGCGGACCCGCAGACAACCCGGCCCCAGCTTGCGGCACCGGACCTGGCCGATGCCTTCGCCCTGAAGGCCACGGCCCTGGGCACCACCATCGACCACGTGGCCCAGATGGGCGATATCCCTGCCGCCGTGCGCCGCTATCTTGCGGACCATGGCCTGCCAGGTGTCGCGCTTCAACCGGCGGCGGAACTGGCGGCGCTTGACTGGGACGGGATCGCCACCCACGCGGACATCGCGCCGGACGAGGCTGCGGGCCTTGGCCTGGCCCTTTGGGGTATCGCCGAAAGCGGATCGCTGGTGGTGCATTCGGGGCCCGACAACCCGATCCTTCTGTCCTTCCTGCCGCTGCACCACATCCTTGTCCTGCACCGGAACAACCTGCTGGCTCATCTGGAAGACTATGCCGCGGCGGTGCAGGGGGCGGCGCAGCCCCGCAACGCCATCCTGATCACCGGCCCCAGCGGCACGACCGACATCGAGGGCAGCTATGTCCGGGGCGCCCATGGACCGGGTTTCCTGCACGTCCTTCTGGTCGGATCCTGAAGGCCCGCTCTACGCCTATCTCACGCATCCCGGACCATCCGACTGGAGCATGACCATGACGCCGCACCTGCACACCCAGACCCTGGCGGATCAAATCCCCGTCGGACCCGCCCCCGCCTTTCTGGAGGCCCTTCGCGCAACGGTGGGACCGCGCCATGTGCTGACCACGCCTCGGGACACCGAACGGTTTCGCGTGGGATATCGGTCGGGCGGGGGCGAGGCCGAGGCGGTGGTCCGCCCCGGAACCCTGCTTGAACTGTGGAAAACGCTTGAGCTTTGCGTAAATGCCGGGCGGATCGTGATCGCGCAGGCGGCCAATACGGGGCTGACCGAAGGATCGACCCCGAACGGTGACTATGGACGGCCGGTCGTGATCGTCAACACGCTGCGGCTGTCGCGGATCCATCCCGTCCTGGACGGCACGCAGGTCGTCTGCCATGCGGGGGCAACGCTTTACGACCTGGAACGGATGCTGGATCCCCTGGGACGCGATCCCCATTCGGTGATCGGGTCAAGCTGCATCGGCGCTTCGGTCGTGGGTGGGGTCTGCAACAATTCCGGCGGTGCCCTGGTGCAGCGGGGACCAGCCTATACCGAGCTTGCGCTGTTCGCGCGGCTGGAGGCGGACGGCAGGCTGCGGCTGGTCAACAATCTTGGGGTGCGACTGGGCAACGACCCGGAAACGATCCTGCGCCGCCTTGATGCAGGAGAGATCCGGCCCGAGGACGTGGACCCCCAGGCAGGCGCGGCCTCTGACCACGAATATGCCGACCGCGTGCGCGACGTGGATGCGGAAACGCCGGGCCGCTTCAACGCCGATCCGGGACGCCTGCACGAAGCGTCGGGCTGCGCCGGGCGGCTTGCCGTCTTTGCGGTGCGTCTGGACACCTTTCCCCGGCCCGCCGCCACCGAAGTGCTTTATGTCGGCACCAACAGCCCCGAGGCCTTGGCCACGCTGCGCCGGCGGCTGCTGACCGAACTGGACCCGCTGCCGGTGGTGGGCGAATACATCCACCGCGAGGCCTGGGACATGGCAGCCCGTTTTGGACGTGACACCCGCCTGTTCATCGAATGGTTCGGCACCGCCCGGATGCCCGTGCTGTTCGCGCTGAAGGGTTGGGCAGATGCGCGGCTGCGGAAAATCCCGCTCACCTCGGATCTCAGCGACCGGATCCTGCAAGTCGCGGGGCAACTGGCACCGGGACGCCTGCCCTGCCGGATGCGAGAGTTTCGCCGCCGCTTCGAACACCACCTGATCCTCAAGGTGGAAGCCCCCGGTGACCAGGCCGCGCGCATCCTGGACCAGACGGTTGGGGCCGACGGCTGGTTCCGCTGCTCTCCGGTCGAAGGGTCCAAGGCGATGTTGCACCGCTTTGCGGTCGCAGGGGCTGCGGTGCGATACGAGGCCATGAACCGTCGCCGCACCGGCGGCCTTGTGGCCTTGGACGTTGCCCTGCGTCGCAATGATTGCGACTGGATCAAGCCGGTGCCGCCCGCGCTTGCGGATCAGGTGGCCGCGACCCTCTCCTATGGCCATTTCCTGTGCCATGTCTTCCATCTGGACTATGTGCTGAAAAAGGGCGCCGATCCGGCCGCCTTCAAAAAGGCCATGCTGGAGATGCTGGACGCAGATGGCGCGGAATACCCGGCTGAACACAATGTGGGGCATCTTTACCACGCAAAGCCCGCCCTTGCGGCCTTCTATGAAGACCTCGATCCCTTGGCGCGCTTCAACCCGGGCATCGGCGGCACCCGGCGTTCCTGATGGGGGTTCCTTGACCGCGTCCGACACGGCCGCCGGTTTCCCTTGGGCTTCCTTGTCCGACCTATCCGGGCTATCAGACCCGCTGGCCTTTTGAACCTGCCTGCAACCCGGCTGCCTCCGCAGGTCCGTCACCCCGTTCCGTGATGAAGGGTGGTGGCGGACACGGCAGCCGGGCGCGGGCGTTCGGATCGTGAAATGCATGGTGCGGTCTGGCACGCCCGTGCGGACTGAAGGAAGTTGCCGATGCAGACCCCTGCGCCTCTGACCATCCTTGGCCTTGTGGCTGTCGCCACCACGGCAATCGTTTGCGGCGACACCGCAGGCAAGCTGCTGACCGAGGCGGGCGTGCAGCCGCTGTTCGTAGCATGGTCGCGCTTCGCCCTTGCCGCATTGGTGCTTGCCTGGTCGCTGGGCTTGCCGCGGACCAACCTGGGCCGCCTGCTGGACTGGAGGCTGATCCTGCGCGCCGCGCTGATCGTCGGCGGCATCGCCTCGATCCTGACCGCGCTGCGAACAGAACCCATTGCCAATGTCTTCGGCGCCTTCTTCATCGGACCGATCGTGGCCTATGTGCTGTCGATCCTGTTGCTGGGCGAACGCGCATCCTGGGCCCGCACCGTGATGCTCGTGCTGGGTTTTGCCGGTGTGTTGCTGGTGGTCCGACCAGGGGGCGACATGGGGACCGGCATGATCTTCGCGCTGATGGCGGGGGGGTTTTACGGCTCTTACCTTGCCGCGACGCGTTGGTTGGCGCCGTTTCATCCCTCGCCCTTTCTGCTGGCCTCGCAACTGGTCATCGGGGCGGTTCTGCTGCTTCCTGCGGGCCTTGCCAGCGTTCCGGCCAGCGCGGACCTGCGGATCTGGGTCTTGGTCATCGTCAGTTCCTTGGCCTCGGCCTTTGGCAACTACCTGCTGGTGGTGGTCAACCGCACAACACCGGCCACGGTGTCGGCGCCGCTGATCTATTTCCAGCTGATCGCCGCGACCGTGATCGGCTTTCTTGTCTTCGGCGACTGGCCCGAGCCGCTTGCGCTTCTGGGTCTTGCCGTGATCCTCGCATCCGGCCTCGGGGGACTGGCGCTGGCACCCCGCCGCCAGACGCCCGTTGGTTCAACGACAAGCCATGTCGGCGGGACGAACAGCCCCTGATGTCAAACGAACTGAAGAATTGACCCCTTTGGCGACGTGAAGAACTGACCCCGTTGGTGAATGTCTGGCGATATCGGCTCCGAACGCACGCCCGGCCTTTTGCAAGAGGCCAAGGCTGCCCTTGTCGCGAAGACGGTAGCTGTCACCGCGGATGGTGATCAACGTTGAATGATGCAGCAGCCAGTCAAGGATTGCCGTTGCCACCACGGGATCGCCAAACACACTGCCCCATTCGCCGACGGAACGGTTCGAGGTGATCAGGATCGAGCCTTTCTCGTAACGGCGCGATATCCGCTGGAAGAACAGGCGGTTGTCATGACCCTTGGACAGCATTGCCACGAGGGTGAATGCGGTCACAAACTGCACCGAGTGGTTCTGCCGGATTGCTTTCGTCCCAAGGCAACGGCCATGTGCGTTTTGCTGGCCCTGGTGGCCCCATAAGCATTTGGCATTGAACACCCGTGTCAGGCGGTCATTGCTTCGCGTTGACGGGGCGTTTTGGGGCCGGAGCCACGCCGGCATCAGGGAAGGGAACAAAGCCCAAAAAGCCCTGAGATGGGCGAAGATCCTCCAGACATTGTGGCCGCAGGCGCAGAGGACGGCGAAGATCGCGTCGCCGATGCGGCCCTTCAGCGGAGATCTGGCCAGGCGACCGTCGCTTTCATGTGCCCGATCTCCGGCGCGATGGCGCTTCGTCGCCTGAGGAGCTTTGCCAGGAGCAGGGTGATGCCACGTCTTGTGCCCGCTGATCAGGACCTTGGTGGTCTCCACGCCATGGCCGCGATAGCCGCGATCAACCACAGCCAAAGCCGGCACGTGGTTGGTGAGGAGGGCGACCTGCTCCAGTGCGGCGCCAGGGTATGGCCGTCGTATGGGTTTCCGGGGAAGCTGCGGGCGCCGACCACGAAGCCGCCGTCAAGGGTGGTGGCGAGGCTGACCTTGGTGCCAAACTCGCAACGGATGCGGGCCTTGCCCTTGGAGATGCAGTCGACCTCGGGCTCGTGCAGGGCGTGGCGTGGCGTGGCGTAGATCTTGTTCTTGCTCTTCGCGCCTGCTCAAGCAGGCGACCGACCAGCCAGAGCGCCTCCAACACCTTCTCGCGCAGCGCACCTTCAGGGGTGTCCTGCAAGTGGCGCCGCAGATCCCCGGCAGATCCTTCCAGTAAAGCCCCTGAGTTGGCGCAGGGCCTTGCCCATGCGCGTGAACTGCCGGGCGTGAGCATACCGCCCGACCTGGGCAGCCAAATCGCGACGCAAGGCGGGCGTAGCTCTGGCGCAGATCGACCCCGGCCTCTTTCGCCAAGCTCACCAGCAGCACGCGTGCCCGCGCATTGGCCCTGTCCCGTATTTGTGCTGCTCTGGTGCTCGTTCAGGCTGCTTGGCGCTCAAGGGCCAAGGGGGTTTTTCCTCCCGATGCTGAATGCCGACGGCGCGAGTTATAAAAGCCGTTGATGTATTGGAAGATGGCTGTCTCAGCCTGGCGACGCGTTTCCCACGACCTGCGCCCGATCAGTTCGGCCTTGATGGTTTTGAAGAAAGGTTCGACGGCGGCATTGTCGTAACAGTTGCCTTTGCCGCTCAGCGACGCTTGCAGGCCATGTTCGCGCGGGACCTTCCGGTAGTCATGCGAACAGTGTTGCGAGCCGCGTCAGCTCGTGGAAGACGCGGCCCCGCGGCGGTGATCGCAGGGCGATGGCCATTCTCAATGCCCGGATCGCCAGATCGCGTTTCCTGCGGTTGGCTCGCGGCCCAGCCGATCACGCGCCGGCAGTGCAGGTCCAGGAGCGAGGCCATGTCCGCCACCGGTCCGAGGACCATGGTCGAGCGCCAGATGCAGCCAACCCTCGCGGGTCCAGATGTAGCTGATGTCGCCCGCCCATGTCGCTGCGCGGTCTTTCGGTTCTGGTCGGGCCGATCTGCCATGAAGTCACGATCCAAGCCGGGTTCGGCGCGCTGTTGAAGGCGTGATTGCTGTCCGTGGTCGCCTTGAATTTGCGCGTTCTTTCAACGACGATCCCGTTCTCCCGCATCATACCAACGGCATTATCCACTGACCTGCGCCCAATCGCGTGAGGTGATTGAAGCGACGCGTTCCGGCATTGCGAGGAGGGTGTTCCAGGCATCGCAGCAGACGTCGACAATGGCGTCGTAGCTGTCGAAGACCCGGTTCGCGAGGGTGTTCTGACGGAGGAACTGCCAGAGGTTCTCGACCGGGTTCAGTTCCGGACTGTAAGGTGGCAGTGGCAGCAGGCTGATGTTGGGCGGGATGATGAGGTCTGTGGAGCTGTGCCAGCCGGCGCCATCGAGAACAAGGAGCGCGTGTGCACCGGGCGATACCTGCCCGCTGATTTCGGCCAGGTGGGCGTTCATCGCCTCCGTGTTCGCGTAGGGCATGACGAGCGCCGCACCGATCCTGCGGGCCGGGCAGACCGCCCCGAAGATGTAGGCCCAGGCGTAGCGGCAGTCTTTTGGCGCCCGCGGGCGTGTGCCCTTTCTCGCCCACACGCGTGTCAATGTTCCCTGCTGGCCCACCCTGGCCTCATCTTGGAACCAAATCTCCAAGGGCTTTCCTTGCGCTTCGTTAGGCAAGGCTGCGCGCGCCAGTTCGGCAAAGTTTTTTATATACCGCTTGCGCTTCGCCATCGGCCTGCGGATGGCGCGGCCGGACTGAGAGACGCGCAAAGCCGAGCCGGTGAAGGATCGCGCTCATGGTCCTCTCCGCCACGCGAATGCCAAACCGCTGGTCAACCACGTTGCAGAGGTCAATCCGACGCCAACGCACGACCTTATCCGTCGACGGGTCAGGCCCCGTTTCGACGATCACGGCAAGTTCGCGCATCTGCTCGGCGCTGAGCCGCGCTGGCCGCCCGGAAAGCGGCCGATCGACAAGGCCGGCCAGCCCTTCGGCATTGTAACGATGAACCCAGTCACGCAGCGTCTGCCGATCCATACCGCAGCTTTGTGCCGCTTCCGTCCGGCTTCGCCCGTCAAGCACATGCGCCAGCGCAAGCATCCGGCGCGACGCTCGCGCGTCCTTCACTTGAGCCGCCTCCCGCCGCAGATCCGATGCTGAAAGGTCCGTGCGTGTGATGCCCACTGCCATCCTGATCCTCCTCCGCCTTGCAAGGGAGTGAATCAGAGGTCGGCCGCAAAGCAAACCATCTTCAGAGTCGATGGTTCATGCCGCTGGTATCAGTCGCCCGCCCCGGCGATGGCCTACATCGATGCCAACTTCCTTCAGTTCCTCAGTCATCCGGGGACGGCCATGGCTGCCCAGGCTCAGACGCGACTGTTCCTTGACAGGGGCAAGAACAACCATGTCCATACGCTGCCAGCGACTGGCCGGGCGGCTGCAAAAGGCCCGCAGCCCGCGGGGGCTGACATTCCTCACCTGGCACAGCCGGTCGATCGGGAAGGCCCCACGCTGCTCTTCGACGAACCTGAACCGCACGGCTTTTGGCTCGCGAAGAACTGGGTGGCTTTTTTCCAGGATCTCCCCCTTTCGCCGGGGAAACAATCCCCCAGACTGTTTCGCGGATCCGGCTCAAATCCTTGAGGATGCGGATCTCGCGCCCAAGCCGTTATTCTCCGGGCAAGCTCGCGGTCCTCTGCTGAGACCACATCCGTGTCGCGATGGGCGTTCCCCCATGGGTTCAAGGTCGACACGCCGACCCCCAGATCATCCGCAATCTGACGTCGCGAAAGCCCGCTCGTCCGTGCAATGCGCACCGCATCCTTGCGAAACTCATCCGTCCTGCCTGTGCCCAGGGTTCATCTCCTTTGCCGCACATTGTGCTATCAAAGGAGCGCCACCAAGCCGCGACAGGTCCAGTCGGGCTCCGTTTGGTCAGTTGCGTGACCTGATCCGCAAGGTTCGTCCCGACTGCGCAATCGACCTAGATACTAACAGCTACTCGGTGCCCTGGCGCCTGGTCGGCGAGACCGTGCGGTCCTGGTCCTTGCTGGCCGCATGATCGTGCGTCATGCCGGCAACGTGGTGGCCGACCATCCGGTTTGTCAGAGCCGCCGTCAATGGGTCACCGACAAGGCGCACCTGATCGATGTGGTTGGAGGCGGACCGATCCAGGAGGAGCCGGCACCGAGCATCCAGACACCTGCCTTGCTGCGCCCGCTTGCCGCGTATGAAGCGGTTGTCGGAGGAGGCTGGTGATGACAGCGGTTGATCACGAACACTGCTGGCAATGCTCGACCGGCTCAAGCTCACGGCCACTTGGGACCAGCTCGACACCCTGCTGGACGAAGCCGCACGGGCTGACATGACCTTGCGCGAGTCCCTGGCCTTTCTGGTCCGGCGCGAGCCCGCCCGGCGCGACGAGCGGCGCATATCCATGGCAAGCAAGCTCGCGCAGTTTCCGTTTGTGCGTGAACTCGCGGGCTTCGAGTTCGAAGCGTGGCCTTCGCTGGATCCGGGGCAGATCCGCTAACTCGCGACCAGCCGGTGGATCGCGCATGGCGACACGACACTGCTTCTGGGGCCGCCCGCGACCGGGAAAACGCAGGTATCCATAGCGGGCCGGGTCTGATGCCACGGGGAAGACAGTGCTGATCTTGCTTCGACGAGGTGATCGCGGATCAGATCCGGTTCCCGATATTCTGGAACCGGGTCAATGTGTCGACGCGAACCGGGCCGGTTCGGGTCGAAGACCCTGAGAGATCCGAAGATCGTCTCGTGACCGTGAAATCATAATCCCGATCCGGCCGCGTCGACGAGGCAAGTGTAACACGATTGTGGTGTCGCTTCCCGCCGGAAGCATAGGCCACGAATGACATACCTGACTGTGCTGGCGACGCGTGGTTCTTCACCAACAAGGATCCTAGCAATGATCAACAGAACGATTGGAATAGACCTCGCCATCCGAGGTGATCATGTCGCCCAGATCTACGACAATGGCCAGCCTGTCGGCCGGCCCATACGGTTCCGTCACAACCCTTGCTCCCTAGACGCTTTCGTTGCGCGCGCAATCTCCGATATAGGCCCGGATGACTGCGTGCAGGCGATCATGGAACCCACCGGCATGAGCTGGTTTCCGGTTGCCCACCGGCTCGCCGATGTCGGCGTCGCAGTCGCGCGCGTCAAAGGCAAGCGGGTGAAGGCCCTGCGCCGCTACCTGTCTGAACACGCCAAGACCGATCTGGCGGATGCGCATGTCTTGGCTGCCATTCCGAGCTTCGGAGGGCCGAGGCTCGATCCGGTTCATATCCCAGCCCCGAAGAGCCATGCCTTGCAGCGTCTTACCAAGCAGCGCAGCCGCTTCCAGGATGCCGTTGCCTCAGCCAAGCGTCGGCTTCTCGATCTCGTTCGATGGGCATCCCCGCTTCTCGAGCGCGTGCTGCCAGACTTCGGCACCCGGCTCGCCATGGCGCTTCTGCAGCATTGGGTCGATCCGGAGGTAGTCCTCAAGGCGCGAAGGTCTACGATCGCACGCTTCATTGCCCTGCATGCCAGCGGAAATCATCCTCATAGCGGTGCCTTTGTTGATGCGCTTATCGAAGGGCTCCGCCAGGCCGCCCGGGAAGCCCTTGCCCTTCATCGCGATCATCTCGACTTTACTGAACTGCAGGCCGAGATCTGCATCGAGATTGATGTCATGAAGGTCAACATGCTCGCTCGGGACCAGTTGACGCTCAAGATCGAGGCAATTTACTGCGAATTGCAGCCCGAAGATGTCCTGCGCACCATCCCCGGCATCGGTCGCCATCTGGCACCCGTGCTGCTGGGGGTGCTCCATTGTGCCGACCGCTTCCAATCTGAGCGACACATTCGCGGCTTCTGCGGTCTGTTTCCGCGCCGTTCGGACAGCGGCGGCACCGAAAGGCCAGGCCAGAAGATCACCCAAGGCGGCAATGATCGGATCAAGCGTGCTCTTATGCTGGCAGCCGACGCCGCCCGAAAGATCGATCCTGATCTTGCCGAGGTCTACTGCAAGATGATGACCCACCGGAGCCACCACCACAAGCAAGCCCTCTGCGCCGTCGCCAATCGGCTCGTCAGCCGCATCTTCCACGTTTTGCGAACTGGGAAGCCATATATCTTGCGTGACCGAGACGGGCGCGAGATCTCTCTTGCCGAGGCAAAGGCCCTGATCACCGAGCGCTACACCGTATCCGAAAGCATCCGTGCCACACGGCGCGTCAATCGAGTTTCCATTGCGGCATAGCCGAAAAAAGCCTTGCGCTATCGGTACAAGATCATCTGGCTGTCGCCTTAGGACGAGAAGCGATCCGGCAGAACCACTCGGTGCAGTTTGTGACTGCGGCCACCCTTGTGGCAATGCTGGCCAAGGGTCATGACGACGGCCTTCTCGAAAAGCAGCTGACGCAGCTCAGCCGGCCCAAGCTTCTGATCATTGACGAGTTGGGTTACCTACCCTTTGAGGCCAACGCCGCCCACCTGTTCTTCCAGCGGATCTCGCGCCGTTACGAGAAAGGCTCGATCCTGATCACCTCGAACCGTTCTGTCGGCGAATGGGGCAGTGTGTTTGGTGACCCTGTGGTTGCAACGGCAATTCTTGACAGGCTGCTGCATCATTTAACGGTGATCACTATCCGCGGTGACAGCTACCGTCTTCGCGAAAAGCGCAGGTCTGGTCTCCTGCAAAAGGCCGGGGCCGGGTTCGAAACTGACAATGCCAGCCATTCATGAGAGGGGGTCAGTTCTTCACGTCGCCAAAGGGGTCAATTCTTCAGTTCGTTTGACATGCTGCAGGCGCCGTGGCAGGAGGGGGACCGCATGGGAGGGCGGACTGACCCTGACGAGCAGGGGCAGCAACGCGTGGACCGGCCGCCGTTCAGATCGCAATCCTTGTCGCGTCGGGCAAGCGCACGCGCCCCATCCTGCGCATCGGCATGGGGCAAGGAATCGCCGTGGCCAAGGAGCGGGCATGGAATGTAGTTCCAGCCTCAAAAACCACTTCTGAAATCTGGCAAAGTGACGTAAGGGGTCCGCATCTGCGAACCGCAGATGCAGACTGGGTGACCGGGCCCCTCTGGCGGATGTGGCGGCACATTCGCGATGTCGGCACTGACCCTGAACCAGCCGCTTGGACCTTTATTCTTATGGAACACGGAATGCCTTCTGATGGCGCGGCCGCGCGGCCGCTCCTTCGCTATTTCACCTGGGCCTTTATCGTCACGGCCATCGGCCTGATGCTTGGCGCCTATCTGGGCTGGCAGATGACCGGCACCTTTGGCGGAATGCTGACGATCTTCTTCATCTGCACCGTCCTGGCGGTGCTCGAGATCTCGTTGTCCTTCGACAACGCGATCGTCAATGCCAACAAGCTGAAGGAGATGACGCCTGTCTGGCAGCGCCGCTTTCTGACTTGGGGCATCCTGATCGCCGTCTTCGGGATGCGGATCGTCTTTCCGCTTCTGATCGTGGTGGTGGCCGCCCGGATCGGCCCGTGGGAGGCCATCGTGCTGGCCGCCGCACAGCCCGAGGAATACGCCCGCATCATGCATGACGCCCATCTGCCCATCGCGGCCTTTGGCGGCACCTTCCTGATGATGGTGGGCCTGTCCTTCTTCTTCGACCACGAGAAGGACGTTCACTGGGTTCGCTGGCTGGAAGCCAAGATGCAGAAATATGCCACGATCCGCGGCATCGAGGTCGCCCTGGTGCTGTCGCTCATTCTCGTCTTCTCGAGTTTTCTGGACCCGGTCGAATCCGAGGTCTTCTTCAAGTCCGCCATCTGGGGCCTGCTGACCTTTCTGCTGGTCGAGGTGCTGGGCGGGCTTCTGGACAGCACCCAGGAAACCCTGGTCGCGGGCGCCAAGGGCGGTCTGGGAGCCTTTCTGTATCTAGAGGTTCTGGATGCGTCCTTCAGCTTTGACGGCGTGATCGGGGCCTTCGCGCTGACCCAGAACCTGTTCATCATCGCCATCGGGTTGGGCATTGGGGCCATGTATGTGCGATCCATGACCATCATGCTGGTTGAGAAGGGGACTCTGGCCCAGTATCGCTATCTGGAACACGGCGCCTTCTACGCAATCATTGCGCTGTCGGTGATCATGTTCCTGCAATCCTTTGTCCATATCCCCGAGGTCATCACCGGCCTGGGCGGCGCGGCGCTGATCGGCGTCTCGCTGTGGTCCTCGATTCGCTGGAACAGAAGATCCGCCCAGGCAGGCGAGTGACAGAAACCCGGCCGCGGAGTGATCCGCGGCCGGGTTCATGGACGAGTCTCTTGCTTACTGGCCGTCCAGACGGGACTCCGACGGACTTGTCCTGCAAAAACCGTTCACGGCTCCGGTCGGACCGGCTTTGATCCGACATTGCCAAAGGGGCGGCACCGGCCGCCCCAGCAGTCGTCAAATGACGTTCCCGCAGATTCAGAAGCCGCGCAGCCGTGAGCTTTTCGGCCATCGAGAGTCTTCTGTTTGAATGTCGAGAATTATCCTTGCGGATCGGTTCCTGACTGGGAAGAACGCTGGCGCTGATCGAGTTGTCGAGGCTCTCGATCTCGGAATAACCGATGGTGTCGTAAAGCTCTGTCCTGGTCTGTATTCCGGCCAAGATTGGCTGTGTCGTGATCGCGTATAGCGGCATAAAGCCGTTCTGCGCCTTGTTCCCTACCTGTCACATCCCGCGAGATTGTAGACGCGTTTCCTGAACAGCTCGGGTCTGTGACGTTGCCAGTCCTTGAGAGCGCCGATGGGTGTTCGGGCGTTCAGGGCTGATTGCGGGAGCTGCGTGTTGTAGAGGTGGACATATCGCAGGATGGTCTGCTCCAGGTCCTCGCCGCTGTGGAAGCGATGGCTCTGCAGGACATCCTCTATCCGGCCGTTGAAGCGCTCGACCATTCCGTTGGTCTGCGGGTGCATCGGGGGCGCGAGGCGGTGCTCGATGCCAAGTTCGGCGCAGAGCAGGTCGAACTCGTGCTGGCCGGTGGCAGCGCGCTTGCGCAGGCCGAACAGGCGGTCGGTGAAAGCCTTGCCGTTGTCCGTCAGCATGCGGGTGATCTTCATCGGTGCGGCACGCTCAAGGTCGCGCAGGAAACGACGCGCGTTGGCCGCGGTCTGCGCCGGGTAGATGCGCACAAAGACCCATCGGGTCGCCCGGTCGATGGCCACGAAGAGATAGCGGCGGCGATCCTCGTCGGCCATCTGCGGCAGATACTTGATGTCGATGTGCAGGTGACCGGGCTCATAGGCCTTGAAGCTGCCGTGCGCGGGCTTCGGCTCCCGGGGCTTCAACGCCTGCAGGTTTCCCACCCCATGGCGACGCAGGCAGCGGTCGAGGCCCGAACGCGAGACGTGCGGATTGAGGAACTCGCGCACGACCGCGAGCAGGTCGTCGAGCGGTAAGAGAAGCGCCCTTCGCAGCGCCACCGCGACGGCCTCCTGGGCAGGCGTCAGGGTCGTTTGCAAGCGGTGCGGCGTGTGGCTCCGGTCGTGGACGTCATCGCGGCTGCGCCACTTCCACACCGTCTGCTCGGAGATCCCGTAGCGCTCTGCCACCAGCCATGCCGGTTCGCTGCTCGCCTGGATCGCGGCCCGGATCTTTGGCGTCGTGGTCGCCTGCTTGTGCAGAGAAATCAGCATCCTCCCACCCCCTCCCGAACCTCGCGCAGGATCCACCTTGCCATGAAAAAGGAAGACCGGCGAGGGTCTATGTGATCATCCGGGATGGAACACCTACCCGCTGGGTCGACTTCGGCCAGATCAGCTCATATAGCCAAGTTCCTGCAACGCGGCACCGTTCCGCAACAAGGTCACGCGTTGCGCCAGAATGTCGCACGCGGTCATCACCAGAATGGGTGTATCGTTGTTCCAGGATTTCAGCCGCGCCAGAAGATCCCATGCAAGGGCAGACGATTATCCAGTGCCCGGTTCCCGCAGCGAAAGGCGTGGCAAAGACCATTGACCGGACAGATTCGCGGGGCTGTCGAAGAAATAACCCCCGTTCTACGGGATTACTGGTGTTTGTCAGATCGCAAGATCGTCAAGCGACCTGCCTGCTTCCAAAGCTTCCACAATCCATCCCGGCTTGCGCCCGCGGCCGCTCCAGGTCAGATCGGGATTTTCCGGGTGGCGGTATTTCGCCTCGGCTTTCTGCCTGGCGGGTTGAGCAGCCAGCATATCTTCCAGCGAGGAAAACCCTGCGGCCTTTGCAATCTCGGTGGCTTTCGCGATGGCTTCCTTCTTCTTGCGGTTCTGGAAATCGGCAATGGCCGCTGCTGATTTCTTGTTGATCTCTTTCAACTGCTCGAGTGACAGCTCGTTGTAATTGATGTCCATGGCGCGCTCCTGCAACGATGCATTTCAATACAAAGGGCATCCCATTCAGGGAAGCCCGAAAAATTGCATGGTGTTGGGAATTGGCCGCCGAACCCAAGCGCATCCCGTTTCAAGAACCATTCAGGCCTGCACAGGATTGTCGGTTTATAGCTTACTGGTATTCCCGATCCACAATCGGCGTTAACCCGCCATGCCGCGTTTCCTTTCGGAACGCTTTTGACCCCGACACTGTTTCCGACATGATCGAAGGAGTAGCCCGATGGTCCGAGAGGTCCTTGTCACGGCCCTTGCTCTTGTCGCTGCCTGGAACTCGAGCAGCCTGGTCTTCGCGCGTCTGGACGAGATCCGGGTTCGGCAGCCGGCGCCTCTTGGGGCAGTGCAATCACCCTCGGTTCCGACACGTACGGATCCCCACGCTTTCACGAATGGACAGCCGGTCCACTCGCGGCCCAGCTCCGTAAAATCCATGCCGTCGCAACTGGCACTTACGACCGCCGCTGCTCCCTTGCCGCGCCCAAGCCAGGTCGAGACGGCGCGCCCGCATCCGCGTCCCGCCACGGCCGTCCAGATCCTGAAGGGCGCGCCCATTCCCCTGCCGCCCGCATCGTTGCGCAATGCCAGCGACCTGTCCTGCATTGCTGTCGCCATCTATCACGAGGCGCGAGATCAGGACGACCTGGGCCAGCGGGCCGTCGCCTCTGTGATCCTTCAGCGCGCGGCGCTGCCCCAGCGGTGGGGTGGCACGGCTTGCGACAATCTTGTTCCGACGCAGTTCAGCTTTTTGACCTCGCGCTATGACTATGCACCCATCGACGACATGGAGGCCTGGCGAAAAGCGGTGCGCCTGGCCGCCCGTGCCCTTGTCGAAGGGCCGATGCCAGAACTGAAGGGCGCGGATCATTATCACACCACGGCCGTCACCCCTGCCTGGGCGCCAGAGATGAAGCGGGTGCGGCTGATCGACGATCATATCTTCTATGTCGATCCCCGGTCGTCTGCGCTTTGACAATCCAGCCCACGTGCCGGGCTTGTGGACCCGGGAAGATGCATTGCCCCCTCAGGGGCAGCTCTGTCCTTGGCCTCAGGCTGACCAGAGGCAGGGGATTGCACGGCGGATCCAGCAGGCTGGGGCTTTTCGTCAGCGCGGCGCAGCACGATCAAGCCGGAACCGACGATCAATATTGCCCCCCCGATCATTCCGGGGGCGGGGACATCCTTGAACACGACAAAACCAAGCAACGCGCCCCAGACCAGCAAGGAATATTGCAAGGGGGCCACCACCGACGCATCGGCCAGCTTGAGCGAGCGTGTGACCAGCATATGGGCCCCCGTGGCAACCACCCCCAGCAGGAACAGCAAACCCAAATCTCCATATGACCTGAGTGGCTGCCAGTCGAACGGCGCCAGCAGCAGGCCAGCCACTGTCGCAGCCGCAAGCTGGAACAGCACCAGATCGCGGTCGGGCGTTTCGCGCAGGGACCGGCCAAGGATGACCATTGCGGCAAAGGCTGCCGTGCCCAAAAGCGCGAACAGAACCCCCAGGCCGGAAACCTGAAGCGAGGGGGCCAGCAAGATCAGCACGCCTGCAAATCCCATTGCGACCGCAGTCCAGGTCTTTGCCGAAACGCGCTCTCCCAACAGCAGGGGCGAGACCGCAACCACATAGATGGGTGCGGCCATCCAGAAGGCCATGACATCGACCAGGGGCATATAATAGACGGCAAGATAGAAGCAGAACACCTCGGCCGTGGCGCAGATTGCCCGCACGGCTTGCAGACGTGGGCGGGGGGCGGCCTTGAACCGCGCCGCGATGCCCTGGCCACGCAAGAAAAAGGGCGCCATCATCAGTCCCGCCGCAAGCGAGCGGAGCAGGATGACCTGCGCGACCCCGTAATCGGCCACCAGCCATTTGCCGATCGTGTCGTTCAGCGCGAATGCCGCCATGCCCAGCAGCATCAAAAGCGCGCCGGCCAGATTGCCAGACATCAACTATCCCGCCTTAAAGTTTTTTGATGAAATGCTCGCGGCGCACTCGTGTCGCCGCGAGCCAAGGTCAAGCGGTGCGATCAGTTCGACCCGCGCAGTTCCGCCAAGGCCTTCTGCACCTGGTCCACGACATCGGCGCCGATGGCGTCCTTGTGCTTTTCATAGACGACCTGGGATTTCTCCAGCATCTCCTCCTGATCCTCGGGAGAGATGGTGTTGAACTTCAGGCCGGCCTCTTGCATCTTCGCCAGCGATTCCTGGTTCAGCTTCTGGATGGCCTCGCGTTCGACATCGCGCCCGACAATTGCACAATCGCGCAGCGCCTGCTGTTCTTCCGGCGAATAGGTGTTGAAGATCGCCTTCGAGAACAGGAACAGGAACGGCGTATAGGCGTGCTTCGTCTCGCTGATGTATTCCTGCACCTCGTAGAACTTCGAGGTGTCGATGGTCACGTAGGGGTTTTCCTGCGCGTCGATCGCCTTGGTTTCCAGCGCCGAGAAGACCTCGCCAAAGGACATAGGTGTGGCGTTGGCCCCGAAGTTCGAGAAGGTGTCGAGGAAGATGTTGTTCTGCATCACGCGAACCTTCATCCCCTCGAAATCTTCCCACTTGGTGATGGGCCGCTGAGAGTTCGACATGTTGCGGAAGCCGTTTTCCCAATAGGCGAGGTTGACCAGGCCTACCTCGTCCAGCTTCTGGTTCAGCATGTCGCCGAACTCGCCGTCCATGATGGCATAGGCCTCTTCCGGGGTGCGGAACAGGAAGGGCAGGTCGAAGACGCCAAGCGCAGGCACCATTCCCACCAGAGGCGAGGACGAGGTGACGACCGCCTCTTGCAGGCCGCTGCGAAGCGCCTGCGTGGCCTGAAGATCGCCGCCAAGCGCGCCGCCCCAGAAGCCCTGCATCTTCATCTTGCCGCCGGTCTTTTCGTCCAGGCAGGCCTGCATCGCTTGCATCCCATTGTTGACCGGGTGGTCTTCGTTGATGCCGTTGGACACCCGGAACGTGCGCTCCTGGAACTGGGCCAGGGCAGGGCCGGCGGCGGTCAGTGCGGTGGCGGCGCAAAGGGCGGCCGTCAGGATGGTGTGTTTCATGGTATTTCCTCCCGTTTCGTTTGTATGCGTTCAGTAGAACCAGTTTGCCGGAACGATCACGATGCTGGGGAATGCCACCAGAAGCAGCAGCACCAGGATTTGCGCGATCAGGAACGGCCAGACCCCGATGATCACCTTGCCCAGTGGCACGCGTCCGACGCCGCTGACGACGTTCAGCACGACGCCCACCGGCGGCGTCAGCAGCCCGATGCAGCAGTTCATGATGAACATGACGCCGAAATAGATCGGGTCGATGCCCGCCTTGGCGATGATGGGCATCAGCACCGGCGTCAGGATCAGGATCGTGGGCGTCAGGTCCAGGGCCGTGCCGACGATCAGGATCAGGATCATGACGGCCAGCATCAGCAGTTTCGGGTTCTCGATCAGCGGCTCGATATAGCCGGTGATTTCGGCCGGAATGTTGGCGGCGGTGATCAGCCAGGCCGACACCAGGGCTGCGCAGACCAGGAACATGATCGCCGCCGTGATTCGCCCGGCCGCGATCAGCACCTTGGGCAAGTCGGCCAGCTTCAGTTCGCGATAGACAAACATGCCGACGAACAGGGCATAGAAGGCCGCGATCACGGCGGCTTCGGTCGGGGTAACGACGCCCAGCTTGATGCCGCCCAGGATGATGACCGGCATCCCGAGCGCCCAAGCCGCCCGGCCCGAGGCCCGCCCCCGGTCGGCCCAGCTTGCGCGGGGCAGGGTATCCACGCGGTCGTTGCGGGCCACGATCATCCAGGTCACGGCCAGCGAGACACCCATCAGGATGCCCGGTACGATGCCCGCCATGAACAGCTTGGAGATCGAGACGTTGGCCGCCACGCCAAAGATGATGAAGGCCATTGAGGGCGGGATCACGGGCGCAATGACACCACCCGCCGCGATCAGCCCGGCAGACCTGGGCACGTTATAGCCCGCCCGCGCCATCATCGGGATCAGGATGGCCGCCAGGGCTGCCGTGTCCGCAGCAGCCGAGCCCGAGATCGAGGCCATGATGACCGCCGCGATGATCGCCACAAGGCCCAGGCCGCCACGGATATGGCCCACGCAGGTGATGGCAAAGTCGATGATCCGCTTGGACAGCCCGCCCGCGTTCATCAACTCGCCCGCGAGGATGAAGAACGGGATCGCCAGCAGCGTAAAGGTATCCGCCCCGATCAGCATGTTCTGGGCGATGATCTGGGTGTTGAACATGCCCATGTAGGACATGAGCACGACGCCGCAGAAGATCAGCGCGAAGGCGACCGGCGCGCCGATGGCCATGGCCCCCAGCAGCGAGACGATGAAGATCAGCAGCGTCATTCCATGTGTCCCCGGGTGCTGCCCTCCGGCAGGGTATCGTCATGGTCGCCGCCAAAGGCGGCAATCTCGGCATCCGTCACCCTGCCGGTCAGCAGGCGGAACAGCCGCTCGGCCGTGATGACGATGATGCCGATGCCGGCGAACAGGCCGATGCCATAAACCCAGGCCATCGACAGGCCCGTGACCGGCGCGCTCATGCTGGCATTGATGGGAAGCTGCTTCCAGGTGCCCACGGTCAGCACGCCTGCGCAGCCCAGGATCAGCAGGTCGGACAGGCCCATCAGCACGGTCCGGCCCCGGCGGCCGAAGCGGGCCACCAAGGTTTCCATTCCCATGTGCTGGTGGTGGTAATGGGCCACGACCGCGCCGATAAAGGTCAGCCAGACAAAGGCAAAGCGCGACAGTTCGTCTGACACGGCGATGCCCGAGTTCATGGTATAGCGCATCACGACGTTGACAAAGACCATGATCGCCATCGTGGCCAGCAGCAGCGCCAGAAGGATGTCGAGGAACCGGAAGAACAGATGCACCGCGCGCGCCATGTCAGATCCTTTCGCCAAGGCCGCGCCCGACCAGATTGCGCATCAGCGCGCCGACGCCGAAATCCCATGGGGGGCACCGGTCGGTGCGGTCCACCCAGTTGATCAGCCGGCCCAGGTGGGGGGATGCGATCTCGACCCGGTCGCCCACCTCGTGGGTAAAGCCCTGGCCCGCGCCGCGGCGGTCCTTGACCGGGGCGAACATGGTGCCCAGAAACAGCACCGCCCCGTCGGGATACTGATGCGAGCGGTTCAGAAGCTGGCACACCAAATCCTGGGGGCTGCGGCTGATCGCCTCCATCGGGCTTTCGCCGGTCATCACGAAGCCGTCCTCGCCCTCGACCCGCAGCGAGACGCGGATCCGGGCCAAGTCATCGGGGGTAAACGCGTCGTCAAACAGGCGGATGAATGGGCCGATCGCGCAGGATGCGTTGTTGTCCTTGGCCTTGCCCAGCAGCAGGGCGGAACGCCCCTCGACATCGCGCAGGTTGACGTCATTGCCCAGCGTGGCGCCCAGGATCGCGCCGTCGGACCGCACCACCAGCACGACCTCGGGTTCGGGGTTGTTCCATTCCGAGATGGGGTGGATGCCGACCTTGTCGCCGCATCCGACCGCCGACATGGGCTGGGCCTTGGTGAAGATCTCGGCATCCGGGCCGATGCCCACCTCCAGGTATTGGGACCACAGGCCCATTTCCTGCAGCAGCGACTTGACCTGCGCTGCCTTGTGGGACCCCGCCTTGACGCCGCGCAGGCTGTCCCCGATCACCGGGGTCAGGCGGGCACGCACATCCTGGGCGCGGGCGCTGTCGCCGCGGGCTTGCTCCTCGATCACGCGTTCAAGCATGCTGTCGGCAAAGGTGACGCCCGCGGCTTTGACGGCCTGCAGGTCGACCGGCGCCAGCAGGCGGCCCGCCGTCCCGTCCAGAAAGTCGTCCATCGCCCCAAGATCGGGCAGGCCGTCGACGGCTATACCCGCTTTCAGATCAGGCCGTTCCAGAAGGCCCGACATCGTGGCCGATACACCCGACAGATCGAAAACCCGGCCGTTGCGCAGCAGGGCGGGGCAGGGCCCGCCCTGACGGTTGGACCAGACGCGCGCCAGCAAGGTCGCACGATCCGCGTCATCCGGCAAAAGCATGGATGCGTTCACGGCCTGTTGCAAAGCCACCTGTTTTCTCCCCCTCCGGTCGGCGCCCTCCAGCACCGGGCTGTCGATGTCAGACAACCGTATGATCGGACCATAACGAGGAGGAAACCGTCTTGTCCACGGAAATTTCGCGCCGCCGCCCTTTGCCCTCAGGCATAGACCTCCAGCTTCAGGGCCACGCGGTCTGCCGAATTGCGCATATGTTCCCTCATCGCCTCGCGTGCGCGCAGGGGATCGCGTGCGGCGATGGCATCGCGCAGAGCACGATGCTCGTGACTGACGATTGCCACGATTTCGTCCAGTTGCAGCCGTTCGCGCGATGCGACGATGGTCTGCATGATCCGATCCGATATGGCGCCAAGGAACTGGACGAAATAATCGTTGCCAGTCGCCACTGCGATAGTCCGGTGAAAATCCAGATCGGCAATGATCCCGTCGTTCGCACGTTCGCCAGTGGCGGTTATGCGGGCCAGGGCCTGGTCCATCTGCTGCAGATGTTCGGTTCGGTGATAACTCGCGGCAAGGCCCGCAGCCTCGATTTCAAGCGGCACGCGTAACTGGAACAGGTCGCGGAAGGCGTGCTTGTCCATCTCGCCTCCGTCGTCCAGGCGGATGTGGCGGGTCGGACGCTCGGTCACGAAGGCGCCTACGCCCTGACGCGTCTCGATCATGCCTTCGTTGCGCAGCTGCGCGATGGCTTCGCGGATGACGGTGCGGCTGACGCCGAAGCTTTTCGACAAGGCAAGTTCCGTGGGCAGCCTGTCGCCCGGCTTCAGCGCGCCTTTCTGGATCTGCCGCGAGAACTGAGTCGCGATGCGGGTCGGCAAATGTTCCGTGCGCATGATCTGGGTAAAATCGCCGTTCATCATCCAACTCCTATGGTGTCTGCCCTTGTCCGGGTCAGGACAGATTGACCTGGCAGCCGGGGTTCATCGTCATCTTCGGATCCAGCGCAGTCTTGACCCGGGCAAGAAGCTGACGCCTTACCGCAGGCAAACGGTCGTCGAAATCAGCCTTTTTCAACCGACCGATGCCGTGTTCCGCGCTGATCGAGCCGTTGTATCGATCCAGAACCTCGTTCACGATCTTCTTTGCCATCAGGATCTGGGCGTCGACGCTGGCCGGGTCTTGGGCAAAGTCCGGCAGCACGTTCAGGTGCACGTTGCCGTCGCCCACATGGCCATAGGACACGCAGATGCAGCCCGGCATCCGCGCCGTGATCGCGGCTTCGGCCTCGGCCACGAAATCGGCCAGACGCGACAGCGGCACCGACACATCGGTCCGCAGGTGCCGGCCACGCTGGGCCTGCCCCAGGTTCATGCCTTCGCGGATCGCCCAAAGGTTCCTGGCCTGCGCCTGCGACTGGGCAACAACCCCGTCGACGGCAAGGCCGGATTCGAACGCAGCCTCCAGAAAGCGGTGCATCAGGTCGCCGATATCGACCAGGCCCGAGCCTGCGATCTCGATCAGGGCATAGGCGGGATAGGTGGCCTCCAGCGGGATCGGCAGATCCGGCATCGCTTCCTTTGCCAGGTCGATGGCCAAGGGCGGCATGAACTCGAAGGCCGACATCAGGTCGCAGCAATCCCGGCGCGCGCGGCGGTACAGCTCGATCACATCCTCCAACCGGGACAGGGCCACCACGGCGGTCGCCACCTGGTCGGGCGCGGGCAGCAGCTTGACCGACACGGCAGTGATGATGCCCAGCGTGCCTTCCGCGCCGATGAACAACTGCTTGAGGTCGAGGCCGCTGTTGTCCTTGCGCAGTTGCGACAGTCCCTCGAACAGCTCGCCGTCAGGCAGCACCACCTCCAGCCCCAGAACAAGGTCGCGCGTCATGCCATAGCGCAGGACGTTCACCCCGCCCGCATTGGTCGAGACATTGCCGCCGATCTGGCAACTGCCCTGCGCCCCCAGGGTCAGCGGGAAATACAGGCCCGCCCCCGCCACGGCATCCTTGACCTGTTCCAGAACCGCGCCTGCCTCGATCACCGCCGAAAAGTTCTCGGCGTCCAGGCTGCGGATGCGGGCCATGCGTTCAAGGGTGATGACCACCTGCCTTGCGGGGCTGTCGGGGACGGCCCCCAGCACCAGGCCGGTATTGCCGCCCTGCGGAACGATCTGCAGATCCAGGGCCACGGCGGCGCGAACGCAGGCCTGGACCTCTGCGGTGTCGCGCGGGCGCAGGACCGCAAGTGCGCTGCTTTGCACATCGCCATGCCAGTCGCGGCAATAGGGCAGGACGGCATCCCCGGACAGGACCATGTCGGGTCCAAGCATCCGGGTCAGCGTGTCCGCATGGGACTGGCCTTGGAAATCGGTGGGGCTTTCGGCTGTCATGCCGGGCCGTCCATGTGGATCGTTCATCGCCGCGCCTTGAGGATATTTATGTTTGCAGGTCATCAGACAATCATACTAATCTAAATCATCCGAATTTCTACCGGGATCTAGGGAGGAGCGCGCAAATGCATATCCTGACCATCGGGGCCGCCGGGATGCTGGGGCGAAAGCTGACCGAACGGCTGGTGCAAATGGGGGAATTGGGGGGAAGGCCGCTTGAGGCAATGACCCTGGTCGATGTGGTCACGCCCGATGCCCCCCAAGGGTTCGGGGGCCAGCTTCGGCTGGTCGCCGCTGACCTGTCGGCACCCGGCACCGCCGCGCAACTGATCCAGTCACGGCCCGACGTGATCTTCCATTTCGCCGCCATTGTGTCAGGCGAGGCCGAGGCGGATTTCGAGAAGGGCTATCGGATCAATCTTGATTCGACCCGCGACCTGTTCGAGGCGATCCGCCTTGCCCATGACGCCGACGGCTATTTCCCGCGCGTGGTATTCGCTTCGTCCATTGCGGTGATGGGGGCGCCGCTGCCCTATCCGATCCCGGACGATTTCCACACGACGCCGCTAACAAGCTATGGCACGCAAAAGGCGATCAGCGAATTGCTGCTGGCCGATTACACCCGGCGCGGGTTCTTTGACGGGATCGGCATCCGTCTGCCCACGATCTGCATCCGCCCCGGCAAGCCGAACAAGGCGGCGTCGGGGTTCTTTTCCAGCATCCTGCGCGAACCCCTGGTCGGGCAAGAGGCCGTCCTGCCGGTGCCCGACAGCGTCCGGCACTGGCACACCTCACCGCGTTCGGCGGTGGGCTTCATGATCCACGCGGCCACAATGGATCTGTCTGCCGTCGGGCCAAGACGCAACCTGTCCATGCCGGGCGTCAGCGCGACCGTGGGCGAGCAGATCGAGGCCCTGCGCCGGGTGGCGGGCGAAGGCGCGGCCCGGCTGATCCGCCGGGAACCCGATGCGGCCATCACCCGGATGTGCGAAGGCTGGGCCCCGGGTTTCGAGGCAACGCGCGCACGCCACCTGGGCTTTGTTTCGGAAGACAGCTTCGATGACATCATCCGCGCGCATATCGAGGATGAACTGGGCGGCACGGCATGACCCGGATCGCGTTCCTGGGCACCGGGCTGATGGGCGCCCCGATGGTTCGGCGGCTGCTGGCGGCGGGCCACCACGTCACAGTCTGGAACCGCACGCCTGAAAAGGCGCAGACGCTGGCTGAAGCGGGCGCGGTTCCTGCCCCTGATCCCGCGCGGGCCGTGGCCGGTGCAGAAATCGTGTTCACCATGCTGGCGGACGGACCGGCGGTGGCCGAGGTGCTGTTTTCGCGCGGCGCCGCCGATGCCATGCGCGAAGACACGGTGCTGATCGACACCTCCTCGATCACGCCCGCACTGGCCCGCGATCATGCACAAACCCTTGCCCTCAAGGGTATTCATGCAATCGACTGTCCCGTTTCCGGAGGCGTCGCGGGGGCAGAGAACGGCACGCTTGCGCTGATGGCCGGGGGCGAGGCCGCGGTGATCGCCCGGATTGCCGGGATCATGGCCGTGCTGGGCCGGTTGACCCATGTCGGGCCTGCCGGGGCAGGGCAGGTCTGCAAGCTGGCAAACCAGCAGATCGTCGCAATCACCATCGGCGCCGTGGCCGAGGCGATGATGCTTGTCTCCTCGGGCGGGGCGGACCGCGCCAAGTTCCGCGAGGCAATCCGCGGCGGTTTCGCCGAAAGCCGCATCCTGGAACTGCACGGCGCCCGGATGATCGCCCGCGACTTTGAACCCGGCGGGTCTTCCCGGTTCCAGTTGAAGGATCTGAACGCCGTCGCGGATCTGGCGGCAAGCGCGGGGCTGACCCTGCCGCTGACCGAAGCGGTGCGGGCGGGTTTCAGCGACTTCGTGGCCTCGGGCCATGGCGACACAGACCACAGCGGGCTGCTGCTTCATCTTGAAGCGATGAACGCCGCGCATCCCGAAGCAAGGACGACCGATGACCGCACCTGACAACCCGCCCCGCCGCCTGCGTTCGCAGGACTGGTTCGATAATCCCGACCATGCCGACATGACCGCGCTTTATCTTGAACGGTTCATGAACTATGGCACCACGCCCGAAGAATTGCGGTCGGGCCGACCCATCATCGGCATCGCCCAGTCGGGCAGCGACCTGAACCCCTGCAACCGGCACCACCTGGATCTGGCCCGCCGGGTGCGCGACGGCATCCGCGACGCGGGCGGCATCCCCATCGAGTTTCCCAGCCATCCGCTGTTCGAGAATTGCAAGCGACCCACGGCGGCGCTGGACCGCAACCTGGCCTATCTGGGCCTGGTGGAACTGCTTTACGGCTATCCCTTCGACGGGGTCGTGCTGACCACGGGCTGCGACAAGACCACGCCGTCCGCCATCATGGCGGCGGCAACAGTCGATATTCCGGCCATCGTTCTGTCGGGCGGGCCCATGCTGGACGGCTGGCACGAGGGAAAGCTGGCCGGGTCGGGTACCGTGATCTGGCAGTCCCGCCGCAAATACGCGGCGGGCGAGATCACCCGCGACGAGTTCCTGCAGACCGCCTTGGACAGCGCGCCCTCCATCGGACATTGCAACACGATGGGCACCGCCTCCACGATGAACGCCATTGCCGAGGCGCTTGGCATGTCGCTGACCGGCTGCGCCGCCATCCCCGCCGCCTATCGCGAACGGGGCCAGATCGCCTATCGCACAGGCAGGCGTGCGGTTGAACTGGTGAACGAGGATATCCGGCCCTCGGACATCCTGACGCGCGGGGCCTTCCTGAACGCGATCCGCGTCAATTCGGCCATCGGCGGGTCCACCAACGCGCAGCCGCACCTGATGGCGATGGCCAGGCACGCGGGCGTTGCGCTTGATCCATCCGACTGGCAGACGCATGGCTATGACGTGCCGCTGCTGGCCAATGTCCAGCCCGCCGGGGCCTATCTGGGCGAACGCTTCCACCGCGCGGGCGGGGTGCCCGCGATCATGTGGGAACTGATGGGGGCAGGGCTGCTGGAGGGCGACTGCCCGACCGTGACCGGCAAGACCATGGCCCAAAACCTTGTGGGCCGCGAGGCCACCGACCGAGAGGTGATCCGCCCCTTCGACGCGCCGCTGATGGACCGCGCGGGCTTCCTGGTGCTGAAGGGCAACCTGTTCGACTTCGCAATCATGAAGACCAGCGTGATCTCCGAGGATTTCCGCGCCCGCTACCTGTGCCAGCCGGGCCACGAGGGCGTGTTCGAGGGCACGGCCTTCGTCTTCGACGGATCGGCCGATTACCACGACCGCATCAACGACCCGGACCTGCCCATCGACGAGAACTCGATCCTGGTGATCCGGGGGGCGGGGCCGATTGGCTGGCCCGGCGCGGCCGAGGTGGTGAACATGCAGCCGCCCGACCGCCTGATCCGGCGCGGCATCCGCAGCCTGCCCACCCTTGGCGACGGGCGGCAGTCGGGGACGGCGGACAGCCCCTCGATCCTGAATGCCTCGCCGGAAAGCGCGGCGGGGGGCGGGCTGGCCTTCCTGCGCACGGGCGACCGCATCCGCATCGACCTGAACCACGGGCGGTGCGACATGATGGTGGACGATGCCGAGATCGCCCGCCGCCAGGCCGAGGGGCTGCCGCCCGTCCCGCCCTCGGCCACGCCCTGGCAGCAGATCTATCGCGAAACGGTGACGCAGCTTGCCGACGGCGCGACCATCCGCGGCGCCGACGACTTCCGCCGCATCAGCGCGACCCTGCCCCGTCATAACCACTGATGCGGCAGGAGCCCCTGTCCGACCAGCCGTCCAAGGAGACCCGAAGATGTCCATTTCGCTGTTTGACCTGACGGGCAGGACGGCGCTTGTTACCGGCTCGTCCCGTGGGCTGGGCCGGGCCTTCGCGGAAGGATTGGCCGGGGCAGGCGCGCGCGTCATCCTGAACGGCCAGGACAATGACCGGCTGGAAGCAGCCGCCACTGAAATGCGCTCCCAAGGACATGACGTGCTGACGCTTGCCTTTGACGTAGCCGACGAAGACGCCGTCGTTGCGGCCTTCCAGCGGCTGGATGCCGAAGGCGTTGACGTGGACATTCTGGTCAATAACGCAGGCATCCAGTTCCGCCGCCCCATGCTGGAACTGGACAGCGCCGACTGGCGGCGGGTGATCGACATCAACCTGACTTCGGCCTTTGTCATCGGGCGAGAGGCCGCCCGACGCATGGCCGTGCGCGGGCGGGGCAAGATCATCAACATCGGCTCGGTCAACTCGCACATGGCCCGCGCCACGATCGCCCCCTATACGGCCGCCAAGGGCGGCATCGTGATGCTGACCAAGGCGATGGCCGCCGAATGGGGCGAAAAGGGCATCCAGGCCAATGCCATCGGACCGGGCTATATGGTCACGGAGATGAACAAGGCCTTGCTGGACAACCCCGACTTCGACGCCTGGGTCAAGGGACGCACGCCTATGCGCCGCTGGGGTCTGCCCAGGGAACTGGCCGGCACGGTGATCTATCTGGCGTCAGATGCTTCAAGCTATGTGTCCGGCCAGATCATCTATGCCGATGGCGGCATGACCTCGGTGCTGTGACGGGCTCCCGGTCCATCTCCGATGTCCCTTGACGTCGCCGTCTGACCGGAGCCAACGTCACTTACCTGCAGACCCCTGCTCGACGATGTCCGAAACATCTGCAGTAGGATCGGGCCAGAACTTTCCGCTTCCGCAGGAACGCATAGCTCATTGACGCGTGCAGAAGCGATAACACCAGACCCCGAGAGGCCCAATCCAGGCGGCTCTAGAAGATAATCGCCTCACTGGCAGACCTCCTGTCTAGCAGGAATCTTGAGCGCGCGAGGGGAGTAAAACTGTCATGATACAGCTGATGAACCTAAGCAAACGCGAGCATCGGAGCTTGCAAAGACGGGCAGAGGGATTGTTTTGGCCTTGGCACCGGAAACTGCGGATCTTCATCCTTGGTGATTCCTCTAAACGGCCAGCCTGAAACGCTCTGCTTTCATGAGATCAACTCGTCGTCTATGGCGCGGTCGGATGCCGAAGCAACAATCGGATCCGTGATGCGGGACTTCATCGCTATTCTCGGTGGTGGAGAACTGGGCGTGACAGCGGACCCATTGGTGCCAAATCGAAATGCCCCGCTGCCGCATGCGTGTAGTTTGCCAAAGATGTCCGCTATCGGGGATATCGTTAGTTACTACTTGCCTTACGTGCCGTTCATGATGGATCAGTGGCCAGGCTTGCGGTTTCAATGTCTGCGCCGGAACCGAGCAGAGGTGATTACCAATTTTATAGTAAAGCTGATGTTTGATCCCACGGTTTGATGGTGGGATCCTTTCTTTGGAATGGAAGGATGCTCTATGGGACAAATTCGTCATGGCAGCGCCACGACCACGCATGCTGTCTGAGCAGCAATACAGCGATTGCAAGCTTCGCTCGCGCAGCTGAACCGAGGGCTGGGCATCAACCCCAGACCGTTGCGAAGTGGCGTAAGCGCGCAACGGCCAAAGATCTGAAAACCGGGCCGATGGAGCCGCGGTCCACCGTCTTCACTGAAGCCGAAGCGGTCGAGGTTCAAACGCTACCCTATAGGGTTCTTCCACATCGACATTGCCGCTGTCAGACGTGGTCGCAGGAATTCGGACCAGTTGCTGAGCTTTGGCGATTGACGAAGGACTGATCCGCATGACGAAACGCAAGCGCTATGGGGCCGAGTTCAAGGCGAAGGTGGCGTTGGAGGCCATCCGCGAGGACCTGACGACGGCCAAGTTGGCCAAGAAATACGACATCCATCCGACGATGATCACGGGCTGGAAGAGGACCGCGACCCTGAACATGGCCTCGGCCTTTGACGGCAAGAACGCCGCTGAACCGGCGATTTCTGCGGGTGAGGTCGAGACGCTGCATGCCAAGATCGGCCAGCTGGTGGTGGAACGGGATTTTTTGTCCGCAGCCTCCAGCCTCATTCTCGGCACTGGAGGCAAAAAGCGGTGAAGCAGGATCATCCCGATCTCAGCGTGCGGCGGCAATGCAGCCTGCTGTCGCTGGCGCGCTCCGGCCTTTGACTGTCAGCCGCGCGGCGAAAGCGCCGAGAACCTGAAGTTCATGGCCATCATCGACCGGCAGTTCCTCGAGACGCCGTGGTATGGCTCGCGGCAAATGGCCCGTCATATGCAACGGGAAGGGCATCGGTGCGGGCGCCATCGGGTCCGCCGGCTGATGAAGCTGATGCGTCTGGTGCCGATCTACCAGGAGCCCAGGACCAGCCAGAAGCATCCAGAGCACAAGATTTACACATATCTGCTCAAGAACCTGGCCATCAGCCGCCCCAATCAGGGCAGGTCGCCCCGACATCAGCTACATCCCCATGCGCCGGAGGGGTTCTTTACCTGGTGGCCATCATGGACTGGCACAGCCGCAAGATGCTCGGCTGGCGGCTGTCGAACTCCATGGACGCGAGCTTTTGCGTCGAGGCCCTGAAGGAGGCACTGGCCCGATATGTGTCAACGGCGGCGTAAAATCCGGCCACGCGGCGGCGTAAGACCAGGTCAGGTGGCGGTGGCCGGCGCCATGGCGCGCGCGCTTACCAATAGCTAGCGCGTGCCATGGCGCATTGGCCTCTTTGGGCCAAAACGAGCGATCTGATCTCAGGACTTTTGTTGCCGCTTTCGGGCAGTGCTGTTGGCGAGGCGATAGCTCTCGCCGTTCATCTCGAGGATGCTGACGTGGTGTGTCAGCCGGTCGAGCAGTGCGCCGGTGAGGCGCTCGGAGCCGAAGGTCTCGGTCCATTCATCAAAGGGCAGATTGCTGGTGATCAGGGTCGAGCCGCGCTCGTAGCGTTGCGAGATCAGTTCGAACAGCAATTCGGCACCGGTCTTGGACAGCGGCACGAAGCCCAGCTCGTCGATGATGAGCAGCTTGTAACCGGCCATTTGCTTCTGAACGCGAAGCAGGCGGCGCTCGTCGCGGGCCTCCATCATCTCACTGACCAGGCTCGCGGCGGTGGTGAAGCCAACAGAGAGCCCCTTTTGGCAAGCTGCCAGTCCGAGGCCAAGGGCAATGTGCGTCTTGCCCGTGCCACTTGGGCCGAGGGCAATGACGTTCTCGCGATGGTCGATCCATTCACACCGCGCCAGTTCCAGCACCTGCATCTTGTTGAGCTTCGGTATGGCGCTGAAGTCGAAGCTGTCGAGGCTTTTGACAGTGGGGAATTTGGCGGCCTTGATGCGGCGTTCGACCATCCTCCGCTCCCGGTCGATCAACTCCAGCTCAACAAGCCGGGCGAGGTATCGGACATGGTCCATGCCTTCGGCCGCGCATTGCCGGGCCAGCTTCTGATGTTCCCGCAGAAACGTCGGCAGCTTCAGCGCCTTGAGGTGATGGGCGAGCAGGATTTCCGGGACATCGTTCATGCCGCGTCCTCCGCATTGCCTGACAACAGCCGCATGTAGGAACCGGCCTTGGTCTTCTCGACCGTGGCCTTGGGCAGATAGGGATAGCAGTCCAGGTCCAGTCGGGCCGGACGGCGTTCTACACGACAAAGCAGCAGGTGCTTTACGGCGTCAAAGCCAATCGCGCCCATCTGAAGCGCCTGCTTCACCGCGGCATGCAGATCAGCCAGGTCGAAAGTTTCCAGCAACCGCAGGACCTGGACGTATTCGCGTCGGCCATGCCGGTTCATGCGGGCTTCCATCAGACGGCGCAACGTGGCGAATTCCTCGGGAAGCTCCCAGCCGTGCAACGGCGCGGCCTGGTCGAGTGCGTTGATCTTTTGCTCCAGCAGCGGCAGGTAGTGGATCGGATCGAAGATGAATTCTTCGCGGTCCCAGCACCGGGGATGGTGGGCAATGACCTCGCCCCGACAGCCGATCACCACGTCGTGGACATAAGCCCGGATCCAGACATCCTGATGACCATAAGCAACCGGCACCGAGTAGTCGTTGGTCTTGTAGCGCACCAGACACTGGGACGAGACGCGGCCGGTGTCTTGGTCGCAGGCGTCAAAGGGTGACGCAGGCAAGGATCGCATCTCTGCCAGATCGCGTTGCAACCGCTCGCCGATTGTTTCGCTTTCGCCGCGCAGGACATCCTGCTGGCGCTTGCGGCATTGCTCTTCCAGCCAAAGGTTGAACGCCTCCCACGTCGGGAACTCGGGGAGCGGCACCATGAAGTTGCGGCGGCAATAGCCCACCAACCCTTCGACATTCCCCTTGTCGTTCCCTTTGCCAGGACGGCCGTAGCGGTCCCGGATCAGGTAATGCGACAGAAAGCCGCTGAACAGGACGGCCCGCTTACGGGTGCCATCGGGCAGGATCTTCGCCACCAGGCATCTGTCATTGTCATAGACAATCGACTGGGGGACCGCCCCAAAGAAGGCAAAGGCGTGGATATGGCCATCCACCCAAGCCTCGGCCACAGCCGCCGGATAGGCGCGGACGTAACAGGCGTCGCTATGCGGCAGGTCCAGCACGAAGAAATGCGCCTTTTGCTCGACACCGCCAATCCTGACCATCGCCTCGCCGAAGTCGGCCTGCGCATGGCCCGGAGGATGCGCCAGCGGCACGAACACTTCCTGGCCCCGCCGTTCCCGCTCCCGGATGTAATCCTTGATGATCGTGTAGCCGCCGGTGAACTCGCATTCGTCACGCAGCCGGTCGAACACCCGCTTCGCGGTGTGCCGCTGCTTGCGTGGCATGGAGCGATCCGCCTCAAGCCAGCCCTCGATGATCGGGACGAAAGGATCAAGCTTCGGCCGCCTGACCTCGGCCGTCCGCCGGTAGCCCGGCGGCACCGAGAACGTCATCATCTTCGCAACCGTATCACGGGAGATGTTGAAGGCCTTCGCCGCCTGACGCTGGCTCATGCCCGCCGCGCAGGCCTGGCGAACCCTGAGATATAGTTCCACGCTGAAAATCCTCGCACCCTCCCTGCTGTCGCAGAAAGGGAAAGGGTGGACGACTTTTACGCCGCCCGCAGCAGCTCCATGCCGCCGCTTCCGTGGACTAATTTCTCACTGCCGTTCTCATGAAGTTGCGTATATAATGTCGCTTGCGCCGGTTGAGAGTAACATCTCGTTCCATGACAACTTCCCCGAGCAGGAGGAAAACAAGGTCTGGGGCTTTGGTGAGGGGCGGACTGGAAAATCGACAATGCCACCGCCGCTCATAAAGATGCGCTATGGAGAGCCTGCGATAGTCCGCAGCTATAACATGCTTCCATTGAATCCGAGGGATAATGGCGGCTTCGGATCGAACAGCCAGGCAACCCACAATCATAACGGGCATAATGGTTCTGGCAGCGACGGGGCATCGAATGCTCATCATTATCCTGGCCAGTTCTATGATTATCATTGGACAACCTGTCTGGCCCGCGCCGACATGACCAATACCTCGGCGATGAACAGCAAGGCGTCTGGACCGGACGGCAAGGGCGGTCTCTGGAATGTGGCGGGCGATTATCGCGAGTTGCAGGGGTCGATGTGGTTCCATGACCACCGCTTCTTCTACACGGCCGAGAATGTTTACAAAGGACATCTGGGCGCGCTGAATTACTATAGCGGGCCGGATCGCGGGAACGAGGCGATCGACGACGGTGTCAACCTGAGATTGCCAAGCGGTACGGAGCTGGATTGGGGCAACATCGACTTCGATGTGAACTTGATCGTGTCGGACGCCGCACTTGATCAGGACGGGCAATACCAGTTCGACATCTTCAACACCATCGGCTTTATCGCCGACCAGGTTCTGGTGAACTTCACCTACAAGCCGTTCTTCGAGGTCCTGCCCCGGAAATACCGGTTCCGGATCCTTGCCGCCAGCATGTCGCGGTTCTGGAAGTTCGCGTTGGTCAACAGCATGGGCAAGGCCGTGCCGATGACCGTGATCGCAACGGATGGAAACTTCCTTCCCGCGCCGGTTACCGTGACATCGCTCGACTGGCAGAGCGTTGGCGAGCGTTTTGATGTCATCGTGGATTTCTCGGCATTTCCGATTACAAGCCGGCTGCGTCTGGTGAACATGCTGGAACACGAGGACGGCAACAGGGCCAAGGAGCAGCTTAGCCTTGCCGATACGCTTGCGCGCAAATCCAACGATCCCGCGATCGGGGACGTGATGCAATTCCGCGTCGTGGGGCAGGTCGAAAGCGTGGATGCGCCTGGCAAGATACACAAGGCGGGCGATATCGACCGCAGTGTCATCCCACCAAAGCTGACGGATGTCATCCCGATCGAGCAGCCGGTGCGCGAGCGTGTCATCGAGTTCAAGGGCGCGGACGGAGAACTCGACAAGCTGACAGGCGAGTGCTTCCCCGATTGCGGCGAAAAGGAACGGTTCGGCTATACGCTGAAGATCAATGGCGAATCGAACCATTTCCTGAACGCCAACCGGATTTCGATGCTGATCCCCCGTCCCGGAGAGGTGGAGCACTGGACCATCATCAATGGCGGCGGCGGCTGGGACCACCCGATGCACCTTCATTTCGAGGAAGGCCGCACCATCAGCCGGGGCAGCAAGGCTCTGACTGCCTTGGAACGGAACTCGCGCAAGGATGTCTGGCGGCTTGGCGTGAACGGCAAGCTTAAGATCCAGGTGAGATTTGGCGAGTTCGGTGGCGCCTATGTGACGCACTGCCACAATACCGTCCATGAGGATTGGGCGATGGTGATGCGCTATGACATCCTGACGGACCAGAAGAACGACAAGGTTTCCCAGACCCACCGGTCGGTCATCCCAACGCCTAGTCCATCGCCGAACGGGGTCACCTATGTGACGCCGGAGATCCTGCCGGAAGGAAACCCGTTCGCCAGATCCTTCAGGCCGTTTCCAAGCGGCCGGATCTAGGTCCGCAAGGGCGTGTCCTTGATGGCGCCCGACAAGAACCCTGGATGGCTGCCCGTTTCGGGTGGTCATCCGGATCCTTTCTGCCACTGGACAACAACCTGCGGCGTTTTCATCGCTGGCCTGTCGAAAGAGTAGATCATGTCCAATACATATCGCGCTGTATGGGGCCACATTGGGCAGATGCGGCGCTGCCTGCTTGCCTTGGTCGCTGCCGCGGCACTGTCGGCGACCACAATCGGCCCTGCCACTGCGGAATGGGACGAGTCCTACTTTCCGAATGTTGAACTGGTAAACCAGGATGGCGTGCCGCTTCGCTTCTGGGACGACCTTCTGCGCAACAAGATCGTGGTCGTGAACTTCGTCTATACCGAATGCCCGGACATTTGCGGCTTGTCGACCGCGCGGATGGCTCAGGTTGTCGATTGGCTGGGCGAAAGGATCGGCAAGGACATCTTCATTTATTCGATCTCGCTCGACCCCGAAACCGACACGCCACAGCGGCTCAGGGATTATGCGGATGCTTTCGACGCGCCTGACGGGTGGATGTTCCTGACGGGCAGCCCCGAGGATGTGGACATCGTCCGCTTCAAGATGGGAGAGCGCAGCGAAAGCCTGGCCCAGCATCGCTCCGACATGGTCATCGGCAATGCGGCGACCGGAGAATGGCGCCGTGCGTCGCTCATGGGCAGCCTTGTCGTCCTGACCGAGGAGATTCTTTCGCTGGATCCGGCGTGGTCGCGCCCTCCTCCGGCGGCCACCATGTCAGCTATCCCTCAGGAGCAACTGGTCATCAAGGACACCCATGGAGAAGGGCTGTTTCTCGCCGCCTGCGCGGCATGCCACACCATTGGTGAAGGCATACGTGTCGGACCGGATCTATCCGGTGTGACATTGCGCCGAGAAAGGGAATGGCTGAAGGCCTACCTGCTCGCGCCCAACCGGCTGCTTGCGCAAGGAGATGCCGTGGCGGTGGCACTCGATAACGCATTTCCGGCTGTTCGCATGCCGAATCTCCAGCTCAACGACACCGACGTCGAAGACCTGATCCATTACCTGTCGGGCCAGACCGAGTTGCTGGGCCAAGCGCAAGAGGTGGCCGAGGCCTCGGTCCATGATCATGCTGATCATTCCGAGCACGACCATTCCGGGCACACTCACCCGGATGGGCAGCGCCACCAACATCACTGACGGAACTTCGGATGCCCTTCGGGGGATCGTTGGATGCCGGCGTGCAGCCGGCCGGCCGGCACGGTTCAGGTTTCGTGAAAGACGCGTGCGACGTCTTCGGTTGTTGTGTTTCCTTCCTGGATGTTGCGCAGCCCGTCGGCCATGAGGCCTGGGCCGTGGCGGCGGGCCGTGCGGGCCAGATCGGCCTCGGCGGCGCCCCCGTGGATCATCTCCTCGAGATCGCGGGTGACGGCGATCACCTCGTAAAGGGCCAGGCGGCCCGCGTAGCCCTGGCCCTGGCAGGCCGGGCAGCCTGTGGCGCGAAACACCCGCTCGCCCACGGCCAGGCCGTCCAGCAGGGCGGCATCGGCCGGGCTGGCCGCTTCGGGGCGCCGGCACTGGGGGCACAGCCTGCGCACCAGCCGCTGGGCCACCAGGCCCACCAGCATGGGCGCCAGCAGGAACCGCTCCACCCCCAGGTCGATCAGCCGCGACACCGCGCCGATGGCGGTGGTGGTGTGGAGCGTGGACAGCACCAGATGGCCCGTCATCGCCGCCTCGGCCGCGATCTGGGCGGTGTCGCGGTCGCGGATCTCGCCCACCATGATCACGTCGGGGTCCTGGCGCAGGATGGCCCGCAGCCCGCGGGCAAAGCTCAGGTCGGTGCGCGGGTTGACCTGCACTTGGCCGATGCCGTCCAGCGAATACTCGATCGGATCCTCGACCGTCATGATGTTGCGCGTCCGGTCGTTGAGCCGCTCGAGGGCGGCGTAAAGCGTGGTGGTCTTGCCCGAGCCTGTGGGCCCCGTCACCAGCACCATCCCGCTGGGACGCGCCAGCAGGCGCGCGAAGACCTCGGCGTCGCGCGCGCTCATGCCCAGCCGGTCCAGCCCCAGCCGGGCCTGGTCGCGGTCCAGAAGGCGCAAGACCACCCGCTCGCCGAACTGCGAGGGGATGGTGGACACCCGCACGTCGACCTCGTGGGGGCCCACCCGCAGCGACACCCGGCCGTCCTGGGGCTGGCGCTTTTCGGCGATGTCGAGGCGCGCCATCACCTTGATGCGGCTGACCAGAAGCGGGGCGAGCGCGCGCTTGGGTTCCAGCACCGGGCGCAGGATGCCGTCGATGCGCAGGCGCACCACCAGGCGCTTTTCCTGGGTCTCGATGTGGATGTCGGAGGCCCGCTCGCGGATCGCCTCGAGCAGCAGGGCGTTGATCAGCCGCACCACCGGCGCATCGCCCGAGCGGTCCAGAAGATCGTCCACAACCGCCGCCGTGTCCGCCAGCGAGCCAAGCCCGCCCCCATCCCCCGCCGCATCCCCCGCCGCAGCCGACGCCAAAACCGCATCGTCGCGGTAAACAACCGATACACGAGCGTCGAAAATATCTTGGGTAACCTGTTCCAGCCGCACCGTCTGGCCTGCCAGCCGACGCACCTCGGCAAGGGCGGCCAGCGGCGCGGCGGGACGGGCCAGGCAGACCGGACCTTGTGGCCCGTATTCCAGCAGAACGCCGTGCTGGCGGGCGAATGCATAGGGCAACCTATCCTCACGGGACATGCTCATCTCTCCAGCACAAGGGTGGCGTTGACGACACCGGGGGCGGGGCCTCGCGTCATGTCGAGTTCGCTGGCGTGCAGTCCCGAATCTTTTTGCATGGCGTCGAGCCAGAGGATCAGGGACTGGAACGCAGCGTCGTTTACGGTGACCCGGATGCGGTTGCCTTCGGGTTCCAGGCGACGGATCGAAAGGCCAAATCTGCCTGCGGCATCGGTGACGATCGCATTCAGGGATCTGGGATCCACGGGGGCAGCGGCTGTCGGGGCGGGCGCAGCTTGCAGCGCCCCGATGGCGCGTTCGTAGAGGGCTATCTGGCGGCTGACCGCATCACGACGTACCTGCATGGGTTGCCAGACCAGCGCAAAGACGATCCAGATCAGCACTGCCGCGCCCCCCGCGATCAGCAGCCATCGTTCCCGCGCGGTGGATTGCTTGAGCCAACGGTCCGCATATCCGTGCATCGTCGCCCTCATGGCGCAGTCCTGCCCACGGTCATCTGCACCTCGGCCCTGTCCTCGCTGGTGGTGGCGGCACCGGTCTGCACCGAAAGACCAGCAGAGCGCAGGGTGTCCTCGATTTCCTGCAATGCTTCGAGGCTGGCGGCCTCAAGTGTCATGACGATGCTGTCTTGTGCGGCCGTGTATCGCAGGTCGCGAAGCGTAGCCTGACCGATATAGCCCGAAATCGCCCCGAAAATCCGCGTCGAAAGGTCCAGGAACGTTCCCTGGGCAGGCGGCTCCTTGGCAACCAGGGCGTGCGACACGGCGTCGGAAAGATCATTGCCTGCCGGGATGCCTGCTGCCGCCAGCAACCCACGCAACTGTTCGGCACGCTCGGCCTCTATGCGGTTCAGGGCCACGAGATCTGCCGCGGCGATCAGAAGGTGCCCCAGCACAAAGGCTGCAAGGATGCCAAGGGGCATCGCCCATCGGCGGGACAGGCGGAACCCCTGCGCCGTTTGCAACCCGGCCCGAAGATCAAACTGGGCCAGCACCCTGTCCGGAGCTTCGGGCAGCCGGGCCGTTTCCGCGACGATCATGCCTGGGGGCATTGGCCCGCCATAGGACAGGACCGGCGGCATTCCCGCCATGTGCCAAAGCTGGGCAACCGACATGGGATCGGCGGCAAATCCAGTGCCGTCGGGTAGCCGCACAAGAACGCGCTCGTCCTGGCCCAGCACTGCCCAACCCGCCCCAGGGACCGGCACGACAAGGGTATCCGGCACCAGCCGGTGCCCCGGGGGCCCGGCGATCCCACCCAACAGGTCGCGGCTGACGACGCCGACCAGCCAAGAGCCCGAGGCCATCTGCGGCCCAAGCGCAACGTGAACCTGATCCAGCGGCTGGGCCAGGCTGTCTTCGACGGCAAAGCCTATGGCTGTCCGGCGCTGCGCCGGGGACATGGCGGGCAAGTCAACCGAAAGCAGCAGCACATCCTCGCCCGGAATATAGGTCGCGTCAGGGGCCACGACCGACACACCGCCGCCTGGGACAGGTGCCGCCCGCGCAGCGATCAACGGTATTCGCGTAGCGGCCCGAGATGGTGGTGGCGCAGTGATAGCGGGCTCGTTCATGTCGTGCCAGCAGCCTTGCTAAAACGAGCGGTTTTCTTCATTCTGGAAGTAGAAGGGGAAACCCGGCCAGGTTTCAAGGAATATGACCCTGGACCCGCCGAAACCGCTTGAAAGTCCGGCCAATGCTTTCGGTACAACAGCTGCGCAAGTCCGTCTTTCCCGACCATGCAGCCTTGCCAGACTGCACGCGCAGCTGCCGCCATCCCGAAAGCGGCGTCACCCTGATCGAGATGATGGTTGTGCTGGTCATCATCGGGATCGTGGCGTCGCTGGTCGTGCCGCAGGTGATGGGACGTCCTGACCAGGCGCGGGCCGCTGTCGCGGGCGCAGACATGCGCACGATCGCGTCAAGCCTCGAGATGTATCGCCTCGACAATCGCACCTATCCCACCACATCCCAGGGGTTGTCCGCGCTTGCCTCGCCGCCGAACCAGGCGCCCCTGCCGGTCAACTGGGCGCCGGGCGGGTATCTGCCGGATATTCCTGCCGACCCTTGGGGCAGCCCTTACGTATATCAGTCGCCCGGACAGAACGGCCCTTATGAACTGATGTCGCTTGGCGCGGACCGCGCACCGGGTGGCGAGGGGGTCGATGCGGACATCCGCTATGGCCCCGGGGTCGCTTCGGCAGCCGCAAGCGGATGATACTGGCGCGGCCTGCCTGGGGGAAGCGGCGTAACTCCCAGGCGGGGCTGACTCTGATCGAAACGCTCATCGTCATCGCGGTGATCGGAGTCGCGACGGCGGCCGCCATGATGGGCCTGAACGGCTCCGACCGCGGGGATCGCGCCCAAGCCGAGGCCGTGCGCCTGGCGCGGCACCTGTCGCTTGCCGCTGACGAGGCGCTTGTGTCGGGAATGCCCCTGCAACTGCTGTGGGATGAGCGCGGCTATGCCTTTGTGCAATGGACGGGCGGCGATGCGGAATGGCAGCCGGCTGCGGTGCCCATGCTGGCGGCCCGTCACGATCTTCGCCCACCGCTGAGCATGGCGGTTTCGGGAACAGGGGACGCGCTGATGATTGCAGCCAGCGGCAGCGGGCTTGCCCGCCGTATCGATTTCCAGGGCATTGGCTTGCCCTGGCGTGTCGAGTTCGACGGCTTCAGCGCCTTGGCCGTCCCACGAGGGCCGACATGAACAGGCGCGGCGATGCGGGCTTCACCCTGGTCGAGACGCTGGTTGCGCTGGCTGTCCTGGCAATGGCGGCCATGGCCCTTCTGGGCGCAACCCAAGCCCATATCCGCAACATTGCCGCCCTGGAGGCCCGTGCGGCGGCGCAATGGGCAGCCGAAAACCATCTGGCCGAACTGGTCATCGGCGCCAAGCCGCAGGCGGACCCCGTATCCATGATGGGGCATTCCATTCGTGTGACGGAAACGCGCAGCCCCACCAGCGATCCCGGCCTGGAACAGGTCGATCTTGCGGCAACAGACATGGCCGATGGGCAGGTTTATGCACGTCTGACAGGCTTCGTCCTGCGGATCGCCGAGCAATGATCGACGTGGCGGCGTTCGAGGGCAGGCGTATCCCACCCCTGCTGGGACGGGCGGCCCTGTGGGGAGGTGCCGCGCTCTGCGCCGTCAGCCTGGGCTGGACCGCAGCCCCGGTGATCTGGCGCGTGAAAGGCGAAAGCGGGCAGATCATCCCCGCCGCTTCAGCAGCCCCGGACGAACCTGCCACGCAAACCGATCTGGAGCCTATCCTGGCCTTCGCGCCCTTTGGGCAGGACAGCACGCCTGGCCCCGAACCGCAGGCAGCGGGCGAGTCCAGCCTTGGCCTCGTCCTGCTAGGGGTGACAATCGGCAATCCGGCCTCTGCTTCGCGGGCGATCATTTCGGGCGGGGACACCCCGGTTGCCAGCTATCCCGTCGGGGCGCGCATCACGGCCAACGCAGATCTGGCCGAAGTGAACGGTGATCACGTCGTGTTGCGCGTCAATGGGCAACCCGAAACGCTGTCATTCACGAAACGGCCCGAGGCCGCGGCGCCTGATACCGGAAACAATTTTCGCAACCTGCCACCGCCAGCCGCCGGACCCCGATCCGTTGCACCGTCCGGCCCCGCCAGCCCCCTCGACGAAACGATCGCCCGGTATCGGGATGCCCTGGACGCCGATCCGGGCAGGCTTCTGGAAGAACTTGGACTGGCTCCCGCTCAAGGGGGGTATCAGATCGGCGCCAACCCCGGGCCAGAATTGGCTCAGGCCGGGTTTCTGCCCGGCGATGTGATAAGCTTGGTAAATGGCCGACAGGTCGGCGACATTGATGCCGACAGGCAACATTTTGACGACATCGTGGCCTCTGGCCAGCTTCGGGTCGAATTGCAGCGTGACGGGCAGGCGATTGCCATGTCATTTCTTCTACAATGATCACAATGCGCGTGACTCCCAGCCAAAAGTTGTTTGCGGCCGTCGTCCTGACGGCCCTGTGCGTCTTGGGCAATCCTGCGCTGGCGCAGGAGGCAGCCACCCCCGTTCCCCAGGAAAGCATTCCGCCAGAAGCGGCCCCCTCGGTGCCCGGCGTGGCACCGGGCCAGGAAGCGCTGCCGTTGGAGGAGCAGGCGGCACCCGATGGCTCGATCACGCCGCCGGTCATCGCCGTCCCGCCGGGGGCCTTGGTTCCCGCGCCGACCGCGCCGCTGCCCGATACCGAGGCGACCTATGTCATCAACCTGCGCGATGCCGATATCCGCTCTTTGTCGGAACAGGTGTCGGAAATCACGGACCGTACGCTGGTTCTCGATCCAAACGTCTCGGGCGTGGTGACCGTCATATCGGCAAATCCTTTGACAGCCTCGGGCGTGTGGGAACTGTTCCAGTCGGTCCTGGCCGTCCAAGGCTATGTCGCGCTGCCGTCTGGCAACCTGTGGCGGATCGTGCCGCAAGCCACCATCCGCGAGGGAGGCACCACGCCGCAGGAAACCCCGAATCCTGGTCGTCTGGACGTGATCACCGAACTTGTTCCCCTGCGGAACTTCCCGGCGACCACCGCCGTGGCCGCCCTGCGTCCCCTTGTCGCCAGCTACGGCTATATCGAGGCAATCGTGGATACCAATACGCTGGTCATCACCGACACCGCCGAGAACGTGCGCCGGATCGAGGACATCGTCCGCACCCTTGATGTCGATAACGGCCAGCAGGTCTATTCGGTCCGTCTTCGCAATGCGGACGCCACCCAAGTGGCCGAGGCCCTGAAGGGAGCCTTGGGAACCCCGGTCGAAGGCGCGCCCGGCAATGCGCTGGTTCCTAGGATCACCGTCGATCCGCGGTCGAACACGATCCTTGTGAACGCCGATCCCCAGACCTTCGCCATAGCCCGCGACATCGCCGCGAACCTGGACATCCCCGGTCCGCCGGCACCTTCGAACCTGCCGGTGACGCGGGTCTACAACCTGCGCTTCGCCGATGCCGCTTCGATGGCTGAGGTGCTTCAAGGCCTTGTGGGGTCGGGCGGCATCGCCACCAACCCCGTGACCGAGGCATTGCCCGATCCCGACTTCTTCAGCGGTGAGGTGGTGGATGCCACCTTGGGGCAGCTTGAGACAGCGCCGATAGAATCCTTCACCGCACCCACCGAGGAAAACATCTCGATCCAGCCGGTGGTGGCCTCCAATGCCATCATCGTGCGCGCCCGGGAAGAGGTGCAGGTCGACCTGGCCGCCTTGATCGGTCAACTGGATCAGCGCCGCCCGCAGGTGTTGATCGAGGCCGCCATTGTCGAAGTGTCCGGCGACATCGCGGAAGCCCTTGGGGTTCAGCTGGGTTTCGGCTCGGCGGCGCCGCCTGCGGGTTTTGCCGCCACGTCGTTCTCGCCGCAGGGGCCAACCTTGCGCAACATCCTGGCCCTGTTGGATGCGCCGGTCGCGCCGGGGATTTCCCCGCAAGGCCTTTCCATAGGGCTGTCGCGCGAGGATCAGTTCGGCTTGTTGCTTCAGGCTTTGGGAACCTCCACCAAGGCCAACCTGCTGTCCAACCCCTCGATCACCACGCTGGACAACCAGCCGGCGGAAATCGTCGTGGGCCAGAACGTGCCGTTCAGGACCGGCTCTTTCACAAGCGAAGGCAGCACCCAGAGCACGATCGAGCGCCGCGACGTCGGCATCACGATGCGCGTGGTCCCGCGCGTCAACCAAGGCGACGTGGTTCAGCTGGACATCACGCAAGAGGTGTCGTCCCTGTCGCAGGCCGCCGTGCAGGGCGCCGCCGACATCATCACCAACACCCGGGTCATCAAGACGACCGTTCTGGCGGACAACGGCGGCACCATCGTGCTGGGTGGGCTGATTTCGGACGACCGGCAGACGAACCGCACCGGCGTTCCGGGCCTCAGCCGGCTGCCCGTGGTCGGCGGCCTGTTCAGATCGACACAGGAATCGGCGCGGCGGCAGACCCTGTTCGTCTTCCTGCGGCCGACAATCCTGCGCACGCGCGGGGACGTTTCGGCCGTGTCGGGCAACCGGTTCCAACGGCTGCGCGCCATCGAGGCCAGTCCGGACGACCAACGCAGTCTGCTGACTGAACCCAAGCCGGTACGCCGTCTTCCCGTCGAGATCGACGGCCTCTACTAGGGCCGGGACTGTTCTTGTTCATACCGGGAACACCACGGCGGCAGCGAGGTGCATGGCTGAAGCGAGACCTTTGGACAACTGTTATGCGCCGCGTCAGACCCTTCGCCGGTCGTTTGGTCGCCCGGACGTGGTCTCCGATCCGGCTGCGGCGCGACGTCCGGCCTGAAGCGAAGACTTTTCCCTTTGCCCGGGGTCAGAGCAAGGGTGACGTACTGACCACTCGTAGCGAGAGCCCCTCATAAGGATCCAGATTGATCGTAAGCGATCCATCCTCTCCCAAGTCCCCCAAAACCGTTTCCGCGATCATGTCGACGACCGGACCTGGCGGAACTTCGGTCAGGTGAATGACTTCCTTGATGGCCTCGGCGCTGAAATTCAGGGCTGTCACCTGCGTCCCTCGGCCATTGGGCAAGATATGAACCATCACCAGCAGGCCCGCCGCGGAAACATCTGGGATCTGCGTCTGGTGACTTGCCGCCAAGCCATAGGCTTCACGGACCGCAAGAAGGCGCTTGAGTTGCGATGCAAACGAGTCGGGCTGTTCCAGTTGCTCGCAGATCGAACCGTAGAGCGCACGGGTCCGTGGTATCCCGTCTGACGAAAACGCCTGATCCGCAGCCTGTCCCGTCAGGTCATATGCGCCACGCTCGATCCAACGCGTGTCGCCGTCCGTCATGAGGTCTTGCACGGCGGCCGCATCCAAGGGCAGCGCGCCGACAAGATCCCAGCCGGACAGGGCAAATACTCCTGGCTGGAATGCGTTGTACATGACAAGCAGCAGGTGAATCTTTCTGATAAGCTGGATGTCTTCATCGCCGATCTTCTCCAGATCGGAGATGCCAAGCGCGGCGGTTATGACGCTGGCAGTCGTGCAGGCAATTCCGTTCGTCACGAAGGGAAGATTGTAAGGCGCGTTGGTGCCGGTCAGGCGTTCCCTGATTTCGTCACGCAAATGCATCCGCAGGGTGCGCCCTTGCCATGTCTTGTCGGCAAAAGTGAAGATATCGTCTGCGTGCAGGGTCCAGAAGTGGACCAGTTCCGTGGTCAGTTCATCATGGTTCTGGAGGGCATGGATCAAGGATGCCGGATCAATGCCGAAATCATGCACCATGCGCAGCATCATGCGCAGGAACTCGGTATTACCGGTAAGAAGAGCATGATGATAGGCAGGCCGGGTGATGAAATCATAGGAAAGATCGGCCCCGCCTTTTGACATCAAGGCAATATCGTCAACGGTGAGGTTCAGTTCCTGGAACGAGAAGCCGCCAGCCTTCCTGATCGTGCCGGCCAGCAAGGCGTTCCCGGTGACGGAAAGCGGATGGCTTTCCGACCAGGCAGAGGCGCCGTCGCTGCGCCGCTCGACGCCAAGAAAGCCATTCGCATCCAGCCGCAGCCCTCGCGCGCCCATATGATCGATCGAATGCAGGGCATCGCCGATGATCATCTGTTGTGCCGCAAATGAGGGATCGAGCCAATTGAGACTTGGCTGCCCTTCCTTGAAATAGTGAAGATAAACCCAGCGGCGAATCTTGCCGTCGATGCCTGACACGGGACCGGTCACGCTCCAATCCGTTTCCTTGATGCCCGGTTCGAAGAAGATGACCCGCTGCAACTGCCCGACGATCAACCCGCGCTCCTTGAGATGGTCGACGATTGCAGGCGGCAGGTTGACGGAATCGCGCCCCTGGGGAACCTCGGGGAGCAAGGCCCACTCTTCCTCAGGAACTTCCACCATGTGATAAAGGCCCGGATAGAGGGAGTGATTCATTTCCGCCAAGCGGAAGTCCGGCCCCTTGCCAGTATGGGCGGGGATAACGTCGTCAATCACGACGGCATTGTGGGCAGCGGCCATTCGGCTGATCGCCTGAAACTCCTCGGTCGTGCCGAAGGCCGGGTCTGTTCCGAAGCCGATCCGGTCGAAGTTTCCGTCGACCGTCGGCGTGTATCGTCCGTCCTTATAGCCGCCGGCCTGCTTGGTCGGGCCAGTATGGATCGCCCGGATCCCCATCGAGGCCAACGCGGACCATAGCCGGGAATCCCCAAGCGCGCCAAGAACGGTCTGGCCGGGATGCGTGATCACGGAAGGGGGATAGGCCGTGAACCAGACGGGGGCGATCGCCGAAGCTGCCCGGGGCCGGGACTCGGCATAGGGATTTTGCCACATCCGGCCTTTGCCGCCATAGTTCTCGGCAAGGCGACGTGCTTGATACAGCATTGATAACGATATCAGCTTATCAATCGTATCAGCCTCGGGATCCGTGGTCATGAAGGGCAATTCCATCCTGCTCTGCAGGGAACAACAGAAGACGGTGACGGTAGTTCCTTGGCCATGCCCGCTTTCCGGCTGCTTCCGCCAAGCGCATCATCGGGATTGCCCTACCATCCCTCAAGCAAGTCCAGATTGCGGAATGGGCGTCGCGTGGTCTTTCCCCCGTGTTCCAGTTCGAAGGCAATGGCAGTTGTCGGCTTCCAGGCCAACGGGGCAATCGTCAGGGTCGGGTTGACTGCCGCCGAAGTGGGCAGCACTGCCGCATCGGTGATCCACAGGTTCGGCTCGTCATGGCTGCAGCAATTCAGGTCCACGATCGCCTTGCGCCGATCCGCGGTGTTGCACGGATCCAACATGATGATCTTGTTGCGGAACGCGCCTCAGCGCCATAGTAAAGCCCGCCCGCCACATCACTCGCGTGCCAAGGGCTTGGTGCGGTAAGGGAAACCACGCTTCAACCCCAAGTTATGCGGCAGGGTCGCGCCGCCGTGCAAGAGTATGCGGACGGGCAACGTAAACCGCCGCCTGTGCCAGCATGATATAGGCGGCGAGTTCCAGCATCTCCTCGAGCCGCCCTGCCATTGTGACCATCTCGGTGGTAAGCGTCATTCCCAGAGGCGCAAGCTTGCGATCCAGCCCATCCATGGACTTGGCGATCACGATCAGCAGGGCCGCACCGGTCGCAAGCCACGCCGAACCGGCGCCCTGTTGCAATCCCCGCCACCACTGCGGCAGGTTCAGCCATGCCAGCCGGATAAGGCAGACAAGGATCAGCACGACCACCGCAAAGCCTGCTGCCTTCTCCCACAGCGGCGCGGTGCCGGTGTAAAGCCGAAGCTGCAGGACTCCTTCGGAGGTGAGGCGCTTGTCGATGTCGAGTTCGCGCAGCGCCATCAGGATCAGGATGACGGGAATATGCCATTCCCGTCCTGTGATGCCCCGATTGCCGAACGACCAAAAGGCGGCAGCGACAAGAATGACCACGGACAATGCTTCGATCGAATGCCCTTCCTTGAAGATCTCCGACACGGAATCGTGCATCAGCAGGTCAATTCCCAATCCTGCCAGGGTGATGCCCAGCATGAGCGAAAGGACACGGGCGGGCCGAATGGGCCTTTCAGGTGACATACTGACTTCCGTTCGTTTCATTGGCCCGAAGCCACGTTCTGCAACTGCCTGCCGGGGTGACGCCCGACGCGGTGGAATGCCGGGCCCGCTTCTTCACCTTCCCGCATTTGGCTGGGTTCAGGTTGGAGGGTTTTTGCGATGACACTTTGGATATGAAGAATATGACCTATACCACAAGCGCTAGGAAGCACTTGCGATACCAACCCCGCCGGAGGCCGCCACGCTGAGCGCAATGAAGTTCAGCGCCTGCTGCCGTACGGCGTTGGCAAGCTGCTGGCGGGCTTCCAGAACGGTCCGCTCTGCGTCCAGCACCGGGAAGAACGCGGCGTCTCCCAGTTCGTAAGCGGTCCGGGTCAGGTCCACCGCCTCGGAGGCATTGGCGACAAGACGGGATTGCGCATCCACGGCGCGTGCGTCGCGGTTGTATCCCGCTAAGGCGTTCTCGACCTCTTCGACGGCGTTCAGGACCGCGGCGAGCCAGGCAAGGCGCGCCTGTTCGGCCCGCGCCTCGGCGGCCGACAGGTTGGCCTGATTGGCGGCGTTGAACAGGGGGACGGAAAGCTGCGGCCCGACGCTCCAGGTCTTGAGGCTGCCCGCCCGGCCCAGATCGACGGGGGTCACAGTGCCGCTTAGCGTCAGTTGCGGATAGAAGGCGGCCTTGGCCTGTGCGACATCGGCAACTGCCGTGGCAAGCCGACGTTCGGCCACGCGGACATCGGGACGTGCGCGGACCACGTCGGCAGGCACCCCAACACTGGCACGATACCGCGCGCGTGGCTGGCTGCCGCCCCGGCGGGTCCGGGCGGCAACGTCCGTGCTGGATGTCGCCGTAAGCGTGGCCAGGCGATTGACCGACTGGTCAAAGCCCAGTTCCAAAGCCGGCAACGCGGCTTCGGCCTGGGTGACAAGCTGCTCGGCCTGCAAGACCTCGATCCTCGACACGCTTCCCAGCACATCCTGCTGCCGGGTCATTTCCAGCGTGCGGCGGCGGCTTTCCAGGCTTTGCCGGGTCAGGCTGGTCGCCTGCTGATAGTATCGCGCATCGACATAGGCCTGGGCGATGGCACTGGCCACGGTCAGGCGCGCGACCTCGGCCGACAGGTAGGCCGCATCAAGGCGAGCGCCGGCCCCGCGCCGCGCCGCACGGTTGGCACCGAAAAGGTCGATCAGCCACGAAACGCCAAGCGTGCCCGAGCTTTGGTCGATGATCGGTCCATTGCCCGCGGTATCCCCGCGCGAGGCTGCGGCCTGCGCGGCGACTTGTGGCAGGTCGTTCGCGCCAACCAGCCGGGCATTGGCCTGCGCTTCTCGGATGACCGACAGGGCGGTCAGGACATCGAGATTGCGCGCCAGTCCGGCGGCGACAAGACTGTCCAGATTGCTGTCCTGGAACGCGGCCCACCAAGCCTGGGCACCGGCGCGTCGGGCAGGCGAGTCGGCTGCAAAGCGTTCCGGCATATCGGCTTCGGGCGCCTGATATGCGGGCAGTTGGCCGCAGGCAGACAAAGCCAGCGTGGCCCCGGTCGTCGCCAGAAGGAAACGCCTTGAAAAGGCAGGGAATTCGACATCAGAATGAACTTTCTGCTTGGCCGGAAAAATCGGGCCGAATGAAAGTGGGCGGGATCGCTGGACCCCGCCCGCAAAAGACCGGCATCACGCTTAGACCGCGGCAGCCTCGGTGTGTTTCCGGCGCATCCGGCTGAACAGGCCCAGCACGAAGACAAAGAACACTGGGACGAAGAACACCGCCAGGATCGTGGCCGAGATCATGCCGCCGATCACGCCGGTGCCGATGGCGTTCTGGGACGCCGCCGAAGCACCCGTGGCGATGGCCAGCGGCACGACGCCCAAAGTAAAGGCCAGCGAGGTCATCAGGATCGGACGGAAGCGCAGCTTGGCCGCCTTTACGGCCGCATCGATCAGGCTCATGCCTTCCTCGCGCAGATCCTTGGCGAATTCCACGATCAGGATGGCGTTCTTGGCGGAAAGCCCGATGATGGCGATAAGGCCGACCTTGAAATAAACGTCGTTCGGCATATCGCGCAGCATCACCGCCGCAATGCATCCGATGATCCCCAGGGGCACGACCAGCATCACCGACAGCGGAATAGCCCAGCTTTCATACAGCCCGGACAGCAACAGGAAGACAAACAGGATCGACATCGCGAACAGGATCGTCGAGGTGTTGCCTGAATTGATCTCCTCAAGCGTCTGGCCGGTCCATTCATAGGCAAAGCCTTCCGGCAGCCCCGCCGCCAGCCGTTCCATCTCGGCCACGGCCGCGCCCGACGAGAAGCCGGGCAAGGCATTCCCGGCAATCCGCACCGAAGGATAGCCGTTATAGCCCACCACCTGGCTTGGACCCTGGTTCCATTCCACCGTCGCAAAGGACGAGAACGGAACCATTCCGCCGTTCGAATTGCGCACCGTCAGGTTCAGGACGTTCTCGGCCTGCATCCGGCTTTCTTCCTGCGCCTGCACGATCACGCGCTGCATCCGGCCCTGGTTCGGGAAGTCGTTGACATAGGACGACCCCAGGTTCGCGGACAGGGTCTGGTTGATATCCGCAAAGGCCACACCAAAAGTCTGGGCCTTGTCGCGGTCGATCGGGACGTTCACCTGCGCTGCCGCCGGCATACCTTCCACCCTCAGGCCAGCGACGACGCCCCCGGCTTGGGCTTCTGCAATCAGTTGCTGGGCTGCCGCGTTCAAGGCTTGCTGGCCATTGCCGCCACGATCCTGCAGGCGGAAGCTGAACCCGCCCGAGGTGCCAAAGCCGGGAATAGGCGGGGGCGACAGCGAATAGATCTGCGCGTCCTTGGTCGCGAACAAGGCCATGTTGGCCTCATTGGCGATCTGGGTCGCACTCTGGTCGCGCTCGGACCAGTCCGTGAAGGTGATAAAGGCAAGCCCCGCATTCGGCCCCTGACCCGAGAACGAGAAGCCCCGGATGCCGACGACGTTCTCGACCGCGGGGTTCTGGCCATAATGGTTCTCGATCACCTCGATGGCCGCGTCGGTCCGCTGCGAACTGGCGGTCGGCGGCGTCTGGATGTCCGAAATGATGAAGCCCTGGTCCTCGTCGGGCAGAAAGCCCGTGGGCAGTGAACTGAAGCCAATACCTGTCAGCACGACAATGCCCAGATAGACCAGCATCACCAGGCCGGTCCGCCGTGTCAGCATCGTCACCGCCCGGCCATAGCGTTCGGTGGCCGCATCGAACTTGCGGTTGAACCAGCCGAAGAAGCCCTTCTTCTCGTGATGGCCCTTAATAGGCTTGAGGAAGGTCGCGCAAAGCGCGGGCGTCAGCGTCAGCGCCAGGAAGGCCGAGAACAGAATGGATACCACCATCGTCAGCGCGAACTGGCGATAGATGATGCCGGTCGATCCGGGGAAGAAGGCCATCGGGATGAACACGGCCGCCAGCACCAGCGTGATGCCGATGATCGCGCCCGAGATTTCGCCCATGGCCTTTTGCGTGGCCTCCTTGGGCGGCAACCCTTCGGTCGCCATGATCCGCTCGACGTTTTCGATGACGACGATGGCGTCGTCCACCAGGATGCCGATAGCCAGCACCATCGCGAACATCGTCAGCACGTTGATCGAGAAGCCCGCCACGAGCATGACCGCAATGGTGCCTGCCAGTGCAATCGGCACGACGATCGTCGGGATGAGCGTATAGCGGAAGTTCTGCAGGAACAGGAACATCACCACGAAGACCAGGATCACGGCCTCGATCAGGGTGTGGATCACCTTCTCGATGGATTTTTCCACGAAAGGCGCCGTGTCATAGGGGATCGCATATTCGATGCCCTCGGGGAAAAAGCCCGACAGTTCCTCCATCGTGTGTCGCACAGCCTCGGACGTGGCAAGCGCGTTGCCGGTAGAGGACAGCTGGATCCCCACCGCAGCCGTCGGCTGGCCGTTCAGGCGCGAGGCGAAGTTGTAGGTGTCGGCGCCGACCTCGATCTCGGCCACGTCGCGAAGCCGCACGGTCGATCCGTCCGGGTTGGCGCGCAGCACGATATTGCCGAATTCTTCGGGTTGGGTCAGCTGACCCCTGACCAGGACGGTCGCTGTCAGTTGCTGGTTCACCGGGTTCGGGTCCGCGCCGATCTGGCCTGCCGCCACCTGGGCATTCTGCGCGCGGATCGCTGCCGACACGTCAGCGGGTGACAGGTTGAGGCCGGTCAGCTTGTCGGGATCGATCCAGATCCGCAGCGCTTCCTCGGATGCAAAGACCTGGGCGCGACCGACGCCGTCGATGCGGCGGATTTCGCCCACGACGTTGCGGTTGATGTAATCGCCAAGCGCCACATCGTTCATCGACCCATCCGACGACGTCAAAGAGACCATCATCAGAAAGCCTGCTCCGGCCTCCTCGACGGTGACGCCCTGGTCGACGACCGTCTGCGGCAGCACGGGTTCGACCCGGCTTACGGCATTCTGAATATCCACCTGCGCCGTGCCGACATCCGTCCCCGGTTCAAAGGTCGCCGTGATCGAGATCGCGCCGGACACGTCCGAAGTCGATTCAAAGTACTGGATGCCTTGGATACCGTTCAGCTCCTCCTCGATGGGCTGGGCGACGGACTGGTACATCTCGTTGGGCGAGGCGCCGGTATAGAAGGTCGAGATCTGGATTTGCGGGGGCGCGACCTGGGGATATTGGGCGATCGGCATCTGGGGCAGGGCAATCAGCCCGGCGATGACAATAAAGATCGAGATCACCCAGGCCAGGACCGGGCGAAGAATGAAGAACTGTGCCATGCTGCGTTCTCAGCCCTTGTGATCGGCGGTCTGCGCGGCAGGCCGGGCGGATTGCGTGGCGGCTGCCTCGGGTTTTGCATTGACGAGTTCCGCGACGACCTTCGCATCCGGGTACAGCTTCTGCGCCCCTTCGATGACAACGCGGTCTCCGGGCTGCAGGCCATCTTCGACCAACCATTCGTTCTTGAAGGTCAGGCCCAGGGACACGTCCCGGCGTTCAACGGTATCCTCGCCCTTCAGGACGTAAACAAAGGCCTGGCCGCTGGTATCGCGCTGAACCGCCATCTGCGGGATGCTGAGCGCGTTTTCGCGGACAGCCTGTTCAAGCCGCGCACGGACATAAAGGCCCGGCAACAGCATCCCGTCCGCATTGGGGAACTCGGCCCGCAGCGTGATCTGCCCCGTCGAGCTGTCGACGCTGGCTTCCGAAAAAAGCAACTTGCCCATATGCGGGTATGCCGACCCGTCATCGAAGAACAGCTGGACCTGCGCCTCGTCGGGCGCGGTCATCATCAGCTCTCCGGCTGCCCGTGCGCGTTGCAGGGCGAACAATTGCGCGGATGACTGGGTCACGTCCACATAGACCGGGTCAAGCTGCTGGATCGTGGCCAGGATGTCGGTCTGCGCGGTGACCAGGGCACCTTCGGTCACCAGGGCGCGCCCGACGACGCCGTCGATTGGGGCGGTCACGTCGGTATAGCCCAGGTTCAGCTGCGCTTCCTGGAGGCTGGCATTGGCGATGGCAACGTCCGCATCGGCCTGGGCCAGGGTGGTGGTGGCGTTTTCAAGATCCACTCCTGCGGTTACGCGGCGTTCGCGCAGCGCCTCGGTGCGGGCAAGCTGGTCCTGGGCGTTCTGCCGGGTCGCCTCGGCCCGCGCCAGGGTGGCCTCGGCACTGGCAACGCGCACCGCATAGGGCGCGGGGTCGATCTTGTAGAGAACATCGCCGGCCTTCACGACAGAGCCTTGCGTGAAGATCCGCTCGACGACGATGCCACCGACACGGGGCCGCACCTCGGCGGTGCGGGTCGCAGCAACGCGTCCGGGCAGCTCGTTCACCACGGGCAAGGGTTGCGGTGTCATGGTTAGGACGCTGACGGGCGTGGGCGGCATATCCTGCGCACTTGCGCGCAAAGCCACCGGCTGGGCCAGCAGCGCAACAAGAAGCCCGGTCAGGACTCGAGATCTGTGCATGGTCGGTCTTTCGGAAAGAAGGATTACTTGTCGAGGGGAACTGAGGCTGTGGAAGATGAGCCCTTGTCGGTCTCGAGTGTCTTCATGAGCCCGTCCAAGAGTTCCTGGCGGGTGGTCTCGTCAAAGCGCTGAAGTTCAAAGCATTCAAGAAAAAGCAGACCATGGACCGCAAGCAGAAGCTGCAGCATCTTTCCCTGGTCCTCGGCATCTGCCGCGACGCGGCGGGCATCCTCGGCAAGGGATGCACGCATCAGTTCACGGCATTCCGCGTGCTCGCCCATGCTGGCGCTGATCAGCATGGTGATCGCCACGTCGTCTTCCGTGGGCGCTTCGCGCCCCATGTCGATCATCGCGCGCAACCATGCGTTGGGCCGCCCCGCATGAGCCTGCAAGACTTCGTCAAAGCGGGCGCGGTACTGACACAACTGATGACGCGTAAATGCTGTCAGCAGCGCGGCCTTGCTTCCGCAATCATAGACGACACTGGACTTGCTGATGCCCACTTCCCGCGCCACGGCATCAATGCTGAGGCCGCTGACCCCCTCGCGGCGTGCAACGCTTTCCACGGCATCCATAAGGGCATCGCGGTCAATGGTGCGCTTTCGTCCCACATCTACCTCAAATCAGATCGAACGTTCGACTATAATCGGGTTCGGAGCAAGTCAAGGTGCAGTCGGCAATTCCGCTTCGTTTTCATCCCCTGCTGACGCTTTGCCGGTCTGATCTGCGGGATGCCAAAGGGATACGAGCGTCCTGCGCCATCGAATTTCTCACTGTAGCCGCGATGAGATCCCGGCGAAACGCGAGGGGCCGGTTGCTCAATCCGCATAGACCACCCGGTGAGTTGCCGGGTTTCCAAGGTGGCGCGATAAGACCCGCAGCACCTCTTGCAAGTTCCTATCATGCTTCTTAGTTAGCCCGCTATCCAAGCAGCCTGATGGCAGTTTCCACTCATGAGCAACAGCACTCCTCTCCTGCTGACCTTGTTCCGGCTTCTGAAGGAGCTGCGGCAGAATTACGATGACGAGGTGCGCGGGCTGGGCCTTTCCTTCTCGCGCGCACGGGTTCTGTCGGCGCTGACGCGGCAAGAGGGTTCCACACAGGCGGAACTGGCCGCCGCAATGGGCATCGAGGCGCCCAGCCTGAAACGGCAACTGGATCTGCTGGAATCCGAAGGGCTGATAGAGCGGCGCGGGTTCGACGGAGACGCGCGTAAAAGGGCGCTGTTCCTGACGCGGCGGGCCAAGGTGCTTCCCATCACCCGATACATGGACAGCATTCACGGCAAGCTTGTGGATGGCGTCAGTGCCGAGGAGCAGGCGCAGCTTCGCGGCCTGCTGGAGCGGCTGGCCGACAACGCCGCACGCATGAACAACACATGAGCGCAGCCGAGGATCGGACCTTGGCTGCCCCGCCGCCGCCGCAAGCGACGCCCCTTCCGTTGGTGTTGGGCTATATGCTTGCGGGCGTTCTGCTGGCCATGGCGCAGGGATTGGGGCAGGGGTTCGTTTCGGCCAATGTCCAGCAGTTCGCCGGCGATCTGGGCATCTCGGCCACGGATGCAAGCTGGCTGATGGCGGCCTATCTGATCCCTCGGTCCTCGCTGCCGCTGATGCTGATCAAGATCCGCACCCAGTTCGGCCTGCGCCGTTTCGCCGAGGTGGGCATCGTCTGCTATGTCGTCGTGGCCTTTGGTTCGGTCTGGATCGAGGATATGCGCTCGGCCGTGGTGATGCAGTTCCTGGCTGGCGTCACCTCGGCACCGTTGTCGACGCTGGCCTTCCTCTACTTCCTCGAACCGCTGTCACGGGAATGGAAGATGCGCCTCGGTCTGCCGATGGCGCTGAGCCTGATGATGCTCGGGCCGTCATTGGCGCGTGTCATCTCGCCGTCGCTGATCGGTGACGGCGGACTTTTGCGGGTTCACCTGCTGGTGCTGGGCCTGGCCCTGATCTCGTTGATGCTGGTCTATCGGCTGCGGCTGACGCCCGTGCCCCACGAGAAGGTCATCAAGCCGATGGATCTGGTCAGCTTCGGGCTGATCAGCTTTGGCTTTGGCGGCATCACCGTGGGCGCCATCATGGGACCGATCCATTGGTGGAGGGCCACGCCCTGGATCGGTGTCCTGCTGGCAGCTTCGGTCGCCGCCTTGGCGGCGGCAGTGGTCGTCGAGCTTCACCGCAAGTCGCCGCTGTTGGACATCCGCTGGCTGGTGACCCCGGCCATGCTGCACCTGACCGGGACGCTGCTGCTGTTCCGGCTGCTCTTGTCGGAACAAAGCGCCGGCGCACCGAGGATGTTCCAGGTGCTGGGAGTGGCGCCCGAACAGATGACCGGGCTTTTCGCGGTGATCTGCCTGGCCAGTATCCTCGGTGGGCTGGCCTGTGTCGCCTGGATCAAGCCGGGGCGCGAGCCGCAGTTCCATTTCGTTGCCTTGGTGCTGATCGCCGCAGGCGCCTGGATGGATTCGCAATCCACGCTGGACACGCGGCCGGAACAGATGCTCATCAGCCAGGCCATGATCGGCTTTGCCGGGATGCTGTTCATGCCGCCCGCGATGATGGCGGGGTTGATGGCGGCCTTGAAGAAGGGGCCTAACTATCTTCTGTCCTTCGTGATCGTGTTCCTTTCCACCCAGAGCATCGGCGGGGTGATCGGCGGCGGGATCTTCAACACGCTGGTCAACTGGCGGCAGGCCTTCCATTTGCAGGCTCTCAACGAACAGATCACCACTACGACCCCCTTGTTATCAGCCGAACTTGCGCGCGGGATGGCCGCATTGGCCCCGCAGATCGCCGACACGGCGGCGCAGCGCGCCCAGGCTGTCGCGCAGATCGCACAAGAGGCATCGAGGCAGGCTTTCGTCATGGCCTACAACGACCTTTATTTCCTTATCTTCCTGATTGCGTCCGCAGGGCTGTTCTTTCTCGTCCTCCATGTGACGCGCGACTGGATGGCCGCCCGTGCGACCTCCTCCCCTTCCTCCTCTGATGCTGGGCACCAGACATGACCAAAACCCATATCCTTCCCACCGTCATCGCCCTGATCATCGGCATCGCGGGCGTGCTGCTGGTGCTTTTTGCCTGGCATCTGCCGCCATTCCGTTCTGCGGAACCGACGACCGAGAATGCCTATATCCGGGGGCGCGTCACCTTGATCGCGCCACAACTGTCCGGCTATGTGAGCGAGGTCTATGTCCACGACTTCCAGGAGGTAAAGCAGGGCGATCCGATCGCCCGGATCGACGACCGCATCTATCGCCAGAAGCTCGCACAGGCCCAGGCCGGACTGGAAACCGCGCGTGCTGCACTGGCCGTGAGCGAGCAGAATGTCCGTTCCGCCGAGGCCGTCCGACGCGCGAACGAAGCGGCCTTGGCCTCCGCCCGCGCGGGCCTCGCCCTGGCGAATGCCGACGACCGCCGCGCCCAGGAGTTGTCGTCACGCGGCGTGTCAAGCGACACGGCCCGCGAACAGGCGCAACTCGCCCGCCGGCAAGCCGCCGCCGCTGTTCAGCAGGCCGAGGCGCAGTTGGAGATCCAGGTCCAGAACATCGAAAGCGCCCGCACCGAAGTGAACGCCCGTCATGCCGATATTGCCAGCGCCGAGGCGGCGGTGGAACTGGCGCATCTTGATCTTGCCAATACCCAACTTCACGCACCCGAGGCGGGACGGCTGGGCCAGGTCTCTGCCCGGTTGGGGCAATATGTAACGGCCGGCACGGCCATGGTTCCGCTTATCGGGCAGGAGGTCTGGATCGTCGCCAACTTCCCCGAAACCGGAATGCATGGGATGCGGCTTGGGCAGCGGGTGGATTTCACCGTCGATGCCCTGCAGGGCCGCCATTTCAACGGCAAGGTCGAGGCATTCTCGCCCGCGACAGCCTCCGAGTTCAGCCTGCTGGCGGGTTCCAACACGACCGGGAACTTCACCAAGATCGTGCAGCGCCTGCCTGTGCGCATCTCGATCGATCCGGGGCAGGAGATGGGCGAACACCTGGCGCCCGGCCTCTCGGTCATCGTGACGGTCGATGCAAAGGCGAGTCAGTCTTGAGGGCTTGTAAGCCACGATTTGCTAACCTGCCGATGTCTTCTCCGTGGAAACTGTCCAAGGATAGGTGGCCCCCGAACTGCAAAGAGTCCGGCGGCACCTTGTCGCCACCGGAAGCTGGTGGCTCTATCCTTCAGTATGGGCACGACAGTTCTCGACTGTTCCGAGAAGGTACCAGACCGTGTGAAAACCCGAAGAGGTGGCAGGAAATTCGGTCCGTTTGTTCTGCTGGTCGTCTCGCGCATTTTTGCGCAGCAATTCATCCTCAGATGGGCAAAAGCGCTGTAGTCTTTGAGGATTGTAGACGTTTCTGTGCTGTTTCAGGCATAACTGCACCAGATTTCAGTCGGCAGCTGCTGCAATCAGACCGGAAACGCCAACCAGGGTGATTGCCCGACGGATGTTGTACGCCAACGCTGTCAGGCTGAACTCGCCCCGCACGTTTTCGAGACGCCTCATCAGGAATGCACCTTGCCCCATCCACTGCTTGATTGTGCCGAATGGATGTTCAACGGTCTCGCGACGTATATCCAGAAGTTCTGGCCTGGCGCGCAATCGCTCCGCCATTTGCTCCAGCAAGGCTTCATCCTCCGCCCGGGTGATCTTGCGATATGAGCCGTTGGTGCAGAGGGAACGAAGATCGCAGGTCCGACAGGCGGCGCGATTGCAATATTCGATCTTTGTGGGGGCCCGTGTCCGGTCGACATATCTTGGTTCAAGATTATGCTTTCCGGGGCAAATATAGAGATTGGCCACGGCGTCGTAGCGGAACATCTCTTTCGTAAAATGACCGCTGCGTGCCGCGATGCTTTTATTCGGCTTGCAGACATGAGGAATGACGGCGGCGGCCTCACAGGCCGCGATATCCTCCATGCTGTAGTAGCCTCGGTCCGCAACAGCCTTTATCTCTTCAACGGCCAAGTTCTCGCGTGCGGCGTTCGCCGTTTCAGCTAAAAGGCCCTAGTCGGCGACACGGCTGTGAACTTGCTGTTCGGCGATGAGCTTATGCTTGGTGTCGACGGCGATCTGAACATTGTAGCCGACGCTCACACGGCTCGACGGATGCATCGCACGGCTGACTGGATCCGTCAGCGATATCTGATCCTCCGCACTCTTTGCGACGTCGGACTGGCAGGCTTCAATATGAACGCGCCGTTCCCGCACCTTTGCGATCTTTGCCTGCAGATCTTTGGCTTTGGATGGATCAGCTCCGTCTACGTCGTCCTTGTCCGCGATATCCAGTTGCTTCAGATAGCGATCCAGCTTCTCTTCGCTTTCGCGGAGGCGTCTCTCCAGCTTTGCTTTTGTGAAATTACGATCCCGGCTATTTACGGCCTTCAGGCGGGTGCCATCGACGGCAACCAACTCGCGGCCGTACAGATCAAGCTCTCGGCAGAGAACAACGAATGCCCTGAAGACCTGTCGGAATGCGGCCCGGTTGTCACGCCGGAAGTCAGCGATCGTTTTGAAATCGGGAGAAAGACGGCGCATCAGCCAGATGACCTCAATGTTGCGCCGTGTTTCAGCTTCCAGGCGTCGGCTGGACCGCACCCTGTTAAGATACCCATAGATGTAGAGCTTGAGCAGGTCAGCGGGATTATAGCCTGGCCTACCGGTGGCCTTGCCGCGGACCCGTGCAAAGCCGCACGCCTCCAGATCCAGACTATCGACAAATGCTTCGATGAACCGGACAGTATTGTCCGGCCCTACATAGTCGTCCACCGACTCGGGCAAGAGCAGAAGCCGAGATCGGTCACTACCTGAGATATGTGCCATGGCTGAGCATATCACCCGCATGGATGTCAGGGAATCCCACAGGTGTTTTCACACGGTCTGGTACGGTCGTCGTACGAACTCAAGGTTTTGCAATCCGCCAGGATTGACGCCGCAAACCGCGAGCCTGCTGGATTTCACAAGTGGAGGCAGATTCCACATCTGTCCCGATCAGAAACCCCAGACGAGGCAGGCTCAGCCCAATACGGTCATCAGTGTCCCGCCCAATCCCAGAAGCGCGCCAAGGGCGGCCACGAGGATCACCAAGCCATCTCGGACCATCAGACCCAGGCCCATCGAGGCAATTGCACCCATTGGAATCGAGGAGGCAAAGGGCAGAAGCTCCAGCGGCGGAACAGTGGCGCAGAGCAGGATGCACAGAAGGGCGACAAGGCGCAGGCCGGCCTTTCCAGTCAGCCAATCAAGCCGCGGTCGGAGCACCCGGTCTATCCAGCCCGCTGGCCGTTTCAGCCATTCCATGCCTTTCTTGACGCGGTCGCCGTCCAGTGTCCGGCGCTCCAGCACATCGGGAAGCCAGAGATGGTCGCGACCAAAAAGGATCTGTGCAGCGACCAAGGCAATCCCAAGGGCGATCAGCGTAGGAAGGCCGGGAATGCCGCCGATCGGCGTGATCTCGACCAGTGCCGGAATGGCCAGGAATGGCCCAAAGCTGCGCTCTCCCAAGGCTTGGCGGATGTCGTGGACGCTGACTTGGTCCTGCTCTTCTCCAAGATTACCAAGGTGCTTGACAAGGTCGGAAAGGCTGCTGTCTTGACTGCTCATCCGGGCCAACGAGCGCGCAAGGCTGCTGGTTCCTGTCAGCCGTTCCATGCACGGTCACGCGATCTGGTCGCGGATGATGTGGGCATTGCCGGGCAGGAGACTGCGGGTCATGCCGGCATCCGGTCAGACCCGTTCCTGGCGCCGGGATACGGCGCCAGGCGGTTGATGCGATCATCAGCTTTTCGGTGACGGGACGGCGCCGGGCAGCTCGATGTTGATCTCGAGGCTGGACATCTGGTCGCCGCGCTCCATGCGGACGTCGACCTCCTTTTCCCCAATCGGGACATACTTGCGGATCGCCGCAATGATGTCGCGCTGCAGCATCGGCAGGTAATCCGCCTCGGCGGTGCCGCTGCTGCGTTCATGGGCCAGAAGGATCTGCAGCCGGTCTTTTGCAGTCTGGGCTGTCGGGGTCGGGCGCGGCTTGCGAACAAAACTGAACAGGTTCATGACGCACGCTTGAACAACCGCTGGAACAGGCCGGGGCGACGCTCGCCCTGGATGCGCATCTCGACCTGGGTGCCGGTCAGCCGGGACACCGCATCCTCATAGGCGCGGGACGCGGCCGAGGGTTCGTCCAGAACCACGGGCGTGCCCACGTTTGAGGCCTTGAGGATCGCCTTGCTTTCCGGGATCACGCCCAGCAGCGGCACGGCCAGGATCTCCAGCACGTCCTCGACCGTCATCATCTCGCCGCTGTCGACGCGGGCCTGGTCATAGCGGGTCAGCAGGACCTGGGCCTTGATCGGCTCGGCGCCGTCGGTTTCGGCACGGCGGGTCTGGCTGCTGAGCAAGCCCAGCACGCGGTCGCTGTCGCGGACCGAGGACACCTCGGGATTGGTCACGACCACGGCCTCGTCGGCGTAATACATCGCCAACTGGGCGCCGCGTTCGATCCCCGCGGGACTGTCGCAGATGATATAGTCGAACTCGGCCTTCAGCTCGGTCAGGATCTGCTCGACGCCCTCCTTGGTCAGGGCGTCCTTGTCGCGGGTCTGCGAGGTCGGCAGGATGAACAGCGTTTCCAGGCGCTTGTCCTTGATCAGCGCCTGCTTCAGCTTGGCATCGCCCTGGATGACGTTGATGAAGTCGAAGACCACCCGGCGTTCGCAGCCCATGATCATGTCCAGGTTGCGAAGGCCCACGTCAAAGTCGATGACGACGGTCTTGAAGCCCTGCTTTGCCAGCCCGGCGGAAATTGCCGCGGACGAGGTCGTCTTGCCGACGCCCCCCTTGCCCGAGGTGATCACGATGACCCGCCCCAGGGGCGCGTCCTTCTTGGCTTGCGATGTCATGCGATTACCTCCATGCGAAGTTTCTCGTTCTCCAGGTAAATATGGGTGCAGCGGTCTCGGGCGGCCTGATCCAGCGTCTCGCTGGTCTGGTAGAGGCCCGCGATGGCCACCAGTTCGGCGTCCAGGTTCTGGCAGAAGATATGGGCGTTTTCGTTGCCGTGGCAGCCCGCCATGGCCCGACCCCGTAACGTGCCATAGACGTGGATATTGCCTGCCGCGATCAGCTCCGCCCCCGAGGCGACCGTTCCGATCACGGTCAGGTCGCCCTGATCGGCCACGATCATCTGGCCCGACCGCACCGGAGAGCGGATGACCTTGGTCTCGGCCGGTCGAGGTGGGATGGCGGCCGGCGCGGGGCCGGGATCGCGGGGCAGAGGGGCATCGCGGCCGGTGTTCACGGCAATCAGCCCCAGGTCGTCAAGCAGAGCCGGGTCAAATCCGGCGGCATTCTGGACGCCGAACACCCGCAGTTCACGCTGGCGCAGACTGTCCAGCAGGGTGCGGATACGGTCCGGTTCCTGGAAGCCCGGGGACTGGCCCAGATCCAGCACCATCGGCGCGCCGGAAAAGAACTGCGGCGTGCGGCCCAGTTGTTCATCCAGTTGCGCATGGAAGCGGTCGTCGGCCATGTCGCCGTCGATCCGAAGCGCCAGAACGGTCAGGAAGCGGCCGCGAACCTGGAACGTGGCTGTCTTGGCCGAGGGCCGGTCATGCCGGGCACGGGCGTATCCTTCTGACACGTCGACACTCTGCTCCTGCTCTGGCGGATCGCGACTCGGGCCACGCCGCTCTTGTTAGGGGGCCATTTCCCACGAAGCGCCCCATGGGTGGAAGACGCTTCGTGCGTGCCGGCAGGAACCCGCCGACGCCCATGGCGTGTGATTGCCCTGTGCCGCAGTCCGTGTCCAGACGCGAATGCAGTGGTGTGGGTTGGCCCCGGAAGCGATACCGCATCGAAGGCGCACGCCTTTGTCGATGGCAACAAGCGCACGGCCTTTGTCACGGCACTGACCTTCGTGCGCCTCAACGGCTTGGGCTTTCTCCCCGAACCGGTCCAAGGCGTTCGTATGAGGGAAGATCTGGCTTCGGGCGGTGTAACCGAGGCTGCCTTCGCCGCGTGGTTCCAGAAGGGGGTGGAGGCGCATTGAGGAGATACGACCCTGCGGCGGACCATGGTCTGTGATGAACTGTGAGACACGATTGCCCCGGATCAACAGGCCCGCACCGCAGCGCACTGATCATGGGGTGCATTTCGGGAACGATGCGGTTCCCAAAATTCACTCGTTAGCGCGCAGGGACCGGTGCCATCCAACGTCCCTGGGATAAGGGCACTAGAGTGGCGGTTGAACACCGCCCGCCAATGCGGAACTATTGCCGGGACTGCAACGGAGGGCACATGGATCACGACAGCTTGGAAATGAGATCGATTGTGCGCGCGGATGGCACGCTGCGCCTGGAACTTGCGACGGTGCGCCTGGCCGAACCGGGACCGGGAGAGGTTCTGGTGCAGGTTGAGGCGGCACCCATCAATCCGTCCGATCTGGGCCTCATGTTCGGGCCGGCCGATATGGACAGCCTCCACTTTGACGGACAGGCGTTGACGGCGCGCATTCCCGACCGCGCCATGCCCGCCATGCAGGCGCGCATCGACCAGTCGCTGCCCATCGGCAACGAAGGGGCGGGCATCGTCATTGCGGCAGGCCCGGACCAGCAACATCTGATCGGCAAGCGGGTCGCGATGCTGGGCGGCGCGATGTATGCCAGCCTGCGGCTGATCGCGGCCAAGGATTGCCTGGTGCTGCCGGACGGCGCCTCGGCCGAAGAGGGCGCGGCGCTGTTCGTCAATCCCCTGACCGCGCTTGGCTTTGTCGAGACGATGCGGGCCGAGGGACACAAGGCGATCGTTCACGCCCCGGCGGCATCCAACCTGGGACAGATGCTGGTGCGCATCTGCAAGGCGGACGGCATCGGCCTGGTCAATATCGTCCGCAGCCAGGAACAGGTGGCCCTGTTGCGCAGTCTTGGGGCGGTCCATGTGGTGGACAGCAGCACCGACAGCTTCCGCCACGACCTGACAGAGGCCATCGACGCGACCGGCGCCACCCTGTCCTTTGACGCCATCGGCGGGGGCGAGATGACCAGCATCATCCTGAACGCCATGGAGGCGGTCGCGATGCGCCGCATGACCAGCTATGACCGCTATGGCTCGGCCGTGATGAAGCAGGGCTATATCTATGGCGCGCTGGATACCGGGCCTTCGATCCTGCGGCGCGGCTTCGGCTTTACCTGGAGCGTTGGCGGCTGGCTGTTGTTCCACGCGCTGCGCCGCCTTGATCCGGGAACGGTCGAAGCCATGCGCAAGCGGATCCTGGACGAAATGACCACCACCTTCGCAAGCCACTATACGGCCCGCATCACGCTGGAGCAGGCGCTTCGGCCCGACACGGTCGCGGCCTATACGCGCAAGTCCACAGGCGCGAAGTATCTGCTGACGCCGCAACGGCCTTGACCGGGGCGTCAGTCGTTCCTCAGGTGGTTCATGGCACTGCCGGGGCGTCTGCCTCCAAGGTGCTGCCTATGTTGCAGACCACGAGCCAAGCGCCCAGTCGGTCGCAAGACACCAAGGGGAAGGCGCAGGCAACAGCTTGATCTTCGGCCCGGCGGCGGCTTTCCTGCCTTCGGGCCACCCTCGGCCCGCCAAGGGAACGGTACATGACAGGCATGGATGACTTTCGCTCGGACACCGTGACGCGGCCGGATGCTGCGATGCGGGCCGTCATGGCCTCGGCCGCGGTCGGGGATGCGGTTTACGAGGACTGCCCGACCACCCACAGGCTCGAGGCTATGGCGGCAGAGCGCCTTGGCAAGGAGGCGGCGTTGTTCTTTCCAACGGGCACGCAGTCGAATCTTGCCGCACTGATGGCGCATTGCGGCCGGGGCGACGAATACCTGGTCGGGCACAAGGCGCATACCTTTCTTTATGAAGGAGGCGGGGCGGCGGTGCTGGGTTCGATCCAGCCGCAGCCGTTGCCCAATGAGCCGGACGGGACCATCTCTCTGGCCGCGATCGAAGACGCGATCAAGCCTGACGATTTCCACCATGCCCGCACCAGGCTTCTGACCTTGGAAAACACCTTCAGCGGGTCGGTGCTGGACCCTGCCTATCTGGAGGCCGCGACCGGGCTGGCACGCAGGCATGGCCTGGGCACCCATCTGGACGGCGCGCGGCTGATGAATGCCTCCGTCGCCACCGGCTGCGAGGCGGACGTGCTTGCACGGGGTTTCGACACGGTCTCGCTGTGCCTGTCGAAGGGGTTGGGGGCGCCCGTAGGCTCGGTCCTGGCTGGGCCGAGGGATCTGATCCAGGCCGCCCGCAGGCTGCGCAAGATGCTGGGGGGCGGGATGCGGCAGACGGGCATCCTGGCGGCTGCGGGCATCCACGCGCTTGAACACAACGTCGCGCGACTGGCGGACGACCACGCCCGTGCCGCGCGCCTTGCCGATGTCCTGGCAGCCTTTCTTGAGTTGGGATCCGGACCGGCGCAAACCAACATGGTGTTCATGACACCCGTTGCCATCGACGTGGATGCCTTCCGGCGTTTCCTGGCCGATCGCGGCATCGCCGTCGGCGGCCGCTATGGCAACCTGCGGTGGGTCACGCATCTGGATGTCGATAATGCATCGGTCGACAGGGTCCAGGCTGCTTGCGAGGACTACTTTTCCGGGGATGGGCCTCACTAGGACGGCAACACGAGGCGCAGGCGTGAGCGTTTGATGTCGCGCCCGTGCCACTACAGCGTATCGCGGGCATTAGATTCAGGATTCCCCGTTTCTTGGGATGTGCTTCCCTTTTGCTGAGGCAGGTATGGGTTAGTTGATGGGCAAGCCACATCCAATGGAGCTTCGGACGCGGGGTGTCGCGTATGTGGATGAAGGCCACAGGCATCGCGAGGTGGCGCGGCACTTTCGAGTGTCGCCCAAATTCGTCAACGATCTGGTGAAGCTGCGGCGCGAGACCGGGTTGCTGAGGCCGAGGCGGCAAGGCAATGGTGGGGGACATGGCAAGCTCGCCGGCGTGACCAGTTGGCTCAAGGCGCGTGTTACGGCCAAAGGTGAGATAACGCTTGATGAGTTGGTGGTCGAACTGGCAAAAACCCACGGCATCGCCGTCCACCGTGCCACCGTCTGGCGGGTGTTGCGCGGGCTCGGACTGACACACAAAAAAGCCCTGCAGGCGCTTGAACAGAAGCGCCAGGGCGTCGCTGGCCTGCGTCATGTCTGGATCGCGAGGCGCCAGCCTTTCATGGCCAATCACCTAGAGCGGCTGGCTTTCCTTGATGGTGAGGCGTGAGCCCGCCACCGGTCCGAGGGCCACGCCGAACGGAATCAAGACGAACATGACCAAGACCACCGGCTGGGCGCCTTGTGGGCAGCGCCTCGTCGATCATGCGCCGTTCGGACATTGGCGGAGCCAGACCTTCATTGCAGCTCTGCGCCATGACCGGTTGGACGCGCCTTGGGTGATCGATGGGGCAATGAACGCCGAGATGTTCAACCTTTATCCCAAAACCCAGTTGGTCCCGACACTCCATCCCGGCGACGTTGTCATTCTGGACAACCTTTCCAGCCATAAAAGTCCTGCCGCAGCGGCAGCGCTGCGCGATGTCGGCGCGTGGTTCCTGCGCCGGACGCCATACAGTCCTGACCTCAACCCGATCGAAATGGCCTTCTCCAAACTCAAGGCGCTGATCAGAAAAGCCGCCGCCCGAACCTACGATCAGCTTTGGGCGGCGGTTGGCAAGGTCTGCGACCTCTTCTCCGACGAGGAATGCTACAACTACTTCAAAGCCGCAGGGCATGAGGTCGATTGAATGCAACGGGATCTAGTACTACAGTTGCATTTCATGTAGGTTTGTGGTTCCCTTGCCATGGTGTCGCTTAGCGCGCATTGGCCCTGTCCCGTATTTGTGCTGCTCTGGTGCTCGTTCAGGCTGCTTGGCGCTCAAGGGCCAAGGGGGTTTTTCCTCCCGATGCTGAATGCCGACGGCGCGAGTTATAAAAGCCGTTGATGTATTGGAAGATGGCTGTCTCAGCCTGGCGACGCGTTTCCCACGACCTGCGCCCGATCAGTTCGGCCTTGATGGTTTTGAAGAAAGGTTCGACGGCGGCATTGTCGTAACAGTTGCCTTTGCCGCTCAGCGACGCTTGCAGGCCATGTTCGCGCGGGACCTTCCGGTAGTCATGCGAACAGTGTTGCGAGCCGCGTCAGCTCGTGGAAGACGCGGCCCCGCGGCGGTGATCGCAGGGCGATGGCCATTCTCAATGCCCGGATCGCCAGATCGCGTTTCCTGCGGTTGGCTCGCGGCCCAGCCGATCACGCGCCGGCAGTGCAGGTCCAGGAGCGAGGCCATGTCCGCCACCGGTCCGAGGACCATGGTCGAGCGCCAGATGCAGCCAACCCTCGCGGGTCCAGATGTAGCTGATGTCGCCCGCCCATGTCGCTGCGCGGTCTTTCGGTTCTGGTCGGGCCGATCTGCCATGAAGTCACGATCCAAGCCGGGTTCGGCGCGCTGTTGAAGGCGTGATTGCTGTCCGTGGTCGCCTTGAATTTGCGCGTTCTTTCAACGACGATCCCGTTCTCCCGCATCAGTCGCCCGCCCCGGCGATGGCCTACATCGATGCCAACTTCCTTCAGTTCCTCAGTCATCCGGGGACGGCCATGGCTGCCCAGGCTCAGACGCGACTGTTCCTTGACAGGGGCAAGAACAACCATGTCCATGCGCTGCCAGCGACTGGCCGGGCGGCTGCAAAAGGCCCGCAGCCCGCGGGGGCTGACATTCCTCACCTGGCACAGCCGGTCGATCGGGAAGGCCCCACGCTGCTCTTCGACGAACCTGAACCGCACGGCTTTTGGCTCGCGAAGAACTGGGTGGCTTTTTTCCAGGATCTCCCCCTTTCGCCGGGGAAACAATCCCCCAGACTGTTTCGCGGATCCGGCTCAAATCCTTGAGGATGCGGATCTCGCGCCCAAGCCGTTATTCTCCGGGCAAGCTCGCGGTCCTCTGCTGAGACCACATCCGTGTCGCGATGGGCGTTCCCCCATGGGTTCAAGGTCGACACGCCGACCCCCAGATCATCCGCAATCTGACGTCGCGAAAGCCCGCTCGTCCGTGCAATGCGCACCGCATCCTTGCGAAACTCATCCGTCCTGCCTGTGCCCAGGGTTCATCTCCTTTGCCGCACATTGTGCTATCAAAGGAGCGCCACCAAGCCGCGACAGGTCCAGTCGGGCTCCGTTTGGTCAGTTGCGTGACCTGATCCGCAAGGTTCGTCCCGACTGCGCAATCGACCTAGATACTAACAGCTACTCGGTGCCCTGGCGCCTGGTCGGCGAGACCGTGCGGTCCTGGTCCTTGCTGGCCGCATGATCGTGCGTCATGCCGGCAACGTGGTGGCCGACCATCCGGTTTGTCAGAGCCGCCGTCAATGGGTCACCGACAAGGCGCACCTGATCGATGTGGTTGGAGGCGGACCGATCCAGGAGGAGCCGGCACCGAGCATCCAGACACCTGCCTTGCTGCGCCCGCTTGCCGCGTATGAAGCGGTTGTCGGAGGAGGCTGGTGATGACAGCGGTTGATCACGAACACTGCTGGCAATGCTCGACCGGCTCAAGCTCACGGCCACTTGGGACCAGCTCGACACCCTGCTGGACGAAGCCGCACGGGCTGACATGACCTTGCGCGAGTCCCTGGCCTTTCTGGTCCGGCGCGAGCCCGCCCGGCGCGACGAGCGGCGCATATCCATGGCAAGCAAGCTCGCGCAGTTTCCGTTTGTGCGTGAACTCGCGGGCTTCGAGTTCGAAGCGTGGCCTTCGCTGGATCCGGGGCAGATCCGCTAACTCGCGACCAGCCGGTGGATCGCGCATGGCGACACGACACTGCTTCTGGGGCCGCCCGCGACCGGGAAAACGCAGGTATCCATAGCGGGCCGGGTCTGATGCCACGGGGAAGACAGTGCTGATCTTGCTTCGACGAGGTGATCGCGGATCAGATCCGGTTCCCGATATTCTGGAACCGGGTCAATGTGTCGACGCGAACCGGGCCGGTTCGGGTCGAAGACCCTGAGAGATCCGAAGATCGTCTCGTGACCGTGAAATCATAATCCCGATCCGGCCGCGTCGACGAGGCAAGTGTAACACGATTGTGGTGTCGCTTCCCGCCGGAAGCATAGGCCACGAATGACATACCTGACTGTGCTGGCGACGCGTGGTTCTTCACCAACAAGGATCCTAGCAATGATCAACAGAACGATTGGAATAGACCTCGCCATCCGAGGTGATCATGTCGCCCAGATCTACGACAATGGCCAGCCTGTCGGCCGGCCCATACGGTTCCGTCACAACCCTTGCTCCCTAGACGCTTTCGTTGCGCGCGCAATCTCCGATATAGGCCCGGATGACTGCGTGCAGGCGATCATGGAACCCACCGGCATGAGCTGGTTTCCGGTTGCCCACCGGCTCGCCGATGTCGGCGTCGCAGTCGCGCGCGTCAAAGGCAAGCGGGTGAAGGCCCTGCGCCGCTACCTGTCTGAACACGCCAAGACCGATCTGGCGGATGCGCATGTCTTGGCTGCCATTCCGAGCTTCGGAGGGCCGAGGCTCGATCCGGTTCATATCCCAGCCCCGAAGAGCCATGCCTTGCAGCGTCTTACCAAGCAGCGCAGCCGCTTCCAGGATGCCGTTGCCTCAGCCAAGCGTCGGCTTCTCGATCTCGTTCGATGGGCATCCCCGCTTCTCGAGCGCGTGCTGCCAGACTTCGGCACCCGGCTCGCCATGGCGCTTCTGCAGCATTGGGTCGATCCGGAGGTAGTCCTCAAGGCGCGAAGGTCTACGATCGCACGCTTCATTGCCCTGCATGCCAGCGGAAATCATCCTCATAGCGGTGCCTTTGTTGATGCGCTTATCGAAGGGCTCCGCCAGGCCGCCCGGGAAGCCCTTGCCCTTCATCGCGATCATCTCGACTTTACTGAACTGCAGGCCGAGATCTGCATCGAGATTGATGTCATGAAGGTCAACATGCTCGCTCGGGACCAGTTGACGCTCAAGATCGAGGCAATTTACTGCGAATTGCAGCCCGAAGATGTCCTGCGCACCATCCCCGGCATCGGTCGCCATCTGGCACCCGTGCTGCTGGGGGTGCTCCATTGTGCCGACCGCTTCCAATCTGAGCGACACATTCGCGGCTTCTGCGGTCTGTTTCCGCGCCGTTCGGACAGCGGCGGCACCGAAAGGCCAGGCCAGAAGATCACCCAAGGCGGCAATGATCGGATCAAGCGTGCTCTTATGCTGGCAGCCGACGCCGCCCGAAAGATCGATCCTGATCTTGCCGAGGTCTACTGCAAGATGATGACCCACCGGAGCCACCACCACAAGCAAGCCCTCTGCGCCGTCGCCAATCGGCTCGTCAGCCGCATCTTCCACGTTTTGCGAACTGGGAAGCCATATATCTTGCGTGACCGAGACGGGCGCGAGATCTCTCTTGCCGAGGCAAAGGCCCTGATCACCGAGCGCTACACCGTATCCGAAAGCATCCGTGCCACACGGCGCGTCAATCGAGTTTCCATTGCGGCATAGCCGAAAAAAGCCTTGCGCTATCGGTACAAGATCATCTGGCTGTCGCCTTAGGACGAGAAGCGATCCGGCAGAACCACTCGGTGCAGTTTGTGACTGCGGCCACCCTTGTGGCAATGCTGGCCAAGGGTCATGACGACGGCCTTCTCGAAAAGCAGCTGACGCAGCTCAGCCGGCCCAAGCTTCTGATCATTGACGAGTTGGGTTACCTACCCTTTGAGGCCAACGCCGCCCACCTGTTCTTCCAGCGGATCTCGCGCCGTTACGAGAAAGGCTCGATCCTGATCACCTCGAACCGTTCTGTCGGCGAATGGGGCAGTGTGTTTGGTGACCCTGTGGTTGCAACGGCAATTCTTGACAGGCTGCTGCATCATTTAACGGTGATCACTATCCGCGGTGACAGCTACCGTCTTCGCGAAAAGCGCAGGTCTGGTCTCCTGCAAAAGGCCGGGGCCGGGTTCGAAACTGACAATGCCAGCCATTCATGAGAGGGGGTCAGTTCTTCACGTCGCCAAAGGGGTCAATTCTTCAGTTCGTTTGACATGCTGCAGGCGGTCGAGCGATTTGACACCCCGAATAATGGTTGGCTGAAGCGCCCGCTGGCCCGCAAGCCACGCATGGTCGCCGCGATCGCGCTGGCAAACAAGATGGCGCGCGGTCTCTGGGCCATGATGATGAAGCAGGAGGATTACCGGAACCTGGTGACGACGATGGCATACCGCACCGCGCCGGCCATTGCGTTCCGGCACGTCGGGGGGGGTGAGGAGGTCACTGAACAGTAAGGGCAAAGGATCGATCAGATCCGGGTCAGGGAAAGCAGACTTTGTGCAGGAGCCATCGAGTTCGATCTGTTGATATGCTTCTGATCCGCGCATCGCCATACCGGCTCGCGGCTCCATCAGCGCCGCAACAAGAGGCCTGATACATGACCGCACCCGATCACACGATCGAGCCGTTCAAAAACAACATCCACCAACGGGAGCATCCATACATGCACAAATGCCAATAGGATTCATCTGGTGTATCCGGGATGGTAGCTAGTCGGCATGGCCCGACGGACTCCTCCGACCTACAAGACCAAAAACTGGCCCGCCCACAACGAAGTGCTCAGACCCCGAGGCTCTCCGTTTGATCTGGTTCGATCTCGCCATGGCCCGGGAAGCGAGTCCGACCGGCAAGCGCGCCCGACAGCGTGACTACAGCGACCGTGATCCAGACCTGCCTGACAATAAAGGTTCTGTTCGGCATGGCGCCCAGGCAGACCACAGGGTTCGTCGAGAGCCTGGTGCGACTTATCGGCCTGGACTGGACCGTGCCCAACTTCAGCACGCTCAGTCATCACAAAAGGATGCTGAAGGTGAACATCCCCTATCGCGGCACAAACGGCCCCTTGCACCTGCTGGCGGACATCACCGGCATCAAGGCTGAAGGCGAAGGAGAGTGGAACGCGCGCAAACATGGCGGCGCCAAAAGGCGGGTTCGCCATGGCCGCTCGGACCAGTGGCGCGACATGGCTCACGGCGCAAGATCCACATCGGGATCGATGAAAAGACGCTGGATATCCGGGCGGCCGAGCGCATCACAAGCGACATCGGCGATGCGCCCGTGCTGCCTGAACTGCTCGACCAGACCCCCTGCGCGGGATACCGCCAGCGTCACCGCCGACGGCGCATTCGACACCCGCAAGTGCCATGAGGCCATCGCTGCCCGTGGTGCCGCCGCGATCATGCCGCCCCGCAAGAACGCCAAGCCTTGGAAACCCGGCACCGCCGGGGCGATTGCCAGCAACGATATCCTGCGGACATCGACGCGCTTCGGCCGGACAATCCGGGAGAGATGGAGCGAATACCACCGAGATTTACAAGAAGCTTGCCGAGGTTCTCGCCTACCATGGCAGCACCGTCAAAATCATCCACACGCTCAGGCCGCTGATTGTATGTATGGCCGAAGGGATGAGGTCGTCCCCTACAAGGGCTGATCCACCATTTCAAAAAGCGCCCTGATGCGCCGGTTGCCTATTGATGAAGCCGGGAATGCGTTTGCGCGGCATTCCCCACGGGATCGGATGAAAAGGCGTTGATCAGTCGTAGCCTGTCATCTCGAGATAGCCGGCGCCGCTGTGGCTGCCCGTGATGGTCACCGGCCCCTCCCAGTATGGCACCAAGGTTTGCATCCAGGCATCGGGGTTCAGGGCTTCCACCGTCACCACCACACCCTTCGCGGGCAAGCTGACCTTCCATGTCGTCGGCACTTGCCGTCCGGCCACGCTGTGACGAGACAGCGGCGCGGCGGTGAAGGCACCATCGGGAAGGGGGGTGGCCTGTCCATCGGCGGCTATCCAGGTCGCGGAGGTATAGTCACTGGCGCCGCGCAGAACAAAGCCCATCAGCTTGCCGCCATCATCAAACGACAACGAGAACCAGTCCCAGCCCTGCTGATCTTCGGCCAGCGGTTGCGATGACCATTCCCGATCCAGCCATGCCGTGCCGGTCACGGGAACATCTCCATCCGGCAGGGACAGCGTGCCGGACAGATTGAAGAAGGGCTGCGAATAATAGTAGCTGGCTTGTCCTGCGGCAGATTTGACGGAATAGCCGTCCTGCCCATGGCGGACCAGGGGACCGGACGCGCGCAGCTGCACGTCATAGGCAAAGTCAGATCCGGACGCCGTCAGGCGCAGGGTATCGAAATCCGGCCCTTCCATGACCCAGTCGTCGATCCAGGCCGAGAATGGATCGGCCTGCACCCCCGCCTGGCCGATACCCCCACGGGCCAATCGTTCCGCCACATGATGCTCGTCAGGCGTGGTGACCGCCGCATGACCCATCCAAAGCTGCGGCGTTTCCCATCCTTCCCCGTCGCGCGGTGCCAGGGCGGACCGGAACAGCGTCCATTGCAGGCCGTATGGCGTTCCGTCACGGCCGGTCATGTTGGCGGTCAGATACCACCATTCGATCCTGTAGGCGGGGTGGGCGCCATGGTCGGCCGGAAACTCCAACGCGGTGCCGGGGATAGGCAGTGCGAAATCCTCGGCTTCTGAGCCCAGACCGGCAAAGCCTTGCGCCAGCGCCGTAACCGGGAAAAGCAGCAAAAGGACTAACGCTTTAACGTTCATGGCGGAATACCCCCAGAAGTTGCGCGGGCGGTGTGCGCGACAGCCGCCATGCCGGCCATATCGCGGCAATCGCCGCCGCCAGAAGGGTCAGCATCCCCAGCCGCAGGTAGTCGAGCGGGAAAAGATACATCGGCAGCCGCCAGCCAAAGGCCTCGACATTGACGATGGCGAGCAGGGACCAAGCCAGCGCCAAACCCAAGGGCAGCGCCAGTGCCCCGGTCAGCGTGGCCAGCACCAAGGCCCGCAGCAGGTCCAGCTCCGCCAGCCTGCGCCGCGTCGACCCAAGCGCCCAGACCGGGGCCAGTTGCGGCAGCCGCATCGCGGCCAGGGTCAAAAGGCTCATCAGGATGGCAAAGCCCGCGACCGCCAAGGTCAGCACATTCAGCGCGGCCGTCACGGTAAAGGTCCGCTCGAAGACCGCCAGAGAGGCGGCCTTGACCGCGGCCTGGTCAATCATCGCGCTTTCGGCCACTCCGGCTTCGGCGCTCAGGCGATCCCGCAAGGCATCGACGCGACCCGGATCGACGCGCAGGCCGAACTGCGTGACCGTGGCATCCGGAAACAGGTTGCGAAACAATGTCTCGGTCAGGACGACCTGTCCGACCGGGTTGCCATAATCGCCGTAAACGCCCAGCACCGGAAGTGTGACATCCGGCATTCCCGTATCCCCAGGCACAGCGATCTCGGTACCCAAATCCAGATCCGCCCGCCGATAGATCTGCTCGTTGATCAGCACGCCTTCACCCTGCGCCAGACGGTCCCAGGCATCGGGGACCGCGCGCAGAAGCCGCCAGTTGTCGCGATAGGTCGCATCATCGCGCTGGCCCAGGATCTCTCCTGGCAGGCCAGCGATTTGGCGATCCACGCTCAGCAGCGGCAATATCGCATGGGCGTGCCGGGTTGCGGCTGCGGTGATGGCGTCGGCCTGCGCGGGATCTTCGACCCTGACATACAGTTCAGCCGCCAGTCGCTGGTCCAGGAATCCGACAAAGGTCAGCCGGAATGAGGAAACCATCGTCGAGACGCCCACATTGGCCGCCATCGCCAGCATCAGGGCCATCAGCGCCAGGGAAAGGCCCGGCACCTGCTGGCGGGTATCGGCCCAGAACCATTGTGTCACCGGTGCCCTGGCGCGCCTCTCGGCCCAGGACAACAGCAAGGTCAGCACCGGGGGCAGGGCCAGTGCGCCGCCGATCAGGAGGGCACCCAGCATGGCGAACCCGGCCTGCAGCCCCTGGCCCCCGATCGCCAGTGCCGCAGCGATGACAAGCAGGCCCGCCGCCACCGCCGACTGCCTTCCATGGCGGTGGGACATGGTCAGGGCGCGCGCGTGCGCTCCGCTGAGCAGCGGCATCCGTGCAAGCGACCACAGTGCCCCGCTTGCGGCCACGGCCGTGCCGACCAATGCTATTGCCAGCCCCGATAGCCACCACACCGGGCGCAGCGTCATCTGACCCGAGACATCCGCACCGTAAAGCCCGCGCAAGGTTGCCGCCACGTCTGGCAACAGGGCCGCTGCGATGAGATACCCCAAGGCCACGCCGATCAGGCCTGCAACAAGGGCCAGCACCGCAAGCTCCGCGGCCATCAGCGCGATCAGCCGCCCCAGCGGCGCACCAAGCGCCCGAAGCGTGCGCACCATCGCGCGGCGCTGCTCGAAGGCCAGTCCAATGGCGCCATGCACGATGAACAATCCCACGGCAAAGGACAGCAGGCCAAAGGCGGTCAGGTTCAGGTGAAAGCTGTCCGTCAGTTGCGAGATATCGTTGCCGCCCTGCGGCGCAACCACGGTCAGGTCGGGCGCCACATCGGCCAGCGGGCGGCGGGTCAGGGGCTGATTGGGAAGGACGATCAGCCGGTCGATCTGACCGGGTCGGTTCAGCAGGCGCTGCGCCAGTCCGATATCGGCAATCGCGGTGTCGGGTGCGACATCCGGGGACACAACAGCCTCGGAGTCGAGGTCAGGCAGTCGGGCGAGGGTATCTTCGCGCGCAAAAACCTGCCCGGGCGCGGACAGGAAGGCCTGGAAATCGGCGCCGCTTTCGGGGCCGGCTGGAACCAGGTCACCGGGGGCGGTCAAAGGCTCCAGCCCCAAGATCCGCACGGGGCCAAGGCGACCCTCGACCACCGGCGAGACCATCCATCCGGCCCGTCGCAGCGCGACATAGGTTTGCTGAGGGATCGCCCCGCCGTTCCGGGCCGTGATCTGGGCGAACTGGCCTTCGCCAAGGGTTGCCGCTGCGGCCCCATAACTGGCGCGCGCCTCGGCGTTGATCGCCTGCACCCCAGACCACAGGGCGGTCGAGAGGGCCAGCCCGACCAGAAGCGTGAGCAGTTGCAAGGGATTGCGTCGCCAATGGGATGCGAGGGCCGAGAGGATCGCGGCAGTCACTCCAGACGACCCGCGTGCAGGCGCAACCGGCGTGGCATACGGGACGCCAGCCGTTCGGAATGGGTGACCAGGATCAACCCTGCGCCCGTTTCTTCGACCAGTTCCTGCAGCATGGTCAGAACGATGTCCGCCGTGGCTTCATCCAGATTGCCAGTCGGCTCATCGGCCAACACGAGATCTGGGCGCGGCGCAAGCGTGCGGGCGATCGCCACCCGCTGCTGCTGGCCCCCGGACAACTGTTCTGGATACTTGTGCAGGTGATCGTTCAATCCCAGCCGGGCGGTCAGCGCCTTGGCGCGGTCCGCGTCATGGCGGCCCGCCAGTCGCGCCTGGAAGGCGATGTTTGCCGCCACGGTCAGCGACGGGATGAGGTTGAACTGCTGAAAGATCACGCCCACGGCACCACGTCGAAAGCCCGCGCGTCCCGCATCGTCCATCGGCGTTAGATCGGTGCCGTCGATCGCCACCACGCCCTGATCGGCCGTGTCCAGCCCGCCGATCAGATGCAGCAGCGTGCTTTTGCCCGAGCCGGACTCGCCCGTCAGCGCCAGCATCTGGCCTCGCTCCAGATCAAGGGAGACACCGCTCAGCACCGGTGCAGTTGCGGCCGGATAGGTCTTGGTGACGTCACGAAGGCTCAGCAGCATCAGGTATCCTTTGAGGAGTCAGATAAGCCGCAACCGGTCACAGAAAAGGGGGCGGTGGACTTGATGTGCTGCCGCAGTCTTCGGTGCCTATGCGGCGCTGCTTGCTCTGCCGATAAATCTGGGACGGCACATTGGATAGCAAGGTTGAACAAGGGATCAGGCTGTTCCATCGCCGACCTATAGCGATATGCTGTTCCCATTGCGGAGGCTGGAAACCAGGTCTGACTGAGGGTCGTCAGAACATCGGGCGGGGGATGAATACCTGCCGCTCTCAGTTGCGCAGGCCCATGCCGGTATCAGCAAGTTGACTTGGCTCAAGGCGAAAGCTGCGATGGGGTTTGGACCATTCGCGGCACCGCCACTGGTAGCCGCTGTTGAACGGTGGAACCGCGATTATTGTCCAGAAAGCGTCTCCTGAGCCGTCGCCCTCGCCGCGACATTCCTAATTTTGGCGCGGAAATTCAATGGGTCGCGGTCTGGACGACGAGATTGGCCACGCCAATTTCGTCGTCCAGCGCTATGCCTATTCTCCTATCGCTGGCCGCCACTAAAAAGTTTGCTCAGCAACCGGCCGAAGATCGACCCGCTTTCTTTGGCAGGGGGCGGCGGGGCGGATTTATGCTGCGGCGGGGCCGAGGCGCTTTGCCGTGTCTCGGCGGGCGCCGGTGACACGTTCTGCGTTGCCGCGGCGGGTGCTGGTTTCGCCTGACGCTTGGCCACATGGGTCGCGATGGCGTCCATCAGGGGCGGCGACAATGTATCATAGGGAGTAAGCCCCAACTCGCGCAGCCGCGCCCGGATGCCCTCCATTCGGGACGGAGCAACGCCCGACTCGATGACCGAGCTGACAAAGGCCGCGAACTCGGGGGCCGACCAGCCGGCTTCGTTCGACAGTTCGGTATGGACAAAGTCCAGTCCATAGAACGGATGGTCCTTGTTCTCGATCCGGCCATACATATGAACGCCGCAGCCGGTGCAGGCGTAACGCTGGATGGGCGCGTCCTTGTTGACGATCTGCAGCTTGTCGCCGTTTTCCAGAACCTGGACCGCGTCGCGCGACACGACGGCCACCTGGCTGAAGACCGCCCCGTCGGGCTTCCAGCATTTCGTGCAGCCGCAAACGTGGTTATGGGCGGTCTGCGCGCCGACCCGGACCTTGACTGGCTTCGTCGCGCATTTGCAGGTCAGGACGCCGCCGGAAAAATCCGGGTTCCCACGCTTTATCCCGTTGTCGACTGCGGGATGAATAAGCACGCCTTGTGTATTTGCCATGAGCCTCTCCTTCGGTGACTAGATTGTCCCAGCCTCTCCCCGCCGGGCCTGATGGGCAACCTAGCAGAAAGTGGAGGATTGATCTGTTGAAAAAAGGTGTTCACCTTTGATGCCCTTGCAGAATTACGGACGCCGTTCCGGTTTATTGTTGCGTTCACAGGTTGCGCATCCCGGGCGGCTAAAGCTAGTTTTGCCCGATCCGAGGGAGGGACCTGAGATATGAAGAATTTTGTTGCTGCCGCTGTTCTTGGCTTGGTCTTGGCAGCGCCTGCCGCTGCACAGGAAATCAAGATCGGCTATGCGCTGGCCGAGGACAGCCATTATGGCGCCGGGGCCAAGGCGTTCGAGGAGTCCTTGAAGAACAGCCTTGGTGACCAGTTCACCTTCCGCCACTTCCCGTCCTCTGGCCTTGGGGGTGAACGCGAGGTTCTGGAAGGGCTGCAACTCGGCACGGTCGAGATGACGATCGCCTCGGATGGAACGCTGTCGAACTTTGTTCCCGAAGTCGGCGTTCTGGGCATCCCGTTCCTTCTGCGCGACAAGGACCATGCCCGTGCGGTCCTTGATGGCGAAATCGGCGACGAGATGCTTGCCAAGTTCGAGAACGCAGGCCTGCACGCGCTTGCCTGGGGGGAACAGGGCTTTCGCCACATCACCAGCAACCGCGGCCCCATCGAGACGCCGGCCGATCTTGAGGGCCTGAAGATCCGCACCATGGAGAACCCGGTCCATATCGAGGCGTTCCGCGCCCTGGGCGCAGCACCCACACCCATGGCATGGCCCGAGGTGATCGGCGCGCTTCAGCAAGGGGCAATCGATGGCCAGGAAAACCCGCTTTCGGTCATTGTCTCGGCCAAGCTGAACGAGGTTCAGAAGAACCTGACGCTGGACGGGCACGTCTATTCCTCGACGATCATCCTGATTTCCCCCTCGCTCTGGGGGAACCTGGATGACGAGCAGAAAGCCGCCTTCGAGAAAGCCGCCGACGACGCCGTTTTCGCCATGCGGGCCTATGTCGATGAGGTGGACGCATCCGGTGTCGCCCGGATGCAGGAGGCCGGCATGACGGTGAACGAACTATCGGCCGAGCAGAAGGCGGCCTTCCGTGAGGCGCTTGCCGAGCCCTACAAGGCCTATGAGGCACAGTTCGGCAAGGAGCTTATGGACCGCATCCAGGCCTTTGAGTGATCAGATGCGCCGCCTCGAAAATGCCTTTGTGACGCTGAACGGCACTGTGTTGGTGCTTGGGCTGATGGCGATGTCGGTCATTCTTGGCTGGAATGTGCTTGGCCGCTATCTCACAGGCAATTCCCTGAGCTGGGCAGACGAGGTGGCGCGTTATTCGATGATCTGGCTGACCTTCCTCGGCAGCGGCCTTGCGCTTCGCGAGGGCGCGCACGCAGCCATCACCAATGCGCAGGATGCGCTGCCGGGACCGTTGCAGCGCGCACTGCGCGTGCTGATCCTGTTGGTTCTGCTGGGGTTCTTCGGCTTCATGGTGTGGGTCGGGGTCGACTACATGAATCGCATGGCAGTCCAGCGGTCGGCCGCATTGCAAGTTCCAATGAAGTGGGTCTATGCGGCAATGCCAGCCGGCTTTCTGCTGATGATCGTTCATCTTGTCCTGATGGCGCCCCGCTATTTGCGTGCTGGCATGGAACACCCGGAAGAGAGTGCCCTTGGCTGAGATCATGATCGCCGCATTCCTGATCCTGATGATCATGGGGGTGCCCGTCGCATTCAGCCTTGCCATGGCGGCCTTTGCGGCGGTGGCCATCGACGGACGCTACCCCATGGTCGTCGTCGTGAAGGAGATGTTCACCGGTCTCGACAGCTTTCCGCTTTTGGCCGTCCCGTTTTTCATCCTTGCGGCCGAGATCATGTCCACGGGCGCAATATCGCGTATGTTGATGCGGTTCGCATCGCAATTCGTGGGGCATCTGCGCGGCGGCCTGGGCTATGCAAACGTTCTGACCGGAACTCTGTTTGCTGGTATTTCAGGCTCGGCTCTGGCGTCGGCGGCAGGCCCGGGGGCGATGATGGCCCGGATGATGGAGCGCAGCGGCTATTCCAAGGCTTATGCTGGCGCGCTGACGATTTCGGTGGCTGTCGTGGACCCGATCATACCGCCGTCGATCACGATGATCATCTATGCGCTGCAGGACCGCAATGTATCGGTCGGGTCGCTGTTCATGGCGGGACTTCTGCCGGGCCTGCTGATCTCTGGCCTCATCGCCGGCGTGAACTGGTGGATCAGCCGCAAGCGCAACTATCGCAGCCTTGAGACGCGTCCCCCTGCCTCGCAGATGGTGCGCAACACCATAGCCGCGCTTCCCGCGCTGCTTTTGATCGTCACCATCGTTGGCGGCATCCGCGGCGGCATCTTCACGCCGACCGAGGCGTCGGTGGTGGCGGTCTTCTACGCAATCGTTGCAAGCGCGGTCATCTATCGCGGTTTCACCTTTGCCGACCTGTGGGGCGCGTTCCTGCGTTCGGCCATCATGTCGGTCGCCGTGCTGATGATCCTGGCGGCAGCCCGTGCCTTTGCATGGGTGCTGATCATCGAGGGCGTCCCGCAAGCCATGGCCAGTGCCGTGATCGCGATGGACCTGTCGCCCGTCGCCTTTCTGCTGATGGTCAACCTGCTGCTGCTGTTCTTCGGGATGTTCATGGATCCCTTGCCCGGTGTGATGATCCTGGTTCCGATTCTGGCGCCCATCGCCCATAACCTCGGCATCGCGCCGGATCACTTTGCCATCATCGTCATCGTCAACCTGACGTTCGGGCTTATGACCCCGCCAGTGGGGGGACTCATTTTCGTGGTTGCCTCGGCGACCAAGCAAAAGCCGTCCGCGCTGGTCCGCGAATTGCCGCCCTTCTTCCTTGCGGCAATCGTGTCGCTGCTGATCCTGACCTTTGTGCCCGCGCTGTCCACCTGGCTGCCCAGGATCAGCGGCTTTGCTCACTGACGGCCTGCAGCAACACCGGGCGAATGATTGCAAGGCAAGATGATGTCAAAGGCGGGCAGGGTGTTAGGCTGGTGGTGGAAAGGCTCACCGCCAGGACTATGACGTCCTATCCTCTTGCGGCTAGAACCATTGTCCCGGTTCCATCAGCCCCAGATCCATCAGTTGCTGCGCGTTCCATTGGAAGCGTTCCGAGTTCCGCCACTGAAAACTGCCCACTGCTTCCCGGGAACCGGGATTCGTGGCCAGGGCCTTGGCGGCGCGGAATGATGCAATGGCGGCGGTCAGGTTGTTGTGCCAGGGGCAGGCATAGGTGTTGTATTCGGGAATGCCGAACCTGTGGTCGGCTTCCAGGTGCAGGCCGGGCGCCGCGCGGAACAGGGCGATGCGGTCGATGCGGCGGCGGGCGGGGGCGACGTGTTCCTCGAACCGCCACCGCAGACCGCCATGAAAATCCAGTTGCCGGTCCAGCGGCTGCCCATCCGGTCCCTTGCGGCCAAGCGCGAAATACCCCGCACGGTCGAACATCGCCTCTGTCAGGCTGACCGCGTTCGGATCGCGTGTCAGGTTTGTCGAGTAAAGGTCGATGACATAGGTCAGCATGGCGCTGCGCCGTTCCTCGGCGTGAAAGGCCAGAAGCTCGGCCACGCTGCGGGTTTCCGAAAAGGGAAAGAACAGGAATTCTGCGTTGTAGCAGTAATAAAGCCAGGTTCCTGCAGGGACGGCAGCGATCACCGCATTGACTGCGCCCTGATGGGCCATGGCATCGCGGGCGTTCCAGTGCAGGTTGGTGATGCGGCCCGCCAGGTCCGGGGGCAGGGTGACAGGATCGGGCGACAAGGCCAGGATATGCCGGAACCCGAGGCCAAGGTGGTGGCGCAGGGTTTCCTCGACCGCCGCATCGTCTTCGATCAGGATGATGGCGATGGGACCGCGGTCCAGAACGGGGGGGCGCGATTTCAGAAAGGCCGCCAGCGGCGGATGGGCTGTCACGGCATCACGGCCTTGACCTGATCCAGGGCCTGCCTCAGCAGATCCGGGTTGGACCGGGCGGTTTCGACCAGCCGTTTCAGCGTGGCTTTCTGCGCATCGCCAAGGGCGGCGTCGTCGATGATCCGGGCGACCTGGGCCGCGTCAAACCCTTCGGGCGTCAACAGCGACTGAATGCGCGTCGCGGCAACGGCAGCGGTTGCGGCCTGGTCCGTCGCGGCAGCTGCATCATTCGCGGCCTGTGCGGCATCCTGGACCGCCTGGGCCACGGGGGCGACGGCGCCACTGGCGGCGGTGGCTGCCGCATCTGCCGCACGATCCGCAGCCTCCAACGCAGCCTCGGCTGCGGCCTCCGCTTCGGCTGCCGCGTCGCTGACGGGGGCCACGCCCGCCTCCTCTGACGCTTCGACCGCCTCTGCCGCCACATCGGCGGCGATGGCTGCGGCATCGGCTGCGGCGTCGGCCGCAGCCTCGGTCGCCTGGGTGGCTGCGGAAGGGGCTGCGTCGGTGTCGGCCGCCACTGGCGCGTCAGGTGCGGGCACGTCTTGCGCCAGCCGACCGTCTTGCCAGATCCACCATCCTCCCAGGCCAAGGGTCAGAATCACGATCAGGGCCAGTAGAATGCGCATGGCGGACGGTTCCTTGCAGACGTTTCGCCAGCTATGGCACAGGGGCGAGGCACGGAAAAGGCGCCGGGCGCACACAAAGGCAGGGGGATTTGGCCCCGCCTTTGGGCAAAGCATCAAATCCAGTTGAACAATCCCGTTTGGACGCTTATTTTCCGTCTATTCCGATTTGGCTATCAAAGGAGCACAGCCATAGCCCGCCGACCGCATAACGCACCGCCCACCCGTGATACTGGACCCCGCGTGAACGAACGCATCCGCGTGTCCGAAATCCGCCTGATCGGCGCCGATGGAGAGAATGTCGGCGTGGTTCCGCCCTCGGTCGGGTTGCAGATGGCGCAGGACGCCGGGCTGGATCTGGTCGAAATCTCGCCCAACGCGACCCCTCCGGTCTGCAAGGTCATGGACTTGGGCAAGTTCAAGTATGAACAGCAAAAGCGCGAGGCCGAGGCTCGCAAGAAGCAGAAGATCATCGAGATCAAGGAGATCAAGTTCCGTCCGGGAACCGATACCCATGACTATGATGTCAAGATGCGATCCGTGATGAAGTTCCTGGAGGAAGGCGACAAGGTCAAGGTGACCCTGCGCTTCCGCGGTCGCGAGATGGCCCACCAGGATCTGGGACTGGAACTGCTGAACCGCGTCCGTACCGACGTGGGCGAAGCGGGCAAGGTCGAATCCATGCCAAAGCTGGAAGGCCGGCAGATGGTGATGATGATCGCCCCGAAATAAGGCGATCCCCCGGAAAGGAAAGGCCGCGCGGGCGATTGCCTGCGCGGCCTTTTTGTTACCAGCGTCCTGCCATCAGCCGTTGCCGGATCACCGCTTGGTCGTCGCGGATCATGCCGGGGATCAGGAACAGGTCGATGACCGCCCAGACCCAGACAAAGGCCAGGGGGATCCAGCCGATCAGGATCGGCGCGGTCAACGCGCCTATGCCGGACAAGACCAGCATGATGATGCCGCTGACCCAGCGGCCCAGATACATGCGGTGAACGCCCAGTCCCCATAACAGGACCGCCAGCAGATAGGCGACCAGCTGCGATTTTGATTCGTTTGCGACGCGCTGTTCGATCAACAGCTGTTGCTGGACATTGTCCGACAAGGGCTTCTCCTATCAGAGGGGGCGGAACCGCCGCCCCTTTGCTTGATAGATAGGATTGGCGGGCAGGGGTGCAAGATTATTCGGCCCGCAGGAAACGGTCGAAGGTCAGGCCGATGGGACGGATCGGCCCGGCGCTGCCATCGTTGCGCCCGACATCGACCACCCCCAGGTGATAGCGGCCCGGCTCCAGCAGTACCGGACCCAAGCGGGCATCCGTGCCGCCATCGACATCGTCGTTTTCGCCTGCCACCGCGCCCGATGCGGCGAACAGCACCAGCCTGGGATCGGCCCCGACAAGCCCGCCAAAGGCATTGATGATGACCACGGTCGGCTGGTCCAGATCGAAGCCCAGCCATTGCGTGGCGCCGTCATGCAGGACAACCGTCTGCGCGACCTGCGCCAGGTCGACCGCCTGGATCGGATGGGTGCCGTCCGCAGGCGGGCTCAGTTCCCCCTTGCGATAGGCATTGCGCAGGAAAGCCTCCACGTCCAGCTTTTCCGCGCTGACCGTCAGTTCGCCCGGCTGCGCGGAAAGCGCGGCAACCGCGACGCAGTAATCCGCCGGCGTCAGGGCCGTGGCGAAATCCAGACGCGAATTCAGCCCGTCGGCATCGTCGTTTTCCCCCAGCAGGGTGCCTTGGGCGTCATACAGGCGCAGCATGGGATCCAGCGTCGGACTTGCGGCGCGCAGCGTCAGCGGCATTCCCTGCGCCAGGCTGAAACGGTAGTATCCCGTCTGCGTGCCGTCCTGCGTCGCCGTCACGGCCCCCTGGCCCAGGCGTTCGTCCAGGACGCCCTGAACCAAGGACTCGGCCGGAGTGTCCGGCGTACAGGCGGCGATCCGGTCGATGCCCGCATCGTCTCCGCCCTGCGGCAGCAGGGCGGCTTGCTCGGGGCGCGAGACCTGGACCGTGGCCGACATGGCGCTGTTTCCCACCGACCGGACCGCAACGCAGTAAATGCCCGCTCCCACGGTTGTTTCGAGGGCCGAGTTCAGCGACACCGGCGTATCGTCGTTTTCCGCGATCACGTCCCCGTCCTCGGTCAGCAGGGTAATCGCGGGATCGCCGTCCGGGGCGCTTGCCTCGACCCGCAGGGCCTGGCCTGCAGCGCCCGTGCGAAAGGCGAAAAGCGCCTGTTGTCCGCCCGCCACCTGCGCCTGGGCCGACAGCGCAGCCGGGCTGTCGGCGATGTCCTGGCTGCCATCACCCCCTAGCCATTGCGCATCGCCGCCGCAGACTGGCGTGCTGTCCGATGCCTGTTGCGCGGCGGCGGGCAGACCCAGGCTCATGGCGGCTGCAAGGGTCAGACCGGCAAGGACCGGATGATGATGATATGGCATGATCGACCTTGGGAAGGGGAAGGGATTTTCGCCAGTTCTGGCATTCCCATGGGCCTGGGGCAATCACCGCCTGCACGATTTCGGCGGATTGGGGCAGCTTGGCGCTTGACCATCCCGCCCCGGAACGGTTCAACGCTGGCAAATGCCCGTGCTGACGTAACCGGAAAGCGAAGTCATGAAGTTCACCCTCTCCTGGCTCAAAGAGCATCTGGAAACAACCGCGACCCTGGACCAGATCACCGAGGCGTTGACCGACCTGGGCCTGGAGGTCGAGGAGGTTCGTGATCCGGCAGCGAAGCTGAAGGCTTTCACCTTGGCGCGCGTGCTGCACGCCCAGCAGCACCCGGACGCCGACCGCCTGCGCGTTTGCCGCGTGATGACCGACGAGGGGGAAAAGCAGATCGTCTGCGGCGCCCCCAATGCCCGCGAAGGCATCACCGTGGTTCTGGCCAAGCCCGGCGACTATGTCCCCGGCATCGACGTGACGCTGGGCGTGGGCAAGATCCGGGGCATCGAAAGCCACGGCATGATGGCGTCGGAACGGGAACTGGAACTGTCCGAGGAACATGACGGCATCATCGAGCTGCCCTCGGGCGAGGTGGGGCAGCGGTTCGTGGATTGGCTGGCCGAAAATGCGCCGGACAAGGTTGACCCGATGATCCACATCAAGATCACGCCCAACCGCCCAGACGCGCTTGGCGTCCATGGCATCGCACGCGACCTCGCGGCGCGGGGCCTAGGGGTGCTGAAGCCGGTTGCGGGTACAGTGGTGGCAGGGCGCTTTGCCAGTCCCATCGCTGTTTCCATCGGCCCCAAGATTGCAGACAAGGCCCCCTATTTCGCAGGCCGGGTGATCCGCAGCGTCAGGAACGGTCCTTCGCCGGAATGGCTGCAACAACGGTTGCGCGCCATCGGTCTGCGACCCATCAACGCCCTTGTCGATATCACCAACCTGTTCACCTATGACTTGAACAGGCCGCTGCACGTCTTTGACCTGGCAAAGGTTTTCGGCAACCTTCTTGTCCGTTCCGCAGCGCCGGGCGAGGAAATCCTGGCTCTCGACGGCAAGACCTATGCGCTGCCCGATGGCGCCATGGTGATCGCCGATGCGAATGGCCCGGAAAGCATCGCGGGCATCATGGGGGGCGAACACTCGGGCTGTTCGGACGACACGACCGATGTCTTTCTGGAAAGCGCCTATTGGGATCCCATCGCCATCGCGGCGGCGGGCCGGGCGTTGAAGATCAACAGCGACGCCCGCTATCGCTTTGAACGGGGCGTCGATCCAGCGTTCACCCGTCCGGGGCTTGAACTGGCGACACAACTGATCCTGGATTGGTGCGGCGGCGAGCCGTCCGAAGTGATCGAGGCGGGGGCGGTTCCCGACACTGCCCGCGCCTATCGGCTGGATACGGCGCGGACTGCCAGCTTGGTCGGCATGGACATTCCGGCTGACCAGCAGCGTGCCACGCTGACGGCGCTTGGTTTCCGCATGGACGGCGACATGGCCCATGTACCGTCCTGGCGTCCCGATGTATTGGGAGAGGCCGACCTTGTCGAGGAAATCGCCCGCATTGCCAGCCTGACGAAACTGCAAGGCCAGCCCTTGCCGCGCCCGCGCCCCGGCGTGCCGCAGCCGGTCCTGACCCCCTTGCAGGTCCGTGAACGCACCGCGCGGCGTCACGCCGCCGCATTGGGCTATAATGAGTGCGTCACCTACAGCTTCATCGACCGCGCCTCGGCTGAGCTGTTCGGCGGCGGTTCGGATACCGTCCGGGTCGAAAACCCGATCAGCAGCGAAATGACCCATCTGCGCCCCGACCTGCTGCCCGGCCTGCTGAGTGCTGCTGCCCGCAATCAGGCACGCGGGTTTTCCGACCTTGCGCTGTTCGAACTTGGCCCGGTTTTCGCAGGGGGTGAACCCGGCGAACAGACCACGCAGATCGCAGGGCTGATGATCGGCAATACCGCCCCCCGCGATCCTTTCGGCAGCCGCCGCAGAGTCGATCTCTACGACGCCAAGGCCGATGCCGAGGCCGTGCTGGCAGCCATCGGCGCGCCCGCCAGGGTGCAGGTGAACCGCAAGCTGGATCTGTGGTGGCATCCGGGCCGCGCGGGTAATATCGCGCTTGGCCCGAATGTGCTGGCGACCTTTGGCGAAATCCACCCGCGAATCCTGCGCAGCCTGGATGTGAAGGGTCCAGCCGTCGCCTTCACCGTCCGCATCGCCAATGTGCCATTTCCTAAGACCCGCACGGCCACACGGCCCGCGCTCACCCTTTCGGAATTGCAGGCGGTCGAACGCGACTTCGCCTTTGTCGTGGATCCTCAGGTCGAGGCCTTGGCCCTGGTCAATGCCGCCGCAGGCGCGGACAAGGCGCTTATCGACGGCGTGACGGTCTTTGACCAGTTCACCGGGCTGGAGGGCGGCCGGAAATCCATCGCCATCACCGCCCGCCTGCAACCTCGCGGGAAAACCCTGACCGATTCGGAAATCGAGGCCGTCAGCCAGAAGATCATCGACAAGGTGCAAAAGGCCACCGGGGGCACCCTGCGCAGCTAAGGGTCTTCTTCACGTAAATATCCCGCAGGGGGTCCGGGGGACGCGAAGTCCCCCGCTCCTCGCGGGACGCGATCAATCATGCCGCCGCAGGTCCGCGACCACGAACAGCCGCAGCGCCGTCGCCAGACCAACCTCGGGCGGGCGAGCGTGATCGATCTGCCCGATCAGGTACGCCCGGGTCATGCCTCGCGTGCGGGCGGCATCGGCGATGCCGCGCCAGAATGCCTCTTCCAGCGAAACCGACGTGCGGTGCCCGTCGATCGTCACCGACCGCTTGACCGGCGGGGTCATCGGCGGCAGGTCAATCATCGGTCGCGGTATCGTCGCGGCGATGCGCATCAAGAACACGGCCGGCGCGGTCCGCTTCCGCCTGGCGGGCCTCCCGGACGGGCTTCGCCTCGCCAAAGCGTGCAGCATTGGCATCGCCCGCCGCGCGTTTCGCGTCGCGGGCACGTTGCTTGCGAGTCTGGCGCAGGTTGACGATCTTGGTCATGCGGATCCAACGAACAAGGGCGCGGCCATTATACCCCGCCCCTGCCGTCACTGGTCAAGCCGCGATCAATCCTTGGGGCCGATCATGTCTTCGGGACGGACGACGCGATCAAAGGTTTCGCCATCCACCAGACCAAGGGCAATGGCTTCTTCGCGCAGGGTGGTGCCGTTCTTGTGTGCGGTCTTGGCCACTTTGGTCGCGTTGTCGTATCCGATGGTCGGCGCCAGCGCCGTGACCAGCATCAGCGATTCCTTCATCAGCTTGTCGATGCGGGCGACGTTCGCCTGGGTACCCACCACCATGCTGTCGGTGAACGACCCCGCCGCGTCGCCCAGCAATTGCATGGATTGCAGGACATTATAGGACATCATCGGGTTATAGACGTTCAGTTCGAAATGCCCCTGCGACCCGGCAAAACCCACCGCCGCGTCATTGCCCATGACATGGGCGCACACCATGGTCAGGGCCTCGGCCTGGGTCGGGTTGACCTTGCCCGGCATGATGGACGAGCCCGGCTCGTTTTCCGGCAGGATCAATTCGCCCAGACCCGACCGCGGGCCGGACCCGAGCAGGCGCATATCGTTGGCGATCTTGAACAGCGATGCCGCAACCGTCTTGAGCGCGCCCGAGAAGAAGACCATCGCGTCATGCGCGGCCAGGGCTTCGAACTTGTTCGGCGCGGTGACAAAGGGCAGGCCAGTAATCCGGGCGATTTCCGCCGCGATGGCCGTGTCCCAGCCCTTCTTGGTGTTCAAGCCGGTGCCAACCGCCGTGCCGCCCTGCGCCAGTTCATAGATGTCGGTCAGCGCCAGCTTGACCCGCTCGATCCCCTTGGCGACCTGATGGGCATAGCCGCCGAATTCCTGGCCCAGCGTCAGGGGCGTCGCGTCCTGCGTGTGCGTGCGGCCGATCTTGATGATATCTTTGAATTCCTGCGCCTTTGCCTCAAGCGCCTTGTGCAGCTTTTCCAGGCCGGGGATCAGAGTGTCGCGCGCGACCATGCCGATGGCGACGTGCATCGCGGTCGGGAAGGTGTCGTTCGACGACTGGCTCATGTTGACGTGATCGTTCGGGTGGACCGGCTTTTTCGACCCCAGTTCCCCGCCCAGGATCTCGATCGCGCGGTTGGAAATCACCTCGTTGGCATTCATGTTCGACTGGGTGCCGGAACCCGTCTGCCAGACAACCAGGGGAAAGTTGTCGTCAAACTTTCCCTCGAACACCTCGGTTGCAGCCTGTTCCATCGCATTGCCAATGCCGGCATCCAGGTCGCCGTTTTCCTGGTTCACGCGCGCCGCCGCCAGCTTGACCGCGCCCAACGCGCGGATGATGGCGACAGGCTGGCGTTCCCAACCGATGGGAAAGTTCTGGATCGACCTTTGGGTCTGCGCGCCCCAGTATTTGCTGGCGTCAACCTCCAGCGGGCCAAAGCTGTCGGTTTCGGTGCGGGTCTTGGTCATGGAAAGGCTCCCTCGCGATTTCGCGCGGTTCTAGCCGCCGAAAGACCGATAGGCAATCGGTATGCAACGGTATGCCGGTTTCAGATCTCGTCCAGGGCGGAAATGGCATTGCGCAGCGCCACGTCGTGATCGGGCGCAAGCGGCAGGATCGGACGCGGCGGCTGCGCATCCGACAGGTCCATCAGATTGGCCGCACGATGAACGACGCGGAAGCTGCCGTATTGGCGAAACAGCGACCAGAGCGGCTGAAAGCTCGCGTCGATCCGATCGGCTTCCCGACTGTCGCCTGCTTGGGCCGCCCGCACCAGACGCAGCGTGGCGTCGGGCCAGGTGCCCGCAGCCACGCTGTAGAAGGCATCGGCGCCCGCCAGCATTGCCGCCCCGCAGCCCCAATCACCGCTGTAGCCGATGGAAAACCCCTGCGGCAGATCGGCGCGCAGACCTGCGATTTCAGTCGCGAAGTCGTCGTGTGCGGGCAGGGGCATCTTGACCGCGCGGATCTGTGGAATGGCCGACAGGCGGACCAGCAGATCGGGCGAGAAAGTGAAATGCGTGGTGGTCGGGTTGTTGTAGATGCAAACCGGCAGCTCGCCCGCGTCCGCGATGGCGCCGAAATGGGTGAACACCTCGTCATCCGTCAGGGGAATGTAGGATATCGGCGGCACCAGCAGCGCGTCCGCCCCGGCGGCCTTGGCATGGCGGGCAAGCGAGATGGCCATGTCGGTGCGCAATGCACCAACGCCCACGATCAGGGGCAGGCTGCCGTCCAATTCGGCCATGGACGCGTCCACGGCGACGCGGCGCTGATCGGGGTCCAGATAGGCAAAGCTGCCGGTGCTGCCCAGAACGCAAACTGAATCGACCCCAGCATCCGCCGCCCGCCTGACGAACCGGCGCAGATCGCCGGGGATCACCTGTCCGTCCGCATCGGCAGGGGTGATCGGGAAGGCGGAAAGGCATTTGAAATGCATGATACTGTCCCCGCATGGCATCGGAGCAGAAGGTCATGCGGCGACCGGAATGGCAAGGTCAGGCGAACAGCATCCCGTCCAGTTCGTTCCCTTGGTCATCCACGGGAAAACACCAGACCCGAAATTTGGTCAGGGTATGGGGACCGAAGGTGTTGATCAGGGGCACGTCCGCGGCGTCCAGTCCGCGCGCCACCACCACGCGGCCAATGCGGCGTTCGTTGTTGCGGGGATCAAAGGTCCACCACTTGCCGCCCAGGAACACCTCGATCCAAGCGGCAAAATCCATCGCCGCAGCGGCCGGGGGCACGCCGATATCGCCGACATAGCCGTTGACGTAGCGTGCCGGGATGTTCAGCGCCCGCAGATAGGCCAGCGCCAGATGCGCAAAGTCACGGCAGACGGCGACCCCGTCGTTCCGGGCGCTTGCCGCCGTGCGGAACTGCGAGGCCAGCTTATAGTCGAACACCAGGCTGCCGTTCACATGATCGACGATGTATTGCACCCGGTTCCAGCCGGGCGCGACATTGCCGAACAGCCGCCAGGCCTCGTCACTGACCAGATCGGTTTCGACATACCGCGAGGCGGTCAGAAATCCCAGAACCTCGGTCGGCAATGCCTCGACCGGCCATTCGGCGGCATTGAGGTCGGCCTCGTCCCGTGTGCCGGGGTCGTTTACCGTGATGTCGCTGTAGATGGTAAAGGCCCCAGCCGGCGCCATCATGCGCCGGCAGATATTGCCGAAGCGATCGACATAGCTCTGGACCGGGACCGAGGGCGTCGTCGTGAAGTCCTCGGGGAAGACATAGTCACGCTGCCGCGCCGTCTCGGGCGTGGTCAGACAGATCAGGGGGGTGTCCTGAGGCGTCTGTATCGTCATCTCGTGCCCGATCCGGATGCGCATCAGGCGACTGTCGCCTCCATCGTGACTTCGGCGTTCAGCAGCTTGGAAATGGGGCAGCCTTCCTTGGCCTGCTGGGCCAATTCCCTGATCTGCGCCTTGTCCCCGTCGGCCGAGATGGTCGTGACCAGATGAGCCTTGGTGACGGTAAAGCCGTCTCCATCCTTTTCCAGCGTGATCTTGGAGGTCGTCTTGATGTCGATACCGCCAAGGCCCGCGCCCGACAGCATATTGGCCAGCGCCATGCTGAAGCACGACGCATGGGCCGCACCGATCAATTCCTCGGGGTTGGTGCCCGGCTCGTCGCCGAAGCGCTTGTTAAATCCATAGGACAATTCTTTCAGGGCACCCGACTGGGTCGATACGGTGCCGTTGCCGTCCTTCAGCCCGCCCTGCCAAGTGGCCGATCCGCTGCGCGTGAACATTCCTGCGTCCTTTCTGCATCCAAGGTTCAGCCCCGAACGCATTGGGCAGGCAGAGGTTCAGGTCCGGCGAAAATATCACCGCCCGTTGAACAGACGCTGGTGTTCCGCGATGGCAAAACGGTCGGTCATGCCTGCGACGTAATCAAGAACGACACGGGCGCATTGCGTCTCGTCCCCCGCCTCCCTTGCGATGCTGGACCAGTGGTCGGGCATCTGGCCCGGATCGTGCAGGAACAGGGGAAACAGGTCGTTCAGCATCGCCGTCACGTTGCCGCGTTCCACCACGACCGAGGGCGCGCGATACATCCGCGTGAACAGGAAGGACTTGATTGCCTTGATGTTCTGGTAGAGCGGCTTGGAAAAGCGGATGATCGGCCCGTCCATGTTGCGGATGTCCTGCGCGGATTGCGGCTGCAACCCGGCCAGGCGGTTCTGGGCGACGGCAATCACGTCCTCGACCATGGTGCCGAAGACGCGGCGCAGCGCCTCGTAGCGGCGGCGCGTCGGGTCCAGTCCGGGGTAAAGCCGGTCCACCTCGGCAAAGGCGGGACCGACGACGGGCAGTTCGGCCAGTTCGTCTTCGGTGAACAGTTCCGCCCGCAGCCCATCGTGCAGGTCGTGATGGTTATAGGCCACGTCGTCGGCCACTGCCGCGACCTGGGCTTCCGCGCTGGCATTGGTGTGCAGTTCCAGATCCCAGTCCGCGTTCACCTCGGCCAGGGCATAGGCCAGGGGGCCGGTGACGGGACCGTTGTGTTTGGCGATCCCCTCCAACGCCTCCCACGTCAGGTTCAGCCCGTCGAAATCGGCGTAATGGCGTTCCAGCCGGGTGACGATCCGCAGTGCCTGGGCGTTGTGGTCGAACCCGCCATAGGGTTCCATCAATGCCGCCAGGGCATCTTCGCCGGTATGGCCGAAGGGGGGATGGCCCAAGTCATGCGCCAAGGCCACCGTTTCGGCCAGATCCGTGTTAAGGCCAAGCGCGCCTGCGATGGTGCGGGCGACCTGGGCCACCTCGACCGTGTGGGTCAGGCGGGTGCGGAAATAATCGCCGCGATAGGCCTCGCCATCGTGTTCCACGAAAACCTGGGTCTTGTGCTTGAGGCGGCGGAAGGCCGACGAATGGATAATCCTGTCCCGGTCGCGCTGCCAAGGACTGCGAAAGGTGGACATCCGTTCAGGGTGCAGCCGCCCGCGGCTGGCGTCGGGATGACAGGCATAGGGGGCATTCACGGGGGCAGGGCCTTCCTTGCAACAGGTGCGTTCGAGCCTATATTTAGGAACTGCCGACGAAAACGGGAACGCCCCATGAACCTGCCGCCCAAAGTCACCGAACGCGCCTTTGCCAAACTGGCCGAGATCAACGATTCGGACAATGTTCGCCCCTTGCGTGTGGCCGTATCGGGCGGCGGCTGTTCGGGGTTCCAGTACGACATCCGCCTGGACCAGGCCGAGGCCGACGATCTGGTGCTGGAAGGCGCGGGCCAGAAGGTCGTCGTCGATCCTGTATCGCTGCCTTATCTGGCCGGGGCGGTCATCGACTTTGCCGACGAGTTGATCGGCGCGCGCTTTGTCATCGACAACCCGAACGCATCGGCCAGTTGCGGCTGCGGCACGTCCTTCTCGATCTAGCCGCAGACGCGGGTGCGGGTGTCCAGATCGATCTCGAGCCTGCGCAGGCCGGGGGTGGGCAGGCGGTTCAAATCGTCCTCGCGTTCCTCGTCCAGCTCGATCAGATCGGTTGTCACGGTCAGTCCCTGGCACAGATCCAGCGGCCCGGCGGACACGACCGTCATCCTGCCGTCGCTTTCCATCAGCCGGATGATATAGCCGTGCTTGCGCGCCACCGATGCGCCAAAGCTCATCGGCTGGTCCATGGTGGTCCATTCGGTCGCCGGACCGAACAGCGTATCTTCGTCCTGCCAGTCGCGGCCATGGGCGAAACGGATGTCCCAGGTGCCAGGCGGGACAAGCAGGCGAAAGAAACTGCCGCCGTGGATATAGCCGGCCATGACCGGATCGCCCCCGTCAGGCGGTGCCAGGAAGACGACATAATCCTGCCCCGGCATGGTCTTGACCACCAGGGGCAGCGTGGCCGGCAATCCGCTACGGTTCCACATCAGCCCGGCGCGCGGCCGGTCCTGCGCCCAGGCGGGCAGGGCCAAGACAATCAACAGCAGCAGGGCAAGCAGGCGGCGCATGGGGGTGAACGCAAGCTTCCCTCCTGCGGTTGCCAATCGCGCGGCATTCACTGATGATGCGGCCATGAAAATCGCGACATTCAACATCAATGGCGTCAAGGCCCGCATCCCGGCGCTGACTGACTGGTTGGCCGGATCGGGGGCTGACCTGGTCGTCCTGCAGGAAATCAAGTCGGTGGACGAGGGGTTTCCCCGACAGCATTTCGAGGATCTGGGCTGGACCGTCGAAACCCATGGACAAAAGGGCTTCAACGGCGTGGCGATCCTGTCCCGGCTGCCGCTGGAGGATGTAACTCGCGGCCTGCCCGGCGACGAGGCAGACGAACAGGCCCGCTATATCGAGGCGACGGTGCTGGGCACCCATGCCGTCCGCATCGCGGGGCTGTATCTGCCCAACGGCAACCCCGCGCCGGGACCGAAATATGATTACAAGCTGGCCTGGATGGAACGGCTGCGCCTGCGCGCAGAAGAACTGCTGGCAAGCGAAATGCCGGTGGTGATGCTGGGCGACTTCAACGTCATCCCGGAACCGCGCGACGCTGCTCGTCCGGCAGCCTGGGTCGATGACGCGCTGTTCCTGCCTGAAAGCCGGGCGGCCTTTCGCCGGATCGTGGCCCAGGGCTGGACGGACGCCGTGCGCATTCGCGACCCTTGGGCCACGCGCGGGCCATTCACGTTCTGGGACTACCAGGCGGGATCCTGGTCGCGCGACGACGGCATCCGCATCGACCACCTGCTGCTGTCCCCGCAAGCCGCCGACCTTCTGGTGGAAACCGGCATCGACAAGGATGCGCGCGCTGCGGAAAAGCCCAGCGACCATGTTCCCGTCTGGGTCAGGCTGGCGGCCTAAATCACCAGAACGCCCGAATGCTTGGCCTTGTGTTCGGGTTCGACATGGATGGTGATCTGCGCGTCGTCCAGTTGCCCCCGCAACGCGGCTTCGATCCGGTCGCAAATGGCGTGGGCCTCGGCCACCGGGGTTTCGCCGTCCACCACCAGATGAAAGTCGATGAATGTCATGCTGCCCGCATGGCGGGTGCGCAGGTCATGCGCCTCGATAGCGCCATCGGCATGGTCGGAAATCGTGGCCCGGATGTCGCGCAGCATATCGTCGGAAACCGCCCGGTCCATCAGCCCGCCCAGCGATGCGGTCATCACCTTCCAGCCCGACCACAGGATATTGACGGCGACCACCGCCGCCAGGATGGGGTCCAAGATCGCATGACCCGTCGCAATTGCCAGGGAAACCCCCAGGATCACCCCGGCCGAGGTCACGACATCCGACAACAGGTGCCGCCCGTCCGCAACCAATGCGGGCGATTTCAGGCGGCGGCCCTGGCGGATCAGGACGCTGCACCAGACCGCGTTGATGGCCCCGGCGAATGCGTTGATTGCCAGGCCCAGAACGGGCGCATCCAGCGGACGGGGGTTGCGGATGCCGTGATAGGCTTCTTCCAGGATCAGCAGGGCCGCTACGATGATCATGACGCCTTCCAGCACGGCGGACAGGAATTCGGCCTTGTGATGTCCGTAAGGGTGGCTTTGATCGGCAGGCCGCTGGGCAATGCGGATCGCGATCAGGGCGGCCAGGGCGGTCGCCACATTGACGGTGCTTTCCAGGGCATCCGACAGCAACGCCACCGACCCCGTCAGTCGCCAGGCCAGCGTCTTCAGCGCCAGGACCACGATCCCGATTGCGATGCTGCCCATGGCGATCTTGATGGTGCGATTCATCGCGACGGTCCTTCGTGTCATCCCCCCGTCGGGCGGCATTTGACAGAAGCAGAGGTCAGTTGCAACTGGAAAGGGGTGCTGGACGCTGCGCGTGGCCTTCGCTATCCAGCCGCGATGCAGGCATTCGCGCTCTACCTGATCGCCGCCTTAGCCGAAATCGCCGGCTGTTTCGCCTTCTGGGCCTGGTTCCGGCTGGAAAAATCACCCCTGTGGCTGCTGCCTGGGATGGCATCGCTGGCGTTGTTCGCGTGGGTGTTGACGCTCAGCCCGGCAGATCATGCGGGCCGGGCCTATGCCGTTTATGGCGGCGTCTACATCACCGCGTCGGTTCTGTGGATGTGGCTGGCCGAGGGGCGCAGACCGGATCAATGGGACGTGACAGGGACCGTGGTCTGCCTAGCGGGCGCGGCCATCATCCTGTGGGGACCGCGCGCCGCCTGACGGTCAGTCGTCGCCGTCGTTCGGATATTCGTCGTCATCCCCGAAACGGGCATCATCGGCGAATTCATCCTCGCCCTCGCCCACATACTTGGCACTGAGGGCGATTGAGTGATTGTCGTGCGCCGGATCCATCACCACGTCGGACGGTATCTCTCCGGCCAGCCATTCGCGCAATTCCTCGCGGATCTCGGACGGTTCCTGCCCGGTCGTTTCCGCCAGATGCGATATGAAGGCGCGCTGATCGCCGTCGATCTCGTCCAGGTCGGATTCATCGACTTCGGGCCATTTTTCCACGATCGCTTCATAGAAAGCGGCCCAGTTCTGCTGCACATGCTGCCATTTCATCAGTATCCGCCTCCCATCGACGACTGCGCCCAGTTTGCGACGCCCGTTATATCCTCGCCCACGCCGGCGACCGTATTGCATCCGGCCAGCATCGCGCAGGCCAATGCCATGCCTATCACTGCTCTCATTCCTCTGCCTCCTGCCACCAAAGCTCGGGCATGAAGCCCGGCCAATCTCCGTAAAGCGGCGTTGTTTCGGCAGGATACCGCAGGTCCGCGGCATGGGCCAGCCGCGAGACCGGCGAGAACCCGACCGGTATGACGTAACGCCCGGCAGTCAGGATTCGATCCAAGGCACGCACGGCTGCGGTGAAATCCGCGTCGGTTTGCGAGTTGACCATGGCGGCGATCACGGCCTCGGCAGCGGGGCTTTTCATGCCCATCCAGTTGCGGCTGCCGGGCTGATCGGCGGCATCCGATCCCCAATACAGCAGCTGTTCGTTGCCCGGCGACAGCGACAAGGCGCGTTCATACCAGGTCATGTCGAACTGGAATTCATTGGTGCGCTGCACGAACTGCGCCGAATCCAGCAGGGTGATGCGCGCCTGCATTCCCAGGTTGCGCAGCGCCTGGACATAGATGTCGGCGATCTGCTGGGTTTCCGATGCCGTGCGCATCGAGGTGCCGGACTGGTTCAGCAGGATTTCGAAGGCGAATGGGCGGCCTTCCGCATTTTGCAACACGCCGTCGCGGACCGTCCAGCCTGCATCCGACAGCAGCGCAATAGCCCGGCGCAGGCCTGCACGGTCAAGCGCGCGGTCCGACCCCTCGGGCAGGGTATAACCTTCGATGGTTCCCGGCGGCAGGTCTGCGGCAAAGGGCGCCAGCAGGTCGGCCACGCGGCCGGTCGCGGGACCGGGCTGCATCGCCAGGGTGGAATTGGCGAAATAGGACGTGATGCGCCGGTCCTTGCCGCCGTTCAGCGTCGTGTTGATGAAGCGGAAATTGAACGCCTCGATCATCGCCTGCCGCACCCGCCAGTCGGCAAACAGCGGGTTTCGGGTGTTCATCACCAGGCCCATGATACCCGACGGCCGGCTGTTGGGAATCTCGGCCTTGACCGCATCGCCGCGCGCGATCAGCGGAAAGTCGTATTCGCGATCCCATTTCAGCGCGGACAACTCTCTCCAGACCGTCACCTCGCCCGCCTTGAACGCCTCGAACATGGCATTGGCATCGCCGAAATAGTCATAGCGGATCACATCCAGATTGTTGCGCCCGCGATTGACCGCCAGATCCTTGCCCCAATAATCGGGGTCACGGCGAAAGGTGATCATGCGGCCCGGATCGACCTGATCCACAATGTAGGGACCGGACCCGATGGGCACGTCCAGGCTCGAGGCGGAAAACTCCTTCCCCTCCCACTGGGCCTTTTTCAGGACCGGGCGCAGACCCATCAGCATGGCCAGTTCTCGATCGTTCTCGGTGAAGGAAAACCGGATGCTGCGGTCGCCGGTTTGTTCCATCTTCACGACCTTGGACCAGGCACCGTGGTAACGCGGATGGCCTTGGGTGCCCAATGTCTCATAGGACCACATCACATCCGCCACCGTGACGGGCGATCCATCCGAAAACCGCGCCTCGGGGCGCAGGGTGAATTCGACCGAAGACCGGTCCGCCGCGGCTTCGACCGACTGGGCCAAAAGGCCGTAAAGCGTGAACGGCTCGTCCAGACTGCGATACATCAGCGTCTCGGCCACATGGATGCCGACGCCCCATGCTGCATTGCCTTTCAGCACCCAAGGCTTGAGCGAGTCGAATCCCCCCGGCTCGGCCAAACGAATCATCCCGCCCCCCGGCGCGTCGGGGTTGACATAGGGCAGAGCGGAAAATCCCTGCGGTAGAGCGGGTTCACCATACATCGCAATGGCATGAGCAGGGGCGGCATGGCCTTGCAGCGGCATAGTTGCAACACCCGGAAAAGCCCCCAAAATCAGGCACAAGGCGCGGATAAACGCGAATTTGTTAAGGTTTCTTAAGATTTTCATTGCCCGTCCGCGTGCTTTTCTTGTTTTCGATACAAATTCAACTGACTCGGATGGGGATCGTCAATGGCGGGTCGAACTTCTTCGTTGGACTCTGACGGTTGTTGGCGTATAAATGGCTTACTGCTCGATAGGTTTCTTGCCTGTATGAAACCTGCCTCATGACTTAGCGCCCGCCTTGTGCGGGCGTTTTTTTTTGCCCATGCTGCACCAGCAAACGATCTGGCCCTGTGTCAGACCGTTTAAAGTCATCAGTCAGGAGGGGGGCGATGTTCCAAAAATTTCTAGGCGGTAAAACCGCAATCGTGACGGGTTCCAACTCTGGCATCGGGCTTGGGGTGGCGCGTCGTCTGGCCATGGCCGGGGCGGATGTCGTCCTGAACAGCTTCACGGACCGGGACGAGGATCATGCCCTGGCCCGGAATCTGGCTGAGGAACATGGCGTAGCGGTCCGCTATATCAAGGCGGATATGTCGCAGGGCGCCGAATGCCGTGCCTTGATCGAACAGGCGGGGCGTTGCGATATCCTCGTCAACAACGCAGGCATCCAGCACGTCGCACCGATCCAGGATTTTCCCGTGGACAAATGGGACGCGATCATCGCGATCAACCTGACTTCGGCCTTTCACACCACTGCGGCCGCCTTGCCGATGATGCGCGCCGCCCGCTGGGGCCGGATCGTCAACATCTCTTCCGCCCACGGGCTGACGGCAAGCCCCTTCAAGTCAGCCTATGTCGCGGCCAAGCACGGGATTGTGGGATTTTCCAAGGTCACCGCCCTGGAAACCGCGAAAGAACCCATCACCTGCAATGCGGTATGTCCCGGCTATGTCCTGACCCCCTTGGTCGAGGCGCAGATTCCCGACACGATGAAGGAATACCGCATGACCCGGGACGAGGTGATCCACAAGGTGATGCTGGAACGCCAGCCCTCCAAGGATTTCGTCACGGTAGAGCAGTTGGGCGACACCACGGCCTTTCTGTGCAGCGATGCGGCGGCGCAGATCACCGGCACGACCATCAGCGTGGATGGCGGCTGGACTGCGATGTGAAGGAAACGCCATCCTGGCACGGGTGGCGTCCCCCTGTCAGGCCAACGCGTCCTCGACGCTGCGCAGATCGGAATTGGTCAGGTTCTTGGCGACCTCCTTGCGCAGGCGGAACTGCAGTTCCTTGTGATATCGTCTGCGCAACGCCCCCAGGGTCGAGGGATCGGCGATCACCGCGATGTCATCGATCTTGTGCTTCAGCACCATCGCATTCAGGTGATCGGCAAGCTGATGCGCGAACATATCGGGGTCATCGCCCGGAATGACATCAGGAATGGCATCGCCGGCCTTGGGCTGGTTCAGGCTTTCCAATGTGACCCGTTCCGTTTCCGTCAACTCAAGGCCATGCTTGGCTGTATTGCGAAACAGCGTCGCGGAACGGCCGTCGGCCACGACGATCAGGGCGTTGTGGGGCAGCATCTTTGTCTCCCTTTCATGCTGCCTGTTAACGCGCCGCGGCTGCGGTCAGTTGCAGCCTTCGCAGAACCGCCGGATGCGGGCGACGGCCTCGGTCAGCTGTTCGTCGCTGGTCGCATAGGAAATGCGGAAATGCGGGCTGAGGCCGAAGGCTGCGCCAAAGACCACCGCAACCCCGGTTTCGTCCAGCAGCGCATTGGCGAAAGCCTCGTCATCCGCGATGACCGTGCCCGCGCCCGAGGTCTTGCCGATCAGCCCTGCAATCGAGGGATAGACATAAAACGCACCCTGCGGCGTGGGGCAGTCGATGCCGGAGCAGGCGTTCAACCCGGCCACGACCAGATCGCGGCGTCGTTGGAAGACCGTTCGGCTTTCGGCGATGTAATCCTGCGGTCCGGTCAGCGCAGCCTGGGCCGCATATTGGCTGATCGAACAAGGGTTCGAGGTCGATTGCGACTGCAGTTTGGCCATGGCCCGGATCAGCGGTTCCGGCGCCGCGCCGTAACCGATGCGCCAGCCCGTCATGGCATAGGCCTTGCTGACCCCGTTCATCGTCAGCGTCCGGTCCTTCAGCAGCGGCTCGACCTGGACGGGGGTCACGAACTCGAACCCGTCAAAGACCAGGTGTTCATAGATGTCATCTGCCAGGATCCAGACCTGCGGATGGCGCAGCAATACGTCAGTCAGGGCCTGCATCGCCGCGCGGTCGTATCCTGCGCCGGACGGATTGGACGGCGAATTGAGGATCAGCCATTTCGTGCGCGGCGTGATCGCCGCATCCAGTGCCTCGGGTGTCAGGCGAAACCCTTGATCCTGCCCGCATTCCACGATCACCGGCGTTCCCCCGGCAAGCAGCACCATGTCGGGATAACTGACCCAGTACGGGGCGGGGACGATCACCTCGTCGCCTTCGTCCAGCGTCGCCATCAGCGCATTGAACAGGATCTGCTTTCCGCCCGTGCCGACGGTAACCTGGGACGGGGTGTAATCCAGCCCGTTTTCCCTCGCGAGCTTGTCGCAGATCGCGCGCTTCAGCGACGGCGTGCCGTCCACCGCAGTATAGCGCGTGTGGCCTGCATCAATGGCGACCTTGGCGGCGTCGCGGATATGGACGGGCGTGTCGAAATCCGGTTCGCCAGCGGACAGGCCGATGATGTCGCGGCCCTGCGCCCGCAGTTCCGCCGCGCGGGTGGTCATCGCGATGGTAGGCGAGGGTTTGATTCGGTTCAGGCGATCGGACAGGAAACCCATGGCAAACCTTGGTGATTTGAACGACGTTGCGGTATGGCTTATGCTGACCCGTCAGGGACGGCAAGCACGCCCGAAAGGATGCATGGAATGATCGAATCTGCTGAAACCCGTCTGCGGCGTCTGAAAATGCGCAGTTGGCGCCGGGGAATGAAGGAAATGGACCTGATCCTGGGTCATTTCGCAGATGACGCCCTGGCATCGCTGGATGGCGCCGACCTGGATGCCTACGAGGTCATGCTGTCCGAAAACGATCAGGATCTGTATCTTTGGGTGACGGCGCGGGTTAATGGCGGGACGGATCGTGGCCCGGCAAGCATCGCGGCCGTCCTGGACCGGATCGCGGCCCATGCAGCGGAACGGCTGAAGCCCGTTCGATAAAATTTTCCCCAATCTTCCGCGGAAGTTCCGTTGCATTAACTGAAGATTTTCGTTTTTGCGGCAATGTCGGGTCATGAGGAACAAATCAGGACCGCGAGACGCCATGATTTCCCCCGCGCCGCGCGATATGCGCCCCCAAGCTGACGTTCAGGCCCTGCCGGACCTGGCAGATACGACCGAGGCTTATCTTGAATCCCTGCAGCTTCTGGAACGGCTGCACCGGCTGATGCTGGATCTGGTCAAGGACGAATTCGAACGTCTGGGCCAACACGACCTGACCCCAGTCCAGGCGATGATCCTGTACAACCTCGGTGGGGCCGAGGTTTCTGCAGGCGAACTGCGGTCACGTGGCATGTATCAGGGCTCAAACGTCAGCTATAATCTGAAAAAGCTGGTAACGATGGGCTATGTCCACCACGAACGCAGCGACATGGACCGCCGGTCCGTGCGGGTAAAGCTGACGCCTGATGGACAGGCGGTCCGCGACATGGTCCACCGCCTGTTCCTGCGCCATGCAGAAGGGCTGGCCATGTCCGGCGTGCTGGAAGATCCCCCCTTGGACCAGGTCAACCTGCAAAGCCGCCGGATCGAACGGTTCTGGCTGGAGCAGATCCGCTATATCTATTGACCGAAAGGAGCCTTACCAATGGCCGGTATTTTCCATGCTGGCCCAGGGTTCCGCCGGAGGCAGGGCATCGCCTTCTTGCAGCAGCTCGACCGACACGTTGTCCGGACTGCGAACAAAGGCCATGTGCCCGTCCCGCGGCGGGCGGTTGATGGTGACGCCTGCATCCATCAGCCGCTGGCACAGGTCATAGATATTGCCGACGCGGTACGCCAGGTGGCCAAAATGGCGGCTGTCCGAGGGCAGGCCGTCGTCGCCATCCCAGTTATAAGTCAGCTCGACCGGGCATTCCGGCTGGCCGGGCGGGGCCATGAAGACTAGTGTGAAGCGGCCCTTGTCGTTGTCGATACGACGGGTTTCCTCCAGCCCCAGCAGCTTGAAAAAGGCCATGGTCTTGTCCAGATCGGCGACCCGGACCATGGTGTGCAGATAACGAATGTTCATGGAGATCCCTTCCGGTGGTTCAACGTCGGCGCAGATATTCGAACAGGGTGCAGCGCGGGTGTTCATGGCGCAAATCGACGGAGCCCAGGCAGTCCCATTCGTTCCTGTCGAAGGCGGGAAAGAATGTATCGGCATCCCGCACGTCCAGATCCACCTCGGTCAGCAACAGCCGGTCGGCCAGGGGCAACAGCGCCTCATAGATACCTGCCCCGCCAATGCCGTAAACCCGCCGATAACCCATGGAATGCGCATGATCAAGGGCAGCCCGAGGCGTGGCAGCAACATGGTCCGCCGCGTCCGGGTTCGAGGATACCACCAGGTTCAGGCGGTTCTTCAGGGGCTTGAAGGGCAGGCTGTCCCAGGTCTTGCGGCCCATGACGACCGCGCCGCCGGTTGTTTCTCGCTGAAAGAAAGCCAGATCCTCGGGCGCGCGCCAGGGGATGTCGTTGTCCTTGCCGATGGCGCCGTTGCGGTCGCGGGCTGCGATCAAGGTCAGCATCTTACACGGCCACCGGGGCCTTGATGGCCGGGTCGGGATCATAGTTCAGAACCTCGAAATCCTCGTACCGGAAATCAAAGATCGACGCGACATCGCGGCGCAGGCGTATTTGGGGCAGGGGCTTGGGCGTCCGGGCAAGCTGGGTCCGCACTTGGTCCAGATGGTTGGAATAGATATGCGCATCCCCGATGGAATGCACGAAGTCGCCGGGTTCGTATCCGGTGACATGGGCCAGCATCACCTGCAACAACGCATAGGACGCGATGTTGAACGGCACCCCCAGGAACATATCCGCCGAGCGCTGATACAGTTGCAGATGCAGCTTGCCAGCAAGAATGCGCACCTGCCACAGCGTGTGGCAGGGGGGCAGCGCCATGTCCGGGACGTCGCCCGGGTTCCAGGCCGACACGATCAGACGGCGCGAGTCAGGCGTCTTGCGGATCGCCTGAACCAGGTCAGCGATCTGATCGACATGATCCGCAAAGAACAACGCGCGGCCGCCGGAATCCTGCCCGCTGGGCACCAGCTTCGGGAAAAGCCGCCACTGGCGGCCATAGACGGGGCCAAGGTCGCCGTTCTCATCCGCCCATTCGTCCCAGATGGAGACACCATTTTCCTTTAGATATCGGATGTTTGTGTCGCCGGACAGGAACCACAGCAGTTCGTGGATGATCGACCGCAGGTGCAGCTTCTTGGTCGTCACCAGCGGAAAGCCGTCCGCCAGCGGATATCGGCATTGCAGGCCGAAATGGCTGATCGTACCCGTTCCCGTACGGTCCGTGCTTTCGTGCCCCTGATCCAGGACCATGCGCAAGGCGTCGTGATACTGGCGCATCTCAGACGTCCAGCTCTTCGGCGAAGCGCGCGTTTTCCTGGATGTACTCAAACCGCAATTCGGGCTTCTTGCCCATCAGCCGTTCAACCAGTTCGCCGGTTTCCCCGCCTTCGTCGTCGTCGATGCTGACGCGTATCAGCTTGCGGGTCTTGGGATTCATGGTCGTGTCCTTCAGATCCTTGGCGTCCATCTCGCCCAGGCCCTTGAACCGCTGCACGTCGATCTTGCCGCGCCCGCCCAGGCCCTTGACCAGCATCCGTTCCTTTTCGGCGTCATCCGCAACATAAACCCGATGCGCCCCCTGGGTCAGGCGGTACAGCGGCGGGCAGGCCAGATACAGATGCCCCTTGTCGATCATCGGCCGCATTTGCGTAAAGAAGAACGTCATCAGCAGCGAGGCGATATGAGCGCCGTCCACATCGGCGTCCGTCATGATTATGACCTTGTCATAGCGCAGGTCATCGACCTTGAACTTGGATCCCATTCCGACGCCAAGCGCTTGACAAAGATTGCTGATTTCCTGATTGGCCCCCATCTTGGTGGAGGCCGCGCCCAGCACGTTCAGAATTTTTCCGCGCAGCGGCAACAGCGCCTGGTTGGTGCGGTCCCGCGCCATCTTGGCCGATCCGCCCGCACTGTCGCCCTCGACGATGAACAGTTCGGTGCCGTCCCGGCTGGTGGCGCTGCAATCGACCAGCTTGCCGGGCAGGCGCAGCTTTTTCGTGGCCGTCTTGCGCGCGGTTTCCTTTTCCTGCTTGCGGCGCAGGCGTTCGTCGGCACGCAAGACCAGAAAATCCAGGATTGCGCCCGCGGATTTCGTATCCCCCGCCAGCCAGGTGTCGAAATGGTCCCGCACGGCGTTCTCGACCAGGCGCGCGGCCTCGGTCGTGGCAAGACGGTCCTTGGTCTGGCCTACGAATTCCGGCTCGCGGATAAAGCAACTGACAAGCGCGCAGCCGCCGGTCAGCAGATCCTCTCGGGTGATATTGGCGGCTTTCTTGTTGCTGATCCGCTCGCCATAGGCGCGCACGCCTTTCAGGATCGCGGCCCAGAAGCCCGCTTCATGTGTGCCGCCTTCGGGTGTGGGCACGGTGTTGCAATAGGACTGGATGAAGCCGTCGCGCGAAGGCGTCCAGTTGATCGCCCAGTCCACCTTGCCGGGCGCGCCCTGGCGGCGGAAATCGACAGTGCCCGCGAATGGCCGGTCGGCATAGGTGCTGGCGCCCGTCAGTGTTTCGGCAAGGTAATCGGCCAGGCCGCCGGGGAAATGGAACGTCGCCTCTCGCGGAGTTTCGCCGTCGTCGATTTCCGATTTCCAGCGGATTTCCACGCCACTGAACAGATAGGCCTTGGATTTCACCATCTTCAGCAGCCGCGCGGGCTTGAAGCGGTGGTGGCCGAAGATGTCCTCGTCGGCGTGGAATGTCACGGTTGTGCCGCGCCGGTTGGGGGCGGCCCCGATCCTGGCCACCGGCCCCTGCGGAACGCCGCGCGAAAAACGCTGTTCGAACAGTTCCTTGTTGCGCGCGACCTGCACCACCATAAGGTCCGACAGCGCATTCACGACCGAGGCGCCGACCCCGTGCAGCCCCCCCGAGGTCTGGTAGGCATCGCCCGAGAATTTGCCGCCGGCGTGCAGGGTGCAAAGGATCACCTCGAGCGCGGATTTGCCGGGAAACTTGGGATGCGGGTCAATCGGGATGCCGCGTCCGTTGTCACGCACGACGACACTGTGATCGGCCAGCAGCTCGACCTCGATTCGGGTGGCATGGCCTGCCACCGCCTCGTCCATCGAGTTGTCGAGAATCTCTGCCACAAGGTGATGCAGCGCGCGTTCGTCCGTCCCGCCGATATACATGCCGGGCCGTTTGCGCACAGGCTCCAACCCTTCCAGAACCTCGATCGAGGCGGCGGAATAGCTGTCGATCGCATCGACTGCGGAAAGAAGATCGTCGGCCATGGGGTTCTGCTCTTGTTCTCGGTTGGGGGACTATCTCATGCAAGCGGGACCAAGGCCAGTCCCGCTGCACCCGGCCCAGCGTGCCGATTGTTCGTCATGCCTTGGACCAGGGCTGCGATCTTATGACCGAAGTCTTGGACATTGGAGTCGCGGCAGGCGTGCATCCCAAAAATACCATGCGGCTCGCTCAATACGGTGGTCATGCAGTTGCGGCTTGTCAGGGGGCCCGTGGTAATCTTCTGGTTCTACGAGGGCGCTTTACTCCGGTTCGGCCAGCCGGGCTTCCCACATCTTTCGAAATGCCGGACGGGACTGGCACCGTTCCAGCCAAGCCATCACTGCGGGAAACTGTCCCATCAACTCGCCATATCCCTGGGCATAGCGCAGCACCTCGGCAAGGTTCAGATCGGCCACCGTAAAGCGGTTTCCGACCAGATGTTCATGGGTGGCCAGATGACCTTCGATCACCTTCAAGGGCCGGATCAGGCGTTCGGCTGCATTGGCGACAAGAGCTTGATCGTCGCCCGATTGCAGGCGTGACGGGGCGTGAAGGAACAGGATCGTCAGCGCCTCGGGTTCGACGGCAGTGGCGGCGTAAAAGCTCCACTGCATCATCTGCGCGTCTTCGTCCAGGTCGGCGGGGCCAAGGTGGCCGCCGTACTTGCGTGCCAGATACAAGGTGGCGGCAAGGGATTCGCTTAGGGTCAGGCCGCCATCCTCGATCACCGGGATGGTTCCTGCGGGCGACAGCGCCAGGAAGGCCGGGGAATGCGTGTTCAGGGGCGCATCGGGCGCATCGGGGTGGCCCAGGCGATAGGCCTGAATGACTGGGATCTGGCGAAACTCCAATCCGATCTCGTGGCACAGCCAGATGATGCGCGAGGCGCGCGAACGGGTGACGCCATGGATGGTCAGCATGAAAGGCTCCTTCATCGGCCTGCAGGTTACGTCAGCATGGCAGCGCCGGAAAGCACGATGATTTGGCTGCGCAAGACGCAGACCGATGGCGGCCGTGACAGGCACGATTGCTCCAAGCCGTGCAGTTATGGGTGGTCCCGTCCACAGGCAGAACTCGGCGGACAGGGCGACATCTGCCTGCGGACTGGCTGCGCGCTTGTGATGATCATATTCTGGCGGCCAAGACCGACGATCGCTTTGCCCAGTTTCGTGGCCCCGCCGCACCCTGGACGCACTTGGCAGGCGCCGCTGCACCGGATTGCATTTGATGCAGGTCAAAGAATCCACTGCCTGTCCGGTCTAGACCGGATGGGCGAAACAGGAGCGATTCTTCATATGTCCACCCCCGAGTTGGACCCCCCCAGCCTTTACGCCAAGCGGGAACCGATTTTCCCCAAGCGCGTGCAAGGGCGGTTCAGGAACCTCAAGTGGATCGTCATGGCGGTGGCCCTGACGATCTATTACGTCATGCCTTGGCTGCGTTGGGAACGTGGCCCGGCCATGCCCGACCAGGCAGTTCTGGTAGACCTGGCAAACCGCCGGTTTTTCTTTTTCTGGATCGAGATCTGGCCGCACGAATTCTATTTCGTGGCAGGGCTTCTGGTCATGGCTGGGCTGGGGCTGTTCCTGTTCACGTCGGCCCTGGGTCGCGTGTGGTGCGGCTATGCCTGTCCGCAGACCGTCTGGACCGACCTGTTCACCCTGGTCGAACGCTGGATCGAAGGTGATCGGAACAACCAGATCCGCCTGCACCGCCAGAAATGGGACACCCACAAGATCCGGTTGCGGGCCGCGAAATGGTCGATCTGGCTGGTGATCGCGCTGTTGACCGGCGGGGCTTGGGTTTTCTATTTCACCGACGCCCCCACCTTGCTGGGCAACCTGCTGACCGGGCAGGCCCATCCTGTCGCCTATATCACGATGGCCATCCTGACGGGGACCACCTTTCTGTTCGGCGGTTTTGCGCGCGAACAGATCTGCATCTATGCCTGCCCCTGGCCGCGCATTCAGGCCGCGATGATGGACGAAGACACGCTGACCGTCGCCTATCGCGAATGGCGGGGCGAGCCGCGCGGCAAGGGCAATGTCCGAAACCGCCCCGCCGCCGTCGCCTTCCAGGCCGAGGCCGAGAGCCATGCCGCCGGTCCCACGGCAGGGGGACAATATCCGCCCATTCCCTATCCAGGCGTGCGCACGGGCGTGGGCGGGCCGATCCCGCTGAACTCTGCGGGCGACTGCATCGACTGCATGGCCTGCGTGAACGTCTGCCCCATGGGCATCGACATCCGCGACGGCCAGCAGATGGAATGCATCACCTGCGCGCTGTGCATCGACGCCTGCGACGAGATCATGGACAAGATCGGCAAGCCGCGCGGACTTATCGACTATATGGCGCTGAGGGACGAGACCGCCGAACGCGCGGGCGCTGCGCCAAAGTCGGTCTGGAGGCATATCTTCCGTCCCCGCACGGTCCTTTACTTCACCCTGTGGGCCGGGATCGGGGTTGCGCTGATTGTCGCGCTGTTCATGCGTTCTCCCTTTGATCTGAACGTTTCTCCGGTGCGCAATCCGATGTTCGTGACCATGTCCGACGGTGCTGTCCGCAATACCTATGAGGTGCGGTTGCGCAACAAGCAGCAAGACGCCCGCAGCTTTGCCTTTGCGGTCGAAGGGGCCGAGGATCTGGCGGTCACCGTGGAAGGGTCATCCACGGGGACAGTTGACGTGCCTGCGGATGAAACCCTTAGCCGCAGGCTGTACGTGACCGCGCCTGCGGGGTCCGATCTTGCCACAAGCGCCACGACATCGCTGGACCTGGTCGTGCGGGACGAACTTGACGGCACCACCGCCACGGTCGGCACGATCTTCCACGGAAAGGGCGAATGATGGCAAAAGAACTGACGGGGCGCCATGTCCTGATCATCACTCTGGCGGCATTCGGGGTCATCATTTCCGTCAACCTGGTCATGGCTTTCCTAGCCATTGGCAGCTTTCCGGGGCTTGAGGTCAGTAATAGCTATGTCGCATCCCAGGAATTCGACCGGGACCGGCTGGCGCAGGAAAACCTGGGTTGGACGGCCAAGGCCCGCTATGACGGCACCGAAGTCGTCATCGAGCTCGTGGACAGCCAAGGCGCCCATCCCATCCTGCGCGATTTTACCGCCACCATCGGGCGCCCGACCCACAAGCGCTCCGACGTGACGCCGCAATTCGATCCTGCGGGCGGCGGTATCTATCGCGCGTCCCTGGTGCTGGAACCGGGGGTCTGGAACATTCATGTCCAGGCAACGGCGCCGGACGGAACACCGTTCCGGCAACGGCTGGACCATTACGCCGGGGCGAGGGTGAAATAAGATGGCAGACCTGACCGCATCAGGCTTCAGCGCCTGTCCCGCCTGCGACGCGGCACCCTTGGCGCAACGCCTGGCGGACCGGGCCGAGGTGGCGCGGGGCACAGTGATCCTGTCCCTGCCCACAGCCCATTGTGCAACCTGCATCACCGATGTGGAAACCGCACTGACGGCCCATCCCGGCGTGCAGAATGCCCGCGTCAACCTGACCCTGCGCCGCGTCACCATCGATGCGCCGGGGCTGACGGCGGATGATCTGATCCTCGTGCTGGCGGGCGTCGGGTTCGAGGCACACGAGCTTGATCCCGACGCGCTTTCCGCCACCACGGCCGACCGGCAGGGACGCGACCTGCTGATGCGCATCGGCGTGTCGGGTTTCGCGATGATGAACATCATGATCCTGTCGGTGGCCGTCTGGTCTGGCGCCGAATCCGCCACGCGCGACCTGTTCCACTGGATCAGCGGCGCCATCGCCCTGCCGACGGTATTTTTCGCGGGCCAGCCTTTCTTTCGCAGTGCCTGGGCGGCGATCCGGGTGGGGCGGCTGGGCATGGACGTGCCGATCTCGCTGGCGCTGATCCTGGCCAGTGCGATCTCGGTCTATGAGACGATGGAATCGGGGCATCACGCCTATTTCGACGCTGCGGCGATGCTATGCTTTTTCTTGCTGATCGGGCGCTATCTGGACCACCGCACCCGCGCCATCGCCCGGTCTGCCGCAGCCGAGCTGACCGCGCTGGAGGTTCCGCGTGCGACCCTGCTGGTCGAGGGGACGGAACAGACGGTTCCCGTCGCAAACCTGCGCCCCGGCGACCTGATCCGCATCCGGCCCGGCGCGCGCGTTCCCGCGGATGGAGAGATCGTCGAGGGGCGGTCTGAAATCGACCGTGCCTTGTTGACCGGCGAAACCCTGCCCGTGCTGGCCGCGCCCGGCCAGATGCTGTCGGCAGGCGAGGTGAACCTGACCGGGCCGCTGGTGCTGCGCGTGACGGCTGCGGGCCGCGATTCGTCCCTGTCCCGGCTGACCGCCCTTGTCGAGGCGGCCGAGGCCGCACGCGGACGCTATACCTCTCTGGCCGAACGGGCTTCTCGGACCTATTCGCCCAGCGTTCACCTGATGGCGCTGTGCAGCTTTGCGGGGTGGGTCTGGGCCACGGGCGACCTGCGCCTTGCCGTCAACATTGCGGCGGCGGTGCTGATCGTGACCTGTCCCTGCGCGCTTGGCCTGGCGGTTCCGGCGGTTGCCACCGCCACATCGGGGCGGCTGTTCCGGCGCGGGCTGCTGATCAAGGACGGCACCGCCCTGGAACGCCTGGCCGAGGTCGATACCGTCGTCTTCGACAAGACCGGCACCCTGACCCTGGGCCGTCCGTCGCTGGTCAGCGCCGATCCGCTGCCTGCCGAGATGCGCCCAGTTGCCCATGCCCTGGCCCAAGGTTCCTCTCATCCGCTGTCAGTTGCCTTGGCTGCGGCCCTGGCCGATCATCCGTTTGCAGATCTTTCCGACGTGGCCGAACATCCAGGCTTTGGCGTCTCGGCCTGCTGGGGTGGCCGCATCGTCCGGCTGGGCCGCGCCGACTGGCTGGGTGTCGCCGATGACGACGAAGACAGGCCCACGAGCGCGACATGGCTGGCGGTCGAAGGTCAAGCCCCCGTCCGGCTGGAGTTCACCGACGAATTGCGCCCCGGCGCTGCGGAATGCGTGGCGATGCTGCGCAAGGCAGGGCTGCGGGTCGTGCTGATATCGGGGGACCGCAAGGCGGCCGTTGCGGATCTGGCTGGGCGCCTGGGCATCCAGGATTTCCACGCCGCCGTCGATCCCCAGGGAAAAGAGGCGATGGTGGCGGGCCTGGCTGCCAAGGGCGCGCGCGTCCTGATGGTAGGCGACGGGCTGAACGACACGGCGGCATTGGCCCGGGCCCATGCCTCGGTCTCGCCCGCCAGCGCATTGGACGCGGCGCGGGTGGCCAGTGACATGGTGCTGACCGGCAACGATCTGGTGCCCGTGGCCGAGGCGGTCGCGACCGCCCGTTTGGCGACGCGGCGTATTCGCCAGAACTTTGCAATCTCCATCGCCTATAATATCGTGGCGGTTCCGCTGGCGGTGGCTGGCATGGTCACCCCGCTGATTGCGGCGCTTGCGATGTCGCTCAGCTCGATCACGGTGACGCTGAACGCGCTGCGGCTGCGGGATTGAAAGGAAGCACGCATGGAGATCCTGTCCATTCTGATCCCCGTTTCACTTGGCCTGGGGGCGGCAGGTCTTGTGGCCTTTATCTGGGCCTTGCGGTCGCATCAGTTCGAGGATCCGAAAGGGGATGCCCAACGCATCCTCAGCGACAAATGGGACGACCGCCCCAAGCCCGATTGACCCGGCCGGGCAATGAAAAAGGGGGCAGAGATCACTCTGCCCCCTTCGTCATGGAACGGTGACGGCTTTCAGCGGCCGACGACCTGGCATTCCTGCGACCGGCTAACGAAGCGTTCGCACACCAGTTCGGCATTGCCCTTTGTCATGTTGGCAAAGCTGGGCTGGAAGCCGCGCTTGGTATCGGCAACGTGTCGCGCGGCGCCGCCCAGGATTGCACCGTCTTGCAAGGCGCTGCGCAACAGCAGCTTTTCCGCCTCGGCCCGGGACGCAAACATACCCAGCGTCACGCCCCAGCCGCGTCCGCCATTGGCGGGGCGGGACACGATCTCCAACGTCTCGGGGTCGGCTATGTCGCCTTCCCCCATGGCCGCCAGGATCACCGTTTCGGAACGCGGCTTCGGCGCGGGCGAGGCCAGCAGCGACATCGAGGTTCCGCCGTTCTGCGGAACGGCCTCGGCCACGGCGCGGGCGATGGCCTCGGGTTCGGCCCCGGGATTGGGGGTCGCGACAACCGCCGTGCTGGCTGTGCGGGACCGTGGTGACGGGGCAGGACGGGCCGATGCGGCCAGAACCGGGGCGGCCAGGCTGGCGGATTGCGCCTGTGGCGCAGCTTCGGCGACTTGGGCTTCCGCGACAGGTGCGGTCGCGCGGCGGCTGACCGGGCGCGCACTGGCCGCCAAGGTCAGGCCGCCCACCGGGGCCGCTTCGCGTGCGACCTGCGGGGCCTGGGCCACGGCGGCTGTCGAGGCCAAGGCAGGACGGCTGACCCGCACGGGCGGCGCAGATGCCGACAGCACCAGCCGCTGCGGTTCCGGTGTCGTCGCTGCGGCCGAGGGCTCGACCTGCGCGCGCCGCACGACACGTTGTGCCAGCAGGCGCGGTGCTTCGGGGCGGACCTCGCGGACGCGGTTCGGAACCCGGCTGAAGCCAGCATCCAGCAGTTGTGCCATGACCTGGTTGCGATGCGCGGTCGAGGTGCCGCCCAGAACCGTAGCGATCACCCGCTTGTTGCCGCGCTGAGCAGACGCCGTCAGGTTGAAGCCTGCCGCACGGGTATAGCCGGTCTTGATTCCGTCCGCGCCTTCATAGGCATCCAGGAACCGCTTGTTGGTCGAGGCCACCTGCGCAATTCCCGCATCCGCCGACCGGCGCGAAAAGATGTTGTAATATTGCGGAAAATCATAGAACAGCCGCCGCCCCAGGATGGTCATGTCGTGGGCCGACGAATAATGCCCCTCCTGAGTCAGGCCATGGGCGTTGCGGAAATTGCTGTTCCGCATCCCCAAGGCGCGGGCCATCTGCGTCATCTGCTGGGCAAAGGCTTCTTCCGACCCGGCCAAGCCTTCGCCGATGGTGGTGGCGGCGTCGTTCGCGGACTTGATCGCGGCGGCGCGGATCAGATAGCGCAATTCGATTCGCTGCCCCGCCTTCAGCCCCAGCTTGGATGGCGGTTCGGACGCCGCATTGGTGGATACGGGGAATTGCGAATCCAGCCGGACCTGCCCGCGTTCGATTGCGGTAAAGGCCATGTACAGCGTCATCATCTTGGTCAGGGACGCGGGATGAAGCCGCGTATCCTCGTTTTGCTTGTAGATGGGCTGGCCTGTGCGCGCGTCGATCACATAGGCGGCAAAAGGTGCCGCCGAAAGCGTCGCCGGAACGAGCATGGCCAGCACGAGAAAGGCCCACAGCCGGGCTGTCTGGGAAATACGGATCACTGTCGCTGTCTCTCTGCCTCGGGACGGCATGTCGTTTGTCGCATGCCCTTGCTTAATATCTGGATAATAGCACGGCATTCACAGCCATGTAACCGCCCATTTGGTGTATTTTCTTGTCCCATCTCAACTTTGGGCGGGCTTTCATCGCCGGTGAAATAGACTATATTGGCTTGGGCAGCAGGATCGCAGGACCAGACGGACAGCATGGCGCACTGGATGACAGACGGCGACGGACCCGACGACCACATCGAACTGGCCGTCAAGCCACGCACGCGCACGCAGCGCCCGCCGATGTACAAGGTGCTGATGCTGAACGACGATTTCACGCCGATGGAATTCGTGGTCCATGTCCTGGAACGGCTGTTCAACATGACCCATGCCCAGGCGATCGACATCATGCTGACCGTCCATCGCAAGGGCGTGGCTGTTGTGGGCGTATTTTCGCACGAGGTTGCCGAAACAAAGGTCGCGCAGGTCATGGAACTGGCGCGGCGCCAGCAGCACCCGCTGCAATGCACAATGGAAAAAGAATAACAGTGACAACGACACGTCTGGCCCTGGCCCTTTCGGATAGCTGTCCCGAAGGGGATTTTCTTGTGATCGGCGCGCGGGGGGGCGATGATCTGTCGCCGCTGGACCCGGCGCATACCCGCATCCGGCAAGGACATTTCCCCGATCACAACGCCTTGGCCGCGCGCGGCTTCCTTGTTGCGCCTGCGGTCGAGGGCCGGTTCGACGGCGCCCTGGTCATCCTGCCCCGCGCCAAGGCCGAGGCACGCGCTCGCATCGCCGATGCCGCGTCCCGCCTGGTGCCCGGTGCCGCGCTGTGGATCGACGGGCAAAAGACCGATGGCATCGATTCGATGCTGCGGGAGCTGCGGCTGCTTGCCCCGGTGGACGAGGTTCACAGCAAGGCGCACGGCAAGATCTTTCGCGTGACCGTGCCGGCGGGCGACTGGTTGCCTGAGGACTGGACCGCGCGCGCGCGCGAGGTCGTGCCGGGCTTCGTGACGCGGCCCGGCGTGTTTTCCGCCGACGGAATCGATCCCGGATCGGCCATGCTGGCGGCTGCGCTGCCCGACCGGATGCCGACCCGCGTGGTCGATCTGGGTGCCGGATGGGGTTGGCTGTCCGCGCAGGCCTTGGCCCGCCCAGGGATCGAGGCCATTCATCTGGTCGAGGCAGATCACGCCGCCCTGGAGTCCGCACGTGACAATATCTTGGATCCGCGTGCGCAGTTCCACTGGGCGGATGCCCGCGAGTTCACCCTGCGCGAACCTGTGAACGGGGTGATCATGAACCCGCCCTTTCATGATGGTCGTATGGCCGACCCCCGGATCGGGGCGGATTTCATCGCCGCTGCCGCGCGCCTGCTGACCGGGGCGGGGCGGCTGTGGATGGTTGCCAACCGGCACCTGCCCTATGAAACCGCCCTGGCGCAGCATTTCGCCCAAGTCACTGAACTGCGCGGCGACAACCGCTTCAAGGTGATCGAGGCAACGGGCGCGGGTCGCAATGCCAGCCGCAACCCGGTGCGCAAGGCGCGGCGCTGATGGGCCTGTCCATCCAGGGCAAGACCGCCATCGTGACGGGGGCAGGGCGCGGTATCGGTTTGGCCATTGCGCGGCACTTCGTTGAACGCGGCGCCCATGTCATGTTCGCCGACTGGGACGAAGCCGCACTGGCCACGGCGATGTCCGATTACGCCGACGGCGATCCCCATGTCCGCTGCTTTTCGGGCCGGATGTCGGAAAAGCTGGCGACGGCGAACCTGTTGTCTGCGACGCTGGATGCCTTTGACCGGGTCGATATCCTGGTCAACGCGCATCGGCTGGTCAAAGCGTCCGACCCGCTGGATACCGATCTGGATGTGCTGGAACAACTGTTGCGCCAGAACGTCATGGCCGGGCTGCGGATGACCCAGATCGTGGCCAAGCGCATGATCAAGCAGGCCGAGACCGAGGCCGATCCCGCCGCCGGCGCGGCAGGGGCGATCGTAAACATCTCGACCCTGGCCGCGCTGCATCCGGTGCCGACCATGCTGGGATATTCCATCGCCTATGCGGCACAGGAACAGGCGACGCGCGGGATGGCCCTGGCGCTTGCACCCCACAAAATACGGGTGAACGGCGTCCGTTTCGGAAGCGTGATGTCCCACGAATTGCAGGAATCGCTGCGCGAAAAGCCCGACCTGCGCAACCGGATCGTCGCGGCGACGCCCATGGGACGCATCGCCCCTGCCGATGAACTGGCTGACACCGTGCTGTATCTGGCAAGCGATGCGTCGCGGTTCGTGACCGGACAGATCGTGACTGTTGACGGCGGGCGCAGCCTGGCCGATCGGGTGGCGGTGCAGACGGTCTGATCAGCCCTGATCTTCCGGAAAAGCCGCGCGGCAGGCCTGCACCACGGCTGCCGCCCGGTCGCCCAGTTGCGTTTGACGCGCCGCCAGGTTGTCGCGCTTGCGCTGTTCCGCGGCCGGGTCGATGGGCACGCGGAAACGCTCCGTATCCACATAATCGCGCCAGCAGGGTTCGTATCCTGTGACCGCATTGCCGTCCTTGTCGCGCCAGATCGTCCGGCACTGGGTCAGCCGGTCGCGCACGACCTGCCGTTCCTCCCAGGCATAGCCGCGTGCCAGGTTCCCCTCGACCTCGGCCAGCAGGCGGCTGACGGTTCGGTATTCACTGGTGTTGTTGCTGATGCAGCGTTCCTGGGGGGTGCCGCAGGCCGCCACCAGCAATGGCAAGGCCAAGGTCGCGGCAAGGGCGGTGTTGCGGGTCATGACGGGTCTCTTTACAGCGGGTAAGGGATGCTAACGCCGCGCGCACAGGCTGGCAAATCAAGATTGGAGAAGGCAGATGGATCAGGAACGCCGCACCGCCGCCGCTTGGTTCCGCACCCTGCGCGACCGCATCGTTGCCGCCTTCGAAGGGTTGGAGGATCTCGGGCCGGGAACCGCTGCCGCAGGACGGTTCGACGTGACCCCGACCATCCGCGCCGACGATGGCGGCGGCGGTCTGATGTCGGTCATGCGCGGCGGCCGCGTCTTCGAAAAGGTCGGCGTCAACTGGTCCGAGGTTCACGGCACCCTTGCCCCCCGCGCCCAGGCCGCCATGGCATCGCGCGGCGTGCCGGGGATCGACAGCGATCCGCGCTTCTGGGCATCGGGCATTAGCCTGGTCGCACATATGCAAAATCCCCACGCCCCTGCGGTCCACATGAACACGCGGATGTTCTGGACGCCGGGTGCCTGGTGGTTCGGCGGCGGGGCGGACCTGAACCCCTGCATCGAATATGCCGAAGACACGGCGCATTTCCACACCACCCTTCGCACCGCCTGCGACGCCCACAGCGCCGATTATTACGACCGTTTCAAGGCCTGGGCGGATGAATACTTTTTCATCCCCCATCGCAGCCGGGCGCGGGGCGTCGGCGGCATCTTCTTCGACGATCTGAATACTGGCGCTTGGCAGGCCGATTTCGCCTTTACCCGCGCCGTGGGCGAGGCGTTCCTGCCCGCCTTCCTGCCTTTGGCCGAATTGCGGATGGGCCACCCTTTCACCGATGACGACCGCGACACCCAACTTGTCCATCGGGGGCTTTATGCGGAATACAACCTTGTTTACGACCGGGGCACGAAATTCGGGCTGGAAACCGGCCATAACGCCGATGCGGTGCTGATGAGCCTGCCACCCTTGGCGAAATGGACCTGACGCAAAGCCTGTTGGGCGGGGTCGATCCGAGGCAGCATGGGGCTTTGTCCTTGCGGCGATCCTGACAGAGATCACGCCCGGACCAACATGGCCTCTCCGGCGATCCTTGCGCTTGGCGACGGGCGGCGCGCGGGTTACGCTGCCAACCCCAAGGCTTTTGCTTTTTAAATCGCGGTGCTGCCTGGGTTTCTGTCACCCGATCACCTCCTTGTGCCGCCGGCGGTCGGGTTGTCGCTGGTTCATGTGGCAATTGCGATCGTGATCCATGCCGGGATCATTACGGTTGCAGGTGCAGCCGCCAAATGCTGCGGGATTCGCGCGGCATGGTCGTGATGCGCCGGTTTCTGTCTTTGATGCTGGTGGCGGTCTCGCTTGCGCTGAGGAAGCGAGCATATGCTTACGCCACCGCCAGCAGCCAGCCGACCCCCGCCAGGATCAGCGCCATGCCGGCCAGTTGCAGCGGGCGAACGGTTTGGCGAAACAGCCGCCCTGACAAGGTCTGCGCCATCACCACCTCGACAAGGGCCAAGGTGCGGACATCGGCGGCGGGCGTCAGCGCAAAACCAATGAACCAAAACAGCGAGGCAAAGGCCCCCAGGAACCCAGCCCCCAACGACACGCGCCATTCGGCCAAAACCCCCTTCAGCGCGCGGCGGTCGCGCAGGACCAGCCAAGTTATCATCAGTGCCGCCTGGATCCCCAGGGTGATTGCCAAGACCGTTATCGCGCGGATCACATAGCCCCCGTCGGGCAGGCCCAGCAAGGCGCCGCGAAAGCCTATGGCGGACAGCCCGAACAACGCGCCCGACATGACGCCCGTTGCAACTGCGCCCCAGGGCGCACGGCCCCATGCCGCACCCGATGCCAGAACGACGCCAAGGGTTGCGACAGCGATGGCACCCATCCGGGCCGGGCCCAGCGGTTCGGCCAGAACCACCGCGCCGATCAGCGCCAGCGTCACCGGCTCGGTCTTCATCAGCGCGGTGGCGACGCCGAAACTTTGGCCCCGCATCGTGACCAGCATCAGGGCCGTCGCCCCGATCTGCGCGAGGGCGCCAAGCGCCGCCCATCCCAGCACCAGCGCACCAGGCAGGGGAATGGGCACCCATGCCGCCGCGATCGCCAGCGCGAATGCCGCAAAGGGAAAGCCGAACACAAAGCGCACGGCGGTTGCGCCGATCGTTCCGACCTGCCGCGTCAGACCCGCCTGGGCGGCGTTTCGTGCCGTCTGCGCCGTGGCCGCGATCAGCGTGGCCGCGACCCAGATCATGCGCTGCGGACAGCCTCGATCATCGCGGAGACATTGTCGGGGTTCGCGTCCGGCGTGATACCATGGCCCAGATTGAAGATATGCGGCCCCCCCCGCAGCGTGCGGGTGATGCGCTGTGCTTCGGCCACAAGGGCGGGACCGCCCGTGACCATATGCCGCGGGTCGAGGTTGCCCTGAACGCAGCCGTCTGGCTGAATATGCCGCGCTGCCCATTCCGCATCGACCGAATTGTCCAGGGCAACGCAATCGGCCCCGGTCGCGCGGGCGAAGCCGATGTAACGCTCGCCCGCTTCCCTCGGGAAGGCGAGGATGGGGGTGCCAGGATGACGTTCCTTCAACGCGGCAATGATCCGCTGCACAGGCGCGACGGCAAAGTCGTCGAAATCCGCACCCCTCAGGCTTCCTGCCCAGCTGTCGAACAGCTTGACGACTTCGGCCCCCGCCTCGATCTGGGCGGACAGGTACAGAATCGTAGCCTCGGTGATGCGGTCGATCAGCGCCGTAAAGGTGGCGCGGTCCATGTCTTTCAACGCATGGGCCGGACCTTGGTCCGGCGTGCCGCGCCCGGCGATCATATAGGTGGCAACCGTCCAGGGCGCACCTGCAAAGCCGATCAGTGCAGTGTCCCTTGGCAATTCCCGCGCCAGGATACGCAGAGTCTCGTAAACCGGAGCCAGGCGATCATGGATCTGGTCAGCCGGTTTCAGACGCGCCAGATCACCTGCCGAGGTGATCGTGGACAGACGCGGACCCTCGCCCGTGACGAACCACACGTCGGCGCCAAGCGCCTGAGGGATCAACAGGATATCCGCAAACAAGATCGCAGCGTCAAAGCCGAAACGGCGAATGGGCTGCAACGTCACCTCGGCCGCCAGATCGGGGTTGTAGCACAGGGACAGAAAATCCCCGGCCTGTGCCCGCGTGGCGCGATATTCCGGCAAATAGCGGCCAGCCTGGCGCATCATCCAGATCGGCGGGGTGGGCAGGCTTTCACCCGCCAGGGCGCGCAGAAGAAGTTTGGTCATGTGGCCTCCTGAAGCCCGTTCAAGGCGAGGCAGGGGGCGTTGTCAAGCAGCCCGCCTGACGCTATGCCGGAACCATGATGCAAATGCCCGATCCCACACGCCCCCTGAAAATCGGAACGCGCGGTTCCATGCTGGCCCTCGCCCAGGCGCACGAGACGCGCGACCGTCTGGCAGCCGCCCATGGGCTGGCACCTGATGCCTTCGACATTGTCGTCATCAAGACCACCGGCGACCGGATCATCGACCGGCCCTTGAAGGACATCGGTGGCAAGGGGCTGTTCACCAAGGAAATCGAGGATGCCCTGATCGCGGGCCAGATCGACATCGCCGTGCATTCGATGAAGGATATGCCGACCATCCAGCCCGAGGGCTTGGTGATCGACTGCCTGCTGCCCCGCGAAGACGTGCGCGATGCCTTTGTCAGCCCGCATACCGACTCCATAACCGGGCTTGCGGCCGGTGCAGTTGTCGGAACCTCCAGCCTGCGGCGGCGCGCGCAACTGGCCCATCGTCGCCCGGATTTGCATCTGGTCGAGTTTCGCGGCAACGTGCAGACCCGGTTGAGGAAACTGGATGACGGCATTGCGGTCGCAACCTTCCTGGCGATGGCGGGGCTTTCGAGGCTGGATATGCTGCATGTGGCGCGCGGACCCATCGATCCGGCCGAGATGTTGCCCGCCGTGGCCCAGGGCGCGATCGGGGTGGAACGGCGTGCCGATGATGAAGTGGCGGCAATGCTGTTGGCCGCAATCCATCACGGACCAACGGGCCATCGTATCGCTGCAGAACGCGCGTTTCTGGCCCGGCTGGACGGATCCTGCGAAACGCCAATCGCAGGATTGGCCGAAATCCGCGACGATACCCTGCTGTTACGCGGAGAGATCCTGCGTCCCGACGGGTCCGCTGCGATCAGCGGGCACCGCGAGGGCGGTCTGCACAACGGTCCGGCCATGGGTGCCGACCTTGCACAAGAACTTCTGGACCGGGCCGGCGCGGGGTTCTTCGACCACCTCTGATCCCCGCAACCTGGTTCAATAGCTGCGGATCAGACCGACAAGGCGTCCCTGGATGCGAACCCGATCTTCGGGCAGGATGCGGGGTTCATAGGCCGCATTCGCAGCCTCCAATGCGATCATTCCGCCGCGACGGCGATAGCGTTTCAGGGTCGCCTCGCTGCCATCGACCAAGGCGACGACGATATCGCCATTATCCGCCGTGTCCTGTTCCCGGATCACCACAACGTCGCCGTCGTTGATCCCCGCCTCGATCATCGAATCGCCCTGCACCTCGAGCGCGTAATGGTGTTCGCGCCCCGACAACATGGTGCCCGGCACCGCGACGTGGTGGGAAACTTCGGATATCGCCTCGATCGGGACACCAGCCGCAATCCGGCCCATCAGAGGCAATTCGACGGCCGGGCTGTCCATGATCGAGATTGCGCCCCGCGGACGAGGCGGCCGGGTATTGGCAATGACCCGAGGGGTAAATCCCGCTTGCTTCGCCTGGACAGGCTCGGCCGCTTGGTTGCCAAGCAACGCGTCCGGCAGACGCACGATTTCCAAAGCCCGCGCCCGGTGCGGCAGGCGGCGGATGAATCCCCGTTCTTCCAATGCCGTGACAAGTCGGTGAATGCCGGATTTCGACCGCAGATCCAAGGCTTCCTTCATTTCATCAAAGGACGGCGGCACACCGTCGCGCGCCATGCGCTTTTGAATGAAATCCAGCAACTGGATTTGCTTCTTAGTCAGCATTGCGTCCATCCCCGGCATCGTATTGTTCCTTTTATGTTCTATCGCACAAGCTGAATTGCGTCAACGAACAGAACATAAGGAATTGAAAATTTAGTTAATCCTTAGACATACAAGGGAAGGTAATCGACGATATCATCTGCAGACCGCGCCGGATCACCAGCGGGACGGACCAGCAGCGCATCGGCTTGGGCCATCAGGGACAACCGGGCCGAGTCCTGGCTGGGGAAAGGGTGGATCAGCGGAAGGCTGGGGCCTTCCGTCACCGTGGCGCGCAGGTAGTGCTGACGGTTTCCTTCGGCTGAAAGCTGATGGGCAAGGCGCGCTTTCCGAAGGTGCAGCCGAGGGGGCAGGCCTTGCATCGCCCGTATCAGAGGCTGCAGGAATAAAATTGCACAAACCATTGTAGAAACTGGATTTCCAGGCAGTCCAAGCATAGGCATGGTGTCAAGGCTTCCCGCCATCAGCGGCTTGCCGGGCCGCATCGCGACCTTGTAGAAGGCGCGCTGCAAGCCCAAATCCGACGCAACCTTGCCGATCAGGTCGTGATCCCCGACGGACGCGCCACCAATCGTGACCAGCAGATCGGCGCCCTGGGCCGCAGCAAAGCTGGCGCGCAGGCTTTCTTCGGTATCCCGTGCGATCGGCAGAATTTCCGGCATTGCACCTGCCTGGCGGGCCAGGGCTGCAATGGCCAAGTCGTTGGAACTGATGATCTGGCCCGGCCCCGGTGCGACCCCCGGCGGCACCAACTCATCTCCGCCCGCCAGGATTGCCACGCGGGGGCGGCGAGAGACTGTGACCACTGGCACGTTCATCGCAGCCAGCAACGCAATATCTGCGGCCGAAAGCCTGCGTCCGGGCGTCACCCTGTCGCCTTTGCAAAAATCGTCGCCAGCAGGGCGGATATTGGTCCCGCCCGACTTGTCCGCGACCGTGATGCGATCCCCGTCGCGGATCACGTTTTCCTGCATGATCACACGGTCATATCCCGCAGGAACCGGCGCGCCCGTGAAAATGCGCACTGCCGTGCCGGGGGCTGCCGGACCCGAATAGGGATGTCCCGCAGCAGCTTCTCCAACCACATGAAGGTTCTGGTCGATGTCGGCGTCACGGATCGCATACCCGTCCATGGCGGAAGCGTCGAAGGGCGGCTGCGTCATGCGCGACAAGGCCGGTTCCAGCAAGGCGCGGCCCCAAGCCTGGTCAAGCGGGAGATGCTCGGCCTCCGGGGCCGGAGCAAGCGCCAGCACCTGTGCCAGCGCCTGTTCGACCGAAATCACAGATTGGCCTCGTAGAAACCGGATTTTCCACCGCTTTTTCGCATCAGCCTAATCCCCTCGATCGTCATGGATTTCTCGACGGCCTTGAGCATGTCATAGACCGTCAGGCAGGCGACCGATACGGCGGTCAATGCCTCCATCTCGACTCCGGTTTGGCCGGTGGTGCGGACAGTGGCCGTAATGCGAAGTCCTGGCAGGGCCGCGTCTGGAGTCAGATCGAGCGACACCTTGGTAATAGGCAACGGGTGGCATAGCGGGATCAGGTCGGCAGTCCGCTTGGCGGCCATGATCCCGGCAAGACGGGCTACGCCCATTACGTCGCCCTTGGCTGCGCCGCCTTGCGCAAGGGCCAGCGTTTCCGCCGACATCGTGATGCAGCCTTCGGCCACGGCCTCGCGCGTCGTGATAGCCTTGTCCGACACATCGACCATATGGGCCTGACCGGCGGCGTCGAAGTGGGTCAGGCTCATGCGGCGACATCCAGAATGTTGCGCGTTGCGGCGGTCACGTCCGGTTGGCGCATCAGGCTTTCTCCGATCAGGAAGCGGCGCGCGCCCACCTGCATCATTGCACCCAGATCGGAGGGGGTGAACAAGCCGCTTTCGCAGACGATGTCACGATCCGTGGGGATAGCGGGGGCCAGTTCGCGCGTTACATCCAAAGACAGATCGAAAGTCTTGAGATTGCGATTGTTTATACCGATCAGCGAGGATTTCAGGCGCAAGGCGCGGTCCAGTTCGGCCCGGTTGTGAACCTCGATCAGCGCGTCCATGCTCCAGTGGAAGGCCGCGTCCTCCAACTCGGCCGCAAGGGGGTCGTCGACCGAGGCCATGATGATCAGGATGCAGTCCGCGCCCCAAGCCCGCGCCTCGGCCACCTGATAGGGGTCGTAAAGAAAGTCCTTGCGCAAGGCGGGCAGGGAGCAGGCGTTTCGGGCTGCGGTCAGGTATTCGGGCGCGCCCTGAAAGCTGGGTGCGTCTGTCAGGACCGACAGGCAAGCCGCGCCGCCCGCCTCATAGGCACGGGCCAGGGCCGGGGGATCGAAGTCGGGACGGATCAGTCCCTTAGAGGGACTGGCCTTCTTGATTTCCGCAATCAGCGCAGCGCCGGTTGCGGCCTTTGCCGACAAGGCGCGCGCAAAACCACGGGGAGCGGAGGCTGCGCGGGCGGCAGCCTCGACATCGGCCAGCGGACGCGCGGCCTTGGCGGCTGCGATCTCGTCCAGCTTATAGGCCTTGATCTTGTCCAGAATATCCATGGGCACGGTTCTAACGCCGCTCGCACGTTTCGGAAAGGGGGTTTAGGCAGGCATCTCATGCGCCCAAGGGGGATTGGCGCCAGGTCGGGACACGGTGATCGCGGCGGCTTGCGCGCCCAAGGACAGCGCGGCGGCGATCTGATCTGCGGTGATCGCAGCCAATCCGGCCTTGGTCAGCACGCCTTGGCGGCGCAGGCTGGCGAGGACGCCCGCGTTGAATGTATCGCCCGCACCGATCGTGTCGGCAACGGCAGTGCGGATCGCCGGAACCGCGACAGGATCGCCTGCCCAATGCGCCCGCGCGCCCGCCGCGCCGCCCGTCTGCAGGACCAGCCGTGGACCTTGAGCCAGCACCTGACGCGCGGCGTCATCGGGTGTCATGCCCGGATACAGCCAGTCCAGATCGTCGCCTGACAGCTTGACGATATCCGCCCCCGCGATCAGCCGCGACAGTCGCGAGCAATAGGCGTCGGCATCAGCGATGAAGAAGGGGCGGATATTCGGATCCAGCATGACCGGCAGACGCCCGCCGTCTCGCGCGATCAACGATTCGATCGCTGCTCCGCAGGGATCCGGGACCAAGCTGATGCCCCCCGCGAACAGGGCATCAACGCTGTCCGGCAGGGCGGGAATATCCTGCGCCGTCAGCATCCGGCCCGCCGATCCCTCATCGTAAAAGGAATAACGCGCCTCGCCCCCTGCCAGCGTCACGAGGGCAAGCGTCGTCAGGCGGTCGGTGCGGGGACACAGGTCGGTATTCACCCCGGCATCTTTTAGGGGACGCAGCAGAACCTCGCCAAAAGGATCGCGGCTGATGGGCCAGAGATAGGCCACCGCTTCCCCCAGCCGGCCAAGGGCAATGGCGGTGTTGTAAACCGAACCGCCCGCGAGAGGGCGGAAGCCCCGGTCCTGCGGCACCATGTCGATCAGGGATTCACCTGCGCATAAGATCATTTAAGCCTCGTATTGCGATATGGGCTGACAGGTTGCGCGGATGATACGCGGTTCCGGCGTGCATGAACGCGATGGTTTCATCCAGGATTCCGGTCTCGTCCTGCGGTTGCTGTTGCACCTGCTTTTTTGGACAGGCCGCGGAAATTTACTTAGGGCCAAAGCTGCGATGCAGGCAAGGTTCATCCCAGTCTGTATCGTGGAGAGTGAGATGTTGAACTATGCAGGTGCCGCCCTTATCGCCCTTGCCGCCCTGGCGGCGCCAGAGGCCAGGGCCGCGACGCTGGACGGAATGACCCTGTCGGCCGTCTATCTTTATCCCGATGCCGGAACGGTCTATCCGGAAGCGACTGAAACGGGTCCGTTCACGGTCGGGGCAGGCATCGATGCCACCATCAGCGTCGAGGGCGTCACCGATATCCTGCTGGACTTTGCCGCGAACGCCCTCACGGTCACGTTCAACACGACGTTGACCAATCCGACTTGGGAAAGCACGCCCTTCAACGGACTCCAGATCTCGCTGCTGTCGGGCACCGCATTCACCGGCTTCTCGCATACGGGTGGTTCGATCGCGCCGTTCGGAACCAGTTTCGACGCTGGCAATCTGTTCATCACCTGGCCGGGCGTGAGCTATGTTGACGGCAGCACGATGAGCTTTGACGTGGCCGTGGCGCCTGTGCCGCTGCCTGCGACCATGCCGTTTCTTGCTGCGGGAATGGCCGGCTTTGCCCTGCTGCGCCGCCGCCGCGCCGCCTGACCCCAAGGTCGCACAGAAACGGCCCGGCAGCGTCGGGCCGTTCATCGCCATGCGCGGTTTTCAGAAGCCTTGGATGACCGGTCCGGCATCCCGAAGCGCAGCGCCCATATCGATATAGCCCCCTGCCTCTGCCAGATAGAAAAAAGCCGCCAACGCGATCAAGGCCGCGATTACTGCGGCTGCAATCTTCCACGCTGACCAGGGCCGTTCGCCCATGACGCGGCCGGACTGGCCGTTGACCACAAAACGATAGCTCTTGCCATTGTAACGATAAGCTGCCGACCAGACCGGCAGCAGGACATGCTTGAATGTCTCGTCCGCATGGTCTGTCTGAATGTGATCGACGCGCTGTTCGTCGCCGCCGATGTCGCGGCGGGCATCGTTCAGGATCACCCCTGCCATTTCAGCCCGCGCCGTCTTGTGCCCGTCTGCCAAGGGGATCGTATAGGCTTCGGACTCCAGGCCAGCCAGATAATCAGGGCGATACGGGCGCAGGTGGGACAGATCCCAAGGCGTCAGCGCATCCACGAATTTGCGCGGCAGTGATGCCGAGGCAAGCACCAGAACATCGTTGAAATCACGTGCCACACGGCCCGACGCGGGGCGCCATCTTGTGCGCCTGACTTGCCGCGCCACCTGCTGGTTGCGGCCATTGACCTGCTGGGTGACCCAAACGGTTTCGTAATAGTAATCGCCCCGCTGTCCGGCATAGGCAGACCGCGTGCGCGCGTCGAAGGTCCAATAAGGGGAATAGATTCCGCGCATCCTTCGCCCCCGGCGGGCATAGGCGGTCAGGCCCGATGGCGCGAACCACAGGTTGCCCAGCCAATCCTGCATCGCCCGGTGCGCCTGATCCTCGGTCAGGCGAAAGGGCAGCACGCCTTGCGGCTTGATCTTGCGGCTGGTCCCGGTGTCGGTGACAACCGGCGTGGCACAAAAGGGGCAGGCACTGGCATGGGTGGTATCCCCCAACTCGATCTGGGCGCCGCAATTGGGGCAGGACAGCAGACGGACGGTCTCGGCCAGCTCGGATCCGGCCTCCAGCCGCAGGCCTTGGTCCAGAGGGATTTCGACCAGATCAAGCGATTTGTGGCCCGCGTCCCACTGCAAGGCCCTGCCGGTTTTCGGATCGGCAAGGATCGCGTCCTCGCCCTCGGGCCCGCCCTGGGTCTGGCGCGCAGGCGCGCGGGCGGGACCGGAGCCGATGGCCTGGCGGTGCCCACACCAGTCGCAGACCAGCACCTGCTGGCCCGGCTGAAAGCGCAGGCTTGCCCCGCATTGCTCGCAGGGGTATCGGTGTTCGGCCTGTAGCGTGGGCATAAGGCGGTCAGCCCGGCAAGGGCGGCGGCATGGTGGGGAACAACGCCGCCAATTCCGGGATCTCGCCTGCCTTGCGCCAGCCGTCCTGGCCGGGTGCCCAGACCAGCGTTTCGTGCATGAACCGTCCCTCGGTTGCCAAGCGCTCCAGCCCGGCGCGGTCGAATGGTCCTTCGGATTTGCCGTTCAGGGCAACGTGCCAGACCGGCTGGGCCTGTCCGGGCAATGGCGGCGGCGTGGCGCCGCCCTGCGGAATGCTGCCCCATGGCCCTTGCGCGGGCCGGTTTGCCATTCCCGCGCCAAGCACCGCGCCCATGGCGGCCCCCATGCCCGCCCCTGCGGAACCAGGGTTCTGGCTGGCATTCAGCATCGCCTCGGACGCTGCATATTGACCAAAGCGGTCCAGGTCGCCCAAAATTCCCATCGAGGTGCGCTTGTCCAGCATCTTCTCGACTTCCTGCGGAAGGCTGATGTTCTCAATATAGAATTCTGGAATTGACAGGCCATAGGCTGCGATTGTGGGTTCAATCGCCTGGGCTATCAGCCGGCCCAGGTCGCCGGTATTGGCCGCCATGTCCAGCACCGGAATTCCCGACCCGGCGATGACGCGGGAAAATTCCTGGGTGATGACATTGCGGATCTGGAACGTGATCTCGTCACTGGTGAATTCACCGTCGGTGCCGACGATTTCCGTCATGAAGCGGGCGGGGTCGGTGACGCGCAGGGAATAGGTGCCAAAGGCGCGCAGGCGCACGGGACCGAATTCCGCATCGCGCGTCATGACCGGATTCTTGGTGCCCCATTTCAGGTCGTTGAAGCGGGTGGTGCTGATGAAATAGATCTCGGACTTGAAGGGGCTGCGAAAACCGTGGTCCCAGTGCTGCAACCGGGTCAGGATCGGCAGGTTGTTGGTTTCCAGCATATAAAGGCCGGGCCCGAAGGTATCGGCCAGTTGGCCTTCATGGATGAAAACAGCGGCCTGGCCTTCGCGAACGGTCAGCTTGGCGCCGTATTTGATCGCGTTGCCGACGGTCGGATAGCGCCAGACCATCGTGTCGCGCGTATCGTCCGTCCATTCGATGACCTCGATGAACTCGCCGCCGAGAATGTCGAAGATCGCCATCTTTCCCTCCGCAGGATGTCGTGTCTTTTATGCGGCCAAGCGCGGTGGCGGCGCAAGTCAGATGCTTTGCGCCACGAGTTCCGTCGCGATCTGGCGGACGATGGGTTCGGCCTCGGCCGCGGACATCCCGGGGCGCAGCCGGGGATCGTAAAGGATCCGCAGCAGCAACTCGTCATGCCGGGTCAGCAGGGCGAATTCTTCATCGTCGTTGAAGACCGAGGGGCGGGCGGCGGGGCTGTCATTGGCAAGACCCATGCCCTGGGCCAGTTCCTCGTGGATGCAAGAGGTCTGCAACAGCGGGGGCAGTTCGGCGCGGATCAGCGCGACGGCATTCGAATAAACCGGCGAGGCTCCGCGCGAATAGGCAAAGACGGTGCAGAAATTGTCTGCGTCCAGGGCCTGCATGACGGCGATGTCCTGTGGCGGTATCCCTGGCACCAGCTGCGCCAGCCGCGAACCGACGGCACGGCGTTCGTCGTCGGACAGCACCAGAACGATGAAATTGCCGCCGCTGTCGGTCAGCGACACGCCATTCCCGGTCGCCTGCGCCAGGCGCTCGGCAAACTGGCTGACCTCGACCCGATAAGCGCGGCGGGTGGCCACATCCACGACCGCCCCGAATTCCAGCTGCACCCGCACCGGTTCCTGCCAGCGGCGCAGGGGGGCAGGCGCGCCACCGCCATTTGCCTGCATTCCGCCCGCGCCATATTCGTCGCGCAGGGCGATGGCGATAAAGTTGCGGGTCAAGGTGTCCGCGTCGATGGGCGCATCCAGCGGAACCCGGTCACGGCGCAAGCGTCCCCCATCGCGCAGCGCGCGTTCGGCGCGGGCATAGAAATCCCGCTGCGCGTTGCTGGCAAGGCTGGCCTTGGTCAGCGCCTGTGACGCAGCGATATTGGCGGCACGGTTGCGTTCGGCGCGGGCCTTGCGCAACTCCTCCTGCGACGGGCCGGTGTTTTCGGGACGCGCCTGCGGGCGGGGCGCGGGAACCGGTCGCGGCGCGGGGTCAGGTGCCTGGCAGGCGGCCAAGGCCAGCAGCCCCAGCAGGGGCAGGCTGCGCCGGAAACCGGTTGTCTTCTGCATCATGTCCGGGCCGGCGCCCCCTGCCGCTGGGCTGTTGCGCGAGCCAGGGTGTCGCGCAGATCGGCCTCCATCTTGGTCAGGTCGCTTTCGGCGGCGGCGCGGCGGGCGCGGCCCTCGTCGGCAATGCGCAGGCTGTCCTCGATGGTGGCGATCAGCTGGGCGTTGGCCGCCTTGACCGAATTGATGTCGAACACGCCGCGTTCGGTCTGGGTGCGGATCTGGACGTTCGCCTGGCGCAGGTTGTCGGCATTGCGGGTCAGCAGGTCATTGGTCAGGTCGCTGGCCTCCTTGACGGCGCGCGCCGCCTCGGCGCTGCGTTGGATGGTCACCGCCTGGGCAAGCTGGGTTTCCCACAGCGGCACCGTGTTCACCAGGGTCGAGTTGATCTTGGTGACCAGGGACTTGTCGTTTTCCTGAACCAGCCGGATCGAGGGCAACGACTGCATCGTCACCTGCCGCGTCAGCTTCAGGTCGTGAACGCGGCGTTCCAGATCGTCGCGGACGGCCCGCAGGTCGCGCAGGGCCTGGGCCTGCATGACCTGGTCATCCTCGGGGACGGCCTTTACGCGCGCTTCCATTTCGGGGATCGCCGTGCTGTCCAGTTCCTGCAACTTCTCCTCGCCCGCGGCAATATACAGGGCGAGTTCGTCATAGAAGTTCAGCGTATGGTCATACAGCAGGTCCAGCGCCTTGATGTCCTTCAGCAAGGTTTGCTCGTGCCGTTCCAACTCCACGGTGATGCGGTCGATCTGGGTCTGGACCTGTTCGTAATTCGCCACGAACTTGGCAAAGGGCGCCGATCGGCCCAGCAGCTTTTCCCACCAGCTTCGCGTCCGGCGCATGTCCAGTTCGCTGGTGGAAAATCCCCGGATCGTGGTCACGATGCCGCGCAGGCTTTCGCCTGCCGGACCGACGTCCTTGCTTTTCACGTCGGCCAGCATCTTCTGGCTGATTTCCTGCAAGCCCGCCTGCGCACGGGTGCCAAACCGGACAATGGATCCTGAATCGGTCAGGTCGATCTCGTCCATGCGGCGGCGGATCTCGGCGGCAAGCTGGGGGTCCGCCGTACGGACCGACACCGGTTCATCCTTGGGCTGGGGCAAGGGTGCCGAAATCACCGTTTCGATTTCGGTGCGGATGTCTTCGGCGCGGCGGCGGGTCTCGTCGGTCATGGCGCTTCCTTCCCTAGGCCTGTTAAGGCGGGTATGTCGCAGTGCAGCATAGGCGGAACGCGGCGCAGTTCAACCGAACCTCGGCTGAAAAATGCACAGTCCCGTGTGGACCCGTCACGAATGGCGATTCGCGGCGCCTCAGGTCGCCTTCCGGCAGTATCGGGTCGCAGCCTATCCAAAATGTCAGGTCATTAACCCAATTAAATCAAACTTTGTGCATATTAACCCGCTCGCGGAAATGCTAACGTCAGTCTTGTTATCGGTGTCCGCCTTCGGTGTTTCGGGGGCATATTTTTTCCAAGTGCTAGTGCAGGTAAAGATGTCGGTTAAGTCCCAGTCGGTCGCGATGGCCCGCGTTACGGCCGCCCCTTCGATCGAAACCCCACGTCCCTGGTTATATCGCAGCCTGCTCAAGCGTCCGTTGGACATGACATTGGTGCTGCTGACCTGTCCGGTCGTGCTTCCGCTGGTGGTGCTTTTCGCGCTGATCGTCATGCTGGACGGCAGGAACCCGTTCTATTCGCAGCAGCGAATCGGCCGCGATGGCCGTATATTCAGGATGTGGAAGCTTCGCAGCATGGTTCCCGATGCCGACCAGCGGCTGGAAGAACATCTGGCCCAGAACCCGCAGGCCCGGCAGGAATGGGACGATACGCAGAAGCTGCGCGACGATCCGCGCGTGACTGGCTTCGGGCGGGTGCTGCGCGCCTGTTCGATGGACGAATTGCCGCAATTGTGGAATGTCGTGACCGGGGACATGAGCCTTGTCGGCCCGCGTCCCATGATGCCCGACCAGCAGGGAATGTATTCGGGCCAGGGGTATTACCGCTTGCGTCCCGGCATCACCGGCTTCTGGCAGACCTCGGGCCGCAACAAGACCACCTTCGCGGCGCGTGCATGGTATGACGACTGTTACGAACGCAGCCTGTCTTTCGCCAGCGATGCTGCGATCCTGCTGCGCACCGTGTCCGTTGTGCTGGGCCGGACCGGCTGCTGATCAAAGGCGCTGCCGCAAGGCCGCCACCGCCTCGGACGGCAGGATGGCGGCGCAGCGGGCATAGCGGGGGACAAGCCGTCCGGGCGCCGACATCATCCGCCATGCCCATTCCATCGCGATCCGCCTGACCCATTGCGGCGCCCTGGTCTGGTTGCCCGCCAAGAAATCCAGACCCGCACCGATCGATGCAAAGCCGATTTCCGGCGCCACCGACCGGCCCTGCGCCGCCAGCCGTTCCTGTTTCGGGGCACCAAGCGCCAGAAGGCACAATCGCGCCCCGCTGCTGCGCACCTGCAACAGAAGATCGCGGGCGGCATCGCTGTCGGGATCGAAACCCATCGGCGGGGCGATCCGGGCCACGATCCGGCAACCCGGCGCGCGGCGTTGAATTTCTTCTGCCGCCGCTGCCAGAGCCTTGTCAGTGGTGCCGACCAGGGCCACGCCCACATCCTCGGTCGCGGCCAGCCGGGCCAGCGGAATCACCAGATCCGATCCTGTCACCAGGCCGACCGGATGGCTGGCCAGGCGTGAAAGCCAGACGATTGGATTTCCATCCGCCACCACCAGATCCTGTGCGGCATAGGCGTCGCGAAAGCTTTCGTCCTGGCGCAGCTTGACCAGGTGATCCAGGTTTATGGTCGCAAGGGCAAAACCCTGGCCGTTGCGCAGGCGACGCGTGATCTCGGCCATAAGCGAGGAGGGATCGGGCATGTTGACCCGGACCGCCGTCGATCCATAGGAAAATTGCATCGCGACCTGTTCCGCACTTGGCCGGGGACCGGCATCTGCCGTTTCCTTGCAGCTTTGTGCAGGCACCGCAATCCGACAGTTCAAGCTTTCGGCAAATAGGGGATGGCGCCTGCCAGATCGGTGTCGTCGATCAGGTGGAAATTGCTGATGCTGCCTGCTTTGCGTGCTTGGGCAAAGGGGGCATAGTCGGGATCGGCGGCAAAGGCGCGGGCGGCATCCTTTGTCGGAAACTCGATCAGCGCGACCAGGGTGCCGCCCAAGGCCTTGCCTTCCAGCGTGTCGATATTGCCCGACCGCGACAGATAGCGCCCGCCATGCCGGGCTGCAATTTCATGAACGCGGGCGGCGTATTCCGGCACCCAGGAATCGTCGGTCACGGTCACGTCCGCGATCAGATAGGCAGTCATTGGACACTCCCCCATTCATCTGCGGGATCACAGTGCCTGCGGGCCGGGCATGAAGCAAGCGCGCCATTGCCCCGCCGCACAGAAATTGCATCGACCCCGTTGTCCTTTTTGCCGGTTGACGATAGCGTTATCGGCGGCGACGGACTGCCTGGCCCAAGCCGGCAGTCGCCAGCATCGGGAATCCTTCAAACGGTATGGACAGCATGGCGACGCTGACACGAATCCTTGTTCTTGCAGGCATGGCGGCAGTGGCCCCCCTGGGTTCGTTTGCCCAGGCGCCGGGCGGGGATATGCCGCCCCCTGCCGTTACCGTTGTGACCTTGAAGGCCCAGGACGTGACCCTGACCGCCAGCCTGCCGGGCCGAGTCGTCGCCTCGGCCGAGGCGGAATTGCGTCCTCAGGTCGGCGGCCTGATCGTCGAACGCCTGTTCGAGGAAGGCAGCGAGGTATCCCAGGGCGATCCGCTGTATCGCATCGACCCGCGCACATATGAAGCGGCGGTGGCCCAGGCCAGGGCAGCCCAGGCCCAGGCCCAGGCACAAGCCGATGCCGCCCGCCGCGACGCCGAACGGGTCGTGGCTCTGCGTGATCGGCGCGTGGCCAGCGAGCAAACCGAAGACAGCGCCATCGCCGCCCGCGACGCCGCCGAGGCGGCGGTCAAGGCAGCCGAGGCGCAGTTGCTGGCAGCCCAGATCGACCTGGATCGCACCACCATCACCGCGCCGCTGGACGGCGTGATCGGCCTGGCCCAGGTCAGCCCCGGCGCCCTGGTGACTGCGGGCCAGGCCGCGCCGCTGACCGTGATCCGCCGCATCGACCCGGTGCGCGTGGACGTGACCCAGTCGGCCGCCGAAATCATCCGCTGGCAGCGCATGGGTCCGAATGCCGCGCTGCCCGAGGGTGCCGACCGCACCGTGGCGCTGCGGCTGGCCGATGGCAGCACCTATGAACACACCGGATCCCTGACCGCTGCCGAACCCCATGTCGATGAAACAACCGGCGTGATTACCCTGCGGATGGAGTTTGCCAATCCCGACGGGTTTCTGCTGCCCGGGATGTTCGTGTTGGCCGACATCCCACAGGCGCAACTGAAAGGGGCTGTTCTGGCCCCACAGGAAGGCGTCAGCCGCGACCGGCGCGGCCGTCCGGTGGCGATGGTCGTGAACGATCAGAACCTGGTCGAGGAACGCGCCCTGGAAATTGCCCAGGACCAGGGCAACCAATGGGTTGTGACCGGCGGCCTGGCTGCGGGCGACCGCATCATCGTGGCCGGCGTCCAGCGCATTGCGCCGGGGGCCCCGGTCACACCGCAGGAGCGCGGCTCCGAGGATCCTGCCGCCCCGTCCCCCGATCAGGCAGCACAGGCCGAAGCCGCGTCCAGCAACTGACGCCCCAGCCCGCGAAGGCGTGACAGATCATGGCCCGTTTCTTTATCGATCGTCCGGTGTTCGCCTGGGTGATTTCCATTATCATCATGGGCATCGGCATCCTGTCGATCCTGACCCTGCCGGTGGCGCAATATCCCCAGATCGCGCCCCCGTCGGTCACGATCCGCGCGACCTATCCCGGCGCCTCGGCTGAAACCATCTCGAACACCGTGACGCAGGTGATCGAGCAGCAGATGACCGGCCTCGACGGGCTGCGCTATATTTCGTCCAACTCGACCTCGGCCGGTTCATCCTCGACCACCCTGACCTTCGAAACCGGAACGGACGTGGACATCGCCCAGGTCCAGGTCCAGAACAAGCTGTCCCAGGCAACGGCCCTGCTGCCCGAGCCGGTGCAGCGCCAGGGCGTCGTGGTCGAGAAATCGACCGCCGGATTCCTGATGGTCATCGGCCTGATCGGCGACGACAATTACGACCAGACCGACCTGTCGGACTATATGTTCTCCAACCTGGTGGACGACCTGTCCCGGGTCGAGGGCGTGGGCAGCGTCCAGGTCTTCGGCTCGCCCTATGCCATGCGCATCTGGCTGGATCCCGACAAGCTGGCAGCCTACGAGATCACGCCCTCGGACGTCGTGGCCTCGGTATCCGCGCAGAATACCCAGATTTCTGCCGGAGCCTTTGGCGACCTGCCCACGGTTCAGGGGCAACAGCTGAACGCCACCGTCACCGCGCAGTCGCTGCTGTCCACCCCCGAGGATTTCCGCCAGATCGTCCTGCGGGCCGAGGAGAACGGCGGCCTTGTCCTGTTGCGCGATGTGGCGCGGGTGGAAATCGGTGCGGAAAGCTATGCCACCGACGCGACCTATAACGGGCGTCCTGCCTCGGGGATGGCGCTGTCCCTGGCGCCCGGGGCCAACGCGCTTGACACCGCCGAACTGGTCAAGGCGCGAATGGAGGAATTTGCCGAATTCTTCCCCGAAGGCGTGGATTACGTGATCCCCTTCGACACGTCCCCCTTTGTGTCCATTTCCATCGAGGAGGTCGTCAAGACGCTGATCGAGGCCATCGTGCTGGTCTTCATCGTCATGTATATCTTCCTGCAGAACTGGCGGGCGACGCTGATCCCGACCCTGGCCGTTCCCATTGTGCTGTTGGGCACCTTTGGCATCATGTCGGCCTTTGGTTTCACCATCAACACGCTGACCATGCTGGCCATGGTGCTGGCCATCGGGTTGCTTGTGGACGATGCCATCGTGGTCGTCGAAAACGTCGAACGCATCATGGAGGAGGAAGGGCTTGAGCCCAGGGAGGCCACGCGCAAGTCCATGGGCCAGATCACCGGCGCGCTGATCGGCATTGCCCTGGTCCTGTCGGCGGTCTTCGTGCCGATGGCCTTTTTCGGCGGATCCACCGGGGTGATCTATCAGCAATTCGCGATCACCATCGTGTCCGCCATGGGCCTGTCGGTACTGGTCGCGCTGACGCTGACGCCCGCGCTGTGCGCCACGCTGCTGCGGTCCAAGGACCATCATTCGAAACGTGGCCTGTTCGGCTGGTTCAACCGCAACTTTGACCGGCTGACCAACGGCTATACCGGTTCGGTGGGCTGGATCGTGCGCCGACCGCTGCGGTCGCTGCTGGTCTATGCGGCCATCGGCGCGGCCATGGTGCTGCTGTTCATGCGCACGCCCGAAGGATTCCTGCCGGACGAGGATCAGGGCATCATGTTCGTCCTGATCCAGGGACCGACCGGCGCCACGGCGGAACGCACCGCCGCCGTGATCGACCAGGTGCAGGATTACTTCCTGAATCAGGAAAAGGATTCCGTCGATTCGATGTTCGGCGTCGTGGGCTTCAGCTTTGCCGGGCAGGGGCAGAATGTCGGCATGGCCTTTGTTCGGATGAAGGACTGGGACGAACGCCCCGACCCCTCGCAATCCGTGCAGGCCGTCGCGGGCAGGGCCTTTGGCGCGCTCAGCGGCATTCAAGACGCGATGGTCTTTCCCATCGTGCCCCCCTCGGTGATCGAGCTGGGCAACGTGTCGGGCTTCGATTTCTATCTGCAAGCCCGCGGCGGGCAATCGCATGAGGAATTGCTGGATGCGCGCAACCAGTTCCTGGGCATGGCGGCGCAAAGCCCGATGATCGCCCAGGCCCGGCCCTCCGGGTTGGAGGATGCGGCACAGTTCAGCCTGGACATCGACTGGCGCCAGGCGGGCGCGATGGGCGTGACCGCGACCGATGTGGCGAACCTGTTGCAGATCGCCTGGACGGGCCGCTACGTCAACGACTTCGTGGATCGCGGTCGCATCAAGCGCGTTTACGTCCAGGGCGAGGCGATGTCGCGCGCGACACCCGGCGACTTTGACAAGTGGCGGGTCAGGAACGCGATGGGCGGACTGGTTCCTTTCTCGAATTTCTCGCAGGGAAACTGGTCCTTCGGGCCGCAGGGTCTCAGCCGATACAACGGAATTCCCGCGATGCAGATCCAGGGCGGTCCGCCCCCCGGCGTCAGTTCCGGCGATGCCATGGCCGAGGTGGAACGCCTGGTCGCGCAGATGCCCGGTTTCGCCGTGGCTTGGACCGGCCTGTCGCTGGAAGAACAGGAATCCGGCGACCAGACCATGCTGCTGTACGCGCTGTCGCTGGCCGCCGTGTTCCTGTGCCTGGCTGCGCTGTATGAAAGCTGGTCGATCCCGCTGGCGGTGATCCTGGTGATGCCCATCGGCGTTCTGGGCGCGCTGTTGGGGGCGTTCCTGGGCGGGTTCGACAACGGCGTGTTCTTCCAGGTGGGCCTGCTGACGGTGATCGGCCTGACGGGCAAGAACGCCATCCTGATCGTGGAATTCGCGCGAGAGCAGTCCGAGGCGGGTGTTCCCCTGTTCAAGGCCGTGCTCGAGGCCGCGCGCCAGCGGTTTCGTCCCATCGTAATGACCTCGATCGCCTTCACGCTGGGCGTGCTGCCCCTGGTCCTGTCCACCGGGGCAGGCGCCAATGGCCGGAATGCCATCGGCGCCACGGTGATCGGCGGAACCATCGCGTCGACCGTGCTGGGCATCCTGTTCGCGCCGCTGTTCTATGTGCTGATGCGCCGTCTTCTGGGGCGCAAGGACCGGCTGGACGAAGCCACGCTTGCGCCGGCGGAATGATCGACAAGCTGGAAATGTTCCTGGCAGTGGCCAAGGAACGCCATTTCGGCCGCGCCGCCGAAAGCCTGGGGATCACCCAGCCCACGTTGTCGGCGGGCATCAAGCAGTTGGAAGAACAGCTTGGCGTGCTGCTGATCTTTCGCGGCTCGCGTTACGGTGGCCTGACGCCCGAAGGGCAGTCAGCCCTGGTCTGGGCGCGCCGCATCGTCGGCGACACCCGGCAGTTGCGAGAAGAGATGCGAGCGACGCGCCATGGGCTGTCGGGCCAGCTTCGCATCGCCGTGATCCCGACCGCCTTGACCTGGGCGGCACGGATCAGCGCCCGGTTTGGCGCGGCCCATCCCAATGTCGGCATGACGATCCTGTCGCGCACCTCGGTCGAGATCCTGCAGATGATCGACGATCTGACAGTGGACGCGGGGATATCGTATCTGGACAACGAACCCCTGGGCCGGGTCAGCACGGTGCGCCTTTATGACGAACGCTATATGCTGGTCTGCGCCGAGGGATCGCCCCTGGCCCTGCAGGACCGGGTAGGTTGGGCCGATCTTGCGGGGCATCGGCTGTGCCTCTTGACCAGCGATATGCAGAACCGCCGCATCATCAACCGCAACCTGATCGAGGCGGGCGTTGTTCCCCAGGCAACCGTCGAATCCAGTTCGACCGTTGTTCTTGTTGCCCATGTGCTGGAGGGCGGCTGGATCACCATCCTGCCCGAGGACATCGCGGCCTTCCTGACCGAAGGAAAGCCCCTGCGCATGATCCCGCTGGACGGGGCCGGGGCCAGCCATGCGGTGGGCCTGGTCGCACCGTGGCGGGAACCCCATACGCCGGTGCTGGAGGCCTTACTGGCCGAGGCACGTCGGATGGCAAACGATAGATGATTTCTATCGACTGACGGAACAACGTTATTGATTTTGAAATGGCTGTCCGGTTTCATGGCGCACCAGACCGTTGAAAGGCCAGCTTATGCACTCCCATGCGCCAGCCCCGTCCGAGGAGGAGATCCGCAGCGTTGTCGCGCCGTTGGTATCCTTGGAAGGGCCGCTTTTGCCAATGTTGCACGCGTTGCAGGAAACCTGGGGCTGCGTGCCGCAGGGCGCCGTGCCGGTGCTGGCCGATATCCTGAACCTCGGTCGGGCCGAGGTGCATGGCGTCATCAGCTTTTACCATGATTTCCGCGATCATCCCACAGGCCGCCACGTCCTGAAGCTCTGCCGGGCCGAGGCCTGCCAATCCATGGGCGCCAATGCCCTGGCCGAGGAAACGCTGCGCAAGCTGGGCATCGGATGGCATGGCACCACCCCGAATGGCGCCGTAACGGTCGAACCCGTCTATTGCCTTGGGATGTGCGCCTGCGCGCCTGCTGCCATGGTGGATGGGCGCGTGGTGGGGCGCGTCGATGATGCCCGGATGGATCGCATCCTGGCCGAGGTGGGCGCATGAAGATCTTTGTTCCCCTGGACAGCGCGGCCAAGGCGCTTGGCGCGGACGAGGTGGCCGATGCCATCGCGCGGCAGGCAGGCGCGCGCGATCTGGACGTGAAGATCGTTCGCAACGGCACGCGCGGCATGGTCTGGCTGGAACCCCTGGTCGAGGTCGAGACGCCGGAAGGCCGCATGGGTTACGGAAACGTGACCCCCGATCAGGTGCCGGATTTGCTGGATGGCAAGCTGAACGGCCTGGGACGGGTCGAGGATATCGATTGGTTCGCCCGCCAGACGCGCCTGACCTTTGCCCGCTGCGGCGTGATCGATCCGCTGGATCTGGATGACTATGCCGCCCATGGCGGCTTGGTGGGCCTGGGCCGCGCGCTTGGCATGACCAAGCCCCAGATCGTGCAGGAAGTCACCGACAGCGGTCTGCGCGGACGCGGCGGCGCAGGCTTTCCGACCGGTATCAAATGGAAGACCGTGGCCGAGGCGGAAGCCCCGCAGAAATACATCGTCTGCAATGCCGACGAGGGCGACAGCGGCACATTCGCCGACCGCATGATCATCGAGGGCGATCCGTTCTCGCTGATCGAGGGCATGGCGATTGCCGGCTTGGGAGTGGGCGCGACGCGCGGCTATGTTTATCTGCGGTCCGAATACCCGGACGCCATCGCGGTTCTGTCGCAGGCGGTAAGGACCGCCCGCCAGCGGGGCTTGCTGGGGCCGGACGTGCTGGGGTCGGGCCGCGCCTTTGACATGGAGGTCCGCACGGGCGCGGGCGCCTATGTCTGCGGCGAGGAAACCAGCCTTCTGAACAGCCTGGAAGGCAAGCGCGGCACCGTGCGCGCCAAGCCGCCGCTGCCTGCGCTGCAGGGTTTCCTGGGACGGCCCACGGTCGTGAACAACGTGATCTCTCTGGCGACGGTCCCGGTGATCTTCGAACGCGGCGCGAAGCACTACGCCGATTTTGGCCTTGGCCGGTCGCGCGGCACCGTGACCTTGCAGATCGCGGGCAACGTCAAGCGCGGCGGGCTGTTCGAAACCGCATTCGGCATGACCCTGGGCCAAGTCGTGAATGACATCGGCGGCGGCACCGCCACCGGCCGTCCCGTCAAGGCGGTGCAGGTCGGCGGCCCCCTCGGCGCCTATATGCCGGTCGAGAAGTTCGACACGCCGATGGGATATGAGGAATTCGACCGGAACGGCGGGCTGATCGGCCATGCTGGCCTGGTGGTCTTTGACGATACGGTGGATATGCTGCGCATGGCGCGCTTTGCCATGGAGTTCTGCGCTGTCGAATCCTGCGGCAAATGCACGCCCTGCCGGGTCGGCGCGGTGCGCGGGGTGGAAACCATCGACCGCATTGCGCAAGGCGACGCCGCCGCGATCCCGCTGCTGACCGACTTGTGCGAGACGATGAAGGACGGCTCGCTCTGCGCGCTTGGCGGCTTCACGCCGTTTCCGGTCATGTCCGCCCTCACCCATTTCCCCGACGATTTCGCCACCTTGCAGGAGGCAGCCGAATGAGAGACTTCATCATCCCCCAATTCCCGCCGGGCGACGATCGCGACATGGGCACGCCAGCCAAGGTCGGGCTGCCGGTGACGATCAGCGTGGACGGGATCGACGTGACGGTGCCCGAGGGCACATCCGTCATGCGCGCCGCAGCCGAGGCCGGGATCATGGTGCCCAAGCTGTGCGCCAGCGACAACATCGAGGCCTTTGGTTCCTGCCGCCTGTGCGTCGTGGAAATCGAAGGCCGCCGCGGCACGCCCGCATCCTGCACCACGCCGGTGATGGAGGGCATGGTCGTCCACACCCAGTCCGACAAGCTGCGCCGGATGCGCAAGGGTGTGATGGAGCTTTACATCAGCGACCACCCGCTGGATTGCCTGACCTGCGCCGCCAATGGCGATTGCGAACTGCAGGACATGGCGGGCAATGTCGGCCTGCGCGACGTGCGCTACAAGGCGCCCGAGGGTCGGACGCTGCTGAACCATTTCGCCCAACGCGACGGGGCCGGGGTGAATGCGCATTATATCCCCAAGGATGAAAGCAATCCGTATTTCACCTTTGATCCGGCCAAGTGCATCGTCTGTTCCCGCTGCGTCCGCGCCTGCGAGGAGGTCCAGGGCACCTTTGCGCTGACCATCGAGGGACGGGGCTTTGACAGCCGCGTCCGCGCGGGCACGTCCGAGGACAGCTTCCTGACCTCGGACTGCGTGTCCTGCGGCGCCTGCGTGCAGGCCTGCCCGACCGCGACCCTGCAGGAAAAATCCGTGATCGAACTGGGCACGCCTGAACGGTCCGTTATCACCACCTGCGCTTATTGCGGCGTGGGCTGCTCCTTCAAGGCCGAACTGAACGGCGATCAGCTGGTCCGCATGGTCCCCTACAAGCACGGCAAGGCCAACCGGGGCCATAGCTGCGTCAAGGGCCGCTTCGCCTATGGCTATGCCCAGCACAAGGACCGCATCCTCAAGCCCATGATCCGCGATACCATCGAGGAACCCTGGCGCGAGGTCGAATGGGCCGAGGCGCTGTCCTTCGCCGCCGCGAAGATGAAGGGCATCCAGCAGAAATACGGCCGCAAGTCGGTCGGCGTCATCACCTCCAGCCGCTGCACCAACGAGGAAACTTATCTGGTGCAGAAACTGACCCGCGCGGTCTTTGGCAACAACAACACCGACACCTGCGCCCGCGTCTGCCATTCGCCCACCGGATACGGGCTGGGCAAGACCTATGGCACATCGGCCGGAACGCAGGATTTCGACTCGGTCGAACAGGCCGATGTCGTGATGATCATCGGGGCAAATCCGACCGACGGGCACCCGGTCTTTGCCAGCCGGTTGAAAAAACGCCTGCGCGATGGTGCCAAGCTGATTGTCGTCGATCCGCGCCGCACCGACATCGTGCGGTCGGCCCATGTCGAGGCCGCCCACCACCTGCCGTTGAAGCCCGGCACCAACGTCGCGGTTGTCACGGCCATGGCCCATGTGATCGTCACCGAGGGGTTGTTCGACCAGGACTTCATCCGCACCCGCTGCGACTGGGACGAATTCCAGTTCTATGTCGATTTCGTCAGCGACCCGCGCCATGCGCCGGAGAATGTGGAACTGCTGACCGGCGTTCCTGCGGCCGACCTGCGCGCGGCCGCACGGCTTTATGCCACCGGCGGCAATGGCGCGATCTATTACGGGCTGGGCGTGACGGAACACAGCCAGGGGTCCACGACCGTGATCGGGATCGCCAACCTTGCCATGCTGACCGGCAATATCGGTCGGGCGGGTGTGGGCGTGAACCCGCTGCGGGGCCAGAACAACGTGCAGGGTTCCTGCGACATGGGCAGCTTCCCGCATGAACTGCCCGGCTATCGTCACGTCAAGCTGCCCGACGTTCGCGCGATCTTCGAGAAGGCCTGGAACTGCGAGATCGACCCTGAACCCGGTCTCCGCATCCCCAATATGCTGGACGCGGCGGTCGAGGGCACTTTCAAAGGCCTTTACTGCCAGGGCGAGGATATCCTGCAATCCGATCCCGACACCCACCACGTCGCCGCGGGTCTGGCGGCGATGGAATGCGTGATCGTCCACGACCTGTTCCTGAACGAAACCGCGAACTATGCTCATGTCTTCCTGCCGGGTTCGACCTTCCTGGAAAAGGACGGCACCTTCACCAATGCCGAACGCCGCATCAACCGCGTCCGCAAGGTGATGGCCCCCCGCAACGGATACGAGGACTGGGAGGTCACGCAGCTTTTGGCCAATGCTATGGGCGCGGACTGGCATTACACCCATCCTCGCCAGATCATGGAGGAGATCGCCGCGACCACGCCCAGCTTTGCCGGCGTCACCTATGAGGTGCTGGAGGAAAAGGGGTCCGTCCAGTGGCCCTGCAACGAGCAGGTGCCGGACGGCACGCCCTTGATGCACGTCGACGGCTTCGTGTCGGGCAAGGGCCATTTCATGGTCACCGAATATGTGGCGACCGACGAACGCACCGGCCCGCGCTTCCCGCTGTTGCTGACCACGGGGCGGATCCTGTCCCAGTACAATGTTGGTGCCCAGACCCGGCGGACCGAGAACGTGGTCTGGCACGCCGAGGACGTGCTGGAGATCAACCCGCATGATGCCGAGAACCGGGGCATCAACGACGGCGACTGGGTGCGGCTGGCATCGCGAGCGGGGGAAACGACCCTTCGGGCCGTGCTGACCGACCGGGTGGCAGCGGGGGTGGTCTATACGACCTTCCATCACCCCTCGACGCAGGCTAACGTGGTCACCACCGATTTCTCGGACTGGGCGACGAACTGCCCCGAATTCAAGGTAACGGCGGTGCAGGTCAGCCCCTCGAACGGTCCGTCCGAATGGCAGGAAAGCTATAACGAACAGGCCGAACGGTCGCGGCGGATCCTGACCGCAGCGGAGTAGGACATGACCCTGCCGCAGCCCTTCGGGGTCTCGGACGCGATCCATCACAGACCGGGCAGCAGCGTTGCGGTAACGCGCGCGCTGCCCGAGGAAATGGCCATTGCCATGGTCTATGATGGAACCACCCATGCCGTGATGATGGCGACGCCCGCCGACGTGGACGACTTCGCGGTGGGTTTTTCGCTGACGGAAGGCATCGTGGACGGCATTCATCAGATCGCCAGTTGCGACGTGATCCCCCATTCCAAGGGGATCGAGGCGCAGATGTGGCTGGCCGAGGATCGGGGCGAAGCCCTGGCCGCCCGGCGCCGGACATTGGCCGGTCCGGTCGGCTGCGGCCTGTGCGGCATCGACAGCATCGAGGCCGCGATGCGGTCCCTGCCCAGCCTTGCCGCGACGGGGCCGATCCTGACCGCCCAGGAAATCACGGCCGCCACGGAATCCCTGCGCGGCTGGCAGCCCTTGCACGACCGGACGCGGGCCGTCCATGCGGCAGGCTTCATGCTGCCGGGTCAGGGTGTTGTCCTGGCGAGGGAGGATGTGGGCCGCCACAACGCCCTGGACAAGCTGATCGGGGCCATGGCGCGCCAGGGGATCGACCCGGCCCAGGGCGCCATTGTCCTGACCAGCCGGGTCTCGACCGAGATGGTGCAGAAATGCGTGATGGCGGGCTGCGCCATCTTGGTCGCCGTGTCTGCCCCCACGCTGCACGCCCTGCGTCTTGCGGAAGGGGCGGGCCTGACCCTTGCCGCCTTTGCGCGGGGCGAAGGCTTTGATCTGTTCACCCACCCCGAACGCCTGCGGGCAAAGGTTTCCGATGTCGCCTGAAAAGATGGTCACCATGGCCAACCAGATCGCCACCTTTTTCGACACCCAGCCAGGCGATGCCCCGGACAAGATCGCCGATCACCTGAAGGATTACTGGGAACCGCGGATGCGCGAGCAGTTGAAATCCTATATCGCCGCAGGGGGTGCGGGGCTGCGCCCCTCGGTCGAACAGGCAATGCATCGTCTTTGATGCACCCGGCGTGAAACCGCGCTGCTGCCCCCCGTGTTGTTCCCCCGCAATCACCGGAGGGGCAAATGCGCGATACAGCCGACAAGGTCGATCTTTCCGCGTGCAGGTTGTGCGTGATCCGCAACCGTGGATCGGGCAAGCAGGACGACCAGGCGGAAACGATCCGCGCGGCGCTGCAAGACAAGGTGGCCGAATTTGCCCTGCGGGAAACCGACCGGGGCGACCGGCTTATCCATCTGGCCCGGCAGGCGGTGGCCGACGGTTTCGATATCGTCGTGGCAGCGGGCGGGGACGGCACGCAATCGGCGGTCGCGGGTGCCCTGGCGGGCACCGGTACGATGATGGGGGTTCTGCCGGGGGGGACGTTCAATTACTTCGCGCGCGACTTGGGCGTGGGCGAAACGATCGAGGAAGGGCTGGAAACCCTTCAGGATGCCCGCCCCCGGGCAGTTGACATCGGCCAGATCGAGGATCTGGTGTTTTTGAACAATGTCAGCCTGGGCGCCTATCCGCATATCCTGAAGACGCGCGAAGGGATTTACAAACGCTGGGGCCGGTCGCGCATGGCGGCCTATTGGTCGGTGCTGGTGGCGCTGCGCCGGTTGCGCCATCCAATGCGCCTGACGGCCAAGGTCGATGGGCAGGAACGGCGCTTTACCACAGCCCTCGTGTTCGTGGCACGCAGCGCCTATCAGTTGGACGCCTTCGGCCTGGACGGGGCCGATGCGATCCGCGCGGGAAACATGGCGGTGCTGATCGCCAAGGCGCGCAAGCCCCTGCCGCTTCTTCGGTCAGCCTTCCGGCTGGCCCTGGGCCTCAGCGCGAAAGACAGCGACTTCGACCTGATCGTGACCGACAGCCTGGTGATCGACACCGGCCAGTTTCGCCAGCTGATCGCGCACGACGGTGAAAAGACCCGCATGAAAACCCCGTTTCACGTCCAGGTCCTGCACGGAGCCCTGACGGTGCTGGTTCCGGCCGATGGCGGCAAGACCCAGGATCCGGCCGCGTGACGCGCATCGTCCATCTGTCCGACCTGCATTTCGGGTTTCACCGGGCCGAGCTGGTCGAACCCCTTCTGGATCGTGTGAACGACGCGGGGGCCGATCTGGTGGTGGTGACGGGCGATGTCACCCACCGCGCCCGCGCCGATCAATACGCCGAGGCGGCGGCGTTCCTGGGGCGCGTCCAGGCACCACTGATGGTGCTGCCCGGCAATCACGACGTGCCGCTGTATAACCTGCCGGTGCGGTTCCTGGCGCCTTGGCACGGCTTTCGGCGGGCAGTCGGACCGGACCTGACGCCCACGCGCCAGGTTGGCTCGGTTCGGGTTCTTGCGCTGAACAGCGTCGATCCCTTGGCCGTGCAGCGGGGTGTGATCCGGAGCGGAGAGATCGCGCGGCTGGAACGCAGTCTCGATCCGACTTGCATGAACATCGTGGCGCTGCATCATCCGCTGGAACATCTGGCGCAGGTAGACAAGGAACTGACGCGCCGCGCCCCGCAGGCCTTGGCGCGGCTGGAACGCGCGGGGGCGCAGATCGCGCTGTCAGGGCACCTGCACGTCTGGGCGACGGGCGCCATGCTGGACCAGACTGCGCATCCGAGCCTGCTGCAGGTGCAAGCAGGGACGGCGCTGTGCGCGCGACTGTCGGACCGGCAAAGCGAATTTGCGGTCTTGCAGATCGACGGCGCGTTGCTGACCATCGAACGGCATATCGCGCCCATGGGGCAGGGATTTCAGGCGCCTGAATATGAATATTTCTCTCGTGAAAGCGGCATCTGGGTCGCCCATCAGCCTGCGGAAAAGCCGATCGTTCCGGGTGCCACGGAAACCGCCTTCAGCACGGCGTGAACCGGCTTGCCGGGATGCAGGTCAAGGGCGCGGGCGGACCGGGCGGTGATGCGCGACAGGATCGCCTGACCCCCGGCATCCAGGCGCACCAGCACGCTGCCCTCGCTGTCGGTCAGGTCGCGGACCGTGGCAGGGATGACGTTCAGCGCCGAGATGCCTTGCGGCGGGATGGTCGCGATCATCACGTCCTGGGCCAGGATCCGCAGCCGCAGAATGCTGCCCACAGGGGCCGCGACCCGGGGCAGGAACAGCGCCCCGGCAGGGGTTGCAAGCCGGGTCAGGCCATCCGCGTCCTGCCCGCATACCCGCGCGGTCAGCACAGCACCGATTTCGGCAAGGCCCAGCATGGGGGCGATGGCGGGATCCGACAGCATCTGCGCCGCTGGTCCGGCAGCCGTCACGCGGCCCCCGACCACCAGGACGATGGTGGTGGCCAGGCGCGCGACCTCGGCCGGGGAATGGGTGACATAAAGGATCGGCAGCCCGGCATGATCGCGCAGGCGTTCCAGATAGGGAAGGATCTCGTCCTTGCGGGGCTGGTCCAGGGCCGCCAGAGGCTCGTCCATCAACAGCAGCCGGGGATGGGACAGGATTGCCCGGCCAAGCGCGACGCGCTGGCGCTCGCCCCCCGACAGCGCGGCGGGGCGACGGGACAGCAGCGGACCGATGCCCAGCATTTCTGTCACGCGGTCCAGGTCGGATTGCCGCCCGCGGCCTGTGAACCAGTGGCCGTACAGCAGGTTCTGCCGGACCGTCAGGTGCGGAAACAGCCTTGCATCCTGGAAGACATAGCCGATGCCGCGCCGGTGCGGCGGCAGGAAGATGCCTTGGCGGCTGTCTGTCAGCACGGTGCCGCCGTCAGCGATGCGCCCGTGGTCAGGCCGCAGAAGCCCTGCGACGGCGTTGACGATGGTGGTCTTTCCCGAACCCGAATGTCCGAACAACGCCGTCAGCCCCGATGGGGCATCGAAGGCCGCATCCAGCAGGAAGCCCGGAAAGGCATGACGCAGCGCGACGGTCAGCATCACGCGCCCCGAATGCGCCGGGCAATGGCCCGCGACAGCCATTCCGACAGGAACAGCGCGCCCATGGCGACGGCGACGGCGATGATGACCAGCCGCGCCGCCGCAGCCTCTCCTCCCGGCACCTGCAGGAATGCATAGATGGCCGATGGCAGGGTCTGCGTCTGGCCGGGGATGTTCGATACGAATGTGATGGTGGCGCCGAATTCCCCCATGGCCTTTGCGAATGCCAGGATCGCGCCCGCGAGGATGCCGGGCAGGATCAGGGGCAGGGTGACGGTCAGGAACACCCAGGCCCGTGGGGCGCCGAGTGTGGATGCGGCCTGTTCCAGCCGGGGATCCACCGCCTCGATCGACAGGCGGATGGCGCGGACCATCAGGGGAAATGCCATGATCGCGGCGGCCAGGGCTGCGCCGGTCCAGCGGAATGCCAGAACGATGCCGATCCCGTCCAGCCATTGCCCGACCCATCCGCGCCGTCCAAAGGTCAGCAGCAACAGATAGCCCGTGACAACGGGCGGCAAGACCAGCGGCAGATGCACCAGCCCGTTCAGCAGGCCGTGTCCCGGAAAACGCCATCGCGCCAGGGCATAGGCTGCAAGGATCCCCAGAGGCAGGCTGGTTGCCACGGCCCACAGCGATACCTTCAATGACAGTCGAAGGGCCTGCCACGCCTCGGGGGTCAGCCAGTCGGTCACGTCAGTCCGTCACCGTAAAGCCATGTTTTGCAAAGACCTCGTCCGCGGCATCCCACCTTATGGCGTCGAAAAATGCGCGGTCGGCGTCATCGGCAGCCTCTGTCAAAAGGGCGGCAGGATAGGTGATCGTGGGATAGCTGTCCGCAGGAAAATTCCCCACAATCGCCACATCATCTTCGGCGGCCGCATCGGTGGCATAGACGATGCCGTAAGGTGCCTCGCCCGCAGCGACCAGGACCAAAGCCGCGCGCACATTGTCCGATTGCGCGACATCGGCGCCCACGTCGTCCCAAAGCCCCAGGTTTTCCAATGCCGCCTTGCCGTACTGACCGGCGGGAACGGAATCCACCAGGGCCATCGCCAGTTTGCCGCCATTCAGCATCCCAGCCAAGTCGGTGCCCGCCGAAATCCGCACGGGTGCAGCATCGCCATGGCCGATCAGCACCAGGCGGTTGCCCAGGATATCGGCGCGGTCCTGCACAAGCCCTGCTTGGTCGACCTGATCCATCCATTCCGCATTGGCCGACAGGAACAGATCGGCGGGCGCCCCCTCGATGATCTGTTTGGCAAGCGCGTTGGATCCGGCATATGAAATCGTCACCGTGTTGCCCGTCTGGGCCGTGAACTGTGCCGCGACCTCATCAAGCGCGTTCTTCAGGGAGGCGGCGGCGAAGACGCTGACATCCTCGGCCCAGGCGGGCGCGGCAGACAGGGTCAGGGCGGCGGCCAGCAGGGCAGGGCGCACGGGAACCTCGGCTGGTTATGGTTGTCCGAAGCTATCGTCCGGGCAAGGCAACCCGCAAGCGATATTTCCGATTGGCCATATCGAAGCCGCATCTTACTTTTTACGTTGAGTTGCAGCAAAAACACGACTATATGACCGCCAGTCCAAGGGCGACATGGTCAGAACAGACCGCATCTGAACGGGTCGGGCGCCAGCCGCGACCCTTTGTCGTTCCCGAAGGGCAGCCATAAAGACCGGCGGAGCCAACCGCATGGCCAGTGAAATCGACCAAAGGAAACTGATTATATATGTGCGCTAAAGCGACCATGGAGGAATTCGAAGCCCTCCTGAACGAAAGCTTCGACATCGACACCCCGGACGAAGGTTCGGTTGTCAAAGGCCGTGTCATCGCCATCGAGGCGGGCCAGGCCATCATCGACGTCGGCTACAAGATGGAAGGCCGCGTCGATCTGAAAGAATTCGCAAATCCCGGCGAAGAACCCAACATCAAGGTTGGCGACGAAGTCGAGGTTTATCTGGACCGCGTGGAAAATGCCCGCGGCGAAGCCAGCATCAGCCGCGAAAAAGCCCGCCGCGAAGAAGCCTGGGACCGTCTGGAAAGAGCCTATGCCGATGAAGAGCGCGTCGAAGGCGCCATCTTCGGTCGCGTCAAGGGCGGCTTCACTGTCGATCTGGGCGGCGCCGTGGCCTTCCTGCCCGGTTCGCAGGTCGATGTGCGCCCCGTGCGCGACGCCGGCCCGCTGATGGGCCTGAAGCAGCCGTTCCAGATCCTGAAAATGGACCGCCGCCGTGGCAACATTGTCGTGTCGCGCCGCGCCATCCTGGAAGAAAGCCGCGCCGAACAGCGCGCCGAAGTCATTGCCAACCTGACCGAAGGTCAGACGGTCGACGGCGTGGTCAAGAACATCACCGAATACGGGGCGTTCGTCGATCTGGGCGGTGTTGACGGGCTGCTGCACGTCACCGACATGGCCTGGCGCCGCGTCAACCACCCGTCCGAAATCCTGGCGATCGGCGAGACCCTGAAAGTTCAGGTCATCAAGATCAACAAGGACAGCCACCGCATCAGCCTGGGCATGAAGCAGCTGCAGGCCGATCCGTGGGATACCGTGGGCGACAAGTTCCCGATCGGTTCGGTCCACCAGGGCCGCGTGACCAACATCACCGACTACGGCGCCTTTGTCGAACTGGAAGCCGGTGTCGAGGGTCTGGTCCACGTCAGTGAAATGAGCTGGACCAAGAAGAACGTCCATCCGGGCAAGATCGTCTCCACCTCGCAAGAGGTCGAAGTAATGGTTCTGGAAATCGACGAAGCCAAGCGCCGCGTGTCGCTGGGCCTGAAGCAGACGCAGCGCAACCCGTGGGAAGTGTTCGCGGAAACCCATCCGTCGGGCACCGTGATCGAGGGCGAAGTCAAGAACATCACCGAATTCGGTCTGTTCGTCGGCCTCGAAGGCGATATCGACGGCATGGTCCACCTGTCGGACATCTCGTGGGATGCCCGTGGCGAGGATGCGATCCAGGACTTCCGCAAGGGCGACGTGGTGAAAGCGGTCGTCCAGGACGTGGATGTCGAGAAAGAGCGCATCAGCCTGTCGATCAAGTCGCTGGAAAACGAGCACATGGCCGAAGCCGTTGACGGCGTGAAGCGTGGCACGGTCGTGACCGTCGAAGTCACCGCCATCGAAGAAGGCGGGGTCGAGGTGGAATACAACGGCGTCAAGTCGTTCATCCGCCGTTCGGATCTGGCCCGCGACCGTCAGGACCAGCGTCCCGAGCGGTTCCAGGTCGGCGACAAGGTCGATGCCCGCGTTACCAACATCGACACCAAGACCCGCCGTCTGGGCCTGTCGATCAAGGCGCGCGAGATTGCCGAGGAAAAGGAAGCCATCGACCAGTACGGATCGTCCGATTCGGGCGCGTCGCTGGGCGACATCCTGGGCGCCGCGCTGAACCGCAACGCCTGATCGCGCCCTTTGCGATGCATCATCGCCCGTTCCGCTTGCGCGGGACGGGCTTTTTCATGCCCGCTGGATAGGCAGGGGGTGTTCACTTCTCTTGCGCGGCAGGGGCAAAACTGGCATCGCTATGGAAACTAGGAACCTTTTCCTGCGTTGCCTTTTGTCGCTAGTCCTGCGGACGACGTCTTGCAGCCGTTACGCCACCTGGGGGGATGATGATCCGGTCCGAACTGATCCAGCTGATCGCTGACGAAAACCCGCATCTGTTCCGTCGCGATGTAGAGCGGATCGTGAACACCGTGTTCGAGGAAATCATCGACGCCATGGCGCGCGGCGACAGGGTCGAACTGCGCGGCTTTGGCGCCTTTTCCGTCAAGAAGCGCGACTCGCGAACCGGCCGCAACCCGCGCACGGGCGAGGCCGTGGATGTGGACCAGAAATACGTCCCCTTTTTCAAGACCGGCAAACTGTTGCGTGATCGGTTGAACGGGGAGGCCTGAACGGCGTAGAAGCCGGCAGGATACCGGGCCGCGCATGGCGGCCGCAACCAAGGACATTTCATGCGCTTTCTTCGACTGATCTTCGTGGTGGCTTTGGCAATCGTCCTGATCGCCGTTGCCTTGGCCAATCGTGAAACGGTGACGCTGTCGGCCTTTCCCGCGAATTTCGGGCAGTATCTGGGCGGACGCTGGTCGGTTGCCTTGCCGCTGTTCCTGGTGATCTTTCTGGCCTTTGCCTTGGGGATGCTGGCGGGCCTGGTCTGGGAATGGCTGCGCGAATCCCACATCCGCCGCGAGGCCCGCGCGCAGGCCTTTCGCGCCGCCCAGCTGGAGAGCGAGGTAGGCCACCTGCGCAACCGCCACGCCGCCCCCAAGGATGACGTTCTGGCGATCTTGGAGCGCCCCGGGACCACGGTGCCTGCGCTGCCTGTGGCTTCGGCCGAACCGGCGCCCGGCACCACGCTGCCCGCCAGGCGCTGAGGGATGGCCCAGGTCAAGATATGCGGCCTGCGCCGACCCGAGCATATCGAGGCCGCAGCCGATGCGGGCGCGCGTTATGTCGGGTTGGTCTTCTTTCCAAAATCACCGCGCGCCGTGTCAGCCGACGAGGCCGCGGCACTGGTTTTGCACGTGCCCGTCGGCATGGCGCGGGTTGGACTGTTCGTGGATCCCGACGATGCGATGCTGGATGCCGTGCTGGGCAAGGTACCCCTGGACATCATCCAGCTTCATGGCAGTGAAAGCCCGGATCGGGTGGCACAGGTCAAGGGTTTGACGGGCCTGCCTGTGATGAAGTCCGTCGGGCTGTCAGGCCCTGCCGACCTGCCTGCGCTGACCGACTATGGCTTGGTGGCCGATATGCTGCTGGTTGATGCCAAGCCGCCCCAGGACGCGGTCCTGCCCGGCGGTAACGGACTGTCCTTCGATTGGCGGCTGCTGGTGGGGCGCAAGTGGCTGCGCCCCTGGATGCTGGCCGGTGGCCTGACCCCGCAAAACGTAGCCGAGGCGATCCGGCTGACCGGCGCGCCTGCGGTCGATGTTTCCTCGGGCGTGGAAACCGAGCCGGGGGTCAAGGACGAAGGGTTGATCCGGGCCTTTGTCGCGGCGGCGTCGTGACCGTCCGGTTCCGCCCCGCCTTGCGGGACGAGGTTCCTTCGGTCGTGGCCCTGTTGGCCGACGATGTGCTGGGCCGGGACCGAGAGGGGGCCGACATGGATCCCTATCTTGCGGCCTTTGATGCCATGCAGGCGCAAAACGGCAATATGCTGATCGTGGGCTTGCTGGGTGACCGGATCGTCGCGTGCTATCAGATCCTGTTCATTTCCGGCCTCTCCGCTGCTGCCGCCCGCCGTGCCCAAATCGAAGGGGTGCGCGTTGCGTCCGATCTGCGCGGCAGGGGTCTTGGCGCGCAGCTGATCGCCGATGCCGAGGATCGCGCGCGGGCGGCAGGGTGCGGCCAGATGCAGTTGACCACCAACAGGTCGCGGACCGATGCCCACCGCTTCTATGACAGGCTGGGCTTCACCCCCAGCCATATCGGCTATAAGAAAGCCCTTTGAGGCTTCCACATGAAGGCGCGTCCGATGGCAGATGATCTGGTGAACAGCTACAAGTCTGGTCCCGACGAACAGGGGCGCTTCGGCATCTATGGCGGCCGCTTTGTCAGCGAAACCCTGATGCCGCTGATCCTGGATCTCGAGGCCGAATACGAACGCGCCAAGACCGACGCAGACTTCTGGGCCGAGATGGATGATCTGTGGACGCATTACGTGGGCCGCCCCTCGCCCCTGTATTTCGCCGAACGGCTGACCGACCACCTGGGCGGTGCCAAAATCTACATGAAGCGGGACGAACTGAACCACACCGGCGCGCACAAGATCAACAACGTGCTGGGCCAGATCCTGCTGGCCCGCCGGATGGGCAAGACCCGCATCATCGCGGAAACGGGCGCGGGCCAGCACGGCGTGGCGACCGCCACCGTCTGCGCGCGCTTTGGGTTGAAGTGCATCGTCTATATGGGCGCGACCGACGTGGAACGCCAGGCGCCGAACGTCTTTCGGATGCGCCTGCTGGGGGCCGAGGTTGTGCCCGTCACATCGGGTCGCGGCACGCTGAAGGATGCGATGAACGACGCGCTGCGCGACTGGGTCACGAACGTGCGCGACACCTTTTACTGCATCGGCACGGTGGCGGGTCCGCATCCTTATCCGGCCATGGTGCGCGATTTCCAGTCGATCATCGGAAAAGAGGTCAAGGAACAGATCCTGCCCCGCGAAGGCCGCCTGCCCGATACCATCATCGCGGCCATCGGCGGCGGATCGAATGCGATGGGTCTGTTCTATCCCTTCCTTGACGACAAGGAGGTCCGCATCATCGGCGTCGAGGCGGGGGGCAAGGGCGTGGACGACAGGATGGAACACTGCGCCAGCCTTTCGGGCGGGCGGGCGGGCGTGCTGCACGGCAACCGCACCTATCTGCTCCAGGACGACGACGGTCAGATCCTGGAAGGCCACTCGATCAGCGCGGGTCTGGATTATCCCGGCATCGGGCCGGAACACGCCTGGCTCAAGGACATGGGTCGGGCGGAATATGTCAGCATCACCGATGACGAGGCCCTGGCGGCGTTCCAGTTGTGCTGCGCCCAGGAGGGGATCATTCCTGCACTGGAACCCAGCCACGCCCTGGCTCATGTGATGAAGATCGCGCCCGATCTGCCGCGCGACCACCTGATCGTCATGAATATGTGCGGACGGGGCGACAAGGATATCTTCACCGTCGCCAAGCACCTGGGCTTCGAGATGAAAATATGAGCATCCTCAACGGCTTAGGGTCAGGATGTTGAAGCGGGATTCCAGATAAGGGTCGGGGAACATCACCCGGCCCCTAGTGTTCCCGGTCATCTCGACCAGGCCGATCTCGGGCATCCTTTGCGGGCCGGATCCGGGTTCGGAAAAGGGTGGCAGGTCGGCATAAGGCGGCGGCGTGTCGCCAGCAATGAAGCCGGTGCCCAGATAGACCAGACGGTCGCCGTCCACATGAATCCGCCCCCTGGTCCGCTGGGATCCGGTCAGCTTTTCCAAGCTTCCATCGTTGCCGATCCGGCATCGAAACGGCTGATAGACGGTGATGGGCAGAAGCCCGCCCATCTTGATTGTCCGACAGGACCAATCCCCCGGGATCATTGCCAAGACCTGATCCGAAGGCAGCGGGTCGCCCTGCAGAACATTGGTCAAGATCACAAGATCGTCGGGATCGCCGCCGGAAAATGCGTCCAGCATCGCCTCGCCCGCTGCGGCGTGATATTCGCCCAGCCTGCGGGCATCGTCCGCATGAAGCGGCGTTCCATCGGCAAGCTGCTGCGACAGGGCAGCCCCAGGCAGCAGGCAGGCCACCACCACGGCGGCAAGATCAGCCCTGCGCATCGACCGAATGGACCCGCAGCAGTTCCAGCGGGATGATGTCCAGGGCACGGGCATGGGTCGATTCCAGCACAACCTTGGGCGCGGCAAACTCTTGCGCGGCTTGCAGGAACCGCGCGGCGCACAGGCACCAGCGATCGCCCGGTTTCAGCCCGTCGAACCGGAATTCGGGACGCGGCGTGGACAGGTCGTTTCCCAGGTATTTCGACACGGCCAGGAATTCTGCATCGACAATAACGCAGACCGTATGGCTGCCCGCGTCGCCCTGACCGGTATCACAGCAGCCGTTGCGGTAAAAACCCGTCAGCGGCTTCATCGAACACGGTTCCAGCCGCGTTCCCAGCACGTTCAGCGATGGATCCATGTCCAGTCCTCCTCCAGTCAGGCTACAGCCGAGCGGGGCTTGCGCCAAGCCCCGGATCAGCGAAAGCGGTCGGTCAGCTGGCGCAGCTTGTCGGTCAGGCTGGCGGGCTGGTCGGGGACCGCCGGGGCAGGGGGTGCCTTAGCCGTGGCTGCGGGCACAGGCATCGTGCCGCTGTTGCGCGCAGGCTGGGTGCGGGCCGCGACCAGGTTCTGGAACCGCGCGCTGTCCCCCTGTGCCAGGGCAGGCGCGCCGTCCGATATGCCCCGCAGCAGATCGTCCAGCCAGTCCCCGTCCGTCTTGGCGAAATCCGACAGGACATAGCCCGCAACACGATCCTTGTGCCCCGGATGCCCGATGCCCAGGCGCACGCGGTGATAGTCGGCACCGATATGCTGATGGATCGACCGCAACCCGTTATGGCCGGCATGGCCGCCACCTTGCTTCACACGGCATTTTCCCGGGGCAAGGTCCAGTTCATCATGCAGCACGATCACTTCGGACGGCGTCACCTTCAGATAGCGCATCGCCTCGCCCACGGATTGACCCGAAAGGTTCATGAAGGTCTGCGGCTTCAAGAAGGTGACGCGCGCATCGCCAAGCCTGCCTTCGGCCGCAAGTCCCTGAAACCGCGCCTTCCAGGGTGAAAAACCGTGATCCTCCGCAATCCGGTCCAAGGCCATGAAACCAATGTTGTGGCGGTTGGCCGCATATTTCGCGCCTGGATTGCCCAGTCCGACGATCAGTTTCACGCGCTGTCTCCTGCGGTTTCGGCCCCGGGGCGGGGGGCAAAGTTCGTTCCATGCCTTGCGGCGGACCTTGCCCGTTACTAAGACTCTGTCAACCTTTCGCGTCTAACGATGGGATCAGCGCCCTGGCGAATCGCGGGAACAGGGACACAAGGCAAGGACAGACGATGACCGATCCGGCAGAATTCTACATGAACAACCTCGTTCCCATGGTGGTCGAACAGACCTCGCGCGGGGAACGGGCTTATGACATCTTCTCGCGCCTGCTCAAGGAACGGATCATCTTCGTGTCGGGGCCGGTCCATGACGGCATGTCCACGCTGATCTGCGCGCAACTGCTGTTTCTGGAAGCGGAAAATCCGAACAAGGATATCAGCATGTATATCAACAGCCCGGGCGGCGTCGTAACCTCGGGCTTGTCGATCTATGACACGATGCAGTATATCCGCCCCCGGGTTTCCACGCTGGTCGTGGGCCAAGCCGCGTCGATGGGATCGCTGCTGCTGGCGGCGGGCGAACCGGGGCTGCGCTATTCGCTGCCCAACAGCCGGGTCATGGTCCACCAGCCGTCCGGCGGGTTCCAGGGGCAGGCGACCGACATCCTGATCCATGCGCGCGAAACCGAAAAGCTGAAGCGGCGGTTGAATGAAATCTATGTGACCCATACGGGCCGCGACCTGTCCGAGGTCGAGGAAGCGTTGGAGCGCGACCGCTTCATGTCGCCGGACGAGGCAAAGGACTGGGGCCTGATCGACGAGGTGGTGGCCCCTCGTGGAAAGGCCCAGCCCGAGAAGAAATAGACCGTTGGGGATTGTGACGGACGCGCGTCAACCCTAACATAAAGGACAGACCCCGTGGCGGCGCGTTCGCCACGGATCAATTCAGGTGCGGCAAGGGGCGACCGGCGCCGCCAGCGGGTTGGCAGACCTGCGGCAATCAAGGAACGTGGACGATGGCGAACCAGTCCGGCAGTGACAGCAAGAACACGCTCTATTGCAGCTTTTGCGGCAAGAGCCAGCACGAGGTTCGCAAGCTCATTGCGGGACCGACCGTCTTCATCTGCGATGAATGCGTCGAATTGTGCATGGACATCATCCGCGAGGAAACGAAATCCTCGGGCCTGAAATCGGGCGACGGAGTGCCCACGCCCAAGGAAATCTGCGCGGTTCTGGACGATTACGTCATCGGCCAGGAACACGCCAAGCGGGTTCTGTCCGTGGCGGTCCACAACCACTACAAGCGACTTAACCACGGCACCAAGGGCGACATCGAACTTGCCAAGTCGAACATCCTGCTGATCGGCCCGACCGGCTGCGGCAAGACCCTGCTGGCGCAGACGCTGGCCCGCATCCTGGACGTGCCCTTCACCATGGCCGATGCGACCACGCTGACCGAGGCGGGCTATGTGGGCGAGGATGTCGAGAACATCATCCTCAAGCTGCTTCAGGCATCGGAATACAATGTCGAGCGCGCACAGCGCGGCATCGTCTATATCGACGAGGTGGACAAGATCACCCGCAAGTCCGACAACCCCTCGATCACCCGCGACGTGAGCGGAGAGGGCGTGCAGCAGGCCTTGCTGAAGATCATGGAAGGCACGGTTGCATCCGTGCCTCCGCAGGGCGGGCGCAAGCATCCGCAGCAAGAATTCCTGCAAGTGGACACGACCAACATCCTGTTCATCTGCGGCGGCGCATTCGCCGGCCTGGAACGGATCATCGCGCAGCGCAACAAGGGCACTGCCATGGGCTTTGGCGCCTCTGTCAAGGACAATGACGACCGCGGCGTGGGCGAGATGTTCAAGGAACTGGAACCCGAGGATCTGCTGAAATTCGGCCTGATCCCCGAATTTGTCGGCCGCCTGCCGGTCATTGCGACGCTGACCGACCTGGATGAGGAAGCCCTGATCATCATCCTGACCAAGCCGAAGAACGCCTTGGTCAAGCAATATCAGCGCCTGTTCGACCTGGAAGGCGTGCAGCTGACCTTTACCGAAGACGCGCTGCAAGCCATCGCCAAGCGCGCGATCAAGCGCAAGACGGGCGCCCGGGGTCTGCGGTCGATCATGGAGGATATCCTGCTGGATACCATGTTCGAACTGCCCGGCATGGACAGCGTCGAGGAAGTCGTGGTGAACGAGGAAGCGGTGGATAACGCCGCCACCAAGCCCTTGCTGATCCATGCGGATGCCAAGAAGGAAACGGCCTCGGCTGGTTGAGCCACGGGGTATTGTCGGGGGCCGTATGGCCCCCGTTTCCTTTGGGCAATCCCAATGGATATTTGCGCGCCAAGGATGGGGCAGGCTGGATCTTGGAGGCGCTTTGCGTCATATCTCTCGCAGCCATGAATAGAAGGTTCCAGCCCATGTCCTTTCTGCTTCGCGCCCTGACCTGGTGGAACAGCCAGACCATCAACACGCAGTTCTGGACCTGGCGGAACGGCACCAAGGTGGGCGAAGATGCCGAGGGGAACGTCTTTTACCAGAACAAGGACGGATCCCGCCGCTGGGTGATCTTCAGCGGCGAATCACAGGCAAGCCGTGTCAGCCCGGAATGGCATGGCTGGCTGCATTACACCTGGGACGAACCGCCGACCAAGGTGCCCTTGACCCATCAGGCTTGGGAAAAGCCGCATCAGGAAAACCGGACAGGGACAACTGGCGCTTATTACCCGGAAGGGTCGCTTTATCGCGCGGACCAGCCTGTGCGCCGCGACTATGATGCCTGGCAGCCCGAATAGATGACCACCGGGGCCGAACATCGGGCGGAACTGGTGGCAGGCGCCATTGTTCTGGCCGTCGCCGCCGGGTTCCTGTTCTGGGGGTTCGGCAAGGGATTTGCCCGCGAAACCGGCTATGAGGTCAGGGCGTCCTTTCCCGATGTGGACGGCGTCGCCGTGGGGACCGAGGTCCGGCTGGCAGGCGTTCCTGTCGGGCGGGTGTCCAGCGTGTCACTGAACCCTGCCACCTATATGGCCGATGCGCGGCTGACCATTCCGGCCGATATCGCGCTGCCCAGCGACAGCGCGGCGCTGATCCAGTCGGATGGACTGCTGGGCGGGGCCTATATCCAGATCCAGCCGGGCGGCAGCGCCGACAACCTTGTCCCTGGAGATGAGATCGAGGATGTGCAGGGTGCCGTCAGCTTGTTGCAACTGATGATGAAATTCGTGGACAGCCAAGCCGGGGATGAGGAAAACTCGTGATCCGCGCCTTGGCCTTGGTTGCGATCCTGACAGCCCCCGCTGCCGCGCAAGAGGTTGCCCGTGCAGAGGGCGCATTATTGCGGGGCTTGGACAAGATATCGGGCAGGACCACGGATTTGCCGGTGTTGGTGGGGCAGGCCGTCCAATATGGCCGCTTGCAGGTCCGGCTGGGCGAATGCCGCTTTCCAGCGGGCGATCCCAGTTCGGATGCTTATGCGCAGTTGACGATCACCGACACCGCGCAGAATGTCACCCTGTTCAGCGGCTGGATGATTGCGTCTTCCCCCGCACTGTCGGCCTTGGACGACACCCGTTATGATGTGTGGGTGATTTCCTGCCAAAGCTGATCGGCTGTCGGCAAAGGCCGTGACCCCAGATCGGCGCGTCGTGCCAGTGCATCGTTCAGCATCAGGTGATAATCGGAACGGGGGATTTCCCGCCCACCCATGCGTTCCAGATGCGGCGTCAGGAATTGCGTATCGAACAGTGAAAATCCGCAGCGCGCAAGATGGCTGGACATCCACAGAAGCGCTATCTTGGACCCATTGGTTCGGGCGGATACCATGGATTCCCCGAAAAACGCCGCCCCCAAGGTCACGCCGAAAATCCCGCCCGCAAATCGTCCGTCGTATCGGATTTCGAGGGCATGGGCATGGCCTGCCCGGTGCAACTGTTGATAAAGCCGGGCCAGGGTTGCGTTGATCCAGGTCGTTTCCCGGTCCCCGCAGGCGGCAACCACGGCGTCGAAATCGCTGTCGAGATGGGCCGACCAGCCCCCCCGTCGCAAATCGCGACGAAGCGAGCGCGAGGCATGGACACCGCCTACGGGCAGGATCCCCCGCGTAGGGGGATCGTACCAGTAAAGGCGCGGATCATAGGCGCTGTCAGCCATAGGGAAGACCCCCTGCGCATAGCCTTTAAGCAATTGCGCGGGCGTCAGCATGGCAGATAATCAGCCGAACTTCTTGTCCAGCCAGCGTTCCAGCCAGTGGATCGAATAGTTGCCTGCCTGAATGTCGGGTTCCTGCAACAGCGCGGTGAACAGCGGCACGGTGGTATCGATGCCGTCCACGATCAATTCGCCCAAGGCGCGGTCCAGACGAGCCAGGGCTTCGGACCGGTCGCGGCCATGCACGATCAGCTTGCCGATAAGGCTGTCGTAATAGGGCGGGATAGAATAGCCGTCGTAAAGCGCGCTGTCGATGCGCACCCCCAGCCCGCCCGGCGCATGGTATTGCGTGATCCGTCCCGGACAGGGCGAAAAGCCTGGCACCTTTTCGGCGTTGATGCGAACCTCGATCGAATGGCCGCGGATCGACAGATCCTCTTGGCGGAATTCCATGTCGTGGCCGGCGGCGACCAGAATCTGCTGGCGGACCAGGTCGACGCCGAAGATCGCCTCGGTCACGGGGTGCTCGACCTGCAGGCGGGTGTTCATCTCGATGAAATAGAACTCGCCGTCCTCGTACAGGAACTCGATGGTCCCCGCCCCCGAATAGCCGATCCGGGCCACCGCATCGGCGCAGGTCTTGCCGATGCGGGCGCGTTCCTGTGCGCTGATCGCGGGGCCTGGCGCTTCCTCCAGCACCTTCTGGTGGCGGCGCTGCAGGGAACAATCGCGTTCCCCCAGGTGGACCGCGCGGCCTTTGCCGTCGCCAAAGACCTGAATCTCGATATGGCGCGGCCTTTGCAGGTATTTCTCGATATAGACGTCCGGATTGCCGAAGGCGGCCTTGGCCTCGGCGCGTGCGGTGCGAAAGGCGACTTCCAGGCCTGCTTCGTCCTGGGCGACCTTCATGCCGCGTCCGCCGCCGCCGGCCGTGGCCTTGATGATGACCGGATAGCCGATCTGCGCCGCAACCTGCTTGGCCTGGTCGACGTCATCGACGCCGCCGTCGCTGCCGGGAACGCAGGGCACGCCCAGGTTCTTCATCGTGTCCTTGGCGGTGATCTTGTCGCCCATGATGCGGATATGTTCCGCGCGCGGACCGATGAAGGTAAGGCCGTGATCCTCGACCATCTGCACGAAGGCCGCGTTTTCGGACAGGAAGCCGTAACCGGGATGGATTGCCTGTGCGCCCGTGATCTCGCAGGCCGAGATGATGGCGGGCATCGACAGATAGCTGGCCGATGATGGGGCGGGACCGATGCAGACGGATTCGTCGGCCATGCGGACGTGCATCGCATCGGCGTCGGCGGTGGAATGCACCGCGACCGAGGGGATACCCATTTCCCGGCAGGCGCGAATCACGCGCAGGGCGATTTCACCCCGGTTGGCGATCAGGATCTTGTCGAACATCCCGACCCTCACTCGACGACCATCAGGGGGGCGCCGAACTCGACAGGGGTGCCGTCGTCGATCAGGATGCGCCGCACGATGCCCGCGCGGGGCGAGGGGATGTGGTTCATGGTCTTCATCGCCTCGACGATCAGCAGCGTATCGCCTTCGGCCACGGATTGCCCGATCTGGACAAAGGGCGCACTGCCCGGTTCCGCCGACAGATAAGCGGTGCCGACCATGGGCGATGTCACGGCGCCGGGCAGGCTGGCCGGATCCTCGCTGATCGCGGGCAACTGCGCGGCGGCGGGGGCAGGCATACCAACAGGCGCCGGGGCTGCGACAGGGGCGGGTGCGGCATAGGTCACCTGCTTGCCCTGCTTGGACAGGCTGACCGTCAGCCGGTCGTGTTCGCCATATTCACGCTTGACCGACAGTTCCAACAGGCCGCTGGCATTCAACAGTTCCGCAAGCGACTGGATGAAAGCCACGTCGCCCTCGTGATGTTTGCCGTTCTGGGAATCGTTGCTCATGCGGTCCTCTGCCATGTTTATGATGTCGCCGGCCGCGCGGACCGCAACAATTTGCCCGCTTATAGACCCCAAGCCCCGCCAAGGGGAAGGGTTTGTCCGCCTAGGACGGTCGCGTCGCCTTTTCCGCGATCCCCGAGGTGCCTGCGCGTCGGTCCAGTTCGGATTCCACATCCGCCAGGGTCAGGTCGCGTGCGGCCAGCATGACCAGCAGGTGAAAGATCACGTCCGCAGCTTCCGCCGTCAGGCGGGCGCGGTCGCCCTTGACGGCTTCGATGATGGCCTCGACCGCTTCCTCGCCGAATTTCTCGGCGCATTTCTCGGGGCCTTTGGCCAGCAGTTTCGCGGTCCAGCTTTCGTCCGGGTCAGCGGTCTTGCGGGCGGCAATGGTGGCGGCTAGGTTGTGGATCGCGCTCATGCAAGCCTCATGGGAATGCCGGCTGCGGCCATGTGGGCCTTGGCCTGGCCGATGGTGAAGGTGCCGAAGTGAAAGATCGAGGCGGCAAGGACCGCGCTTGCATGGCCCTCGGTCACCCCTTCGACCAGGTGGTCCAGCGTGCCGACCCCGCCCGAGGCGATCACGGGGATGTTCACCGCATCGGCAATGGCACGGGTCAGGGGGATGTTGAACCCGGCGCGCGTGCCGTCGCGGTCCATGCTGGTCAGCAGGATCTCTCCGGCGCCCTTGCCCTCGACGGTGCGGGCGAATTCGACGGCGTCGATGCCGGTGGGCTTGCGCCCGCCATGGGTGAAGATTTCCCAGCGTCCATCGGCCACGGTCTTGGCGTCGATCGCCACGACGATGCACTGGCTGCCAAAGCGGTCGGCGGCATGGGCCACGACATCGGGGTCGGCCACGGCGGCGGAATTGAAGCTGACCTTGTCGGCCCCCGCCAGCAGCAGGTCGCGCACGTCCCGATGGCTGCGCACGCCGCCGCCCACGGTCAGCGGTACGAAGCATTGTTCCGCCGTTCGCGTCACCAGGTCGAACATCGTGCCCCGGTTTTCATGGGTGGCGTGGATGTCGAGGAAGCAGATTTCGTCCGCGCCCGCTGCGTCATAGGCGCGCGCGGCTTGGACCGGGTCGCCGGCGTCGATCAGGTCCACGAAGTTGACGCCCTTGACGACGCGGCCATCGGCCACGTCCAGGCAGGGGATGATGCGGGTCTTGAGCATGGCTTCTCCTTGCGGGACCGTCCTATGCCGAAACCGTGCTTCGTTGAAGATGCGATTTGCGGGTGATAGCGTGGCGCGAACCGAACGGAGGCCACCATGGACGACCAGCACAAGACCGAACCGCGCCTGACTTCGCTGTCCCATGGCGGCGGCTGCGGCTGCAAGATCGCGCCGGGCGTGCTGACCGGGTTGCTGCGCGGCACCGCCATGCTGCCCGTTCCCGATGCGCTGCTGGTGGGGATCGAGACATCGGACGATGCTGCCGTCTACCAGTTGAACGACCGGCAGGCGCTTGTGGCGACGACGGATTTCTTCATGCCCATTGTGGATGATCCGCTGGATTTCGGGCGCATCGCCGCGACGAATGCGATCAGCGACGTTTATGCCATGGGCGGGACGCCGATCATGGCGCTGTCGCTTGTGGGGATGCCGATCAACACCCTGTCGGGCGAGACGATTGCCCGGATTCTGGAGGGTGGCGCCATGGCCTGCCGCGAGGCGGGCATTCCCATCGGCGGCGGCCACACCATTGATTCGGTCGAGGCGATCTATGGCTTGGTGGCGCTTGGCCTGGTCCATCCCGCCCATGTGAAGCGCAATTCGGGCGCGCGGCCGGGCGACGTGCTGATCCTGGGCAAGCCGCTGGGCGTGGGCGTGATGTCGGCGGCCCTGAAGAAGGGCGCGCTGTCCGACGAAGGCTATCGCGCGATGATCGCCGCCACAACCAAGCTGAACACCTCCGGCCCGGATCTGGCGCGGCTGGCGGGTGTTCATGCGATGACGGATGTGACGGGCTTCGGCCTGGCGGGTCACGCCCTGGAAATGGCGCGAGGGTCTGGTTGCGAGTTGCGGTTGGACTGGCCTGCCGTGCCGTTGTTGGCCGAGGTGCGCGATCTGGCGGCGGGCGAATTTGTCACCGGGGCGTCAGGGCGGAACTGGGCCAGCTATGGCGGGGATGTGGTGCTGTCCGAAGGGTTTGCCGATCTTGACCGCGCGCTGTTGACCGATCCGCAGACCAGCGGCGGGCTGCTGGTTGCCTGCGCCGAAGATCAGGCAGATGCCGCCTTGGCGATCTTTGCCAAGCACGGCTTTGCCGAGGCCGTGGTGATCGGGCGGGCGGTCGCAGGCCCGGGGCGGATTGTCATCGGCTGAGGTCCACCGCCTCCGGCGGGGATATTTGAGTGAAGAAGAAGCGGCCGGGTCAGGCTGCTTCCACTGTCCGGGCGCGGGCGATTTCTTCGGCGGTCAGGGGGCCGGGGAAATGGCAGGCAGTCTGATGATCGCCGCCCGTCAGGGCCGGAACCTCGGCCGCGCAACGGGCTTGGGCGCGGGGGCAGCGCGTGCGGAACACGCAGCCCGTTGGGGGGGTCGTGGGCGAGGGCAGTTCCCCCCGCAACGGGACGATCCGCGTCGCCGGATCCTGCGCGGGGTCGGGCACCGGCACCGCTGACAGCAGCGCCTGGGTATAGGGATGCTGCGGGCGGGCATACAGATCGTCCGCCGAGGCAATCTCCATCACCTTGCCCAGATACAGCACCATCACCCGGTCGCTGATATGGCGTACCACGGACAAGTCATGGGCAATGAAGATCAGCGACAGGCCAAGATCGGCCTGCAACCGCATCAGCAGGTTGATGACCTGCGCTTGGATCGACACGTCCAGCGCGCTGACGGGTTCGTCGCAGATGATCAGTCGCGGTTCCACGATCAGCGCACGAGCGATGCCGATCCGCTGGCACTGGCCGCCGCTGAATTCATGCGGATAACGGTTGATCTGGCTGGGCAGAAGCCCGACCCGGTCCATCATCGCCCTGACCCGGTCCTTGACCTGCGCCCTGGGCATTCCCGGATGATGGGTTTCCAGCGGTTCCGCGATGATCTGGCCTACGGTCATGCGAGGGTTGAGGCTGGCCAGCGGATCCTGGAAGATCATCTGGATCTGGCTGCGATAGGCCATCATCCGCCGGGGCGACAGGCCGATCAGGTCGGCGCCGTCGATCCATTCCGCGCTGCCCGTGGCCGGAACCAGGCCGATCAAAGCACGCGCCATGGTGGATTTGCCGCAGCCGGATTCACCCACGACGCCTAGGGTCTGACCCGCCCCCAGCGTGAAGTCCACGCCGTTCACGGCACGCAGGTTCCGGGGCCTGGCCCAGGGCATCGCGCCCGCCTGCCGGATGGGGAAACTGACCCGCAGGTCGCGAACGTCAAGCAAGGGTTTGATCATGGGCATGGTTCCTTCCCGACCGCAGTTCATCCAAGGGCGCAAAGCAGGCACGCCAGCGGTCCAGGGCAAAGTCTGCAAGGACCGGGCGGTTCAGGCATTCCTCGCGCCGATACGCGCAACGTGGCCGGAAGGCGCAACCTTCGGGCGGGCGGCTCATGTCCGGTGGCTGGCCGGGGATGACGACCAGTTCCGCGGCGTGTGAGTCGATGCGCGGGATCGCCGAGAGCAGCCCCTGGGTATAGGGGTGGGCAGGATCGGCAAAGACAGGGCCGACCGGCCCCAGTTCGCGGATGCGGCCCCCATACATGACCCCGACACGTTCGCAGGAACCGGCGACCACACCCAGGTCATGGGTGATCAGGATCATTGCCATGCCAAAATCGCGCTGCAAGTCGGCCAGCAGCGTCATGATCTGTGCCTGCACTGTCACGTCAAGCGCGGTTGTCGGTTCGTCGGCGATCAGCAGTTTCGGACGGCACAGCAATGCCATCGCGATCATCACCCGCTGGCGCATCCCTCCGCTGAATTCATGGGGATAAAGCCTGATGCGCCCCTTGGCGTCGGGGATGCGCACCGCGTCCAGCATTCGCACGGATTCGGCCACGGCCGCGTGCCGAGAGAGACCCTTGTGCAGGACCAGCACCTCGGCCATCTGGTCGGCCACGCGCATATAGGGGTTCAGCGAGGTCATCGGATCCTGGAAGATCATCGCGATCTTTTCCGCCCGGACCCGGTTGATGACCTTGGGCGGGGCGTTCAGGATTTCCTGCCCGTCCAGTTGCACGCTGCCCGATGCTTGGCCGTTGCGTGCCAGAAGGCCCATGACCGCGAAGGCAAGCTGCGACTTGCCTGACCCGGATTCGCCGACGATGCCCAGCGTCTCGCCCGGCTGGACGGTCAGGCTGAGATTGGTGACTGCATGAACCTCGGCGTCATGGGTGTGGAAGCGGACCGACAGGTCGCGGATGTCCAGAAGTGCCATGTCAGCGTTCCTTCGGATCAAGCGCGTCGCGCAAGCCGTCGCCCACGAAGAAGAAACCGAACAGCGTGATGACAAAGAAGAACAACGGAAAGGCAAGCTGCCACAGGGTGCCATAGCTCATGGTGCCCGCGCCTTCCGAAATCAGCGCCCCCCAGGAGGTCAGCGGTTCCTGCACGCCCAGGCCCAGGAAGCTGATGAAGCTTTCGGTCAGGATCATCAGCGGCACCAGAAGCGTGGCATAAACCGCAACGACGCCCAGCAGGTTCGGCACGATATGGCGGGTGATGATGCGCCAGGTCGATACGCCGGTGGCGCGAGCAGCCTCGATGAACTCGCGGTTCTTCAGGGACAGGGTCTGGCCGCGCACGATCCGCGCCATGTCCAGCCAGGAAATCAGGCCGATGCCCAGAAAAAGCATGGACATGGACCGGCCGAACATCACCAGCAGCAGGATCAGCACAAACATATAGGGGATCGACATCAGGATATCGACCGTCCGCATCATCACCTGGTCGGTGCGCCCACCGACATAGCCCGCGACAGCGCCGTAGAGCGTACCCACGATCACCGCGATGCCTGCGCCGACGATCCCCACCAGCAGGCTGATCTGCGTGCCCTGCACGGTGCGGGCGAACAGGTCGCGGCCCAGGTCGTCGGTGCCGAAGTAATGGCCGTTCGACCAGGAGGGCGCGCCCATTGTGGCGACCTGGCCCATGACGGTGAAGTCCAGCTCCTCGTTCGACCAGACGGCGAACTGGCTGCCGAAGATCGCAAACAGCGCGACCAGGATCAGGATCACCAGACCAGCCATGGCCGCCTTGTTGCGCCAGAACCGCCTGCGGGCATCGGCCCAAGGGGACCGGCCCTTGACCTCGGTCATGCGATGGGCAAGCGAGCGCATCTTTTGTTCTTCGATGACCATGGCTTAATACCGGATCTTCGGGTCGATCCAGGCATACAGGATGTCCACGACCAGGTTGAACAGGATGGTCAGCGCGCCGACTAGGATCGTCACGCCCATCATTACCGCGTAATCGCGGTTCAGCGCCGAATCCACGAAAGCCTTGCCGATGCCCCCGGTGGAAAAATAGATGTCGATCACCACCGATCCAGTGATCATCGACACGAAGACCGGGCCAAGATAGCTGACGACCGGCAGCATCGCCGGGCGCAGCGCGTGACGCAGGATGACGCGGCGTTCGGGCATCCCCTTGGCGCGCGCGGTGCGGATGTGGTTGCTGCCCAGCACCTCGAGCATGGATGACCGGGTGATCCGCGCGATGGATGCCATGTAGCTGGTGGACAGCGCGATCACCGGCATGATCCAGAAGGAGGGGTCCGAAAAGCTCCATCCCCCGCCGGGCAGCCATCCCAGCCACAGGGTCAGGGTCAGGACCAGCAGCGGCGCCATCACGAAGTTCGGCAGCACCTGCGCGCCGATCGAGATGCCGACCGCCAGATAGTCCAGCCAACTGTTCTGCCGGATCGCAGCCGCCGTGCCAAGCGTGACCCCCACAAGGACTGCGGCCAGAAAGGCCAGCGAACCATAGGTCAGCGTCACCGGAAAGCCGTCCGCGATCAACTGGTTCACCGTCCGGTCGGGATAGACGAAGCTGGGACCGAAGTCGAAATGGACGACGATGCCCCAGACATAGTTCCAGATCTGGCGCCACAGCGGGTCGTCCAACCCGTATTTGGCATTCAGGTTCGCCAGGACCTGCGGCGGCAGGGCGCGTTCCTGGGTGAACGGCCCGCCGGGCGCAAGGTGCATCAGCAGGAACGACAGGACAATCAGCAACAGCAGCGTGGGAACCGCCATTGCCAGCCGCCGCAGGATATAGGCGAACATCGGTCAGGCCTTATTCGGCGATCCGATACAGATCCTTGGCATACCAGGCGTTGGTCACGTTTTCCAAGGGAAGGCCCTTGACCACCGGATTGATCATATCGACCTTGGAATAGTGGTAAACAAAGGCCGCGGGCACCTCTTCGGCCAGGATCTCCTCGGCCCGCTTGTACAAAGGCGCGGTATCCTCGGCCGTCTTGGAATCCGCCATCAGCTTGTCGTATTCCGCGTTCGACCACTTGCCCGAGTTGTAGCCGTCGGTGCGGAACCAATCCAGGAAGGTCGTCGCCTCGTTATAGTCGGCGCACCAGGCATAGCGGGCCATGTCGAAGTCCTGGCTTTGCATCCGGTCGGTATGCACCTTCCATTCGACATTGTTCAGCGTGATGTTCACGCCCAGGGGCTTCCAGAACTGCTGGGCCGCGATGGCCAGCTTCTTGTGGTTCTCGTCCGTGTTGTATTGCAGCGACAAGGCCAGCGGGTTGTCGGGACCGTAACCCGCATCCGCCAGAAGGCCACGGGCTTTCTCGATGCGCTGTTCCTGGGTCATGGTGGCGATTTCCGCATCGGGCGACTGGAATCCCTCGATCGCCCAATGCGTCCAGCTGTATGCAGGCTTCTGGCCGCCTTGCAGCACCTGGTCCACGATGATGTCGCGGTTCAGGCCCAGCGACAGGGCCTGACGCACGCGCACGTCCTTCAGCGCCTCGGGGCCCTTGTCCGACACGTTGAAGACATAGGCATAGGAGCAGGAATACGGGATCGAGATCGCCTGGTCGGGATATTCCTGCGACAGGCGGGGATACTGGCCTGCGGGGATCTGCACGCGGTCCAGTTCGCCTGCCAGATACCGGGTCAGGCCGATGTTGTTGTCGTTCACGGTCACGCCGCGCACGGTTTCCATCACCACGTTCTCGGCGTCCCAATAATTCGGGTTCTTCACCAGCGTGATGTCCACGCCCAGGTTGTGGCTGTCCAGCATGAAGGCGCCGTTGCCGACCAGGTTGCCGGGCTGGGTCCAGGCATCGCCGTGCTGTTCGACGACCTTTTGCGGCACCGGAAAGGTGGTGGCGTGGGACAGCGTCTTGAGGAAATAGGGGGTGCGCGTGGTCAGCTTGACCTCCAGCGTCTTGTCATCCACCGCGCGCACGCCAAGCTGGTCGGGCGTCATCTCGCCCGCGATGATCTGGGTGGCGTTCTGGATGTTCATCAGTTCCAGGAACCAGGCGTATTCGGACGCGGTTTCGGGGTTCACCACGCGCTGCCAGGCATAGACAAAATCCCCCGCCGTGACCGGATCGCCGTTCGACCACTTGGCGTCGCGCAGGGTGAAGGTATGGGTCAGGCCGTCGTCGCTTTCCGTATGGCTTTCCGCCACGCCGGGGATCATGGCGCCGGTCTGGTTGTCGTTCATCAGCCCCTCGAACAACTGGCGCAGCACGTCCGAGCCTTCGACATCGGTGTTCTTGGCCGGGTCCAGCGTCTTGATCGCGTCCAGCAGCCAATAGGTATAGGTCTGGCTGTCGGCCAAAGTCTCACCCTCGGCGGGTTGCACGGCTTGGGCGGGCAGGGCCAGAGCGGCCAAAAGGGCGGTGGTCGTGAACAGCTTGGACATCGGCTCCCCTTGTCGTTGAATGGCGGCATCGTGATGCACGCAGGCGCAAAGCCTAGCCCATCAAGCGCGGCGGTAAAGATCGAACGCACGGTTCCTGGTTCCCATCCTTGTGAAGGGGCCGTATCGGCATCCGATGCACGACCGGTGTCGGCCCGCTGGCGGCAAAGGTTCCGAGAGCAGGGTAGGTCGTGGGCTGAGCCACAGGACAAACGCCGAACCCGTTCCATGCGAGAATATCCTGCCGGGTGAGGGAACGGCGGAATGTTCAATCGGAACAACCTTCTTCTCCACTTGGCATGGAGAACCCGGAGGGCCGGGACGCTGCACTCCTGCTTTGCGCAGCGACCGCCAGACGGGACAGTGATCCGGCACGAAACTTGGGCCAATGCGCCGGGACTGCATCAGGCAAATACCCCGGCCGCGACGTAGCGTCAGATGCGGACGGATGCAGATCCGGTGGCAAGATCGCCATGCGTGCTGCCCACATTACGCATCAATCACTGAACTTCTTGACCGGTTTTGGCGGTTCGCGCATATGCGAATGAATGAACAGTCGGCCAAACGGCCCATAAGGCTGGTATTCAAGGGGGAGTAATCTTGATGAACGGCCTTTTGGCCCTGTCGCGCGGTATCGACCGCGTCAACACAGTGATTGGACGTAGCGCGGCCTGGCTGATCCTGCTGGCGATCTTTGTCAGCGCAATCAATGCCGTCGTGCGCAAGGTGTTCAGCGTGTCGTCGAACGCCTATCTGGAATTGCAGTGGTATCTGTATGGCGCGGCGTTCCTGCTGGCGGCCGCCTATACGTTGCTGGAAAACGAACATATCCGCATCGACATCGTGTATGGCGCCTTTTCGCGCCGGGTGCAGCACTGGATCGACCTTCTGGGCACGATCTTCTTTCTGATGCCGGTGGTGTTGCTGACGCTGTATTTCGTCTGGCCCTGGCTCATGCGCAGCATCCGTGGCGGAGAGATGTCGATGAACGCGGGCGGGCTGATGCTGTGGCCTGCCAAGGCCATGCTGTTCGCGGGCTTCGTGCTGCTGTTCTTTCAGGGCATTTCCGAGATCATCAAGAAGATCGCCGTCATGCGCGGGCTGATCCCCGATCCCTTCCCGGCGACCAGCCACCATGCCCCGTTGGAGATCGACCCCGACCTGGCCGCCCAGGCGGGCTTTGCAGATCCCGACCATCCGCTGACCGATCTGGTCGATGACGTGCGCAAGGAACCCCGCAAATGATGGAGCTTATTGCGCAGAACATGGCGCCGATCATGTTCGTTTCGCTGATCGCCTTCTTGCTGGTCGGTTATCCGGTGGCCTTCGCCCTTGGCGCCAACGGGCTGTTGTTCTTCATCATCGGTGTTGAACTGGCGCCCCTGTCCAACGGCTCGATCAACCTCAGCTGGCCCCTGCTGGGGGCGATCCCCGACCGCTTCTTCGGCGGCGTTGTCGCGAACGAGACATTGCTGGCGGTGCCATTCTTCACCTTCATGGGGATCGTGCTGGAAAAATCCGGCATGGCCGAGGATTTGCTGGACACGATCGGCCAGTTGTTCGGCCCGATCCGGGGCGGCCTGGCCTATGCGGTGATCATCGTGGGCGCGCTGCTTGCTGCGACCACGGGCGTGGTGGCGGCGTCCGTGATCGCGATGGGCCTGATCTCGCTGCCGATCATGCTGCGATACGGCTATGACCGGCGGATCGCGTCGGGGACCATTGCCGCGTCGGGAACATTGGCGCAGATCATCCCGCCGTCGCTGGTGCTGATCGTTCTGGCCGACCAGCTGGGCCGGTCGGTTGGCGATATGTACAAGGGCGCGATGATCCCCGGCCTGGTGCTGACCGGGCTGTATATGCTGTATATCTTCGTCATGACGATCCTGCGGCCGAATGCCCTGCCGGCCCTGCCACCCGAGGCACGGACCCTGGGATCGGGCATCACGTCGCTGCTCGTGGCGCTTTTGGTGGCAGGGGGCATTTTCTATGGGATGTGGCACTGGCTGCACGACACCCATGGCGCGGATGCCGACATCCTGGCCGTGGTCGTCGCGGTGCTGGTCATCTATGCGGCGGCATTGATCGACAAGACCATGAAGATCGGCCTGATGTCGCGGTTGGCCCAGCAGGTCATCATCGTGCTGATCCCGCCCTTGGCGCTGATCTTTCTTGTGCTGGGCACGATCTTCCTGGGCATTGCCACCCCGACCGAGGGCGGCGCGATGGGCGCGGTCGGCTCGTTGTTCCTGGCGGGTGTCAAGGGGCGGCTGAACCTTGGCGTCATCAACCAGGCCCTGGCGGCGACCACGCGTTTGTCGGCCTTTGTGATGTTCATCCTGATCGGGGCGCGGATCTTCTCGCTGACCTTCTATGGCGTGAACGGGCATCTGTGGGTGGAACACCTGCTGACCTCGTTACCGGGGGGTGAGCTTGGCTTCCTGATCGCAGTGTCGTTGCTGGTGTTCCTGCTGGCCTTCTTCCTGGATTTCTTCGAACTGGCGTTTATCATCGTGCCCCTGCTGGCGCCTGCCGCTGAAAGCCTGGGCATCGACCTGATCTGGTTCGGCATCATCCTGGGGGTGAATATGCAAACCAGCTTCATGCACCCTCCCTTTGGATTCGCGCTGTTCTATCTGCGATCCGTGGCGCCCAAGGCTCCCTACAAGGACCGGGTAACCGGCATGATGATGGATCCGATCCGTACCAGCCAGATCTATTGGGGGGCGGTGCCCTATGTCTGCATCCAGATCGTGATGATCGCGGTGGTGATCGCCTTTCCGCAACTGGTCATGCACTACAAGGGGCCAGCGATCGATCCATCAGGCGTGCGGCTGGAAATTCCGGCAGGCGGTTCGGGGGGCTTTGGCGGACTGGGCGGCGGTCTGGGATCGCCCTTCGGCCAGGGCGCGGCCCCGGGGGAGGGCCAACCCGCCCCTGGCGGTCTGGGTGGCGGCTTGGGCGGCGCGCCGAATTTCGGCACGCCAGCAACCCCCGCAGCGCCGCAAGCCCCGGCACCTGCGACACCGCAACCCGATCAGACCCAAGGCAGCGGCGGTCTGGGCCTGGGCGGTCCACCGCCGGGCCTGGGCGGAAACTGACAGGATTCCAGAGGGCCGGGATACCGGCCCTTTTTCCTTGCCGCAGTCACGAAAAAACCGCCGCAGGCTGGCCTGCGGCGATTTTCCATTCAGAAGATGGCCTCAGCCTTGGGTGGGGGCCAGCTTGCCGTTGCGCTGCTGGATCATCATAAAGGTATCGAAGGTGTACTCCGCGGTCTGGTTGTACAGATACCAGTCGTCGCGGAACTGCAGCTGCGCCTCGTATTGCCGCTTGAAGTGTTCGTTCTGCGTGGACAGTTCGGCATAAACCTCGTTCGCCGCCTGGAAGGCCGCATTCATGATTTCCTCGCTGAACGACCTCAGCTGCGCGCCCGACGCGGCCAGTTCCTTAAGCGCAGTCGGGTTCTTGAAGTCGTATTTCGCCAGCATATTCTGATCGGCCGCCTGGCAGCAGGTGCGCAGAAGCGATTTGTAATGTTCAGGGAGCTCGTCAAACTTGCCCTTGTTGACGAAGAAGCTGACCGTCGGCCCGCCTTCCCAGAAGCCAGGATAATAGTAATAGGGCGCGACCTTCTGGAAGCCGAGCTTGTTGTCGTCATAGGGGCCGACCCATTCGGCGGCGTCGATGGTGCCCTTTTCCAGCGACGGATAGATGTCCCCGCCCGCGATCTGCTGCGGCACCACGCCCAGTTTCTCGACGACGCGCCCGGCCAGACCGGAAATGCGCATCTTCAGGCCCTGCATATCGGCAAGGGTGTTCACCTCCTTGCGATACCAGCCGCCCATCTGCACGCCGGTGTTGCCGCTGGGATAGGCCACCAGTCCGACCGTCTCCAGGAACTGGTTATACTGGTCGATCCCCCCGCCATGATAGTTATAGGCAGCTTTGGCCCGTGCGCTGAAGGTGAAGGGCAGGTCGGCGCCGCAGGCGAAGGCAGGATCCTTGCCCCAGTTGTAATAGCCGACGGAATGGGCGCATTCCACGGTGCCGTCTGCGGCGGCATTGATCGCGTCCAGGCCCGGAACGATCTCGCCTGCGGCAAAGACCTGAAGGTTGAACTTGCCATCGGACGCTTCGCGCAGGCGCAGCGCGACCTCTTCGCCGCCGCCATAGATCGTGTCCAGCGACTTGGGGAAGGACGAGGCAACCCGCCAGTTGATCGTCGGCGCCTCCTGCGCGATGGCGGGGGCGGCCAGCGTGGCACCGGCTGCGGCGGCAACGCCGCCCACCGAAGCCGTTGTCAGGAACGACCTACGGTGCAGCGTCTTGGAATCTTTCATGAACTCTCCTCCGATCAGGGCTGTCGGGATGGCCTCCTCAGCGGGTTCCCGGCCCGAATGGGATGCAGTTTAGCCCGTGATCCTCGTCTGTCGAGGGGGCTGCGCCCTGTCCGCAGAAAAAATGAGGCCGCCCCGGCGGAAGCAGGGGCGGCCTTGATGCTGGAACAGGTTTGGGCGATCAGCGCAGGATGCTGCGTCCCGCGTATTCGGCGGTGGCGCCCAGCATTTCCTCGATGCGGATCAGCTGGTTGTATTTCGCCAGGCGGTCGGATCGGGCAAGGCTGCCGGTCTTGATCTGGCCGCAGTTGGTGGCGACGGCCAGATCGGCGATGGTCGCGTCCTCGGTTTCCCCGGAACGATGCGACATCACCGAGGTATAGCCGGCCCGGTCGGCCATGCGCACGGCGTCAAGCGTTTCGGACAGGGTGCCGATCTGGTTCACCTTGACCAGCAGGCTGTTGCCGCAGCCGCGCTCGATCCCTTGGGCCAGCCGGGTCGGGTTGGTCACGAACAGGTCGTCGCCGACCAGCTGCACGCTGCCGCCCAGACGGTCGGTCAGCAGTTTCCAGCCGTCCCAGTCATCCTCGGCGCAGCCATCCTCGATCGACAGGATCGGATAATCGGCGCAAAGCGCGGCCAGATAGTCCACGTTCTCGGCCGAGGTCAGCGACTTGCCTTCGCCCGTCATCTCGTACTTGCCGTTCTTGAAGTACTCGGTCGCTGCGCAATCCAGCGCCAGCATGATGTCGTCACCCGGCTTGTAGCCCGCCTTCTCGACCGCGCGCAGGATGAAGTCCAACGCGTCGCGGGCCGAGGACAGGTTGGGCGCAAAGCCGCCCTCGTCGCCGATCCCGGTCGAAAGCCCCGCCGCCGACAGTTCCTTTTTCAACGTGTGGAACACCTCGGATCCCATGCGGACGGCATCGCGGATGTTTTCCGCAGCAACCGGCATGATCATGAATTCCTGGATGTCGATGGGGTTGTCGGCGTGTTCGCCGCCATTGATGATGTTCATCATCGGCACCGGCAGGATCCGCGCGGCCGTGCCCCCGACATAGCGGTAGAGCGGCTGGTTGGTGCCGTCCGCCGCAGCCTTGGCCACTGCCAGCGACACGCCCAGGATCGCGTTCGCGCCCAGCCGGCCCTTGTTGGGGGTGCCGTCCAGTTCGCACATCATCGCGTCGATGGCGCGCTGTTCGGTCGCGTCCTCGCCGATCAGGTTCTCGGCAATCTCGCCGTTCACGGCGGCGACCGCTTCCAGCACACCCTTGCCCAGATAGCGCGTCTTGTCGCCATCGCGCTTTTCGACAGCCTCATGCGCGCCGGTGGACGCGCCCGAGGGCACCGCCGCCCGGCCCATGGTGCCGTCTTCCAGCGTCACGTCGACCTCGACCGTCGGGTTGCCGCGGCTGTCCAGGATCTCTCGCGCGAAGATGTCGATGATGGCGGTCATGTTGCCCCTCCGGTGTTTGATGCCGGCGTCTTCATAGCTGCCGCAAGGGCAGGCCGAAAGCGGCAATTTCAGGGCTGCTCGATCTCGGCCCAGATGGGCAGGTGATCGGATGCCTCGCGTGCCCTTGCACCTGTAAAGACGCCATGATCCAGCAGGCTCAGGTGCTGGGACATGGCGATGCGGTCGAACCGGAACTGCGGCATGGGCGCAGGATAGGACGGGCCGGGCGCAACAACCCGAAAGCCCGCCAGCGATTCCAGCCCTCGGCTGTCGTGCCATTCGTTGAAATCGCCCATCAGGACGATGTTGTCATCCGCGATCCGCGCCGCCTGCGCCGTGATCCGGGCCAGTTGCGCGCGCCGGGATGATCGGGCAAGGCCCAGATGCACCCCTATCACCGTCAGCTTGGGCAGGCGCAGGACCACGGCCCCGCGCGGTTCAAGCCCAGGCAGGGGCAGACGGCGCAGCACGGCGTTGTCAGCCAGATCGGGACGCATCAGGATCGTCTGCCCATGCCAGCCCAGTGAATTTTCGCCCGTCGTCGTCATGTCGGCCGGGACCAGGCCTGTCGCCTCTCGGATCAGGCGGCGGGGCAGGGCCTCGGGGCGGGCGCCCAGGCGAAAATCCACCTCTTGCAGGGCGATGATGTCGGGCTTCAGCGCGGCGATGACGGCAAGGTTGCGTTCAGGGGCATGGGGGCCGGTCAAGCCGCGACATTTGTGCAGATTGTAACTTGCCAGTCTCAACAAGGACGTGCCGCCTTTCGTGCTTGCGCGCAGGATAGCCGGGGAAGGGGACGTTGCAAGGGGCGGGCTGACCGGTCAGGTGCCGCAGAAGGTGTTGCGCACGATCTGTTCGTCGCGCGGTGCATGGGCAAGGTCGTCCCAATCCGCCCGCCCCTGGCGCGGATGCGTCACCGCATCGAACAGCCGGTGGAAGGGGTCCAGGTCGCCGGACACTGCTGCGGCAATGGCTTCCTCGATCCGGTGGTTGCGCGGGATGCGGACGGGGTTGGCATGGCGCATCAGATCCGGATCGGGATCCTGCGCCCGCCATTCGGCGGCCCAAGCATCAAAGGCATCGCGGTCGACGAATTCGTCGCGAGCGTTGCCATCGGCCAGTCCCGCGAAGACGCGGGTGAAATCCGCCCGCTGCTGCGCCATGATGGTCAGCAGGCGTTCGACCAGAGGCTGCACGTCTGCGCCTTCGGTCAGGCCCAGCTTTTCGCCGAAACGCCGCAGCCAGGCGGCCTGATACAACGGGGCGAAGCTGTGGACGGATTTCGTCGCAGCCTCGATCGCGGCGTCGCGGTCGCCCATCAGGGGGATCAGGCTGGTGGCAAGCTGCGCCAGGTTCCAGACGGCGATCTGCGGCTGCTGCGCCCAGGCATAGCGCCCGCCCCGGTCGATGGATGAAAACACCGTGTCGGGGTGGTACACGTCCATGAAGGCGCAAGGACCATAGTCGATTGTCTCGCCCGACACGGCCATGTTGTCGGTGTTCATCACGCCGTGAATGAAGCCAAGCGCCATCCAGTGCGCAATTGTTTCCGCCTGCCGCGCCACGACATGATCCAGCAGCGACAATGGACCATTGGCTGTTGGATAGTGCCGGGAAATGACATGGTCGGTCAGGGCGGCCAAGGCGTCCTCCTGGCCCCGGACGGCGAAGTACTGGAAGGTGCCGACCCGAATATGGCTGGAGGCGATGCGGGTCAGGACCGCGCCCGGCAGGGCGTCTTCGCGCCACACCGTTTCTCCGGTTGCGACGGCGGCCAGGGCGCGGGTGGTCGGCACGCCCATCGCGTGCATGAATTCGCTGACGACATATTCCCGCAGCACCGGCCCGACCCAGGCCCGCCCGTCGCCGCGCCGTGAAAAGGGCGTTGGCCCGCTGCCCTTCAACTGGATGTCGAAGCGGGCGCCATCGGGGGCCACGACCTCGCCCAGCAGCACGGCGCGGCCGTCGCCAAGCTGGGGCACAAAACCGCCGAACTGGTGGCCGGCATAGGCCTGGGCAAGGGGTTCGGCCCCCGCAGGCACGGCATTTCCCGCTAGCATCGCAAGGCCCTCGGGTCCAGCCAGCCAGTCCGCATCCAGGCCCAGCCTGCGCGCCAGCCCGTTGTTCAGCGCCAGCAGCCGAGGCTCGGCCACGGGCGTGGGCGAAACGCGGGCGAAGAAGCCCTGCGGCAGACGGGCATAGCTGTTGTCGAAGTGGATCATGGGGGCCTCCTTGATAAGCTTTACATAGGACAGACCAGCCGCATTGCCAGACCGCGCCCTTGCACGACCGAAACCAAGCGCGTATCGCATTTCCTGAACAGGAGCCTTTGCCATGAAATTTCTTGACCTCGCCAAAGTCTATATCCGCTCGGGCGGGGGCGGTGCGGGCTGCGTGTCCTTTCGGCGCGAGAAGTTCATCGAATACGGTGGCCCCGACGGTGGGGACGGCGGCAATGGCGGCGATGTCTGGGCCGAGGCAGTGGAAGGGCTGAACACCCTGATCGACTTCCGCTATCAGCAGCACTTCTTCGCGAAATCCGGCCAGCACGGCATGGGCAGCCAGATGACCGGCAAGTCGGCGGATGATGTCGTGCTGAAGGTGCCGGTCGGGACCGAGATCCTGGAAGAAGACGAGGAAACCGTCATCGCGGACCTGACCGAACCAGGGCAACGGGTCCTGCTGGCGCGCGGCGGCAATGGCGGGTGGGGGAACCTGCATTTCAAGACCTCGACCAATCGCAGCCCGCGCAATGCCAATCCTGGCCAGGAGGGGGTGGAGCGCACGATCTGGCTGCGGCTGAAGCTGATCGCGGATGCGGGCCTGGTTGGCCTGCCGAATGCCGGAAAATCGACCTTCTTGGCGGCCGTGTCGAACGCCCGGCCCAAGATCGCGGATTATCCCTTTACCACGCTGCACCCGAACCTGGGCGTTGTGGGCATCGACGGCCATGAATTCGTCATGGCCGACATCCCCGGCCTGATCGAAGGCGCCAGCGAGGGCAGGGGCCTTGGCGACCAGTTCCTGGGCCATGTCGAACGGTCCCGCGTGCTGTTGCATCTGGTTGATGGCACGTCCGATGATGTGGCAACCGATGCCCGCACCATCCTGACCGAGCTTGCGGCCTATTCCCCGGTCCTGATGGAAAAGCCGCGCGTCACGGCGCTGAACAAGATCGACGCCATGGATGATGAAACCATCGCCCTGCGCAAGGCAGAGCTTGAAGCAGAGATCGGCACTCCGGTCCTGCTGATGTCGGGTGTCGCGAAACTGGGCGTGACCGAGGTTCTGCGCGCTTTGTGGTCCCAGATCGAACCATCCCGCAGCGTCAGGAAGGATGAATCAGAGGCGCCATGGCAGCCGTGATCCCGACCCTGGCGCAAGCCCGGCGGTTGGTCGTCAAGGTCGGATCCGCGCTGCTGGTCGATGACCGGGGCTTGCGGGGCGACTGGCTGCGGGGGTTGTGCGACGACGTGGCCTTGTGGCGCGGGCGCGGCTGCGACGTGGTGCTGGTGTCGTCGGGATCCATCGCGCTTGGACGGCGGGTGCTGGGCTTGCCCCTCGGTGCGCTGCCGCTGGAACAGGCGCAGGCCGCCGCCGCCGTGGGCCAGATCCGGCTGGCGCGGGCTTACGAGGAAGCCCTGGCCCCCCATGGCGTGACCACCGCGCAAGTGCTGCTGACGCTGGAGGACAGCGCGGACCGGCGCCGGTATCTGAACAGCCGCGCGACCATGCAGACGCTGCTGGGCTTGGGCGTCGTGCCCATCGTCAACGAGAACGACACGGTCGCCACCGATGAGATACGCTTTGGCGACAACGACCGCCTGGCCGCGCAGATTGCCGTTACCTGCGGCGCGGACCAGTTGCTGCTGCTGTCGGACGTGGACGGGCTTTACACGTCCAATCCCAAGACCGATCCCACCGCCCGCCACCTGCCGGTGATCGAAGCTCTGACGCCGGAGATCGAGGCGATGGGCGGCGATCCGGTATCCGGCCTGTCCAAGGGTGGCATGAAGACCAAGCTGATGGCTGCGCGCACGGCCATCGCCGGGGGCTGCGCCATGGCGATTGCCGAAGGATCGGTGATGCGCCCGCTGTCGGCCGTGGTGGACGGCGCGCGGTGCAGTTGGTTCCTGCCCGAAAGCGACCCTCAGCTTGCCCGCAAGCGCTGGATCGCGGCCATGAAACCCAAGGGAGCCTTGGTTGTCGATGAGGGCGCCGTGCTGGCGCTGCAAGGCGGGAAATCCCTGCTGCCCGCCGGGGTCCAGACAATTGTGGGCGAATTCGGGCGTGGCGATCCCGTGGCGATCACCGGGCCTTCGGGCCAGACGCTGGCGGTTGGCCTGACCCGCTATACTGCGGACGAAGCGCGGCGGATCGCGGGCCACCGGTCCGACCGGATCGAGGCGATCCTGGGATACACCGCCCGCGCGGCCCTGGTGCATCGCGACGACATGGCGCTGTAGGGCGCGGGCCACGTTTTTTCGTCTCTGCGGGAATAATCCTGCGCCCCATCCGTCATCATCCCGCAGGCAGGATGGCCTGTGACAGATGAAGGACCGCAGCCATGACACGGCACAGCCTTCTGCTCGCCTTGGCGACAAGCGCCGGACTTGCCATGCCGGGCGCCGCCCTGGCCGATGACAACGACGACGGCAACCGCATCCTTCGCGGACTTGCCACCTCGCAGTTCGATATGCAGGGCCGGGATCGGAACGACGACCGCTGGTGGGGCGGCGCTTATCGCGTCGGCCATGACGACGACTATGACGATGACGATGATGATCGCTGGGATGATGACGGCGATGACGACGATGATCGCCGTGGCCGGTGGGGCGATGAGGACTGAATAATAAAGAAGGGGCAGGATCAGGCACGCCCCGGCCACAAGGCCGGGGCGTTTCCTTTGTCAGGCGGCCTGCTTGCCGCTGCCATAGCGGTCGTAGAAGCCTTGGCCACTTTCGGCCATGTCGCGCAACAGCCTGGGCGCGGCAAAGCGATCGCCATGATCCGCCGCCAGCCGGTCGCAGATCTGGACCGCTCGGGCCGCGCCCATCATGTCCAGCCATGCAAACGGCCCGCCCGACCAGGGCGCAAAGCCCCAGCCCAGGATCGCGCCCACGTCGCCCTCTCGGATATCCTCCAGCACGCCGTCCTCGAAGGCCCGCACGGCTTCCAGAGTCTGGGCGAACATCAGGCGGTGCTGAACGGTGGTCAGATCCGGCTGGTCCTCGGCTTGGGGATGGCGCGCGGCCAAGCCCTCCCACAGCCCTTGCCGCTTGCCGTCCTCGCCATAGGCATAAAAGCCTGCGTTGGATTTGCGCCCCAGGCGACCCTGGTCGGCCATCCAGAACAGCACCTCATCGACCGACCCGTCCGGATAGGCCTCGCCCATGGCGGCGCGCGTGGCCTTGGCGATCTTCACGCCCAGGTCAATGGATGTCTCATCCACCAGTTGCAGCGGTCCCAGGGGCATTCCCATCATCTTGGCGGCGTTTTCGACCAGAACCGGGTTCACCCCCTCGGCCACCATGCGGATGCCTTCGTTGATATAGGGGATGATGCACCGGTTGGCATAAAAGAACCGTGCATCGTTCACGACGATGGGCGTCTTGCGGATCTGGCGCACGAAATCGAGCGCCTTGGCAACGGCAACAGGGCCGGTCTGCTGGCCCTTGATGATTTCCACCAGCATCATCTTATCCACGGGGCTGAAGAAGTGGATGCCGATGAACCGGTCGGGCCGGGCACTGGCCCGCGCTAGGTCGCTGATCGGCAGGGTCGAGGTGTTGGTGGCGAAGATCGCATCGGGCGGGATGACGGCCTCGGCGCGCTTCGTGACCTCGGCCTTGATGGCGGGATCCTCGAAAACGGCTTCCACGATAAGGTCGCAGCCTTCGAGCGCGGCATAATCGGTAGTGGCGGTGATGCGGTCCAGAACCTCGGCCTTTTTCTCGGGCGTCGATTTCTTGCGGCTGATGGCCTTTTCCAGCAGGCCTTCGGAATAGGCCTTGCCCTTGTCGGCGCTGTCCTGCTTCGCGTCGATCAGCACCACCTGAATCCCCGCCATGGCGCTGACATAGGCGATGCCCGCGCCCATCATCCCGGCGCCCAGGATACCGACCTTTTTCACCGACTGGTCCGGTGCCTCGGGACGGTTCGCGCCCTTTTCCAACGCTTCCTTGTTGATGAAAAGGCTGCGGATCATCGCGGTGCTGGACGGGTTCATCAGCACGCTGGTAAACCACCGCGCCTCGATCTTAAGCGCCGTGTCAAAGGGTACCTGCGCGCCTTCATAGACCGCCGACAGCAGCGCCTTGGCCGCCGGATAGATACCCATCGTCTTGCCGTTGACCATCGCGGACGCACCAACGAAGGTCATGAAGCCCGCCGGATGGAACGGCTCGCCCCCGGGCATCTTGTAACCCTTGGCGTCCCAAGGCTTGACCAGGTCCGCGTCTTTGGCATTCAGCACCCATTCGCGGGCGGCGGCAACCGGATCGGCCACTACCTCGTCGATCAGCCCGGCAGCCTTGGCCTTCTTGGGGTCCGACAGCTTGACTTCCAGAAGGAAGGGGGCGGCTGCCATGGCGCCCAGCTTGCGCGACAGGCGGATCGTGCCGCCGCCGCCAGGGAAAATGCCGACCATGATCTCGGGCAGGCCGATCTTGGCCTTGGGATTGTCGGCGGCAAAGATGCGATGCGTGGCCAGCGACAGTTCCAGGCCGATGCCAAGCGCGGTGCCCGGCAGGGCCGCCGCGATGGGCTTGCCGCCCTTGAGCGTCTTGGGGTCCATGCCCGCACGCTCGATCTTTCGCAGGACATGGTGCAGCGACATGATCCCGTCAAATACCTGCTGCGCGCCGCCCTGCTTCATCTGCGCGATGACGTTCAGGTCCATCCCGGCGGCGAAATCCTTCTTGCCGCTGGTGATGACGATCCCCTTGACGGCCTCATCGGCCAGAGCGTCGTCGATCAGCGCGTTCAGTTCGGACGCGCCTTCCAGCGACAGCACGTTCATCGACTTTCCGGGCACGTCCCAGGTGATGACGGCGACGCCATCTGCGTCCTTCTGCATGGTGAAATCGGTCATTCGTTCTCTCCCTCGGTCGGGTAGGGGGTGCCGTCCAGGTGCGTGTACCCCGCAGGCGTCGCCAGCATATCGAGGCCCGGATAATGCGTGATGTTGTTCGGATTCCGGCTGCCCGCGATCAGATAGACGGCGGGCTGTCCGGTGTGGTTTTTCAGGGTGTGGGCGACGGGTGTGCCCGCCTTCCAGCAGCAGGCGTCGCCAGGGTGGATAACGGTTTCCACGCCATCCTCGACAACGGTCAGCGTACCTTCAAGCAGATAGAGGAACTCGTCCTCGTGCTGTTCCCAATGGGGCTGGCTTGACTGCTTGCCGGGATGCAGGGTTTCAAGCGCAATCCCGAACTGGGTCAGCCCACCCGCCTCGGTCAGGTGACGATAGGACAGGAAGCCGCGACCCAGGTTGAGCGGCCGGGGATAGCCTGAGACAGCCTCGGTCACGGGCACGCTGTCCTTGCGGATGATCATCACACGCGCTCGATGATGGTGGCCGCGCCCATGCCGGACGCGATGCACAGCGTGGCTAGGCCCACGGTCTTGTCCTGCCGTTCAAGTTCGTCCAACAGGGTGCCGATGATGATGGCGCCGGTCGCGCCGAGCGGGTGGCCCATTGCCATGGCGCCGCCATTGACATTCACCTTGCCGGGGTCGACTTGGAACGCCTGCATGAATCGCAGGACCACGGCGGCAAAGGCCTCGTTCACCTCGAACAGGTCGATGTCGCTGATCGACAGGCCGCTGTCCGACAGGATCTTCTCGGTCACGGGCACCGGGCCGGTCAGCATGATGGTGGGATCGGTGCCGATCTTGGCGGTGGCACGGATGCGGGCGCGGGGCTTCAACCCATGGGCACGGCCGAACTCCTCGTTCCCGATCAGCACGGCGGCGGCGCCGTCCACGATGCCGCTGCTGTTTCCGGCGTGGTGGATATGCTCGATTCGGTCAAGATGCGGGTATTTCAGCATTGCGACCTTGTCGAAGCCGGGCATCATCTCGCCCATGTCCTTGAAGGCGGGCTTCAGCTTGGCCAGATCCTCCATGGTGGTGCCGGGCCGCATGTATTCGTCGCGGCCCAGGATGGTCAGGCCGTTCTGATCCATAACCGGAACGATGGAGCGAGAGAAGCGGCCTTCCTCCCATGCACGGGCGGCGCGGCTCTGGCTTTCGACGGCCAGCTTGTCGGCCTCCTCGCGCGTGAAACCGTATTCAGTGGCAATGATGTCGGCGCTGATGCCTTGCGGCACGAAATAGGTCTTCATCGCCAGGCCGGGATCCACGGCGATGGCCGCGCCGTCGCTGCCCATGGGAACGCGGCTCATCATCTCGACCCCGCCGGCGATATAGCCGTTGCCGGCGCCCGCCTTGACCTGGTTGGCAGCCAGGTTCACGGCCTCCATGCCGCTGGCACAGAAGCGATTGATCGACAGGCCAGGGATGCGTTCGTCCAGGTCCGAGGCAAGGACAGCCGACCGCGCAAGGCAGCCTCCCTGTTCCTTGATCTGGGTGACATTGCCCCAGATCACATCCTCGACGGCGTGGCCTTCCAGATTGTTGCGTTCCTTGACAGCGTTCAGCAGCCGGGCCGACAGCGCCAAGGATGTCACTTCGTGCAGGCTGCCATCCGGGCGGCCCTTGCCGCGCGGCGTGCGGGCCGTGTCATAGATGAATGCGTCGGTCATGCGTCCTCCTTGGGCGCCCGGTCGGCAGGGTTGCCGGGCATCAGGTCATAGGGGTGTTTCCAGCCGGGCAGGGCGCTGATCGCGTCCAGCCAGCGGTCGATATGGGGCCAGTCCTTGCGGTCAAAGCCGAAGGGTTCGGGATAGAACAGGTATCCGCAACAGGCGAAATCGGCGATCGTCGGTGCGCTGTCGGCAACCCAGTCGTGGTTGGCCAAGTGGTCGTCCAGCACCCGGTAGGTCGCCTTCAGCCGCCCCTGCAGGTATTCCGCCGCGCCTGCCGGGCGTTTGTCCGCAGGCAGGAAGTTCAGCAGGAACCGCGCCGGGCCGGCCTGGCCCGACAGCTTGTGATTGTCGAACATCAGCCAGCGGAGAGTTTCGTTCCGGTCACTTCCCAGGAACTTCCCTGTGCGTTCCGCCACATAAAGCTGGATTACCGCCGATTGCGTCAGAGTCAGGTCGCCCTCGCGAAAGACAGGAACCTCGCCCATGGCATTGATCGCGCGAAATGCGGGGCCTTGTGCCTCGCCGTTGAAGAAATCGACAAAAACCGGGGTCCAGTCGTAATGGGCCAGTTCCAGGGTCAGGGCCGCCTTGTAGGCATTGCCGGATTCGCCAAAGCACCACAGTTTCGCCGTCATCCTGTTCCTCCAACCACCGGGGGCTTCGCGCCCCCGGACCCCCGCGGGATATTTTCGTGAAGAAGAAGGGACGGGTTAAACCTTCTTCAACATTCTGCACCTAATCTTGGAAGTGCGGTACAGGCTGGGAAGCCGATGACCGCTGAAGGAGACGTTTCCGGCCTGCGAGTCTGATGCCTTTGGCCGAGCGCGGGCCGGAAATGCCGCTTCTTCTTGACTTAAATATCCCCGCCGGAGGCTCCGGCTCGTGAAGCCAGAGTCACGATAGGGTATCAGAACGCCTCCGCCTCCAGTTCCATCACCGGCGCGGCGCCCGACTGGATGCGCGCCAGATGCGTCGCGGTCATCGGCAACTGCCGCTTCATGTAGTATCGCCCGGTCGCCAGCTTGGTCTTCAGGAACGCCGCATCCCGATCACCCGCATCTAGGGCCGCTTGCGCCGCGACCGCCATCTGCGCCCACATGAAGCCAAGCGCGACATGACCGAACAGGTGCATGAAGTCATAGCTGCCCGACAGCGCGTCGTTGGGGTTCTTCATGCCCCGTTCCATGAAGAACATGGCGGCGGTCTGCAGATCCTTGGACGCGGCCTTCAGCGGCGCGATGAAGTCGTCCGCGATGGCGCTGTCGCCATGCTGCTTGCAGAAGGCCTTGACCATCTCGAAGAAGGCCATCACGTGCTTGCCTCCGTCCTGGGCCAGCTTGCGGCCCACCAAGTCCAGGGCCTGTACGCCGTTCGCGCCTTCATAGATCATGGTGATCCGGGCATCGCGGACGAACTGGCTCATGCCCCATTCCTCGATATAGCCGTGGCCTCCGAAGACCTGCTGGGCCAGCACTGCCGTCTCGAATCCCTTGTCGGTCAGAAATCCCTTGATGACGGGGGTCAGCAGCGACACCAGACCCTCGGCATCCGCATCGCCATTGTGACCCTTGTCGATCAGATGGGCGCCCCAAAGCGCGAGCATCCGCGCGCCTTCCAGGAACGACTTCTGGTCCATCAGGCTGCGGCGGATGTCGGGATGGACGATCAGCGGATCTGCCGCCCCGGCGGCATTCTGCGCGCCCGTCACGGCGCGGCCCTGCAGGCGGTCCTTGGCATAGGCAACCGCGTTCTGATAGGCGGGCACCGCGCAGGCATAGCCCTGCAGGCCCACGCCCAGGCGCGCCTCGTTCATCATGGTGAACATGGCCCGCATCCCCTTGTGCAAATCGCCCAGCAGCCAGCCCTTTGCGCCGTCGAAGTTCATCACGCAGGTAGCATTGCCGTGGATGCCCATCTTTTCTTCCAGGGCGCCCACGGACACGCCGTTGCGCTCGCCCAGGGATCCGTCGGCATTCACAAGGAACTTCGGCACGATGAACAGGCTGATGCCCTTTGTGCCTTCGCCCCCGCCGGGTGCCTTGGCCAGGACCAGATGGATGACGTTTTCCGCAAGATCGTGATCGCCGGCCGAGATGAAGATCTTTTGCCCGGTGATCAGATAGCTGCCGTCGTCCTGGGGTTCGGCCCTGGTGCGCAGCAAGCCCAGGTCGGTGCCGCAATGCGGTTCCGTCAGGTTCATGGTGCCGGTCCAGTCGCAGCTGACCATTTTCGGCAGATAGGTCTGCTTCTGGTCATCGGTCCCATGGGCATGGATGGCGGAATAGGCGCCGTGGGTCAGGCCCTGGTACATGTTGAAGGCCATGTTCGCCGACACGAACATCTCGCCCGTGGCGACACCCATCACATAGGGCATTCCCTGCCCGCCATAATCGGGGTCGCAGTCGAGCGCGGTCCAGCCGCCTTCCTTCATGGCCTGGAAAGCCCGGTCGAACCCGTCGGGCGTGCGCACCACGCCGTTTTCCAGGCGGCATCCCTGCCGGTCGCCAACGGCGTTCAGCGGTGCCAGAACCTCGGCCGCCAGCTTGCCTGCGGCGTCCAGCACCGCTTCGGTGAAGTCGCGGTCCAGATCCTCGTGCCCCGGCAGGCCGGATTGCGACAGCTTCAGCACGTCATGCAGCGCAAACTGCATGTCGGTGACAGGCGGGATGTAAATCGTCATGGCTCTACCCTGTGGTCGTGTCGTTGGACGCGGCGGCAAGTCGGGTTTCTGCATCGGAAAGCTGGGTCTTGAGTTCGACGATCGCCTCGCTCAGTTCAGCATATTGACGTTCCATGTCGCCAAGGCGTTGGCGCCCGACCGAAATGGTCGCGGCGATCTGCGCCTTGTTCGTGCCGCCGGGTTCATACAGTTCAAGCAACTGGCGGATTTCCTCGAGGCTGAAGCCGAACCGCTTGCCGCGCAGGATCAATGTCAGCCGCGCCCGGTCCCGGCGGTCATACAGGCGATGCTGCCCGCGACGTTCGGGAAAGATCAGCTCGCGCGCCTCATAGAAACGCAGCGTGCGGGGGGTGACATCGAACGCATCGCACATCTGGCGAATCGTCATCATCTCATCGGACATGGATCGCGGTTCCTCCTCATTCACCGTCTGCCGTCCTTGACCACACTATAGGGGCAAGTTGACGCGAACGTAAGCAAGACGCCGCGTCACAGGTGAAGTCAAGGCCAACCGTGACGCAGGGTCAACCCATCTTGCTCAGGTCTTGGGCGGCGGTATCGCGCAGGGCTTCCAGATCGGCCCGGGCTGCAGTCAGATCGGTGATCTGTTCGTCCAAGACCTTCAACTGCCGGTCCGCCAGATCCAGCCAGACCTGGTACTGTTCACGCGATCCCTTTTGTTCATAGATCAGCAGCCATTGCCGGATATCCTCCAGGGAAAATCCGAAGCGGCGGCCGCGCAGGATCAAGGTCATGCGGGCGATTTCCCGGGGTCCATAGAACCGGGACCGTCCTTCCTTCCGGGGGTTCAGCAGTTCGATATATTCGTAATAGCGCAGCGTTCGGGGCGTCACGTCGAAGCGTGTGCACATATCCTTGAAGCTGATTGTCTGATCGCCCGGCATCCGCCCCCCTTCCGTCAGCATCTGGGGCAAGGCTAACGGGTTGGCACGCGCTTCTCAACCGGTGCGAACATCGGGAAAGGGTTGAGCGTGCGGCCCAGTCGCGGATAGCGTGTCGGCTGCAAGCAGGGGGCGGCGATGGACAGGACCAAGGCATGACGGACACGGACCAGACCCGAATCGCGCAACAGTTCATCGAGGCGATCCCCCATGCCCGCGCCTTGGGGATGCAGGTCGATGCGCTTGGTGCCGGAACGGCCACCATCAGTATGCCCTGGGCCGAACATCTGGTGGGCGATCCACGCAGCGGGGTGGTGCATGGCGGGGTGGTGTCGGCGCTGATGGATACCTGCTGCGGGGCGGCCGTGATGGCCCATCCGTCGGGTCCGGGGTCCACCGCGACGATCGACCTGCGCATCGACTATATGCGCTCGGCCACCAAGGGACAGCGGATCACGGCGCGGGCCGAATGCTATCACATCACGCGAACCGTGGCCTTTGTTCGCGCCGTTGCCCTGGACGAAAGCGGCGACAACCCGGTTGCGGCCGCGACCGGCGCCTTTACGGTGGAAAGGTAAGCGATGATCGACCGACGCGAACCCCTGGACCAGATCAAGTCGCGCCGCGATTCGGCGCTGGCGGCCCTGGTGGGCGGGGTGCCCTATCTGGCCTGGCTGGGTATCCGCTTTGACAGGCGCGGGGATGAACTGACAGCGATCCTGCCTTACGACCGGAAGCTGATCGGCAACCCGTTGCTGCCCGCGATCCATGGCGGGGTCACCGCGGCGTTCCTGGAAACCACGGCGATCATCGAGCTGGCCTGGACCGCTATGTGGGAGGATATGGAATCGGGCCGCACCGTTCCTGACGCCGCGATGGCCACCAGCGTGCCGCGCCTGCCCAAGACCATCGACTTTACCGTGGATTACCTGCGCAGCGGGCTGCCGCGCGACGCCTATGCCCGCGCGCGGGTGGTGCGGTCGGGACGGCGTTATGCAAGCGTCCGGGTCGAGGCATGGCAGGACAACCGGACCCGCCTTATGGCGCAGGCAACCGGGCATTTCCTGATGCCGCAGGGATAAGCGGCCCGGGATGGACAGGCTGACCAACCGGCGGGTGCTGTCGATTGCCCTGCCCATCGTGTTGTCGAACGCGACGGTGCCGCTGCTGGGGCTGGTCGATACCGGCGTGATCGGCCAGTTGGGCCGACCCGAGGCGATCGGCGCCGTTGCCATCGGCGCGGTGATCCTGACCTCGATCTACTGGATCTTCGGGTTCCTCCGCATGGGCACGTCGGGCCTTGTGGCCCAAAGCCATGGCGCGGGCGACGGGTCCGAGGCGGGGGCACATCTGTTGCGCGCCCTGGCCATTGCCGGAGCGGCGGGGCTTGCCATGATCCTGCTGCAGGGCAGCATCTTTGCGGCGGCTTTCCGCATCGCCCCGGCTTCGGCTGCGGTTGAAAGGCTCGCGGGGGAATACCTGGCAATCCGCATCTGGGGGGCGCCCGCCACCATTGCCCTATATGCCATTACCGGTTGGCTGATCGCAGTTGAACGCGCGCGGTTGGTCCTGCTGCTGCAGCTGGTGCAGAACGGGGCGAATGTCGTCCTGTCAGTCTGGTTCGTCCTGGGGCTGGACCTGGGCGTGCCAGGCGTGGCTGCGGCCACGCTGATTGCCGAATACGGGGGATTCCTGCTGGGCTTGTGGATGACGCGGCGGGCCGTGCGGGACGGATTTCGGGCGGCGCATCTGTTCGGGCGCAACAAGCTGGCGCGACTGGTGCGGGTCAATGGCGACATCATGATCCGGTCGGTGCTGCTGCAAGCCAGCTTTACCAGCTTTGTCTTTCTGGGTGCGGGGCAGGGCGACGTGACCCTGGCCGCCAACCAGGTGCTGCTGCAATTCCTGTCGATCACGGCCTATGCCTTGGACGGCTTTGCGTTTGCCGCCGAAAGCCTGGTGGGCCAGGCGGTGGGGGCGCGCCGGTCCGACAGGGTGCGCCGCGCCGCGATCCTGACATCGCGGTGGGGCGTGGCCGGGGCGGTGGTCCTGGCGGCGGTCTTCTGGTTCGGGGGCGGCACCATCATCGACCTGCTGACGACATCCCCCGCGGTCCGCACCGAGGCGCGCGCCTATCTGCCCTGGCTGGGCTTGGCGCCGCTGATCGGGGTGGCAAGCTGGATGCTGGACGGGATCTTCATCGGCGCGACCCTGACCCGGGAAATGCGCGTCGCCATGATCCAGTCGGTCGCGCTGTTTGGGGCAGCGGTGATCGTCCTGCCGCCGGCAATGGGCAATCACGGGCTGTGGCTGGCGCTGATGATCCTGAACGCCGCGCGGGGGCTGACCATGGCGCGCCGTTACCATCGGGCCGAGGCCGCAGCGACCTGAAGGATCGCATCGCCCCGCGCCCGAGCCCGGAGCCTATTCCTTTTCTTCAAGCACCTGGAGGCGAGCCGGGTGCACCAGTTCGGCCATCTTGGCGCGGATCGTCGCTGCATCGGCCAGCCCGGCCAGATCGGCCTCCAGCTTGCGGAACACGTCCTCGTCGCCCGGCTCGCTGAAATCCGATGTCACCACCGCCATTGCATAGGTCCGGGCATCGTCGCCCGTCTTGCCCAGAAGCCCTGCCGCCCATTCGCCCAGCAGGCGGTTCCGGCGGGCCTCGGCCCGAAAGCGCAGATCGGCGTCATGCGCGAATTTCGCCTCGTAACCGCGTTCGCGGTCGTCAAAGGTGGTCATTGCAGTCTCCAGTCCATTTGCCCGGATCTTAGCCCGCCCACGGGCGCTTGCAAGCCTTGTATTGCCCCCGGTGCCGCTTGTGGGGTAAGGCGCTTGGGATAAGGGACATGCGAAAGGACGCCGCCATGGCACCGCGCCGGAAGAAAGTTTACGAAGGCAAGGCGAAGATCCTGTACGAAGGCACCGAGCCCGGCACGCTGGTCCAATACTTCAAGGATGACGCCACCGCTTTCAACGCGCAGAAAAAGGCCGTGATCGAGGGCAAGGGCGTCCTGAACAACCGCCTGTCCGAATTCTTCATGAACGGTTTGACGAATATCGGCGTCCCCAACCATTTCATCCGTCGCATCAATATGCGCGAACAGCTGATCCGCCAGGTCGAAATCGTGCCGCTGGAAGTGATCGTGCGCAATTTCGCCGCAGGATCCATTTCCAAGCGCCTTGGGCTTGAGGAAGGCACGCTGCTGCCCCGTCCCATCGTCGAATACAGCTTCAAGAACGACGAGTTGGGCGACCCGATGGTGTCCGAGGAATACATCATCGCCTTTGGCTGGGCGACCCAGCAGGATCTGGACGACATCGTGTCGCTGGCGCTGCGGGTGAACGACTTCCTGTCTGGAGTCTTCTATGGCGTCGGGATCAAGCTGATCGACTTCAAGATCGAGATCGGCCGCGTGTGGGACAACGACTTCATGCGCCTGATCGTCGCCGACGAGATCAGCCCCGACAGCTGCCGTTTGTGGGACATGAAGACCGGCCAGAAGCTGGACAAGGACGTGTTCCGCCGCGACCTGGGCAACCTGACCGACGCCTATACCGAGGTTGCGCGGCGCCTGGGCCTGATGCCCGCCAACACGACCAGCCTGAAGTCGGCCACGATCAACTAAGAAGGACTGCCACGATGAAAGCCCGCGTCACGATCATGCTGAAGGATGGCGTCCTTGATCCGCAAGGCGAGGCGATCCGCCACGCGCTTGGCGGGCTGGGCCATCGGGGCGTCTCGGGCGTGCGCCAGGGCAAGCTGATCGAGCTGGACCTGGATGCGACCGATGCCGACGCCGCCCGGACCGAGGTTGCGCGGATGTGCGAAGGCCTGCTGGCCAATACCGTTATCGAGAAATATTCGGTCGAAATCGTCTGACGTAGCGGCAACCTGCGTTTATCGTCAGGTTGCCCCGCAGACCCCGTTGCAAAAGCGCCGGGATTATCGCCCAATGCGCCGATGATGAACGATAAAGCCGCACCCAAGGACGCCGCCCCCGTGATCCAGATCCAGGGGCTGCACAAGGCCTATGGATCGGTCGAGGTGCTCAAGGGCGTGTCCATGTCCGCGCCGCGCGGCCATGTGGTCAGCCTGATCGGGTCGTCGGGTTCGGGCAAATCCACCCTGCTGCGCTGTTGCAACCTGCTGGAAAACAGCCAGGCGGGCGAGATCAGCTTTGAAGGCGAAGCCGTGCGGTGGAAAGGACAGGGCATGGCCCGCGTGCCCGCCGACCGCGCGCAGGTGATGCGGTTTCGCACCAACCTGTCGATGGTCTTCCAGCAGTTCAACCTGTGGTCCCACATGACGATCCTGCAAAACGTCATGGAGGCGCCTGTGACCGTTTTGCGCGAAGACCGTGCAGAAGTCGAGGCCCGCGCCCGGATGCTGCTGGACAAGGTGGGCATCGGCGACAAGGCCGAAGCCTGGCCCGCGCAACTGTCGGGCGGCCAGCAGCAGCGCGCCGCCATCGCGCGCGCCTTGTGCATGCAGCCCAAGGCCTTGTTGTTCGACGAACCGACAAGCGCCCTCGATCCCGAGTTGCAGCAGGAAGTCGTGCGCGTCATCAAGGATCTGGCGGGAGAAAGCCGCACCATGATCATCGTGACGCATGATATGCGCCTGGCGGCCGATGTCAGCGATCATGTGGTCTTTCTGCACCAGGGCCTGATCGCCGAGGAAGGCCCGCCCGACCAGCTTTTCGGCGCGCCGAGAACCGACCGGCTGCGCCAATTCCTCAGCGCCTCGCTTGCGCATTGAACAAGACGACCAACAGGAGTGTTTGAGAATGAAGAAACTGCTGCTTGCCGCGACCGCCCTGGCCTTGACCGCCGGGTTGGGGATGGCCCAGACCGTCCGCATGGGGACCGAGGGCGCATACCCCCCCTATAACTTCATCAACGAGGCGGGCGAGGTCGCGGGCTTCGAACGCGAACTGGGCGACGAACTGTGCAAGCGGGCCGAACTGGACTGCACCTGGGTCAAGAACGACTGGGACTCGATCATCCCGAACCTGGTGTCGTCGAACTATGACACCATCATGGCCGCGATGAGCATCAACGAGGAACGCAAGGCGGTCATCGCCTTTACCCAGGATTACCTGCCGCCCGCGCCTTCGTCCTATGTCGCGCTGCAGGATGGCGTGGATCTGGATAGCGGCGTGGTTGCCGTGCAGACCGGCACCGTGCAGGCGTCCCATGTCGCCGAAACCGGCGCGACGATGCTGGAATTTCCCAACATCGACCAGGTTCTTGCCGCCATCCGCAATGGCGAGGCCGATGCGGGCTTTGGTGACCACGAGGTCATGCGTCCCTTTGTCGAGGACAGCAACGATCTGGTCTTCGTGGGCGAGCAGGTGAACCTGGACGAAGGCATCGGCGTGGGCCTGCGCCAGTCCGATACCGAATTGCGCGAGAAGCTGGATGCGGCCATTACCGCGATGAAGGAAGATGGCAGCCTGAACGCGCTGATCAAGAAGCACTTCGGCGACGACGCGCAGACTTACGAATGATCTGATGCCGCCGCGGGGTTCACCTGCGGCGGCCAACGGGACAGGCGAATGTTTTCCTATTGCAGCGACCCTTCGGTGCTGGACGGTTTTGCGTGGTTGTCGTGCTATCTGACGACCGGCACGCATATGCTGTTCTATGCCAGCTTCCTTGTGGTGCTGCTGCTTCTGGCGATCACTGCCCCCATTGCGCTGCTGTTCGGATATGGCGGGGCAATGGCGTCGCGGTCGCGGATCTTGCCGCTGCGCTGGCTGGGCAAGATCTATACCTCGATGGTGCGGGGTGTGCCGGATATCGTCTTCTTCCTGTTCGTGCCCATTGCGCTTGACCAGGGGCTGGAATGGCTGCGCCACAAGGCGCTGTGCGACAGTGACGCCCCGGTGCGGCAGGGCAATGATTTCGTTGTCTGCGCGGCGGCCAAGCTGCCTTTGTCAACCAGCCCGGAATGGGTCCACGACATCTATGCCATGTCGCTGGCCGTGATCGCCTTTTCGGTGGTCTTTGGGGCCTTCGCGGCGAATGTCCTTTATGGCGCGATGCAGGCGGTTCCGCGCGCGCAACTGGAAACGGCCGAGGCTTATGGCATGACCCCGCGCCAGGTGTCGCGCCGGATCCTGGTGCCGCAGATGTGGACCTATGCCCTGCCGGGGCTGTCGAACCTGTGGATGATCCTGATCAAGGCCACGCCCCTGCTGTTCCTGCTGGGAATCGAGGATATCGTCTATTGGGCGCGGGAACTGGGCAGTGCCAAGACACGGTCCTTTGCCTATCCCCATCCCGATTGGCGGCTGTATTACTTCATCGCGGTGCTGGTCTTCTATCTGCTGATGACCTGGGTGTCAGAACGCGTGTTGGACCGGGTGATCCGGCGCCTGTCCGCGGGCCAGGCGACCATGGCCGGCGAGGCGCAGCGCAAGGCAGGCGTGGCATGACCTGCGCGCAGACGATCATCGACTATGGCCTGCGGTCGCTGGGCATTGGAGAACGGCTGCTGCCGCGCAGCGATTTCACGTTGTGCCAGCAGGTGACGCTGATCGGGTCGGGCCTGATCTGGAACCTGTATTTCGCCTTTTTCGCGCTGTTGTTCGGGTTCTTCCTGGCAACTGCCCTTGCCCTTGCCAAGACCAGCACGAACCCCTTCCTGCGCAAGCCTGCCGACGCCTTCATCTTCCTGTTCCGGGGCAGCCCGTTGTTCATCCAGTTCTTCCTGGCCTACGAGGCTTTGGTGCTGCTGCCCCGCGCGGGCATCGAAATCTTCGGCATGACGGTGGCGACAAGCTGGCTTGCGAAAGCCTGGGCCGGTGCGTTGATCGTGCTGACGCTGAACACCGCCGCCTATTCCGCGCAGATTTTCCACGGCGCGCTGATGGCAGTGCCCAAGGGCGATATCGAGGCCGCCGAGGCTTACGGTATGACGGGCTGGACAAGGTTCCGCCGCGTTCTGTGGCCCACCATGCTGCGGCTGGCCTGGCCTTCCTACACGAACGAGGCGATCTTCCTGTTCCATGCCACCACGCTGGTGTTCTTTTCGGGCTTTCCGGCCTTCCAGCAACGGGGCGACAGCCTGTATTACGCCAGCTATTTTGCGGGCCAGACATTCAACCCCTTTGTCGCTTATCCCATTGTGGCAGGCTATTTCGTCCTATCGACCCTTGCGCTCATCGGCTTGTTCGGCATCGTGAACCGGCGCCTGAACCGCCACCTGCCCGGTGCCGTGGGGCGCATCCGTTATCGTCCGCAAGTGATCCGGTGAAGTTATGGACTGGCTGAAAGAACATCCCGAGGTCAAGACGATCCGCGTGGCCGCAGCCGACCTGAACGGCGTGGCGCGCGGCAAGCGCATCCCTGCGCGCTATGCCCACAAGGTCTTTGATGAAGGAACCAAGTTTCCATATTCCGTCCTGAACCTGGATATCTGGGGCGAGGATGTCGAGGACAGCCCCCTGGTCTTCGAGATCGGTGACCCGGACGGCTTGCTGCTGCCCACTGAACGGGGCTTTCTGCCGATGCCCTGGCTGGATGCGCCGACGGCGTTGCTGCCCTTGTGGATGTTTCATACCGATGGCCGCCCTTACGAAGGCGATCCGCGCCAGGCCCTGGCCCGCGTGGTCGAACGCTATACCCAGGCGGGCCTGACGCCCGTCGTGGCAACGGAACTGGAATTCTTCCTGATCGACGATTCAGGCCGCCATTTGCGCGTCCCCCCCAGCCCGCGCTCTGGCAAGCGCCGCACGGGGGGCGAAGTGCTGAGCCTGCGCGCCCTGGATGCCTTCGACCAGTTCTTCACCACGCTGTATGATGCCTGCGAAAGCATGGACATCCCCGCCGACACCGCCATTTCCGAAGCCGGGCCAGGCCAGTTCGAGATCAACCTGATGCATCAGGCCGATCCCCTCAAGGCTGCGGATGACACCTGGTTCTTCAAGATGCTGGTCAAGGGCATCGCGCGCCAATACGGATTCGCGGGCAGCTTCATGGCCAAGCCCTATGAGACGTTTTCGGGCAACGGGATGCATATGCATTTCTCGATCCTGGACAGGGACGGGCAGAACATCTTCGACAATGGCCGGGACGAGGGGACGGAACAACTGCGCCATGCCGTTGCGGGTTGCCTGCGCGCCATGCCGGGATCGACGCTGCTGTTTGCACCCCATGAAAACAGCTATGACCGGCTGGTGCCGAACGCCCATGCACCGACCGGCATTGGCTGGGCGTATGAAAACCGCACGGCGGCGATCCGTATTCCGTCATCCGGACCAAAGGCGCGCCGCATCGAACACCGGGTGGCGGGGGGCGACGTGAACCCCTATCTGACGGTGGCCGCGATCCTGGGGGCGGCGTTGAACGGCATCCTGGACCGGCTGGAGGCGCCTGCGCCGTTCCGGGGCAATGCCTATGACCAGAACCTGGCCCAGCTTCCCGCAAGCTGGGGCGAGGCGATTGACGCATTTGATACCTGCCCTGAAATGCGCCGCATCTTTCCTGCCCACCTGATCGAGAACTTTGTCATGACCAAGCGCCAGGAATTGCACTACATGGCGGAACTTTCGGACGAGGAAACGGTGGAACTGTATCTGGACACCGTTTGAAAAGGCGGCGGGAAAGCCGCCGCCTTTCGCGTCAGTCCCGATGTTCGGGCAAAGCCTTCAAGTCGTCCTTGGTCCAGCGCGACACCGCGTGAACGACCCCGTCGCCGTCGCGCATCACGTCCAGATCGGATACCGGCACCAGCACGGGCTTGGACCCGATGCCCAGGAACCCGCCCACGTCGATCACCACCCGCGCGCTGCTGCCCGACCCATGCACATGGGATACGGTGCCGACCGTGCTGTCACCGGGGCCGTAAACGGTTGCGCCCGTCAGCACGGCATCGGTCATCTCATCCGGCAACAGCCGGGGATGTTCGGAATGATCCATGTCCTATCCTCCGTTAGCCTTGATCATGTCGGGCCAACGTCTGGGACGGTCGGGTGTTCCGTCTGGTCAGTTCAGGTATTTTTCGGGATCCACGCTGTCAAAGCCCTGGCGCACCTCGAAATGCACGAAACCGCCGCGGCCTGCTGTGCCGATGGACTGGCCCGCCGACACGCTGTCGCCCTTGGCGATATCCAGGGCGTCCAGCCCGGTATAGACCGTCATCAGATTGCCGTCATGGCGAACCACGACGATGGGCGCGCCGGACGTGTCCGTTGTCACGGCCGCAACCGTGCCGCGGCCCGCTGCCTTGACGGCTGTTCCGGCGGTGGCGGAAATGTCGATGCCGTCGTTCTTGCCCTTTTCATAGACCCGGATGATCGAGCCCGACACCGGCATCTGGAACCGCCCCCCCGTGGACGCTGCGGTCCGGGTCGCGCCCAGGTCGGTCGCTGGTGCCTTTGGGCCGGGTTCGGCGGCAGGAATGGTCGTTTCCGAAGGCAAGGGCTGCGCGGCGGACGGCGGGCGCGGAGTCGGGCTGCCGGTGCCGGGCGCGGTCGTGACCACCGCCGGATCGGGGGCCTTCTGGCCCGCGACCGGCACGATCAGCCGCTGTCCCACCCGCAGAGTCATCGACACGGGAAGCCCGTTCCAGGTTGCCAGATCCTGCACGCTGACGTCGTATTTGCGCGCGATGGACCAAGCCGTCTCGCCCGAGGCGACGACGTGCTGCGCCGGATTGGCAGGACTGGCCGGAGGTTTGGGAGCGCTTGCAGCCGCAGGTGCCGCCTGCCGGGCAGGCTGGCCCGCAAAGGGGTCTGCCACGGCCCCCGATGCGGCTCCACCCGCTGCCGCCCCCCCGCCTGTCACGCGTTGCGACAGAACCAGGGTCTGCCCTGCAGCCAAGGGGGCATTGGCGGGCAGGGCATTGTGCTGTGCCAGCCGCGCGGCATCGATGCCCAGCCGGGACGCGACGGTCGAAACGGTATCGCCATTGCGGGCCACGACGACCTGATAGGTCGGGAATGTTATCACGCCCCGATCATCGGGCTGCGGGCGGGGTGCCGCGCGGGCGGCGGCGTCAGCAGTGGTCAACGCGCCCGGCATCCAGCCGCGCAAGTCGGGGTCAAACCCGGTCGCCCCGCACGAAGCCAGAAGCAAGGCAGCCGCCCCGACGCTGGCGGCTTGTCTGAAAGTCCTGCTCATTTCCGTCGTCCTTAACCTGCCACGCCGCAGATCCGGGTCATGTCGGTCCCAACCCTTCGACCAGCGGCACAAATCGCACTTGACGCAATTCGTCATAGTCATAGCCGGCTTCTGTCCGTGTCACGCGGATCAGCGTCTGGACCGCATCGGACTGTCCCACCGGCACAACCATGATACCGCCGATCTTCAACTGTGCCAACAGCGGCCCCGGCGGATCCTCGGCTGCGGCGGTGACAAGGATGCGATCAAAGGGCGCCTGATCGGGCAAGCCCCGCGATCCGTCGGCCACCTGCGCGGTGATGTTCGACAGGCCGAGCTGGCGAAAGATCGCCTCGGCCTCGGTCACAAGGCGGCGGTGGCGGTCCACGGTATAAACGCGGCGACACAGACCCGACAGGATCGCCGCTTGGTATCCCGATCCGGTCCCGATCTCCAGCACGGTATCGCGCGCGCCGGGGTTCAGCGACTGCGTCATCAGGCCGACGACCGAGGGCTGGCTGATCGTCTGGCCGCATGGGATGGGCAGGGGAGTGTCCTCATAGGCCCGGTCGGCGAACTGCCCGCGCACGAACAGGCCCCGGTCGATCCTTTCCATCGACGCCAGCACGCGCGGGTCGGTCACACCGCGCGACCGCAACTGGAACAGAAAGCGCATCTTGCGCTCGGCCGGGTCGTCGTTGCCGTCGGGGCCTTCGGTCATGGCATCTCTGCCTTCGAGGTATCGTCGAACAGATCCGCCATGTCTTGCAGCGAGGCATGGCAGGTCAGATCGGCGCGCATCGGGGTGACCGAGATAAAGCCGTCCAGGTTCACCGCCACATCGGTGCCGGCTTGGGCCGGGGCGTTCTGCGCCCCGCCGGCCGCCCACATGAAGCGGCGGCCGTTGGGCGCGGTATAGGGCACGACGCTGAAATTCGTTCCCTGCCTGCGTCCCTGGCGGACAACGCGGGTGCCGCGCACCCCTGCCGCGGGGACAGGCGGAAAGTTGATGTTGTAGAACAGCCGGAAATCCGCGTCCGAGGTCCAGTCGCCATGATCCAGCAGCCGGCGGATGACCGCCGCGCCGTGCTGGCGCGCACCCTCGAACGGATCGGCCAGCGTCGATGTCTGCGGGCCGAGGTATTGCGACAGGGCGATGGCCGGCAGGCCTTGCAACGCGGCCTCCATCGCGCCGCCGATCGTGCCCGAATACATCGCGTTTTCACCCGAATTGTTGCCCCGGTTCACGCCCGACAGCACAAGGTCCGGCGGCGCATCGGCCATGATGTCGCACAGGGCGGCCAGCACGCAATCGGCGGGGCTTCCCTCGGTCGCATAGCGGCGTTCATCCAGGCGCGCGACCATGGTCGGATGGGAATAGCTGATGCAATGGGCGACGCCCGATTGTTCGAATGCCGGGGCCACCGTCCAGACCTGTCCCGAGGGACCGACAAGAGTTGTGGCGATTTCCGCCAGAACCGCCAGGCCCGGTGCGTTGATGCCGTCGTCATTGGTGATCAATATGCGCATCTTCCGGCCGTTCTTGGACGCTGCGGCAGCGTCAGTTCACGTCTTCGTTCCTGCTTAGCCGGGCGACCCGCCCGCTTCAAGCGCCAGAGGGGCCAGCGATGCCCGAAAGCGGTTTGACGGGACTGCCGGGCCGTTGCATCCTTTCTGCCAACGCAACCGGCGCGCGGGTCATGCAGATTTATCTTCCCATTGCAGAAGTATCCGTGAACGCCTTCACGCTGATCGGGCTTGGCGGACTTGTCGGACTGATGAGCGGGCTTTTCGGCGTGGGCGGGGGTTTCCTGATCACGCCGCTGTTGTTCTTCATCGGCATCCCGCCCGCCATCGCCGTGGCGACGGGCGCGAACCAAGTCGTCGCATCCTCGGTTTCGGGCGTTCTGGCCCATGTGAAGCGCAAGAGCGTCGATTTCAGAATGGGCGGCGTGCTGCTGGCGGGGGGGCTTGTGGGATCCTGGATGGGGGTCTGGGTCTTTACCCTGCTGCAGCAGGTGGGCCAGGTCGATCTGGTCGTGCAGTTGTGCTATGTCGTGTTCCTGGGCCTGATTGGCGCCATGATGTTGCAGGAAAGCATCCGCGCCCTGCACCGGTCGTCCAAGCCCGGCCATCGCAAGCGGCTGCATCAGCACAACTGGGTCCACCGGTGGCCGCTGAAGATCAAGTTCCGCACCTCGGGCCTGTATATCAGTGCCTTTCCTCCGCTGCTGGTGGGGGTGGCCGTGGGGGTGCTGGCCGCGATCATGGGGGTGGGCGGCGGCTTCATCATGGTGCCTGCGATGATCTATCTGCTGGGGATGCCGACCCGGGTCGTGGTTGGCACGTCGCTGTTCCAGATCACGTTCGTGACTGCCTTTACCACGCTGATGCACGCGGTCAGCTATAACACCGTGGACATGATGCTGGCGGTGCTGCTGATCATCGGCGGGGTCGTGGGCGCACAGTTCGGCACCACGCTGGGGGCAAGGCTGCGGGCGGAACAGTTGCGGATCCTGCTGGCGCTTCTGGTGCTGGCCGTTTGCGGCAAGCTGGCGCTTGACCTGTTCCTGACGCCCGACGACCTGTACGTCATCCAGCCGGGGATCGGCTGATGCGGACGCGGATCGCGGCGCTGATGATGCTGGTCCTGGCCTGCACTGCAAGCGCGCAATCAACGGTGCCGCAGGGCAATGCCGATGCCTTGCCCATCCAGGCCACGCCCGTTGCCGAACCGCCCCCGGCCGAGAGTGTGGTGGCGGGCCTGTCCAGCGACAGCGTGGCGATCACGGCCAGCTTCAACGGATCGGACATCCTGATCTATGGCGCGATAAAGCGCGAAGCCCCTATCCCATCCGGCCCGCCCTTGCAGGTGATCGTCACGGTCGAGGCCCCGTCCAGTGCCGTCACCGTCTGGCGCAAGGAGCGCAAGGCGGGGATCTGGGTCAATTCCGAAGCCGTCAGGATCGGCGCCGCGCCGGGTTTCTATGCGGTCGCCACGTCATCCGCCCTGGACGATATCCTGCTGCCCGAATGGGACAGCCGGTATCGGATATCCCTGTCCCATGCCATGCGGGCCTTTGCGGGCCAGATCGCCGTCGAAAGCGCCGTTCCCTTTACCGAGGCCCTGATCCGCATCCGCGAAGACGAGGGGCTGTATCGCCTGGACGAAGGCAGCGTGTCGCTGATCGACCAGACCCTGTTCCGCGCCGATGTCAGCCTGCCCGCCAACCTGGTCGAGGGGGCCTACAAGACCCGCATCTTCCTGCTGCGCGACGGGCAGGTCATCGACGTGTTCGTGGCGCCCATCAATGTGCGCAAGGTGGGACTGGAACGCTGGCTTTATCGGCTCGCCTTTGACCAGCCGTTTCTTTACGGCCTGATGTCGCTGGCCGTGGCGGTTTTTGCCGGCTGGGGCGCGTCCGCCGCCTTCAGAAAGCTGCGCCGACCCTAGCCTGCGATCAGCTCGGCCTGCCTCACGATCACCTCGGCCTGCTTGATTGAGGCGATGTCGACCAGCCGGCCCTTGTAGACGGTGGCGCCCGCGCCCTCGGCCTTGGCCTTTTCCATGGCGGCCAGGATCTCTCGCGCCTCGGTCACGGCGGCGTCGCTGGGCGAAAACACCTCGTTCGCAAGCGCCACCTGGCTGGGGTGGATCGCCCATTTGCCGACCATGCCCAGCGTGGCAGACCGGCGGGCCTGTGCGATGAAACCATCTGCATCGCTGAAATCGCCGAACGGGCCATCGACCGGCAGCAATCCGTGGGTGCGGCAGGCGGCGACAATGGCGGTTTGCGCCCAATGCCAGGGATCGGGCCAGTATTTCTGCCCGTCGCGGATCATGTAGTAATTTTCCTGCGTCCCGCCGATGCCGGTCGTCGCCATCCCCATGGAGGCCGCGAAATCGGCGGCGCCCAGGCTGATCGCCTGCATCCGGGGGGACGATGCCGCAATCTCCTCGACATGGCAGATGCCCGCGGCGCTTTCGATGATGACCTCGAAATTGATGCGCTTGGCTCGCCCCTTGGCGCGTTCGACCGCCGTCACCAAGGCATCGACAGCATAGATGTCGCTGGCGCTCCCGGCCTTGGGGATCATGATCTGGTCCAGCCGATCACCGGCCTGTTCCAGCAGGTCCACCACGTCGCGATACCAGAAGGGCGTGTCCAGTCCGTTGATACGGACCGACAGCGTCTTGTCGCCCCAGTCGATGTCGCCAATTGCCTGGATGATGTTCTGGCGCGCCCGGTCCTTGTCGTCGGGCGCCACCGAGTCTTCCAAGTCCAGGTTGACGACATCGGCTGCGGATTTCGCCATCTTCTCGAACAGGCTTTCCCGCGATCCGGGGCCGAACAACTGGCAGCGGTTCAGGCGGGCAGGCGGCAAGGGTTGGGGGCGAAAGCTCATGCAAGGATCCGTTCCGAAAAGATTTGCGTTGCAGGAAGCAATATTGTTTCGCACCTGCAGCATCAAGCCTGCAGTTTGGTTTGGCTTGACGCGCCGGTTCTTTGGGCGCAGGACCGCTGCCACAACCGCTGAACACAAGGGGACACCATGACGCGCACGGTCTATGTAAACGGCGACTACCTGCCCGAGGATCAGGCCACCATCTCGATCTTCGACCGGGGGTTCCTGATGGCCGACGGCGTTTACGAGGTTGTCAGCGTCCTGGACGGCAAGCTGCTGGACTTCGACGGCCACCTGGTGCGGCTGAAGCGGTCGCTGTCCGAACTGGCGATGGACAATCCGCTGCAGGATGACGATTACCTGACGGCCTTCCGCGCGTTGGTGGAAAAGAACGCGATCACCGACGGGATGATCTATCTGCAAGTGACGCGCGGCAACCCTGGGGATCGCGATTTCGCCTATCCCCCCGCAGGCACCCGGCCCACGGTGGTGATGTTCACGCAATCCAAGCCTGGCCTGGCCAATGCGCCCGCTGCCAGGACCGGTTGGAAGGTCATCAGTGTCGAAGATCAACGGTGGGCACGTCGCGACATCAAGACGGTGCAGCTTCTGTTCCCATCCATCGCCAAGATGGAGGCCAAGGCCCGCGGCGTGGACGACGCCTGGATGGTCGAGGATGGCAAGGTGACCGAAGGCACCAGCAACAACGCCTATATCGTCAAGAACGGCACCATCGTGACCCGTGCGCTCTCCAACGACATCCTGCACGGCATCACCCGCGCCGCCGTGCTGCGGTTTGCCACCGAGGCGCAGATGCAGGTCGAGGAACGCAGCTTTTCCATCGAGGAAGCCCAGGGTGCGGATGAGGCTTTCATCACCTCGGCCTCGGCTTTCGTGATGCCGGTCGTGGAAATCGACGGGGCGGCAATTGGCACGGGGCAGGTGGGTCCGGTCGCCACGCGGCTGCGAGAGATCTATCTGGAAGAAAGCCGCAAGGCCGCGATCTAGGCCAGACCTTCGGACCCGCGCACAAGCCGCGCCCCGCTGCGATCCTGCATCAGGCGCGCGGCATCCGGCCCCGGCGCGGGCAGGGCCAGCACCCTGTCGCGCAGGACGTTGATCGCGTCCTCGCCCTTGGGCAGGGTCGCGGGGTCGACGGGGGCGCCGACCGTGATGCGGTATGGTTGGCGGCGCTTGTTCAGAACCTCGTTGAACAGTGTCACGTCGCGCAGCGTCGGATGGATCGCGTCCAGCAGATAGAACAACGCCGAATTGCGGGCGCGGATGTTCATGGGGATGATCGGCACACCGAACTTGCGCGCTATCATCGCGGCACTTGCCATCCAGGGCCGTTCGTGCAGCGTCAGGCCGTGGCGTTTCGCTAGGCGGCCTGACGGGAAGATCAAGCCGATCCGGCCCGCCGCCAATGCCTCGCGCGTGTAATCCATCGTCGCCTTGGTCTTGGCGTGGCTGCGCTTTTCCAGGCGCCATTCCACGCCTGCGATCAGATCAGCAGTCTGCGGCAGCACGCGGATCATGTCGTGGTTGGCATAGATGAACAGGTCGTCGCGCAGTTGCGACATCAGCGCATGAACGACGATTCCGTCCGCGATGCCGGTAGGGTGGTTTGCCACGATCAAGGCCGGGCCGGTCGCGGGAATATGCTCCATCCCCTCGACCCGGACATCGCGGACGATCAGGTCCGTCATGCGCCGCATGATCTCGATCGTGGGCAGGTCACGGAAATCGGCACCAAGGCGCAGGGTAGTGGGATAGCGCAGCAGGCCCATCATCGCCCATTTCGCCAGCCGGTGATGGGGCTTGCCGGAGTAAAGCCAGGGCGCCCGCTCGGCGATCAGCGGGTCCAGACGGGCCTGCATCTCGGCCTTGGCAATGGCGTCACGGTCAGTCATTCCGGTCTTTCTGCCCCGCTGCCTGGGTGCCTGAAAGCGGCATCACCGGCCTGCAGCGATCATCCGCGACACCATCTCGCGGGTGTTCTTGCTCAAACCTCTGACAGCGGCGATTCGTTCCAATGCGGCCAAGGTCTTGGCACGGCGGCCTGCGTCGTATCGGGTCCAGGTTTCGAACGCGGTGGACATCCGCGCGGCGATCTGCGGGTTGACCGGATCCATGCGCATCAGCCATTCGGCCACGAAGTCATAGCCCGAGCCGTCGGCGGCGTGAAAACCGGCATGGTTGCCCGACAGCCCGCCGATCAGGGCGCGGAAGCGGTTGGGGTTCTTCCAGTCGAAATCTTGGCGCTGCGACAGCGCGCCGGCGATGGCGGCGGCGTCAGAAGGGCGCGCGGCCATGGGCTGGATCGCAAACCACTTGTCCATGACCAGACGGTTGTCCGCAAACTGATCATGCAGCGCAGCCAGTTCCGCCTGTCCGCGTCCGCGCCGCAGCAAGGCTGTCAGGGCTGCCATGCGCTCGGTCATGTTTCCGGCGATGCCGAACAGAACCTCGGCCCGTTCACCGCCGTCAATGCGGCTCAGCAGCGCCAGCACGGCATTGCGCAGCGAACGGCGCGCCGCGTCCGCCGCGTCGGGGCGATAGGGGCCGTCCACGGTCTTGTCGTCGTAGAGCCGCGACAAAAGATCCAGATGGGTCGAGGCAATTTGATGGGCCAGGGATTCGCGCGCGGCGTGGATCGCATCGGGATCGGGGGTCATGCCATCTGCAGACAGGCGGGTGGCGATCTCCTCCTCGCCCGGCAACGTCAGGCACAGGGCGCGGAAAGCGGGGTCGGCGGTATCGTCGGCGATCAGGCGGCCGATGGATCGCACATAATCGTCACCCGCAGCCTGCCCCTGCGAGGCCGCGATCAGTGCGGACAGGGCCAGTTCCCGTCCGGCTTCCCAACGGGCGAAGGGATCGGTGTCATGGGCCAGCAGGAAGGCGCGGGTCGCGTCGTCCAGGTCGCGCAACAGGATCACGGGGGCGGAAAATCCGCGCAGGGCAGATACCACAGGACGCACACCCAGCCCGTCAAAGGCAAAGGCCTGGCGACTTTCGGTCATTTCCAGAACCTGCGTGGCCACGACCTCATTCCCGTTGGGACCGATCAGACCCAGGGCGATGGGGATCACGCGGGGCAGTTTTTCGGTCTGGCCGGGCGTGGGCGGCGTGTCTTGCGCGAAGGTCAGGACCAGGGTGCCGCCAGCCTCGGCACCCTGCCAATCCTCGGTCATGGTCAGGCGGGGCGTTCCCGCGTCGGTATACCACCGCTTGAACTGGGCCAGGTCGCGGCCCGTCGCATCCTGGAAAACCTGCAACCAATCCTCGATAGTGGCAGCGTCGCCGTCATGACGGTCGAAATACAGATCGAGCGCCCGGCGATAGCCGTCATCGCCCACAAGGCGCTTGAGCATCCCGATCACTTCGGCGCCTTTTTCATAGACGGTCGCGGTATAGAAGTTGTTGATTTCCTCGTACCGATCAGGGCGCGGGGGATGGGCCAATGGACCCTGGTCCTCGCGGAACTGGCGGGCGCGAAGGGCGCGGACATCCTCGATCCGCTTGACTGCCGCGCTGCGCATATCGCCGGTGAACTGCTGGTCGCGAAAAACCGTCAGGCCTTCCTTGAGACACAGCTGGAACCAGTCGCGGCAGGTGATGCGGTTGCCGGTCCAGTTGTGGAAATATTCATGGGCTATCACCGCCTCGATGCGCTCATAGTCGCCATCGGTCGCGGTCTCGGGACTTGCAAGCACCAGTTTCGAGTTGAAGATGTTCAACCCTTTGTTTTCCATAGCGCCCATGTTGAAGTCATCGACGGCGACGATGTTGAACACGTCCAGGTCGTATTCGCGGCCATAGACATCCTCGTCCCAGCGCATGGACTTGATCAGCGATTCCATTGCGAATCCCGCACGGTCCTGATCACCCGGCCTGACCCAGACGTTCAGGGCCACGCTGCGCCCCGACCGGGTGGTAAAGCTGTCGCTGACGGCCACCAGATCGCCCGCGACAAGCGCGAACAGATAGGACGGCTTGGGCCAAGGATCGTGCCATTCCGCGCGGCCCTGCGACTGGCCGACCGGGTTGCCGTTCGACAAAAGCACCGGCAAATCGCTGTCGATGGTCACGTGGAACGTGGCCATCACGTCGGGACGGTCGGGATAGAAGGTGATGTGCCGGAACCCCTCGGCCTCGCACTGGGTGCAGAACAGGCCGTTCGACATATACAGGCCTTCGAAGGCAGTATTGGCGGACGGATCGATGCCGACCTCGGTTTCCAGAAGGAAAGGATGGCGGGGCAGGGCGGCTGCGGCAATCGTCAGGGTTTCGTCGCTGCGCGTCACATGGGCGGAGTCAGGGGCCGTTCCGTCGATGGTCAGCGACAAAAGCCTGACCGCCTTGCCGCCATCCAGAACCAGGTCCGCAGACTGTTCGCGATCGCGGGGCGTCAGCGACAGTTCGGTGCGTACCCGCGTATCGGTCGGAGACAGCCTGAATCCCATGCGTGTCGCCGACAAAACAAAAGGATAGGGCCGATAATCGGCAAGAAGCTGCACATTTTGCCCTTGGGTCGTGGTCATCGCATCCTCGGCATGAAGAAAGCTGCTCCGGCTGGCGGAACCTGATCTTGACCAAGGTGTTAGTCGCATGAAGGCCGGGTCGCAAGTCGGCTGGTTCCACCGATGGTCCGACCGGTCGAATTGACGGCGGGCGACAGGCGGGACACACCGCACGCGACACTGAAACCGGTGTCTCAACACAGAACTTTGGAGGCCAGCAATGACCCATGATCCGAACGACCCGAACCGTACCCGGCCTGTCGATCCCGCCCGTCCCGTTGATCCGCTGGTTCGCAATGAAACCTATGTCGAACCGGTCGAACGTCGCTCTTCGCCGCTGCCGCTGATCATCGGCGTCCTGCTGGCACTGGCCTTGGCGTATTTCGTGCTGCAACGCTTCACAGGCGATGACACGGTGGCAGTCGATGGCGACACAACAACCGTGACCACGACCGACGCGCCTGCCAGCGACGCGGCCAGCAATGCCGCAGCCGATGCGGAAGCCGCAGCGGACGATGCTGAGGCCGCAGCCGACAGCGCTGCCACGGCGACGGAAAACGCTGCGGACAATGCAGCCGATGCGACCCAGGATGCGGCCGAAAATGCAGCCGATGCTGCTGAAAGCGCTGCCGAGAGCGCAGCTTCTGCAGCTGACAATGCAGCCGATGCTACTGGCACCGCGCTGGAAGATGCAGCCGATGCCGCCAGCACTGCGGCTGACAGCGCAGCCGAAACCGCAGCCGATGCCGCAAGCAATGCGGGCGAGGCCGTGGATGACGCGATCTCGGTCGAGGAAGCGCCTGCGACCGGTACGACCCCGGCCCCCGGAACCCCCGCGCCTGCGAACTGATCGAGGCTTTACGTTGAAACTGGCGCCCAAGGTCTTTCGGCCTTGGGCGTTTTCTTTTGCGGCTTTCCCTCCCAAGACATTCGTATTGAACAGGTGATGCACGGACTTGTGAAAGATTATTTCGCGGTGCTATCAGTCGTGCGACCAAAATGAAGCGAGCGGGGGACAACACAGCCATGAAGATCGGCGCGTTGAAGGAAGGTTTCGAGGGGGAAGCGCGGGTCGCGATTACTCCTTCCTCTGCCGGGCATCTGATGAAGCTGGGGCACGAGGTTTTCATTGAAAGCGGCGCAGGGGCGCGGGCCGGGTTTTCGGACGACAGCTATCGTGCCGCAGGCGTGACGGTGCAGCTCAATTCCGCCGAACTGATCCGGTCGGTCGATGTGGTGGCCAAGGTGCGCCAGCCCTCGGATGCCGAAATCCGGCAGATGCAGCCGGGGCAGACGCTGATCAGCTTTTTCTATCCCGGCCAAAGCCCCGAGATGCTGGCCCTTGCCAAGGAACAGGGCATCACCGCCATCGCCATGGACATGGTGCCGCGCATCAGCCGCGCGCAAAAGATGGACGCGCTGTCGTCGATGGCCAACATCGCGGGCTATCGCGCGGTGATCGAGGCTGCGAACAACTTTGGCCGCTTCTTCACCGGCCAGGTGACGGCTGCGGGCAAGGTGCCGCCGGCCAAGGTGCTGGTTGTCGGGGCAGGGGTGGCGGGTCTTGCGTCCATCGGCACGGCGGTCTCCCTGGGCGCGCAGGTTTATGCCTTTGACGTGCGTCCCGAGGTGGCCGAGCAGATCGAATCCATGGGCGCCGAGTTCGTTTATCTCGATTTCGAGGAAGCGCAGGACGGGGCCGCGACCGGCGGCTATGCCGCGCCTTCCTCGCCCGAGTTCCGCGACAAGCAGCTTGCCAAGTTCCGCGAGCTTGCGCCGCAGATGGACGTGGTCATCACCACCGCGCTGATCCCCGGGCGCGATGCGCCGAAGCTGTGGACACGCGACATGGTCGAGGCGATGAAGCCCGGCAGCGTGATCGTGGACCTGGCCGCCGAACGCGGCGGCAATTGCGAACTGACCATTCCCGATGAACGCCACGTGACCGAAAACGGCGTGACGATCATCGGCTATACCGATTTCCCGTCGCGCATGGGCGCCCAGGCATCCGAGCTTTACGGCAACAACGTCCGTCACTTCCTGACCGATCTGACGCCCAAGAAGGACGGCGTGATCCTTCACAACATGGAGGACGACGTGATCCGGGGCGCCACGGTCACGCGCGACCATGACATCACCTGGCCGCCGCCGCCGCCCAAGATCGCGGCCATTGCCGCCCAGAAGCCCAAGGAAAAGCCAAAGGCCCTGACGGTCGAGGAGCGCCGCGCCGCCGAAGTCGCCGCCTTCAAGGCCGAAACCCGGTCGCAGGTCACGCTGCTGGTGGTGGGTGCGGCGGTGCTGCTGCTGATCGGGCTGTTTGCGCCCTTCAGCTTCATGCAGCACTTCATCGTCTTCGTGCTGGCCTGCTTTATCGGCTTCCGCGTGATCTGGAACGTCGCCCATTCGCTGCACACGCCGCTGATGGCGATCACCAACGCGATCAGTTCCATCATCATCCTGGGCGCGCTGATGCAGATCGGGTCCGGGTCCTGGTGGGTCGTCGGGCTGGGTGCGCTGGCCGTGCTGATGGCGGGCGTCAATATCTTCGGCGGCTTCATGGTCACGCGCCGGATGCTCGCCATGTTCCAGAAGTCGTAAGGGGACAGCAATGGAATACGGATTCACCACCGCGGCCTATGTGGTCGCAGCCGTGCTGTTCATCCTCTCGCTGGGGGGATTGTCGGGACAGGAAAGCGCCAAGCGCGCGATCTGGTACGGGATCGTCGGCATGGGCCTGGCGGTGCTGGCCACGCTGTTCGGGCCGGGCGCGGGCAACTGGCTGTTGTCGCTGGTCATGATCGCCATTGGCGGGGCCATCGGCTGGGTCGTGGCGCAGCGCGTGCAGATGACGGAAATGCCGCAGCTTGTGGCCGCCATGCATTCGCTGGTCGGCCTGGCAGCGGTCTTCGTGGGCTTCAACGCCCAGATCGAACTGGCTCGTGTGCTGCGCGCCAAGGCCGAGGGCGGCGTGCAGGTCTTTCACGGCTTTGCCGCCGTGCTGGCCCACAAGACCCCGGCCGAGATCGCCATGCTGAAGATCGAGGTGTTCCTGGGCATCTTCATCGGCGCCGTGACCTTTACCGGGTCGGTCGTGGCCTTTGGCAAGCTGGCGGGCCGCGTCGACGGCAAGCCCAGGAAGCTGCCGGGCGGGCATATGCTGAACGCCGGCGCGCTTGCGTTGTCGGTGCTGCTGGGCGTCCTGTACTTCACAGGCGTCGGACCTGCGATCCTGTGGCTGGTCCTGATCACGCTGCTGGCCTTCTTCATCGGCTATCACCTGATCATGGGCATCGGCGGCGCGGACATGCCGGTCGTGGTGTCGATGCTGAACAGCTATTCCGGCTGGGCGGCGGCGGCCATCGGCTTTACCCTGGGCAACGACCTGCTGATCGTGGTCGGCGCGCTTGTCGGCTCAAGCGGTGCGATCCTGTCCTATATCATGTGCAGGGCGATGAACCGCAACTTCGTCAGCGTGATCCTGGGCGGCTTTGGCGGCGAGGCTGGCCCTGCGGCCGAGATCACCGGCGAACAGATCGCGATCGATGCCGATGGCGTGGCGGCGGCGCTGAACGACGCCGACAGCGTCATCATCGTGCCGGGCTATGGCATGGCGGTGGCCCAGGCGCAGGGCGCGGTCAGCGAACTGACCCGCAAGCTGCGCGCGGCGGGCAAGACGGTGCGCTTTGCAATCCACCCCGTCGCGGGACGCCTTCCGGGCCACATGAACGTGCTGCTGGCCGAGGCGAAGGTGCCCTATGACATCGTGCTGGAGATGGACGAAATCAACGAGGACTTCCCTTCCACGGATGTGGTGATCGTCATCGGCTCGAACGACATCGTCAACCCGGCGGCGCAGGACGACCCGAACAGCCCCATCGCCGGGATGCCGGTGCTGGAGGTCTGGAAGGCCAAGCAGGTCTTCGTCAGCAAGCGCGGGCAGGGCACCGGCTATTCCGGCATCGAGAACCCGCTGTTCTTCAAGGAAAACACCCGGATGTTCTATGGCGACGCCAAGGACAGCCTCAACAAGCTGCTGCCCATGGTCGAGTGAGAGAAATGGGGGCGGGAAATCGCCCCCATTCGCCCCGGACTGGCACCAAAGGAGAATGGCTTGGGGCAGGAAATCGAACACCCGTTGCGATACGATCTAGTCAACGAACTGCATGCCAGGCCGTCGCCCCGCCTGTCCGCACCCGCGACCTGCGCCTTTGTGGCCTTCAAGGAACCGCGCGACGCGGCCAACCGTGACAGGCTTCGGGATTTCGCGCATCTGACCGCGCTGACGGCCCGCCACGGGGGGTCGCGTCCCGATCCCGATGACAGCCATTATCAGGGCCGACTGGGCCGCCATGACCTGAAATGGGAAAGCCATACGGAATTCGTGACCTATATGGCCACGACGCCGGGCCTGCCGATCCGGCCCTTCGATCCAAGCGCGGGCGCAATCTTTTCGGCCGAATGGCAGGGGGATGCGCCGGGGCGGCGTGTCGCCGCCGTGCTGGTCCAGATTGACATCCTGCCGGAAAATCCCGCAGACCTGCTGTCCCGGATCGAAAATTGGTTTGCCAAGGACAGCCTGACGGCCGTCTGGGTGCTGGAAGAAGCTGCGATGATCGCTGGGGATTTTCGCATCGATCCGGATGGATGGATGCGCTTTGCCGTCTTTGTGCGCCCCGATGTGGGTGCGGGGCGGATAGGGCGCATCGTGCATCGGCTGGTCGAACTGGAAACCTATCGCGCGATGTCGATGCTGGGCCTGGGCCGGTCGCGCAGCCTGTCGCGCCGGTTGAACGAACTGGAACCCCGTCTTTCCGCCATCGTGGACGGAATGCACGACAACGCCCGCCCGGCCGAGGCCGTGCTGCACGAACTGCTGGAGGTTTCCGCCGAATTGGAGGCACAGGCGGTCCAGCATTTCTTCCGCTTTGGCGCGACCAAGGCTTATGAGGCGATCGTCATGGACCGCGTAACGGCGCTGCGCGAAACGCGGTTCCTTGGCCGGCAGATGCTGGCAGAATTCATGCGCCGCCGGTACCGTCCGGCCATGCGCACCGTTGCCTCGGCCGAAGATCGGTTGCGCGCGATGATCGAACGAACCCGCCGTGCGGCCGACTTGCTGCGCACGCGGGTCGATGTTGAACGGTCTGCCCAGAACCAGGCCCTGCTGGAGCGCATGGACCGGCGCGCCGACCTGCAACTGCGCCTGCAACACACGGTCGAGGGGCTGTCGGTGGTCGCGATCAGCTATTATGCCGTGGGGCTGTTGTCCTATGCACTCTATCCGGTGGCCTCGGCCCTGGGGGTGGACAAGGCCTATCTGATCGCGGCACTGACGCCGGTCGCAGTGCTGATCGTGTGGGGGGCGATGCGGCAGGTGCGCCGCCGCCTGCACAAGCATGGTCCGGCAGGCGATTTGTGACTTGCCCTAGGTCTGCGGGATGGAAATAACCAGTCCCATCATATTTCGCCGGAGCCCATCGTGAAACTGATGCTTGCCCTTGCCGCGCTTCTGACCCTGACCGCCTGCGGTGTGCCGCTGGTCCCGTTCGTCTAATACCAACGGCATTATCCACTGACCTGCGCCCAATCGCGTGAGGTGATTGAAGCGACGCGTTCCGGCATTGCGAGGAGGGTGTTCCAGGCATCGCAGCAGACGTCGACAATGGCGTCGTAGCTGTCGAAGACCCGGTTCGCGAGGGTGTTCTGACGGAGGAACTGCCAGAGGTTCTCGACCGGGTTCAGTTCCGGACTGTAAGGTGGCAGTGGCAGCAGGCTGATGTTGGGCGGGATGATGAGGTCTGTGGAGCTGTGCCAGCCGGCGCCATCGAGAACAAGGAGCGCGTGTGCACCGGGCGATACCTGCCCGCTGATTTCGGCCAGGTGGGCGTTCATCGCCTCCGTGTTCGCGTAGGGCATGACGAGCGCCGCACCGATCCTGCGGGCCGGGCAGACCGCCCCGAAGATGTAGGCCCAGGCGTAGCGGCAGTCTTTTGGCGCCCGCGGGCGTGTGCCCTTTCTCGCCCACACGCGTGTCAATGTTCCCTGCTGGCCCACCCTGGCCTCATCTTGGAACCAAATCTCCAAGGGCTTTCCTTGCGCTTCGTTAGGCAAGGCTGCGCGCGCCAGTTCGGCAAAGTTTTTTATATACCGCTTGCGCTTCGCCATCGGCCTGCGGATGGCGCGGCCGGACTGAGAGACGCGCAAAGCCGAGCCGGTGAAGGATCGCGCTCATGGTCCTCTCCGCCACGCGAATGCCAAACCGCTGGTCAACCACGTTGCAGAGGTCAATCCGACGCCAACGCACGACCTTATCCGTCGACGGGTCAGGCCCCGTTTCGACGATCACGGCAAGTTCGCGCATCTGCTCGGCGCTGAGCCGCGCTGGCCGCCCGGAAAGCGGCCGATCGCCAAGGCCGGCCAGCCCTTCGGCATTGTAACGATGAACCCAGTCACGCAGCGTCTGCCGATCCATACCGCAGCTTTGTGCCGCTTCCGTCCGGCTTCGCCCGTCAAGCACATGCGCCAGCGCAAGCATCCGGCGCGACGCTCGCGCGTCCTTCACTTGAGCCGCCTCCCGCCGCAGATCCGATGCTGAAAGGTCCGTGCGTGTGATGCCCACTGCCATCCTGATCCTCCTCCGCCTTGCAAGGGAGTGAATCAGAGGTCGGCCGCAAAGCAAACCATCTTCAGAGTCGATGGTTCATGCCGCTGGTATAAGAGGATCCCGTGATGAGATCCCTGATCCTGTATGGACTGGCACATTGTTCCACCTGCCAAAAGGCACAGGCCGACCTGGAACAGAACGGCTGGACGGTCGATTTCCGCGATGTCCAGAAGCAGCCGTTGTCGAATGCCGAACGCGCGCGGCTGGCCAAGGAATTCGGTGACAAGATCGTCAACCGCGCCAGCCTGACCTGGCGGGCCATGTCGGATGATGAGCGAGCGGCGGATCCTGTGGCCATGATGGGCGCGAAACCCAGTGTGATGAAGCGCCCGGCCATCGTGGCGGACGATCTGCGCTTGCTGGGTTGGACCGCCAATGTCAAACGGGCGCTGAACGTCCCGGTCTAGACGTCAGCGGCTGGCGCCCGCCAGCGACCGCATCAGCGGCACCACGCCGGACAGGTCGTAGCCTGCCTGCGATGCTGTATTCAGCACCTCGGCCTCGGACAGCTTGCCTGCCTGACCAAGCGCCCACAGGACCGTGGAGCGGTTTCCCGATCTGCAAAAGGCGATTGCAGGCTTTGGTCCATCCAGGGCGGCGGAAAAGCCGTGGATCAGGTCGGGCGTAATTTGGCCGGGACGAAACGGCAGGTAATGGTATTCCATTCCCGCATCCGCCGCGGCTTGGGCCATTACCTGATGATCGATCGCGCCGTCCTCGTCGTCGGGGCGGTTGTTGATCAGGGTCTTGAAGCCCGACCGGGCCAGCAGGGCCACGTCCGGCAGATCGATCTGCGGCGAGACTGCAAGGTTCGGGGTAAGCTGGCGCAGGTCCATGACAAGCCTTTCCGTGGCACAGTCCCGGATTGGCGCATCTGCGACCGCAATGTCAAGCACTCGCAAGAAGGCCTGCCAGCGGGGCGGGCGGGGGCGACGCCAGATCGGGCAACAGCCAGTCGGCTGCAGTGCAATCCTCGTCCCGCGTATAGCTAAAGGGTGTAACCAGAACGCGCAGACCTGCCGCTTGTGCGCAGGCAAGGCGGGCTGTCTTCCATTGCGATGCAGCCGGACGGCACGATGCCAAGCCGGTGCAAGGCCAGCAGATAGACATCCGGCGCGGGCTTCCTGGCAGCCACCTTGTCGCCTGCGGCAGTGACCTCGAAGACTTGGTCGGCGGTTTTCTCAATATTGCCAGGACCAGAGCATCGACAACACCTGGGCCCAGTGCAGCTGATCCAGATCGGATCACCTTTCCTTAGATCCTTCTCTCGGGCAGGGTGCCGTCCACGTCCCAGATCGGGGCACGGATCATGCCAAGACTTTTGCCTCGATCAGAGCAGGCAGCGCGGAGAAATCGTCAAAGGCTGCAAGATGGGGCAGATCCTCGACCGGGGTCTGGCGATAGCCCTGGGTATAGATCAGGAAGGGCACCGGCACCGCTGCCGCGCAGGCCGCATCGAATTCGCTGTCCCCTACATAGATCGCCTTGGGCTGCCTCGGGTCTGCGCCCAGCCTTTGCAGCGCGGCTCGCAAGGGGGCGGGATGGGGCTTACGCTCGAGAACCGAATCCCCGCCGATTACGCAACCGAACAGATGCGGGATGCGGAAATGCGTCAGGATGGCCTGGGTCACGGCCAACGGCTTGTTGGTGCAAATGCCCAAGGGATGGCCGCGATCCGCCAGCGTTTCCAGCGTTTGTGCAACATCGGGAAACAGCTGCGTCAACTGCGTCGCATCCTGATAACAGGTCATGAAGGCTGCGATATATTCTGCCTTCTTCGCATCGGGAAGTTCCTGCGCGGCGATGATCTTGTGCCACAGCACATCCACGCCGCCGCCGATGAAGCTGCGCACCTGGTCCAGCGTCAACGGCGGAGTCCCATGCTGGCCCAGAACGTCGTTCACGCAGGCATGAATGTCGGGGGAACTGTCGATCAGCGTGCCATCAAGATCGAAAATGATCGGGCAGGGGGCAAGGCAAACATTCATGCGGATTCCCATTCGATTGAGCAGCCCATCGAGGGAACCTTATTCTCCGGCCCCTTGCCAGTTTCGGTGATCTGAAGCATCGCCTCCAGCCGTTTCTGGCATATTTCGGTGGAGTCTGGTGTTTGTGCCGAGGCACCGAACCGGCCGCGATATTGCAACTCGCCAGGGGCGTTGTGGCAAAGGAAATCCGGCGTGCATTCCGTCCCGTAGACTTTGGCAATAACCTGCGTTTTGGCGTAAAGATAAAGGAAAGTGAAACCGTGGAGTGCAGCCAGGGCCTTCATGTGGTCAGGACCGTTCTGTGGATCATCCACAACATCGTTGGACGAGATCGAAACGGCTCCGATGCCCGCATTCTGCATTCACGCGCATCACGAACGACGCGGTCGATGATAGACTGGACATAGGGGCGGTGATTGCAGATGAATATGACTAGCGTGCCGCCCGTGCCAGCCCCATCAGCCAGCCTGTACATCTGGCCGTCAGTTCCCGACAACTAGAAATCATGCCAAGGCGCACCAAAGTTGTATGCTGGGTAAGACTGCCATGAATTCTTCTAAGAGTCAGGACAAGGTTTCCGAACCATGGCAATAACGACAAGTGCGACAATAATAACTAGATTTTTGCTCCATAATACAGATTATCCACGTTGAACCTATAGCCGGGTGGGTTCTATTTCGAGATGCGACAAGCCATGATTTGCTAGCTTTTGCAGTTCGAGGAACCTCCCTTTGGCATCGCACCTGACCCTTCCTGAGCGTCGCATTGTTGCGGCCATGCTGCAGCGCAAGATCAGCGTGGCGCAGATCGCCGTCCAACTCGGCCGACATCGCTCCACCATCCATCGCGAGATCCGGCGCAACTTCTGGCACGACGACGAAGTGCCGATGGCGACTGGTTACTGGCACATGAATGCCCAGCACCTCGCTGCCAGTCGCCGCAAAAGGCAGACCAAGCTGCTGCAGGATAATGACTTGCGCGACGGCGTGATCGCCGGGCTCAAGGCCGGCTGGTCACCCCAACAGATTGCCGGACGCTTGCGTCTTGAATGTGGTCGCCCTCGTGTGTGCCACGAGACTATCTACCGCTATGTCTACTCACCCGAGGGCCAGGCGCAGGAGCTGGGCCGCCACCTTCCCGAGCGGCGTCGCAAGCGAAAGGCGCGCTACGCCCGTAAACCAAGAAGCCTCGTGTTTCCTGAGCGTTGCATGATCAGGAACCGTCCTCAGGCGGTCAAGGACCGGCAGGTTTTTGGGCATTGGGAGGCTGACCTGATGATCTTTCGCAAGGAGCATGGCCCGGCCAACGTGGCCACAGTCGTCGAGCGGATGAGCCGCTATACGGTTATCTTCTGCAACAATGACCGTCGGTCCAGGCCGCTCATGAACAGGCTGATCGACCTGCTCTCGCCCCTGCCCCGGGATGCCCGGCAGAGCCTGACCTTCGACCGGGGACTGGAATTCGTCTCCTGGCGCGAGCTTGAGAAAGGGCTTGGAGCGCAAGCGTGGTTGTCTAATCGCATCGCATCGGTCAAGCCCTTCTGAAAAAGCGATACAAGCCGCGCCATTCAGGCCCGCCAAGGTTAGGTGCAGCAGGACCAGCCAAGCCCCTCTTTGTCAGCATCCTGGAGTCTGCGCGTATGTCCGGAGCATGGTTGTCTCCGCGGTCAGCATAAGGCTGCCGCATTTCGGTCTCCGCAGGTAAAGCCTTCTTATGTTTTGCACGCAGTCCATTACGGCTGCAGCCACGTCTACCAGAATGGCTTGACCTTCGTCCGAGACAGGGACGCCTCCTCGTATCAGGGGATCTGACACGCTGAGCTTGTTGAGCTGGAAGTCTTATGCCGGGCTTCCAGCCATTGGGTTGAAGCGCTCGCCCGTCTTCAGCATGGTGTGCATGATCACGGCCAGCTTGCGTGCCACGGCTACAGCAGCGCGCTTGAAGCCGAGCCGCTGTCGCAGATGTAGGCCCCAGGCCTTGAGCCGGTTCTCAGTTTCACTGCTGGTTCTGGTGAGCAGTGCTGTTGCCGCCTCGTAGAGCAAGCCGCGCAGACGGCGGTCACCTCGCCGCGAGATATGACCGTCATAATCAACTTCACCGGATTGATAGCGGCGGGTGGTCAGGCCCAGCCAGGCACCGACGGCACGGGAGTTTCGGAAGTTGTCCGGATGTTCGACCGCGGCAACATAGGAGATTGCTGTGATGGCACCGATGCCGGGTATTGTCATAAGGAGCTTCATGGCCGAGCTTTGCCGGGCCGTGGCAAGCAGATGTTGACTCAGACGGGCGGCTCGTTTGCGCAGTTCGAGCCAGACATCCAGCAGCGGCAAGATGATCTGCGCCAGCTGGCCGTCGTCTGCCACCAGCTTTCGGACATGGCAATCGAAAACACGCCCGGTGCCCTTCGGAACGATCAGCCCAAAGGTTTTCATGAAGCCGCGGATCTGGTTGGTCAGCTGGGTCGTCATGTTCAGGAGCTGAGCACGCGCCGCAATGAGCGTGCGGATCCGCATGGCTCCGAACGACTTGACCCGCACGGCCTTGTAAAAGCCCGCCTCAGCCAAGTGCGCCAAGCCATCCGCGTCGTTCGCATCGGTCTTGTTGAGGGTCTCGCTGAGTATCTTTTGAGCGTGGCGCGCCTCAATGCAGATCGCGGGCAGCCCTTCCTCCGTCAAGGCGTGAAAGAACCAGGTCGCCAGCGGGCCGCTCTCGAAGATGACCTTTTGGGGCTGAGCAGCGTGCTTGCGAATGGTTTGGGCAACGGCCTTGGGGTCAGAGGGGCATTTCCCTCGCCAGATCCGCCGCCCGCCCTGGCGGATCGAGATCGTTGTGTCCTTCAGAGAAACATCAAGTCCAACATACTGATCCATGGTCATTCTCCATCCAATGGCGCGACCGAGTCGTTCATCAGCCCGGCGTTCTCATCATATCGGGCGGCGGCTCGGTTCAACGATACAGGGTCCGAGAAACGCGACGCGCGATTACCCCCATGTTTTGCGATCCGCAGGCACCTTGGCAGAAGCCTACGGTCGAGAACACCAACCGGCGCGTCCGACGCTGGCTTCCCCGTGACACCATATTGCTGACGATAGACCCAAAGGAGTTCGGGGGCCTCGCGCAGCGCATGAACGCCACGCCGCGCAAATGTTTGGGCTACAGGACACCCGCGGAGGTCTTCCGCGAAGAACTGGCAAGGGCCTCAGGCCTGCAGTAGCATCCGCTTTGCGGGACAGAACTGCCGTTCACTTCGAGTGCAGGATCGACGCGGTGCTGGGCGATCGACTGCGTAGGCAGGGTGCTGTCGGCTCCGACCGAACGCTGGCTATGGAATTGAAGCCGGCATCGCTGATTCACTTTCCCGCCTGACCCGGCCGGGCTGCGATGGCGGATGTCTCCGCCCGGCCGGGTCAGGCTGCGTCAACGCTCGTGTCGCGTTTCAACTTGAATCCGCACCGCAAAGCTAAAATGTCTCACCTTGGCAATTCAGGAATGTCACACTCCCCTGGCGATTCCAGGGAGGCAGGCATGGGATGGGTGATGATGAGCGAACGAGATCTGAGCCGCGCGGCGGTCTTGCGGGATGTTGTGGCTGGGCGGCTGCCCGCCACCGAGGCGGCGGTGGTGCTGAACCTCAGCCGTCGTCAGCTGCACCGCTTGCTGGTCCGGTTCGGCACCAAGGGCGCCGCAGGTCTGGTGCATCGCGGACGCGGCCGTGCGCCCAACAATGCCACGCCGGCTGATCGTCGCGAAGCAATCCTTACCCTTGTCCGAGAGCGATTTCCTGACTTCGGCCCGACGTTGGCGGCCGAAAAGCTGGCAGAGTTGCATAGCATTCGGATTTCGCACGAGACCTTGCGCAAATGGATGATCGCGGATGGGCTCTGGGCGTCTCGCCGGCACAACCGGGCCCTGCATCAACCGCGCCTGCGCCGGGAGTGCCTTGGCGAGTTGATCCAGATCGACGGCTCGGACCATCGCTGGTTTGAGGATCGCGGTCCGGCCTGCACCCTGCTGGTGTTCATCGATGACGCCACCAGCACCCTGATGCATCTCGAGTTTGTTGGTTCGGAGAGCACCTTCAGCTATTTCGGAGCCTTGGAGCGGTATCTGACGCTCCACGGCCGGCCGGTCGCCTTTTACTCGGACAAGCACACCGTGTTCCGGGTCGCGCAACAAGGTGCAAAGACTGGTCATGGAATGACCCAGTTCGGCCGGGCCTTGAACGAGCTGAACATCGAGATCCTGTGCGCCAACTCCTCGCAAGCAAAGGGCCGCGTCGAGCGCGCCAACCGCACCCTGCAGGACCGCCTTGTGAAGGAACTGCGGCTGGCCGGCATCTCCGACATGGAGACCGCCAATGCCTTTCTGCCGGGGTTCATCGAAGCCCACAACCGGCGCTTCGCGCGCACGCCCCGGCGGCCGGACAACCTGCATCGCCCCTTGAACATGGAGCCGGAGCCTCTGCGCAAGATCCTCTGCCGCCGGGATGAGCGCTTTGTATCGCAACAACTGGCGCTGTCCTACGAGAAGCAGCGCATCATCCTTGAGCCCAATGATCTCAGTCTTTCTGCGGCCGGCAAATATGTCGATGTCTACGAATACGCTGATGGAGCCGTTGAGGTGGTGATGAATGGCATCTCCCTGCCCTACAGGATGTTCGACAAGGAGCAACGCGTGACCCATGCCGCCATCACCGAGAACAAGCGCCTGAGCGAGGTGCTGCGCTTCATCAAGGAACAGCAGGAAAACAACCCGCCGAAGTTGCGTCGCGTCGGTGCGCAGCGCACCCGCTATGAACCGACCGGCCGGAAGAGCCCCGGGCGCAAGAGCTGGCTCGACAAGCGCGCTGAACGACGCGCGGCAGAGGCCCAGGCCGCGTCACTTCCGCCGCCGGCGGAGTGACGACAAGCGCCCGGTTGCGCCCCGGCGCCGATGCGGCTGTTTGCTTTTGGCGACAGCGTCACGTGCTGTCGTTCGTCCGAACTCCGATGAGAGACCTGCCCTGATTGTAGCTTTGTCCCGCGCGGTCTCGTCGCTGGGCAGCCGGTCAGGGCTGCGATGGCGGATGTCTCCGCCCTGCCCGGCTGCCGGCATCGTCGCCCCATTGAAGGACACTTCTGAATGGCGGAGCACAGGACATTTCTCGATGGTTGCAACAGCCTATAGCTGGGTGGATTCACAAACGAAGTGCAAATGTCAAGATAATACAGGTATTTTCATTGAGGTTGACGAATGGCTTCCCACTACCAGCACCTGAGTTTTGAAGAACGTCGGAAGATTGCCAAATGGCGCGAAGGCAAGATGCCGGTGCCGGAAATCGCAGACCGCCTTTCGCGCCCAGCCTCGACAATCTATCGGGAGCTGAAGCGGAACACGTATCAGGACGCCGAGCTCCCGCAGTATAGCGGCTACTATGCGGTGACTGCTCAGGACAAGTACGAGCACCGCCGTGCGGTTCACCGAAAGCTGGTCGCCGACCCGGAGGTGAAGGCAGCGGTCGAGGATGCGCTCAAGGCGGGTTGGTCTCCGGAACAGATTGCTGGCCGAATGCGGCTTGAGCACCACCGCATCTGCGTCAGCCATGAAACGATCTACCGCTTTGCTTACTCGAAGCTTGGCCTTGAGGAAGCCTTCTATCGCCACCTGCCCGAGCAGCGCAGACGTCGCAGGCCGCGAAACCACCGACGACATCAGCGTAGTCACATCCAGGACAGCCAGAGCTTGTGTCACCGGCCTCCGGTTGTTGCCGAGCGTCAGGAGTTCGGCCATTGGGAGTGCGATCTGATGATGTTCCGCAAGGAAAAAGGCAAGGTGAATGTCACCTCTCTGGTCGAGCGGGTCAGCCGGTTTACCGTTATCATGCGTAATGAGGATCGCCACTCCGAGCCGATCATGGAAGCGCTGATCGCGGGGCTCGCCCCCTTGCCCGCCGAAGCACGCCAGTCAATCACCTTTGATCGTGGCACCGAGTTCTCTGCCTGGCGGCGACTGAAGGACGGGATCGGTGCCGCCACCTGGTTCTGCGATGCGCAGGCACCGTGGCAAAAGGGAACGGTCGAGAACACGAATGGCAGGCTCAGAAAGCACCTGCCCCGCTCGACCGAACCGACGGCTCTGACAAATCGATATTTGAGGTCGATTTGCCACCCCCTTAATTCCACGCCTCGCAAATGTCTGGGCTATCGGACACCCGCAGAGGTCTTCGAAAGCAACCTGATGACTCTCAGAAACAGACTGGAGTAGAAGAAAAACAACGATTTGCGCTTCGGCGTGAGTCCACAATTTCCTCCCCTGTTGCGGAACTTTTATTCCTTCCAAACCTTTCTCGAACAGCAGCGCAATTGGGCGCGCAGAAAGGATAATCTGATGCGACTGATGACAGCGACTCTTTGCGGCAGCATCGTTTTCATGCTGGCGGCCTGCGGAAATACGGCGACGGAACGCGCGGCGACCGGAGGCCTGGGCGGGGCGGTTATTGCCGGGCCTGCAGGCGCGGTCGTTGGCGGAACTGTAGGGGCGGCAACCGCCAACTGATCTTGCCATCACTGCCTCAACGGCCGCGCTTGTCGCGGCCGTTTCCCGTTGGCCTTGCGGGTGCTTTAGCCTTCCCTTACATCATATAGGCAAAGGCAGAAGGACAATCCCATGGCCATGGAAGCGCATGACATCGAGGCCCTCATCCGTGCGGCCTTTCCGCAAGCACAGATCACGATCACCGACCTTGCGGGCGACGGCAACCATTACGCCGCCGAGGTCATCGACGAAAGCTTTCGGGGCCAGAACCGCGTTCAACAGCAGCGTGCCGTCTATGCAGCATTGCAAGACAAGATGGCGGGAAAATCGGGCGCCCTTCATGCCTTGGCATTGACCACCAAAGCGCCTGACTGAGGCCCCTGCCCCTTGGCCAGACCATCAGACACAGGATGAAAGACATGACCGAAGTAACTGACAAGATACAAGGATTGGTGGACAATGCGGATGTCGTATTGTTCATGAAAGGCACCAAGGAAATGCCGCAATGCGGATTTTCCAGCCGGGTTGCTGGCGTACTCAACTATATGGGCGTCGATTATCGAGACGTGAACGTTCTGGCTGACGATGACGTTCGCCAAGGCATCAAGGATTTTTCGGATTGGCCGACCATTCCGCAGCTTTACGTCAAGGGCGAATTCGTCGGGGGCTGCGACATTGTGACGGAAATGACCCTGTCGGGTGAGTTGGACCAGTTGTTCGACCAGAAAGGTGTATCCTATGACAAGGCCGCTGCCGAGAAAATCCGCGAGGCGAATGCCTGATCAGTCAGGAGATTTAACATAAAATGGGCCGCCCTAGGGCGGCCCGCTTCTTTACAGGATATCGTCCTGATATTCGTAATCATCCTCGTCTTCGCGCTCTCGCAACTTGGCCGCCAATGTGACCCCGATTGCGAAGGCCCCCAACAGCTTTGCCATGCTACCAGCATTGCTGCTATTGGCGCGTGACAGGGTATCCGTCGCGCCTTCGACCTTGGACCTTACGGTATCCATGTTCGTTTGGGTAAAGCCCACGGCTTGTGCGGCATTGCGGGCCACCCCGAAGACACGGCGTTCCGTATCGTCGGCCAGCTTCGTCACCTTGTAGCTGGCCTCGTCCATCAAAGACGAAACCTTGTTCCCCGCCATGTCGACGACCCGTTCGGCTTCGGCCCTTGCCTTCTCGATAGCCGCGTCCCTTGCCAGGCTGACCCGGGCCTCGACTTCCTTCTTCAAATCATCTGTCGTGGGCATCTCATGGTGGGTGGCCTTGGACATTCCGAACAGGATCAGCCCCGCCAGAATGAACAGCCCAGCCACGACCAGCGACGCCAAGGCCGGACCCCAGCCTAGGTTATGCGCCAAGAAGGACCACAAGGCGGCGACAAGAAAGCCTGCGGCGACGGCCAGGACGATCCCAGCCGCTGCCTTCATGGCCGACCGACGCGCCGTGTCCTTGAGTGCGAGTTGAAGACGCTGCGCATAGTCGAACATGGTGAAACCTCAGCGACGGGCCAGGATCAGGCCGACCAGGAAGCCGATACCGGCGGCGATGCCCAAGGCCTGCGCCGGGTTGCGGCGGACCATTTCGGACACCTCGTCATACCGTTCCTCGGCATAGTGGGCGACTTCGGATGCCTTCTGCTGGCTGGTCTGATACAACCGTTCAGCCTCGGCCTTGGCGCGGCCGGCATATTCGCCGCCCATGTCGCGCATCCGGTCGGCATATTCCTGCGCGGTTTCCGTGGCTTTCTGTGCCAGATTGGCCCCGCGGTCCTTGAGATTCTCGGCACCCGCGTTGTTTGACAGGTTGCTGGCGGTATCGCGAATGTCGTCGCCGATCTTCTTGGCGCCTTCATTCAGGTCCTTCTTCGCCTGCTGCCCAGCAGCGGTGGCGTCTTTCTTCATGTCGTTTGCAGTAGGGTTGTGTTCAGCCATGGGAATATCCTCCGGTGTGATTGTCACCATCAAGGCTTAAACACACGGACCAAGACCATTGTTCCGCAGACCAGAAGAATAATTGAAAGGCAAAGGCTTGGGGGGATGGTACCGCCTGCCCGGTTCGAACGGGCGACCTCTAGATCCACAATCTAGCGCTCTAACCAACTGAGCTAAGGCGGCATGGATGCGTTCTGTAAACCCCAGCACGCGTGGTTGCAAGCCTGTCTTGCCGGGAAATTTCATGCAGGCTACAGAAAGCCATCAAGGAAGGATCACAATCATGGGCATCAACAGCCAAAGCGACATCGCGGCCAATCTGCAGATCGGCCCCACGGATCAGGGCATGGTGCGGATTTACCTGCAAGGCGAAGGGATCGACCTGCCTCTGGATTTCGACCCCGAGGAAGCGGCAGAAATAGCCGAGGAACTGCTTGCTGCGGCCGAAGCGGCAAACGACATGGGGAAAACCAGCGGAAAGCCTAAAAAGCCCCGGCGGTGAACGCATCGGGGTCGGTCAGCCCTTGCAGGCGCAGGGCGGATGCACGGGCGAAATCACGCATGACCTTGCTGCGCCGCGCGCCGGCCAGCCGCGTTTCGGGCGCCATCCGCTGGATTTCGGCACCATAGGCATCGGCGCAGATCAGGCCGGTGTCGGCGGGAAGCAATTCTGAGGGAAAGTCGCAATCGACTGCCCAGAAATAGCGGTCGCACCATTCGAGGTAACCCTGCCACTTGCGGTCGCCCATGAAATCGGCCCGGCAGCTTTTGCATTCGACGATCCAGAACTCGCCCTTTGGCCCCATGCTGATCACATCGACCCGCAACCCCCGGCTAGGCGTGAATTCCGTCAGCACGGCATGATCCATGCTGCGCAGCAGGCGACCCACGCCGCGTGCAAGACGCTGGCCGGGCATCGCGGGAAGGACGGGTTCCAGGTCGGTCATGGCGCGATCTATAGAACGAAGCGGCAACATTCCACAACCCGCTTGAACAGCCCCCTCCACGCCCTTATCTTTCATCACGGCGGGTTTCTGCTCCTCTTGCGTGCGGCCATTTTTCCACTGGCCTATAATCTTTCCGAGGGGGCTGGCTCTGGCGTGACCCTGGTCTCGTTATCCGGCGCCCACCTGGTAATCCAGGCTTTCGGGAAATCTCGCGCTGCCGCGGTTGCTGCGGTTCCCGCCACCTTTCAAAGCGCCCTGCCCCGCAGCGGCGGTTTTTCCATGCGAAACGGGCGGCCTTGCGACCGCCCTTCTTTATGCCTGCGACGTAGATCAGAAGCCGTAAACGACCGATACACCCAAGGTGTTGTCCGTGCGGATATCGCGGTCTTCTTCGTACTCAGTGGTATAGCTGATGCGGGTCGCCAGTTGGTCTGACATCTGGAAGTTCACACCGAACTGGTTGGTGATCACGTCGGGCGAGTCTTCCGACGACAAGAAATCAGTGTCGTTGGTGATGAAGACCATGTCGTTGAAGCGGTGATACAGCCGCGACGACACGATGTAGCCAAGACCGCTGTCCGAGGAGTCATCAACTGCAACGGTGTCATAGATGGCATCGCCGGTCACTGGGTCTGTACCAACTTCAACCAGATCGAAGCCCGATTTCTGTGCGCCGCTCTGGGTATAGCGATAGCCGATACCAGCCTGGACACGCCATGCGGTCTGTTCAGTATTGATCACGCGATAGCCGGGGCCGACCCCAATGAAGCCATCGCGAGCAAGTTGGTCGAGATCTTCGGCAACATCCTCATCGTCGTCGATGCCGAACTGATCACCGTTGGCAAGACCATCGATGCTGAAGCGTCCCAACACGAAGGCATAAAAGCGATCGTTGAAGTAGTACGCACCATCATAGATGACCGAGACGTCTTCCCTATCCTTATCGCCATCATCGTCCTCGCCGAACTCGAGCAGCATCCCGATCGACTGCTGCCAGGGGCCAGCATTATTCGACACACGGCCAGCCAGCGAAAAGTCTTGGCCTTCGCTGTTGCCACTATCACCCGCATATGTCAGCGCAACCGAACCAAACAGGCCCTCGCGGCGATCCGGGTTGCCGAAACGCGCGTCGTCGTTATCGCGGTCAAAATCGTCCTGCACCGCATCTTCAACGTCAATGATGCGGTCATTGATGCCGGAAATTCCGGTCGCATCGGCGCCTGCGGCGATTTCCGTCTGGGCAAAAGCCGGAGCGGACAGAGCGGCAATCAGAGCGGCGGTGCCGGTCAGCAACGTAATTTTTTTCATCTCATCCTCGCGAGCTGAGTTTCGTTGTTCTGGACGACTGTCAGACGCCAGAGCATCTCTGCGAAAGATGAAGTAATCCTGCCCTGTCTTGATTCATAGACCCCTAAAGAACGTCCACGACTCCCAAAAACGTGAGGGTAAATGCCGCCGAGCTACTTGGGCCAAAACTTGCCGAAATACGTCAGTGATATCAAACGAAGGAACCAAACTGAATAGATGGGAAGCCTCTGCCAAGATTAATAAAATCATCTTCCGAAGCACGAAATAAAGGCGTCATAAATATTATTCGATTTGAAACAAAGACGTGAATGCCCAAATTTTAGACAGTAAGGCGGCGTGTTCCAGCCGGGCAAGATGTTGCAGAATGGACACGATGCACAAAGCAATCGCGTCGTGCTTGTCTGATTTCTTTTATTTTCGCCGTGTCGTTGCCGCTGGGACATGGACTCTGGCCATCGGACGAGGACGCCTGACAGATGATCGGCGGCCCGATGAAGGCGGGGATTCTGCCTGTCCCATCACGGCAATCGCGAACTGAACCCCTGCAAAGACAATTGTGTTGAAAACGATCAGCATGATGACTGCCAGCCAGCCTACGCTGCTGTTCAGGATCAGGTGGCGCAAATGTGCCACGTCCAAGGACATCAATGCGGCAACAAAGCAACAGGCCAGTGCGGCGCCGATCAAGACGCTTCGGATATAGACACGAATCATCATCGGCATGATACACCCCGGACGCATGAAGTCCCGAATATAGGGCATTTATGTGAGAAATGCAGCAGGAAGTGCGTGCTGCGTCAGAACGCCTCGGGACGCAGCTCTCGGGCAACGTGGTCCAGGACGGCATTCACGAACTTCGGTTCGCGGCCCTCGGGAAAGAACGCCTCGGCCAAGCGGACGTATTCGGTGATGACGACCTTGGGTGGGGTCTGCGGCGTCACCAACTCGGCCCCCGCCGCGCGGAACAAGGCGCGCAGCACCGGGTCGATCCGGTCGATGGGCCACTTGGCCACCAGACCGCGATCGGTCGCCTGGTCGATCCGCGACTGCCAATTCACCGCCCCGTCGACGACACGGGTAAACAGCCCTTCATCGGCGGGCAGATACCGGCCATCCTCATCCTCGGCCCCCAAGCGGTGGGTTTCGAATTCCCGCATCACCCGTTCGGCAGACTGGCCCGCAGCTTCCATCTGATAAAGGGCCTGAACGGCGTAAAAGCGCGCGCCGCTGCTTTTCGCCCGGCGGTCGGCACGCTTGTCGTTCTGCTTGTCGTCGTTCGGGTTCATGGATCGGGCCTTGTCAAAGAGACCGGCTGCAATGTCGTGAAAGCCGCCCCGCGTCAAGCCCCGGCAGGCAGGGGCGCGCTCATTGCCTCGGCCAACCGGGCAACGTATCTAGCCAGGGTGTCGATCTCCAGGTTGACCTCGTCGCCCATGGCAACCCCGCCCCAGGTCGTCACCTGGCGGGTATGCGGGATCAGGTTCACGCCAAAGCGGTTGCCAGCCACCTCGTTCACGGTCAGGGAGGTGCCGTTCAGTGCGACCGATCCTTTGGGGGCGATATATCGGGCCAAAGCGGACGGAGCCTCGAATGTCAGGCGTAGGCTGTCGCCTTCGTCGTGCAGACCAACCACACGGGCCACGCCATCGACATGGCCGCTGACGATATGGCCCCCCAACTCATCGCCCACGCGCAGGGCGCGTTCCAGGTTCAGGCGGCGTCCGGCCTGCCAGCCCCCGGCACCGATATTGGTCTTGGACAGCGTCTCGGCCGAGATATCGACGGTGAACCAACCCGGGCCTTTGTCCACCACGGTCAGGCACACCCCGTCGCAGGCAATCGAGGCGCCCAGATCCACGGTCGCCATGTCATAGCCGCAGTCGATCCGCGCACGCATGTCGCCCCGCATTTCAACCGCGGCTACGGTGCCGATATCCGTGATGATGCCTGTGAACACGCGAAAACCTCTTTTCTTCGGCAAAGACCTAGGCGATAGCATGGTGCAGCGCAAGCATCGCACGGCCCGTTGCCGTCTGTATTCCCCATTGTACCAGGTGCCAACAGAAACGCCCCGCCGTTAACAGGAATGGTATGGTGCTGCAAAACCGACAATCCCTTTCGTCGTACACGGCCGTTGCGCCCGATCCCGTGCCGCGCGTTTTTCTGTTATTGCAGGGTCCGCACGGCCCGTTCTTTGACCGGCTAGGCCAGATGTTGCGGGCTGCGGGTGCGCAAGTCTGGCGATGCGCGTTCAATGCGGGGGACGAGTTCTTCTGGTCTGATCCGGCGCATCTGCTGCGCCATACCGGCAGCAGCGCAGACTGGCCCGCGTTCCTGGCGCGGATTTTGGCCGAAAAAGGGGTGACGGATATCGTCCTTTACGGCGATGTGCGCCCGATCCACGCGGCCGCGCGCCATGCGGCCCAAGCCCTGGACCTGCGCCTGCACGTGTTCGAGGAAGGCTATCTCCGCCCCTACTGGATCAGCTATGAACGCGGCGGGTCGAACGGGCATTCGGCGCTTTTGGACATATCCCTGACCGAGATGCGCGCAACCCTGCGCGACACCGCATCCGAGGTTCGCCGCCCGCCTGCCCATTGGGGCGATATGCGCCAGCACAAGACCTATGGCGCGTTCTATCATTTCCTGGTTCTGGCGGCGAACCGCCGCTATCGCCAGTTCGCCAGCCACCGCGCCTTGCCGATCTTTGCCGAGTTCCGGCTGAACCTGCGCCGCCTGATGCTGACGCCGGGTCATTCGGTGGCGCGGGCGATTCAATGGCGGCGTTTCAGACTGACGGGCGATCCTTACCTGCTTGTGCCGATGCAACTGGAACATGATTCCAATATGCTGGGGCATTCGCCGTTTTCCCGGAACCGCGACTTCGTGGAGCAGGTGGTGGCAGAGTTTGCGCGGTCCGCCCCCAGGCATCATCACCTGCTGTTCAAGGCGCACCCGCTGGAGGACGGCCGTGCCAGGAACCGCCGTGCCATCCGCGATGCGGCGTCCCGGCATGGCGTGGCGCACCGGGTGCATTATTTCCGGGGCGGCAAGCTGGCCGACATGATGGCCCATGCTCGCGCGGTGATCACCGTCAATTCGACGGCCGCCCAGCAGGCATTGTGGCGCGGGCTGCCGGTCAAGGCCCTGGGCCGCGCCGTCTATTGCAAGCCTGGGTTGGTGTCGGACCAGACTCTGGCCGATTTCATGGCCCATCCCCAGCGGCCCGATATTGCCGCCTATCGCATCTTTCGTGACTATCTGCTGCAAACCAGCCAGGTTCCGGGAGGATTTTATTCCCGCCGTTCGCGCGCCCATGCCCTGCGGCTGGTCGCAGACCTGATCCTTGCACCCGAGGATCCCTATCAGGCCCTGGCCACGGGGCGTGTCCACCGCCGCCAGCAAATCGGCGAAGTTCTGGACTAGGGTTCAGGAAGGTGTGGCATCCGTACGGCGCAGGGTCTAGATTGCGCGCACAACCGGGCGGCAAGTCCGGGACAAGGAACAGGAGTTTCGAAAGGTGACAGTGAAGCTTTCTCCTGCCCGTCCGGCAGCAGGTCTGGCCATGCGCCTGACCCTGATCGTGGCCATGGCGCTGCTTACGGCGTGCAGCCTGCCCCGGTCCGGCCCCAGCAAGTCCGAGATCTATTCGGGCGCCGTCGAGAAGGGCGGGAACACCCATGTGATCTATGTGAACGATCACGTTGCGCGCACCACGAACTTCACCCCGTCCTATGGCTTTTCCAACAGCTTCCTGGGCGCGGGACAGGTCGGCGCGGATGAAATCCGGGCAGGCGACGTGCTGGGACTGGCGATCTGGGAAAACGTCGACGATGGGCTGCTGACCTCGCTGGGGGCCAGCTCGACGGCCTTGCAGGAAATCCAGGTGGACAGCGGCGGCTATATCTTCGTGCCCTATGCGGGCCGGGTGCAGGCGGCGGGCAACACGCCCGACCAGTTGCGCCAAGTCATCACCGAGCGGTTGGCGACGCAAACGCCCGACCCCCAGGTGACTGTAACCCGCGTGGCAGGCGACGGGGCCACGGTATCGGTCATGGGCAAGGTCACGGCCCAGGGCGTTTATCCGATCGAGCGGCCCACCCGGTCGCTGTCGGCCATGCTGGCCCGTGCAGGCGGCGTCTCCATCGAGCCCGAGATCGCCGTGATCACGGTCAAGCGCGGCAACAACAACGGCAAGGTCTGGCTGACCGATCTCTATTCCAATTCCAGCAACGACATCGCGCTGCGCCCCGGCGACGTGATCCTGGTCGAGGAAGATCAGCGCAGCTTTACCGCACTTGGCGCGCTTGGCGGCCAGACCCGCGTGCCCCTGGGCAACGAGATGATCAACGCGGTCGAGGCGGTGGCGATGGTCGGCGGTCTCAATTCCAACCTCGCCGACCCGACCGGAGTTTTCATCCTGCGCGACGAGCCCGAGCAGGTGGCCTCTCGGGTTCTGGGCAAGACGGTGCAAGGATCGCAGCGCATCGCCTATGTCCTGGACCTGACACGGCCCAACGGGCTGTTCCTAGCCCGCGACTTCCTCATCCGGGACGAAGACACGGTCTATGTGACCGAGGCGCCCTATGTTCAGTGGCAAAAGCGGCTGGCAGCCTTGATCGGGCCGATCAACTCCGCAAACTCGATCCAGAACCTGTCCAACTGACCTGCGGATGACGGATGACCTGAAAGCCGCCGGCAAACAGGACCGGCGGCTTTTCGCATTCAACGGAGGGTTCTGGCGGGCGCCGCGCCTGCGCCGCATCCTGACGCTGGCGGGTTGGGATTTGCGACTGGGCCTGCCTGGCACGGGCGATAGCGTGGCGATCTGGGGCAGCAGTCCGACCGCGTGGCGCGGCCGCGCCATTGCGCGGCGCACCAAGGCGGGTCTGGTGACGGTCGAGGATGCGTTCCTGCGATCCATCCAGCCCGGCCGGGCAAGGGGCCACCTTGCGCGGCGCGGGCCGATCGGCTTGCAGATCGACCCGTTCGGGGTGCATTTCGACGCCACCCGCCCCTCGCTGATCGAACGGCTGATCGTCCAAGGCGCAACCGCCGGGCTGGAACAGCGCGCCCGTGACGGTATCGCCCGGCTGCGTGCGGCCGATTTATCGAAATACAACAGCCACCGCCCGGATCTGCCCGTCCCGGATCCAGGCTATGTCCTGGTGATCGACCAGACGCACGGTGACGCATCCCTGATGGGCGCGGGGCGCGACCGGTTTCTGGCAATGTTGGACACGGCCCGGCGCGAGCACCCGGACCGTCCCATCCTGCTGCGAAGCCACCCTGAAACGATCCGAGGCCTGCGGCCCGGCCATCTGACCCGCGGCGACCTGCGACCGGGGGACATCCTGTGCGACCGGGAAACATCCCCCTGGAAGCTGCTGGAGAACGCCCATTCCGTTTATGCCTTCAGTTCGCAATTGGCATACGAGGCGATCCTGGCCGGGCACCGCCCCCGCCTGTTCGGCCAGCCATTCTATGCCGGATGGGGCCTGTCCCAAGACGAATATCCCCTGCCCCCGGAACGGCGCGGCCCTGCAAAAGTTGAGGCGCTGTTCGCCGCCAGCCACCTGTTGGCGCCGGTCTGGTATGATCCCTGCCGCGACCGGCTGACCGATTTCGAAGGCGCCCTGGCCCAGATCGAGGCGGAAGCAAAGGCGTTCCGGCAGGACCGCGACGGGCATCTGGCCTATGGGATGCGGCTATGGAAACGCCCCGTCATATCGCGCGCCTTCGGCGACGGCGCGGGGGTCCGGTTTACTGGCAAGCCGTCGCCCGATGTGACGCTGGCTTGTGCGGGCAAGGCAGGGCGGGTGCCGGGCGCGATCCGGGTGGAAGACGGATTCCTGCGGTCGCGTGGTCTGGGGGCTGCGTTGACGCCGCCCTTGTCGCTGGTGGCCGACGATCTGGGCATCTATTACGACCCGACGCGCGAAAGCCGCCTGGAACGCCTGATCGCAAAGGGTCCGCCCCCGGGTGGCGCCGCACGGGCCGAACGGCTGATTGCGGCCATTCGCAAGGCGGGCTTGTCCAAGTACAACCTGACCGGCAGCTATCGGCCCACCGCGACCCATCGCCGCCGCATCCTTGTTCCAGGCCAGGTCGAGGACGATGCCTCGGTCCGGTTGGGCGCCGGGGCGGAACGCACGAACGAGGATCTGTTGCGCCGTGTGCGCCGGGAAAACCCGGATGCGCATCTGATCTTCAAGCCCCACCCCGACGTCGAATCGGGCCTGCGCCCCGGCGCGGTGGACGCCACGCCCCATGCCGACGGGGTGGCAGTCGCCTCCGATCCCATATCCTTGCTGTCCCATGTGGACGAGGTCTGGACGATCACCTCGACCTTGGGACTCGAGGCGCTGTTGCGCGGCATCCCCGTGACGACCCTTGGCGCACCCTTTTATGCGGGGTGGGGCCTGACCCGGGATCTGGGTCCGGTCCCCCGGCGACGCACCGCCCGGCCCGGCATAACGGATCTGGCCCATGCCTGCCTGATCGCCTATCCCCGCTATCGCGATCCGGTGACAGGCCTGCCCTGCCCTGCCGAGGTCGCGGTGGATCGCCTGCGCGACGGCATCAGCCCGCGTCAACCCGCGCTGCGCGTCCTTGCCAAGGTGCAGGGACGGCTTGCCGGGCACAGTTGGATCTGGCGGCGCTGAGAATTGCAAAAAAGGGAAAACGTCGCGCGGCATCCGCGGCTATCCCGAACGCCACCTGCGCTGTGCGGCGTGTTGCAGACCGGGATTTTCTGCAGTCGTGCCGGCGAAGAATGCGGTTCTCTGGCACGCGCGCGGAACGCCGAGGGGGGTTCCTTGGCAAGTGAGTTGCGCGTTGTTAACTGTTGCCCGCAAACAGGAAAGTCCACCCATGTCCCTTGCCGTTTCGCATCTTGCCCGACGCTTTGGCGCAACCCAGGTCTTGCGCGGCATCGACCTGACCGTGGCCGAGGGCGAACTGGTCGCGCTTCTTGGCCCCTCGGGGTCGGGCAAGACCACGCTGCTGCGCATCATCGCCGGGCTGGATTGGCCCGATGCGGGCGCGTTGTCCTTTGACGGCATGGACTGGCTGACGAAATCCGCCGCCGAACGCCGCATCGGTTTCGTGTTCCAGCATTACGCGCTGTTTCCCCATATGACGGTGCGCGACAACATCGCCTTTGGCCTGACGGTTCTGCCGCGCGCCGAGCGCCCCGGCAAGGCGCAGATCGCGGCGACCGTGGACGGGCTGCTGCGCTTCCTGCAGATCGACAGGCTGGCCGACCGATATCCCGCCGAACTGTCGGGCGGGCAGCGCCAGCGGGTCGCCCTGGGCCGCGCCATGGCCATCAACCCGCGTGTTCTGCTGCTGGACGAACCCTTTGGCGCGCTTGACGCCCAGGTCCGCCGCGACCTGCGCCGCTGGCTGCGCGGGGTCCACGACAGCGCCGGCACCACCACGATCTTCGTGACCCACGACCAGGAAGAAGCCTTTGAACTGGCCGACCGCGTGGTTGTGATGAACGGCGGCGTCGTCGAACAGATCGGCCAGCCGGACGAGATTTACGACCACCCTGCGACGCCCTTTGTCGCGCGTTTCCTGGGCCTGACGGTCGATCTGCCTGTTACGATGGCGGCAGGCCGGGCCTATGCGGTGGGACTGGATCTGGCCGCCCTGCCCCGGCGGGCGCTGCCTGATGGACCGGCCCGGCTGTTCCTGCGTCCCGCCGACATCCAGCCCATCCCCGACCCCGCCGCGCCCTTCCGCGTGACCGAGATCGCCACGACCGGCGCGCTGCTGCGGGTCGCGGCCGAGGACGGCACCGGCTGCCGGATCGAGGCTGAGGTTCCGCGCCGCGACGGCCGCGGGCTGCGCCAGGGCCAGCCCGTGGCCTTGCGCGCCGTGGCAGGCCAGATTTTTCCCGGCGGCGCGTCGCAGTCCGCCCTGCCGATCCAGACCCCGAAGACCCTCAAGGAGGCCCGCTCTTGAAAACCCGCCTGACCACTGCCCTTGCCCTTGTTCTGGGCCTTGCATCGCCCGTCGCCGCGCAGGACGCGATCCTGAACGTATCCTATGACATCGCACGCGAGTTGTTTGCCGAACTGAACCCGGTCTTTGCCGAGAAATGGCAGGCGGAAACGGGCCGCAGCGTAACCATCGACCAGTCCCATGGCGGTTCGTCTAAACAGGCGCGCGCAATCCTGGAAGGGCTGCCCGCCGATGTCGTGACCTTCAACCAGGTGACAGATATCGACGTGCTGGCCAAGGACGGCCTGGTCGGCGCCGACTGGCGCGAGGCATTCCCGAACCAGGCGTCGCCCTATTATTCGCTGCCCGCATTCCTGGTGCGCGAAGGCAATCCCAAGAACATCGACGACTGGGATGACCTGATCCAAAAAGGGGTTCAGGTCATCTTCCCGAACCCCAAGACCAGCGGCAATGCGCGCTATACCTATCTTGCGGCCTATGCCTATGCGCTGGACAAGAACAACGGGGATCAGGCGGCGGCGCAGGAGTTCGTCAAGAAGGTCTTTGCCAACGTGCCGGTCTTCGACCAAGGCGGGCGTGCGGCCACCGCAACCTTCGCCGAACGCGGCATTGGCGACGTGCTGATCACCTTCGAGGCCGAAACCGGCGGCATTGCCCGCCAATATGCCGATGCGAAACTGGAACGGGTCACGCCATCGCTGTCGGTTCTGGCCGAATTCCCGGTCGCTGTCGTGACGGAGAACGCGGAAAGCAAAGGCACCGCCGAGGTGTCGAAGGCTTATCTCGATTTCCTGTATTCGCCCGATGCGCAGCGTATCCTTGCGCAAAACTTCAACCGCGTGCATGACGAGGCGATCACCGCCGAATTCGCCGCGAACTTCCCCAAGGTGAAGCTGGTCACGGTCGAAGAGGTGTTCGGCGGCTGGGACAAGGTCCAGCAAGAACATTTCGCCGAAGGCGGGATCCTTGATTCCGTGTTCGTGAACCAATGAGCGTTGCGGCGGTCATCGACGCCCCTGCCGGGCGGCAAAAACGGGTGCTTCCGGGCTTTGGCCTGACCATGGGCCTGACGCTGACCTATGTCGGCATCATCGTGATGCTGCCCGTCATCGCCCTGGTGCTGAAGGGGGCGGAAATCGGCCCCACCCGGTTCTGGGAGATCGTGACCGCCCCCCGCACACTGGCCGCGCTGCGCCTGACCATCACCGCGGCCGCCCTGGCGACGGTGTTCAATGCGGCATACGGGCTGTTGATGGCCTGGGTGCTGGTCCGCTATCGCTTTCCGGGTCGCCGGCTGCTGGATGCGATGATGGACATTCCCTTTGCCCTGCCCACCGCCGTGGCGGGTCTGGCGCTGACGGCGCTGTTTTCTGCGAATGGCTGGTATGGCGCGATCCTGGCGCCCACCGGAATTTCGGTTGTCTATACCATCTGGGGCATTGCGATCGCGATGTCCTTTACCTCGATCCCCTTTGTGGTCCGCACCGTCCAGCCGATCCTCGAGGATCTGGACCCCGGCCAGGAAGAAGCCGCCCGCACGCTGGGCGCGACGCCATTCCAGATCTTCACCAGGGTGATCTTTCCGGCGATCCTGCCTGCCTTCCTGATCGGCACAACCATCGCCTTTGCGCGCTCGCTGGGCGAATTCGGCGCGGTGATCTTTATCGCCGGGAACCTGCCCATGAAGACCGAGATCGCCTCGCTTCTGGCGGTGATCCGGCTTGAGGAATATGACTATAACGGTGCTGCGGCCATCGCATTGACACTGGTCGCCATCGCCCTTGTGCTGCTGGCGCTGTCGAACTGGCTGCAAGCGCGCCTGACCCGGCGGAGGGTTCCGGCATGAACGCGCTAGCCCCCGCAGCCCTTGCCCCCCGCCCCGATCGCGGCACCGCACGGCTGCTGATCGGCCTGGCCGTGGCGCTGACGCTGTTCATCGTCGTCGTGCCGCTGATCTATATCCTTTGGCGCGCGCTGTCCGAAGGCTTTGCGGTCTTTGCCCAGAACATCCTGGCGCCCGACACGCTGCACGCGATCTGGCTGACCTCGGTCGTCGCCGTGATCACCCTGCCGGTCAACCTGGCCATCGGGATCAGCGCCGCGTGGTTGATCGCCCGCTTCACGTTCCCCGGTCGCAAGCTGCTGTTGACCATCATCGAGCTGCCGTTTTCCATCTCACCCATCATCGCCGGGGTCTGCTATTTGCTGCTTTACGGCCGGCAAGGGTTGCTTGGCCCCGTCCTTGCGGCGGGCGACATCAAGATCCTGTTCGCGCTGCCCGGCATCGTCCTCGTGACGCTGTTCGTGACCGGTCCTTTCGTTGCCCGAGAGGTTCTGCCCCTGATGCAGGCCCAGGGGTCGGAACAGGAACAGGCGGCTCTCACATTGGGCGCGTCCGGCTGGCAGATCTTCCGTCGGGTGACGCTGCCCAATATCCGCTGGGCGCTGCTTTATGGCGCGGTGCTTGCAACGGCGCGGGCAGTGGGGGAATTCGGCGCAGTTTCGGTCGTATCGGGCGCAATCCGGGGGCAGACGAACACCCTGCCCTTGCAGATCGAGCTGCTGTTCAACGACCTGAATACCGCCGGCGCCTTTGCCGCCGCATCGACCCTGACCCTGATCGCCCTCATCGTGTTGGTCCTGAAAACCATCATCGAGGGACGGACGCGCTGATCAGCGCCGGAAATCCGTGGGCCTGATCCCGTGCCGGGCCAGCTTGTCGTAAAACGTCTTTCGCGGCAGTTGCAGCCGTCCCATCGCAGCCGTTGCATTCCCGCCCGCCAGCCGCAGGGCATCACGGATCAGTTCGGCCTCGTATGCGGCCACCAGATCGGCCAATCCCGGTGCATCGTTGTTGCCCTGCGCATCAAAGGGCGTCACGCCAAGAGCCTGGCTTTCGGCAAATCCCCGCAGTTCTGGCAGGTTGCCCGGCCAGCCATGCCCCGACAGCCGCGCCTTGACCGCGCCCGTCATCGCGGGCGCTGGCCGATCCAGCCGCGCACAGGCAGCCAGCAGGAAATGGCGATACAGCGCCGGGATGTCCTCTCGACGCTCTGCCAGCGACGGGACGGGCAGCACCGTGCCCGACAGGCGATAGAACAGTCTCGTGTCGAACCGGCCATCCGCCGCCAGCCGCGCAAGATCGGCGCTGGTCGAGGCCAGAAGCTGCACATCCGTCGGGCGCGGCGCGGCGGCGCCGGTGGGCCAGAACTCACCTGCCTCCAGCACCGCGGCCAGCCGCGCCTGCATGGAGGGCGACAGCCCATCCACGCGGTCCAGGAACAACACCCCACGCTGCGCCCGTTCCAACTGGCCCGTCTGCCGGGTGCCGCGCGGTCCCGGCGCTTCGCTGCCCAGCAGGTCGGCTTCAAAACGTGCATCGTCCAGGGCGTCGCAAGCCAGATGCACGAAACTGCGGGCGCGGCGCGGGCCTTGGCGGTGGATGGCGCGGGCCAGGACCAGCTTGCCCGCGCCGTCAGGTCCGGTCAGCAGGGCGCTGCCCCCCGCGCCGGCCACGCGGTCCAGGGCTGCGCGCAGATGGGCCATCACCTCGCTGCTGCCGGACAGTTCGGGAAAGCTGCCCGATGCGTCGTGGCTGGCCTGCCGCAAGTCGCGGTTTTCCAGCACCAGTGCGCGGGCCGACAAGGCGCGGTTCAGCGCGGCCAGCAGCCCGTCGCGCGCCACGGGCTTGGTCAGGAAATCATAAGCCCCTGCCTTCAGCGCGGCCACCGCCATCGGCACGTCCCCATGCCCGGTCAGCAGGATCACAGGCAGATCCGCGTCGATGGCGTGCAGGTGGCCGAAGAATTGCAGCCCATCCATCCCGGGCATTCGCACATCGGACAGAACGACGCCCGGATAATCGCGCGTCATCCCTTTCAGGGCATCGGCGGCAAGGCTGAAATCCTCGACCTGCAAACCCGCCATTTTCAGGGTCTGCACTTGGACCGCGCGCAAATCCTCGTCATCGTCCACCAGCCGGACCAGTCCCGTCATGCGGCTTTCCTCAGCGTCAGGTGAAACGCCGCCCCGCGGCCTAGGACCGGTTCATCCGCCGTCAATTCGCCGCCGAAATCGCGGGCGATGTCGCGGGAAATGACGAGGCCAAGGCCAAGCCCCTGCGCCTTGCCGGTCGCAAAGGGCGCGAACAGTTGTTTCATCACATCTGGCGATATGCCGGGTCCGTTGTCGGCAACCGTCACCACGACGCGATCCCCCCGTGCACCGACCTCGATACGGATCCACGGATCGGGGCAGCCTTCCTGGGCCTCGAAGGCATTGGTCAGAAGGTTGACCAGGATCTGTTCCAGCCGGACCTGTTCGCCCATGACGGCCAGTCCTTCCGGCATATCGGGAAGGTGGATGGCGATGTCCCCAGCCTTGCGGCGACTGGCGGTCAGCAGCAAGGACGCCTCGATCACTGGGCGCAGAGGAACGGCGGTGACCTGACCAGTCGCCTTGCGGGCAAAGCCGCGAAGCTGGTCGGTGATCTGGCCGATCCGGTCGGTCATGCGGGCAATGCGGGTCAGGTTGTCGCTTGCAGGACCGCATGGCTGCATGACCTGTGCGTTTTCCGCCAGCAGCCGGATCGTCGCCAGTGGCTGGTTGATCTCGTGCGCGACGCCTGCGGTGATCTGGCCCATCGTTGCCAGCTTATTGGCCTGGACCAGATCGGCCTGCATTTGCGACAGCCTTGCCTGTGCAGCCTGACGTTCGCGCATCTCCTCGGACAGGTCGCGGGTGCGCTCAGTCACCGCGCGTTCAAGTTCCGCACGATAGCTGCGGTCGGCCGCAGCCTTTCGAACTGACCGCAGGCGCGACCGGCGGGCCTGATCGGCCATTGCCAGCAGCAGCAGCACCGCCAAGCCTGCCGCGCCTGCGGCATAGCCTGCCGTCTGCTGGACCTCGCGCAGCGGGACCAGCATGGTCACGGTCCATCTCGTCCCCCGGACCGGCAGGGTGATGGGCAGGCTGTCAGGCGCCGGCGGAACCGCGACCGCAAAGCGGCGCGCGGGATCCGTCGTGATGATGACGCGGCCGTCGCCTTCGGTCACATGGGTGGCGTTCGGGCTGCGCGCCCAGGCTGACTCGAGCGCATCGAATTGCACCTTGACAACCACGACCCCCAAAACCGCCGCGCCGTCGCGCACATCGTGGGACAGGTACAGCCCCGGCTGCCCGCTGACGGTGCCAAGCGCGAATTCCATCGCCGTGGGATGCGCTTGGCGGAAATAATTGCGAAAGCTGTAATCGTGCCCCACGAAACTGTCCGGCTGGTTCCAGTTCGACGCGGCAATGGTCCGGCCATCGGCATCCAGCAGATACAGGACCGCGCTTTGCGTCTCGGCCCCCAGGCGCTCCAGCTTGGCCGATACCGCATCGCGCCCTTCGCGCGCCGATCCGCGCAGGATGGACTTGACCATGGCGTCGTCGGCCAGGATGGCGACAACCGCGCGCTGCCGGTCAAGGATGCTTTCCAGCGTCAGGGCACGTGACTGAGCTGCGGCAAGCCCTTCATTGCGCAGATCCTCTAACGCGCCTGCGCGGATAGCCCAGAAGGTTGCGGCCGGAACCAGGACCAGCAATGCCAAGGCCGTCAGCATCGCAAACCATCCCGCCACGCGTGGCAGGGCTGGCGAATCGCCAGCACTCAATACGGTGCCTTCTGTGTCCGCCAAGCCCTGGCGCCCCCGGAATGGTGTTTCAAATCCCACACTAGCAGTTTGAGCCTGTGCGGAAAACCACACATCTTTTCAGGGCTGAGACCCGAAAATAGCCATGTTTTCAGCGCATTGCCGCTATGCCGCAAGTTTTTTGGGCAACCATGCGGCCCGCGTAGGATGTCCCGATCGCATCGACATACAGGCAGGAGGAGGCCTTTCCATGCAGTTGGACACTTCCGCGCATCCCATGGCCCATGAAAAACGGCCGTTCTATCGTCACCTTTACTTCCAGGTCATCATCGCCATCGCGGCGGGCGCCCTGCTGGGTCATTTCTATCCCCAAACGGGCGAGGCACTGAAGCCCCTGGGCGACGGCTTCATCAAGCTGGTCAAGATGATCATTGCCCCGGTCATCTTCCTGACCATCGTCACCGGCTTGGCGGGCATGGGATCGCTGCGCGGCGTTGGGTCCGTCGTGGGCAAGGCTTTCACCTATTTCCTGACCTTCTCGACCCTGGCTCTGATCGTGGGGCTGATCGTAGCCAACGTGATCCAGCCAGGTTCGGGAATGAACATCGACCCGGCATCCCTGGATTCCTCTACCGTGGCGACCTATACCGAAAAGGCGCATGAAACATCGCTGACCGGGTTTGTCATGGACATCATCCCGACCACGCTGGTGTCGGCCTTTGTCGAAGGCAACATCCTGCAGGTGCTGTTCGTCGCGATCCTGTTCGGCATCGGCCTGATCCTAGTGGGCGACAAGGGCAAGCCCGTGCTGAACATCCTGGAATCGGCCAGCTTTGCGATCTTCCGCGTGGTGGACATCCTGATGAAGGCAGCCCCCATCGGCGCCTTTGGTGCCTTTGCCTTTACCATCGGCAAATACGGCATCGCGTCGATCATGAACCTGGCGATGCTGGTGGGCACGTTCTACCTAACCTCGGCGTTGTTCGTGATCGTGATCCTGGGCACCGTGTGCATGGTCAACGGGTTCTCGATCTTCCGGCTGATTTCCTATCTGAAGGCGGAAATCCTGCTGGTCCTGGGAACGTCGTCGTCGGAATCCGCCCTGCCCTCGCTGATGGAAAAGATGGAAAAGGCAGGCTGCGCACGTCCCGTAGTGGGCCTTGTCGTGCCGACCGGCTACAGCTTCAACCTGGATGGCACCAACATCTACATGACGCTGGCCGCGCTGTTCATCGCACAGGCGACGAACACCGACCTCTCGCTGCAACAGCAGGTGCTGCTGCTGCTGGTCGCGATGCTGTCGTCCAAGGGTGCGGCGGGCGTCACGGGTGCGGGCTTCATCACGCTGGCCGCCACGCTGTCGGTGGTGCCGACCGTGCCTGTCGCCGGGATGGCGCTGATCCTGGGCGTGGACCGCTTCATGTCGGAATGCCGGTCGATCACCAACTTCATTGGCAATGCGGTTGCGACCGTGGTCGTCAGCCGCTGGCATGGCGCGCTGGACCGCGAACGGTTCGATGCCGTGATGGGCGGGCAGGATCCGGAAGACTTCATCGTTCCCGCCCCGGGGCTGGCCATGGCGCCCGCCGGCCTGCAGCTGGGTGAACGCAGCGCCGACTGACGCGCTTTTCCGCCAACATAAGGGCACCGCATCGCTGCGGTGCCTTTCCGTTTGTCAGACCAGAATGTCCATGTCGCGCGGCGGCGTGCCGTTCTGCACCGCCAGCAGGTTGTCCATCATCCGCGTGACAGACGGCGCAAAGCCGTTTGCATCCAACGCCCCCAGATGCGGGGTCAGGACAACCCGGTCCAGGCCCAGCAGCGAATTGTCAGGCGTGATCGGCTCGACCGAGAAGACGTCGATCCCGGCACCGCGCAGCCGGCCCTCGCGGAGCGCCTGGGCCAGGTCGGCTTCGACCAGAACCCCGCCCCGCGCGGCGTTGACCAGGATTGCGTCGGGCTTCATCAGCGCCAGGCGGCGGGCGTCGATCAGGTTCCGGGTGCTGTCGTTCAGGTCGCAATTCAGCGTCACGACATCGGACGCCGTCAGCAGCTCGTCCAAGGGCGCAAAGCGGGCATTCAGGTCCGCTTCCTCGGCCGAAGGCAGCGGGTTTCGCTTGGTGTACAGGATCGTGCAGCCAAAGGCGCGCAGCAGCCGGACTAATGCCTTGCCGATGCAGCCCATGCCGACGATGCCCACCGTGCGACCCGACAGGGTGATGGAACTGGGGGCGACCTGCCCCTTGGGCCAGCCCCCATTCAAAATGCCCACATGGCCGCGCACGATGTTGCGGTTCACGGCCAGGATCAGGCCCAGCGTCGTTTCGGCCACCGCAACCGCATTCGATCCGGTGGTCCGCAAGACCCGCACCACGTGCCGTTTCGCGGCGTCCAGGTCGATCCCGTCATAGCCCACGCCCCATTTATGAACTGCCCGCAGCCCGGGGCTGGCCATCATCGCCCCGGTCACGGGCATATCGCCGGTGATTGCAAAGCTGGCGCCTTGCAGCGCGGCAAGCTGGTCCTGGGGCGTGCGAGAGGCTGCTGTGGTCAGCACCCATCCCGGAGGCAGGAAGGGGCGGAGACGGTCCAGCCGTTCGGGGGCCGTGGGGTCGAGAAGGACAAGCTTGGTCATGGCTCTCTCAGATTACGAAACGAATGCCGGGGCGGGCCAGCCCGCCGCCCTGCGCCATGACGGTGCCGTCCGCCCGCCAGCAGCCTGCCCCGGTCATGGTGCCGTCGGGGGCAAAGCCGATGGCATTCATGCCGCCGCCGATGGTCTTGACCAGCCGCACGTCATGGCCCCTGGCGCGCATGGCCTCGGCTTGGAACGCATAGGCAGGCTCCAGTTCCAGGTGATGGCCTTCGGTCCACAAACGCGGCGCCTCGACCGCCTGTTGCAGGGTCATGTTGTGGTCGATCAGGTTGACGATGGCCTGCATGGCCGACGGAAAAATCCTCAGGCCGCCCGGAAGGCCAAGCGCATAGACCGGCTGCCCGTCACGCAGCACCATCATTGGTGCCATGGATGTCGGCACCCGCTTGCCCGGCACGATCGACAGCGCCCGCCCCGGCCGGGGGTCATAGTTCAACATATAGTTGTTGGGAATGATCCCCGTCCCCGGCACCATGAAGCAGGCACCCCACAGCCCGTTGATCGTATGCGTCGCGCTGACGATGGTGCCATCCGCGTCGGCCACCGTCACATGGGTCGTGTCGCGGCTTTCGTATGGCATCCGCTGGCGGGCGTAATCCTTGGACGTGAAGCGGTCCACCGGCACATCGACAAAGTCGGGATCGCCTGATGCGGCGCGGCGATCCTCGAACGCAAGGGCGATCGCTTGCGCCATCAGGCCCATCGTTTCGGGGCTGCCAAAACCCATTGTCCGCAGGTCGTGGGGTTCCAGCATATTCAGCATCTGCACAATGTGAACGCCCGAGGATGCAGGCGGCGGCGGGCCGACGATGACATGGCCGCGATAGGTGCCGGTGATCGCCTGCCTTTCGATGGCGCTTGCCGCAGTCAGGTCGGCCAGCGTGACGTGACCGTCGTCGGCCAGCCGGTCCGCCAGGGCGCGGCCCAGATCGCCGCCATGCAGGGCCGCGTCGCCCTGGGCTTGGATCAGCCGAAGGCTTTCGGCGTAATCGTTCATTACCAGGCGCGACCCCGGGTCCAGCGGCGCGCCATCGGGCAGCAGCATCCGCGCCATTTCAGGGTCCGCGCGCAGGTCATTCCCGTGTTCGATGATCGCGCCGTGCAGATAGGGGCTGACCACAAATCCCCGCGCCGCGACGCGGATGGCAGGTTCCACCACATCGGCCCAAGGCAGCCGCCCGTATCGGCGCTGCATCAGATACCAGCCGCGCAGGTTGCCCGGCACTGCGACGGCGGACGGCCCTATCGTGTTCCGCCGCCCCTTGGTGTCCATATACCTGTCGGGCACATCCGATACCGGCGTGAACATATCGGGCCGGGCGTTCTGCCCCGCCACCGACAGCGCGTCGAATACGACATGGCGTCCGTCAGCCAGCCGCAGATGCGCGATGCCGCCACCCGCGATGCCGACCATCATCGGCTCTACCACCGTCAGGGTCAGCAGCGCCGCAACCGCCGCATCCACGGCGTTGCCGCCAATGGCCAGCATCTCGGACCCCGCCATGGTGCCCATGGGGGCGTTCGTCACCACGACCCCCTGCGATCCCGATGCCGGGCGCTTTTCACAAACAAATGGCAAGGTCATGCTGATCGTTCCGTTGTTCGCGGCCAGCTTAGGCAAGGGACGAAGCGGCCATCAAGCCCGCGCATCCTCCAGCATCATGCGAGCGGCCTTTTCCGCGATCATCATCACCGGCGCATTGGTGTTGCCGCTGATGATTGTCGGCATGACCGAGGCATCCGCAATCCGCAACCGCCCCACCGCACGCATCCGCAAGCGCGGGTCCACGACCGAGGCGTCGTCCGCACCCATCCGGCAGGTGCCGACCGGGTGGAAGATCGTCGTGCCCACCGCGCCCGCAGCCTTGACCAGATCGTCGTCGGTCTGGAAGGCGATGCCGGGGACGTGCTCGCTTGGGTCAAAGCGCGTAAAGGCCGGTTGCGCCGCGATCTTGCGGGCCAGGCGAATGGCGCGGACCGCCACGTCCCGGTCGCCGGGGGTCGAAAGGTAATTGGGTCGGATCGCCGGATGCGCGCGAAAGTCCGGGCCGGTGACATGGACCGACCCCCGGCTTTCGGGCCGCAGGTTGCAGACGCTGGCGGTCATGGCCGGGAAGGCGTGGACCGGATCGCCGAACTTGTCCAGGCTGACGGGCTGGACGTGAAACTCCAGATCCGCGGTCGCCTTGTCGGGGCCGGATTTCGCGAAGATGCCCAACTGGCTGGGTGCCATGGACATGGGACCGGACCGTTTCAGCAGGTATTCCAGCCCAATGGATGCCTTGCCCAGCAGACGCGAGGCCTTTTCGTTCAGCGTCGGCACCCCATGCACCTTGTAGACCAGGCGCAGTTGCAGGTGGTCTTGCAGGTTTTCACCCACCCCAGCCGCCTCAACCTGCGGCGTGATGCCCGCTTCCTGCAACACCTCGCCGCGCCCGATGCCCGACTGTTCCAGGATCTGCACGGACCCTACGGCACCTGCCGACAGCACGGTTTCGCGCATGGCCCGTACTTCGCGCCGCTGCCCGCCATGGTGAAAGGCGACACCCGTGACCTCGCCCGCTTCAATCACCAAGCGTTCGACCTCGGCCCCGGTCAGCACCCGCAGGTTCGGACGGGACAGGACCGGGCGCAGAAAGGCCTTGGCCGCGCTCCAACGCCAGCCGGCGCGTTGGGTCACGTCGAAATATCCGCTGCCTTCATTATCGCCCCGGTTGAAATCCTCGGTGCGCGGGATGCCTGCCTGTTCGGCGGCCTCCATGAAGGCGTCCAGGACGGCCCAGCGGACCCGCGCGGTTTCCACCCGCAGCTCGCCCCCCGCACCATGCGCGTCATCGGCGCCGCGATAGAAATCCTCCTGATCGCGGAACAAGGGCAGGATGTCGTCCCAGCCCCAGCCGGTGCAGCCCATCTGGCGCCAACTGTCATAATCCGCCGCCTGCCCGCGCATATAGATCATGCCGTTGATCGACGAACTTCCGCCCAGCACCCGTCCACGCGGATAGAGCAGTTGGCGACCGCCCAACGCTTCCTCGGCCTGGGTTCGAAATCCCCAATCTGTGCGCGGATTGCCGATGCAATACAGGTATCCGACCGGGATATGGATCCAGTGGTAATTGTCGCGGCCCCCGGCCTCCAACAGCAGGACCCGCGTCCTGGGATCGGCGGACAGGCGGTTGGCCAGAACGCAACCGGCGCTGCCCGCGCCGATGACGATATAATCATAGCTTTCCATCAGCTTTCCGACCTGAAGCCCAGCTTGCGGCCCAGTTTGCTGGCGAAGAATTCGCCGATCAGACCGCGCCGGAAGACCAGCACGCAGACCATGAAGACCACGCCCGTGATGATCGTTACCGGAAAGTCCGAGGTGGCGAGATAGTTCTGCAGCGTCACCACCAGACCCGCGCCGACAACCGGCCCCGCCAGCGTGCCGATGCCGCCCAGCAGGGTCATCAGGATCACTTCGCCCGACATCTGCCAGGCCACGTCGGTCAGTGTCGCGAACTGGAAGATCAGCGCCTTGACGCCCCCTGCCAAGCCGGCCAGCGCCGCCGACATCACGAAGGCCCCCAGCTTGTAGCGGCTGACCGAATAGCCCAGCGAGATCGCGCGCTGTTCGTTTTCGCGAATTGATTTCAGGATCATCCCGAAAGGCGAGTTGACGAAGCGCCAGATGATCAGCATCCCCAGGATGAACACGGCCAGGACAAAGTAATACATGGTCATCGGCTGGCTCAGGTCGAAGATGCCGAACAGGGTGCCGCGCGGGACGGACTGGATGCCATCCTCGCCATGGGTAAAGCCTGCTTGCAGGCAGAAGAAAAAGAACATCTGCGACAAGGCAAGCGTGATCATCGCGAAATAGATGCCCTGGCGGCGGATGGCGATGGCACCCATGACCAGGCCCAGGGCAGCAGCGCCCAGAACGCCCAGCAGGATGCCCGCCTCGGGCGGCCAGCCCCAGACTTTGACCGCGTGTGCGGTGAAATAGGCCGCGCCCCCGAAGAAGGTGGCATGGCCAAAGGACAGAAGCCCCGTATAGCCCAGCAGCAGGTTGAAGGCCGCGGCGAACAGCCCGAAGGCCAGCAGTTTCATCAGGAAGATCGGATACAGGAACTGCGGCGCCAGCAGCAGCGCGGCCGCGATGATGGCCAGCAGGACAAGCTGGACTTGCCCGGCCCTGGGGTGGATGGCGATCTGTTCAGTCGCGATGGGTTCGGATTTGCCGGCCATGTCAGGCATCCTTTCCGAAAAGGCCCGCAGGCCGCAGGATCAAGACGATCGCCATGATGACAAAGACCACGATGTTGGATGCCTCGGGGTAGAAAACCTTGGTCAGCCCCTCGACCACACCCAGCATATAGCCGGTGACGATGGCCCCCAGGATCGACCCCATGCCGCCCACGACCACCACGGCAAAGACGATGATGATCAGGTTCGATCCCATCAGCGGGCTGACCTGATAGACCGGCGCCGCCAGCACCCCCGCAAAGGCCGCAAGCCCCGCCCCCAGCGCATAGGTCAGCGTCAGCAGCAACGGCACGTTGACGCCGAAGCTTTGCACCAGGGTCGGGTTCTCCGTGGCCGCGCGCAGGTATGCGCCCAGCTTCGTCTTCTCGATCATGAACCAGACCGCCAGGCAGACGATCAGCGAGGCGATCACCACCCAGCCGCGATAGATCGGCAAAAACATGAAGCCAAGGTTGACCGCGCCTGTCAGTTGCGACGGCGGGGCATAAGGCATCCCGGACGCCCCATAGAAATATCGGAACGTGCCTTCAATCGCCAAGGCAAGACCAAAGGTGAACAGCAATCCATAAAGATGGTCCAGCTTGTACAGGCGCGACAGCATCGTGCGTTCGATGATCGCCCCGAACAGGCCGACGATCAGCGGCGCGGCAATCAGCGCAAGCCAATAGTTGATGCCGCCGACCGTCAGCAGCAACAGCGCGACAAAGGCGCCCAGCATATATTGCGCACCATGCGCGAAGTTGATCACCCGCAGCAGGCCAAAGATGACGGCCAGCCCAAGCGACAGCAGCGCATAGAAGGATCCGTTGATCAGGCCGACAAGCAATTGGCCCATCAGCGCCTGAACAGGGATGCCAAAGATCATGGTCATGGTTACACCCCCAGTTCCCGATGCAGCAGGTCCATCCGGTTTGGCAGATCGGATACCGGGAATTCGGCGGTCATGGTGCCATGGTCCATCAGATAAAAGCGATCCGCGACCTTGGCGGCAAAGCGGAAGTTCTGTTCCACCAGCACCACGGTCATGCCGCGTTGTTTCAGTTTGCGCAGCACGTCGCCAATGGCGTTGATGATGACCGGGGCCAGCCCCTCGGTCGGCTCGTCCAGCAAAAGGCAACGCGCCCCGGTGCGCAGGATCCGCGCCATGGCCAGCATCTGCTGTTCGCCCCCCGACAGCTTGGTGCCGGGGCTGTTGCGGCGTTCCTGAAGGTTGGGGAACAGGTCATAGATCTCGGCCACCGACATGCCGCCATCGGCGACCTTTGGCGGCAGCATCAGGTTTTCCTCAACAGAAAGGGTCGCGAAGATTCCGCGTTCCTCGGGGACGAAGCCCAGGCCCGCGCGGGCGGTCTTGTGCAGCGGCACGGACATCATGTCGCGGCCCGCGAATGTGATGCGGCCCGTGCGCTTGCGCAGGATGCCCATGATCGTGCGCAGCGTCGTGGTCTTGCCCATGCCGTTGCGGCCCAGGATGCAGATCATCTCGCCTTCGTTGACGTGCAGATCGACGCCGTGCAGCACATGGCTTTCGCCATACCAAGCTTGCAGCCCGGCGGTTTCCAGAAGCGGGGCCGTCATGCTTCGGTTCCCATATAGGCGGTGCGAACGCGCGGATCGGCAGAGACAGAGGCGTAATCGCCGGTCGCGATGATCTCGCCCCGTTGCAGCACGGTGACGTGATGGCAGATGTCGGCGACCACGGTCAGGTTATGTTCGACCATCAGCACGGCGCGGGTGCGCGCCACGTCGCGGATGATTTCCGCCACCATGCGCACGTCTTCCTGACCCATTCCCGCCATCGGTTCGTCCAGCAACAGAACCTCGGGATCAAGGGCGAGGGTCGTCGCAATCTCCAGCACGCGCTTGCGGCCATAGGACAGGTCGGCGGCGCGATGATCGCGGTATGGGGTCAGGCCCAGGTGGTCGATCAGTTCATCCGCACGCGCGTTCAGCCGGTCCAGCGAGGACAGGGGTTTCCAGAACTGCACCGCCAAGCCCGCCGGACGCTGCAACGCGACCTTGACGTTTTCCCGCACGGTCAGGTGCGGGAACACGGCCGAGATCTGGAACGACCGAACCAGCCCCATCCGCGCCACCTTGTCGGGCTTGGTCTGGGTGATGTCCTGGCCCAGCAGCGTGATCTTGCCGCGCGTCGGTTGCAGGAACTTGGTCAGCAGGTTGAAGACGGTCGTTTTGCCCGCGCCGTTCGGTCCGATCAGCGCATGAATGCGCGCGTGTTCCACATCCAGATCGACATTGTTGACAGCGGTGAAGCCGGCGAAATCCTTGCCGAGGCCGCGGGCGGTCAGCACCACCCGCGGTTCGGTTTGCGTCATGGCAGGCGCAACGTTCATTTGCGCGCCTTACTGGGTGACAAGCGGGCAGCCGCTTTCAGCCGGATCCAGATAGGCTTCGCTGCCGGGGATCGTCGCCAGGACGTTGTAATAGTCCCATTCTTCGGTGATGTCGGCAGGGGCCTTCACCTCCATCAGGTAGACGTCCTTGATCAGGCGACCGTTGGCGCCGACCTTGCCGTCCTGGGCAAAGACGTCGTTCACGGGCAGTTCATGCAGCTTGGCGGCAACGGCTTCGGTTTCATCCGTTCCGGCAGCCTCGATGGCCTTCAGATAGGACATGACGGTCGAATAGGTGCCGGCATGGATCATGTTCGGCATCGACCCGGTGCGTTCCATGAAGCGGCGGCCGAATTCCTCGGACTCGGCGTTACGCTTCCAATAGAAGCTTTCGGTCAGGTTCAGGCCCTGTGCGGCCTCGGCCCCCAGGCCGTGGACATCCGCCAGCGTGAACAGCAGCGCCGCCAGCTTTTGCCCGCCTTGGGTGATCCCGAATTCGGCGGCCTGCTTAATGGCGTTCTGCGTGTCGGCACCTGCATTGGCCAGACCGATGACCTTTGCCCCGGACGCCTGCGCCTGCAACAGGAAGGACGAGAAATCGGTGGACGCCAGCGGATGCCGGACGGAACCGGCAATCGTGCCGCCTTTTTCCGTGACAAAGGCACTGGTCTGTTCTTCCAACGAATAGCCAAAGGCGTAATCGGCGGTCAAGAAGAACCAGCTGTCCCCGCCTTCCTGCACCAGGGCGCCGCCCGTGCCCACGGCCAAGGCGTGGGTGTCATAAGCCCAGTGGAAACCATAGGGCGAACATTGCGCGCCGGTCAGCTCGGTCGTTGCAGCCCCCGTGGTCATGGTGATCTTCTGTTTCTCGGTGGACAAAGCCTGAACGGCGAGCGCCACCGAAGAAGTGGTCAGCTCCATGATGCTGTCCACCTGTTCGGTGTCATACCACTGGCGCGCGATGTTCGACGCGATGTCGGCCTTGTTCTGGTGGTCGGCAGTCACGACCTCGATCGGCGCGTCCAGAACCTTGCCGCCGAAATCCTCGACCGCCATCAGGGCGGCTTCATAGGAATTCTTACCGCCAAAGTCGGAATAAACGCCGGATTGGTCGTTCAGAATGCCGATCTTGACGGTGCCGTCCGATATCTCGGCCACGGCAGGTGCGGCAATCAGGCCGACAGACGCGGCCGACAACAAGAGTTTACGCATTCAACCTCCCTTGGGCATGATCCATCAATGCTGCGGTTCGTGCCGCGGCTTGGGATGATGTCCTGTCCATAATGACGAAGGCCTCTCCACCAGCCTTCGTTCGACGAAAGGATGACCTCAAAGTCACTTTGACACAAGCGTTCAATGCAGTCTAATTTCGTTCAGGTTATGAACAAATTTGAACAATGACGCTTAGCTGGGATGATCTCCAGTTCTTCCTTGCCGTCGCGCGCGAAGGCCAGTTGTCGCGGGCCGCGCGGCTGTTGGGCACGTCGCACGTCACCGTGTCGCGACGGATCGACCGTCTTGAACAGGCGCTGAACACCCGGCTGTTCGAGCGCAACCCGCGAGGATACGAACCGACCCCCGCCGGCCGCCGGCTTGTGGAAACCGCCGAGCGGATGGAGGAAGCAGCCGACCAGATTCCCGTCGATCAGGGCGCCGCATCCCGCCAGGCCGGGCCGCTGCGGCTGGCCGTGCCCGAAGGCTTTGCCAGCCTGTTTTCCCAGCATCTGTGGCCCGATTTCATCGCACAGTTCCCGCTGATCTCGCTGGAGCTGATCACCATGCCGCAGATCCTGTCCTTGTCTCGGCGCGAGGCGGATATGTCGGTGACGCTGGATCCGATTTCCAGCGGGCCATATCGGTCCGAACGGATGGCCAATTACACCCTGCATCTTTACGCGACCGCCGCCTATCTGGCCACCAACCCCCCCATCGCCAGCCGAGAGGATCTGCGCCGCCACCGCATCATCGGCTATATCGAGGAAATGATCTTTGCCCCCGGCCTGGACTACCTGAACGAAGTCTTGCCGGGAATTCGCGCGTCCATCAAGAGTTCCAGTGTATTCAATCAGTTGGCAGCGTCTCGGAACCATCTTGGGATTGCTGTTCTGCCCCATTACATCGCGTCGAAATATCCTGAATTGCGGATCGTCCTTCCCGACGAAATCACCTTGAACCGCAGCTATTGGCTGACCTGTCACCGCGACGTGCGGACGATGCGCCGGGAACGCGCGGTGATTGCTTTCCTGACCGACAGCCTGCGGGCGCGAGGGTCCGAACTGGTGCGCCCGGCCTGAGCCTTGCGCGATTCCGCTTGCCGCGGCGCAACCGGAGGATCAACTTTGACATTAACGTGATGTCAAGGGAGGTGGGATATGCAAGACGCACTTCAAGCCGGGGCAGCTGCCGCGCCGCATCAGCCCGAACTGCACCGGGTCATGGGTCCAAAGCTGTTGTTGCTGTTCATTGTCGGCGACATCCTGGGAACCGGTGTTTATGCCCTGACCGGCACCGTCGCGGCCGAGGTGGGGGGTGCTGCCTGGGCGCCTTTCCTGATCGCGTTCCTGGTCGCCACCATCACCGCCCTGTCCTATCTTGAACTGGTGACCCGCTTTCCCCAGGCCGCGGGCGCAGCGCTTTATGCCCATCGCGCATTCGGCGTTCATTTCCTGACCTTCCTCGTGGCCTTTACCGTGATGTGTTCAGGGATTACCTCGGCCTCGACTGCATCGAATGCCTTCGCGGGGTTCCTGAACGACGGCTTCGGCCTGGGCTTCCAGAAGGGAGGCGCGGGGATCCTGCTGATCGCGTTAGGCTTCATGGCCCTTGTCGCGGCGATCAACCTGCGCGGGGTGGGCGAAAGCGTCAAGGCGAACGTCATCCTGACCTGCGTCGAACTGACCGGGTTGTTGATGATCATCTTCGTGGGGTTCTACGCCATGGCCCAGGGCCGCGCCGATTTTTCCGAAGTGATGGTCTTTCAGTCGTCCGAGGAAAAGGGCGCCTTCCTGTCCCTGACCGCAGCGACCGCCCTTGCCTTCTTCGCCATGGTGGGCTTCGAGGATTCGGTCAACATGGCCGAGGAGGTCAAGGATCCCGTCCGCATCTTCCCCCGCATCATGCTGACCGGGCTGGCGATCACCGGGGTGATCTATGTCCTTGTGTCGATCTGCGCGGTGGCCCTGGTGCCGGTGGGCGATTTATCGAATCCCGAACTTGGGTCGGCCCTGACCCAGGTGGTCCGCGCAGGCGCTCCGAACCTGCCCTTTGACACTATCTTCCCGTTCATCGGGATGTTCGCGGTGGCCAATTCGGCGCTGATCAACATGATGATGGCCAGCCGTCTGATCTATGGCCTTGCGCGCCAGGGGGTGCTGCCGCACGGGTTGGGGCTGGTCCATCGGCAGCGGCGCACGCCCTGGGTGGCGATCCTGTTCACGACCGCTCTGGCCTTTGGGCTGATCTGGTTCGTGGTGACGCGTTCGGACCTGCCTGCCGTCAGTCTTCTGGGCGGCACGACATCGCTGCTGCTGCTGTGCGTGTTCACCGTCGTCAACATCTCGCTGATCGTGCTGCGCCGCCAGCCGTCCGGGCGTGACCATTTTCGCGCGCCCTGGATCACGCCATGGATCGGCGCCGTGACCTGCGCCTTTCTGGTGGGACCATGGGCGCGCAGCGCGGCACAGATGGACCAATACCGCATCGCAGGCTGGCTGCTGGGCTTGGGGGTGGTGCTATGGGCCGCGACATGGCTTTGGAACAAGGCGCGCCGCAAACCCCATCCGGGCAGCTTGGGCGACATCGAGCAGATGCGCGAACATCATGGCGATTCACCCCGCAATTGAGGGCCGGATCCTTTCGTCGATCGGAAGGGTGGTACGCCTGTGCCGTGGCCACAAACGTATGCCCCCGTTTGAGGGGGATACAGCAGGCAATGCGAAGAAGTAGTGGCGATCCCGGGACGACTCGAACGCCCAACCTAGTGATTAGAAGTCACTTGCTCTATCCAGTTGAGCTACGGGACCTTCAGGGCAGTTTTGCGGGATCGCGGGCCGATGTGCAAGTCACAGCGCAAGGGTCATGAAGACGCTGTTGGGATCGGGACGATAAGTCCCGAAGGGCGGGCATTCGACGAAACCGCCCTGTCCATACAGCCCGCGCGCGGCAGCAAAACTGGGCTGGGCGCCGGTTTCCAGCGACAGATGCGCCAAGCCGGACCTGCGCGCATGACCGATCAGACGGTCCAGCATCAGCCGCGACAGGCCAGCCCCCCGCGCTTCGGTCAAGACGTGCATGGACTTGATTTCGCCATGCGTCGAGTCAAGTCGTTTCAGTGCGGCCATTCCGACCGGCACGCCTGCCCGGCGCAGCACGAAAAAGTCGATGTCAGGCGAGACCAGCGTTTCGCGCGGCATCATGTGAATGGATTCGGGCGGGGTATCGGCGTGCATTTCTACCGTGTGACGCCCAAACATCATGGCCAGGTCGTCAGCGAGAGGTGATTCCACGGCAAAGGAAAGGGTTTCTGTCACATCGACCTCGCTGGATGCGGCAAAATTAGCCGGGATTGCAGGGGACGGCAATCGGGCAGCAAAAAGGCGGCCCAATGGCCGCCCTTGTCGCATCGTCAAGGCCTGCTCAGGCGGCGCGGGACAGCAGGACTTCCTCGACCCGCTTCTGGGCGGTGCCTTCGTCCAAGCCGTTGACTGCCGCAACTTCACGGGTCAGCCGATCCAGGGCGGCTTCGTAAAGCTGGCGTTCGGAATAGGACTGTTCGCGCTGATCGTCGTTGCGGTGCAGGTCGCGCACGACCTCGGCAATCGACATCAGGTCGCCCGAATTGATCTTCTGGTCGTATTCCTGCGCACGGCGCGACCACATGGCGCGCTTGACCCGGGCCTTGCCCTTCAGGGTTTCCAGGGCGCGGTCGATCAGGTCGGGCGTTGACAAGCTGCGCATACCGATTTCGGACGCACGGGCGGTCGGAACCCGCAGGGTCATCTTGTCCTTTTCAAAGGAAATCACAAACATCTCCAGCCGCAGGCCAGCAACTTCCTGTTCGTCGATCGACACGATGCGGCCGACGCCATGGGCAGGATAGACAACAAAATCGTCAGGACGGAATTCGTTTTTCTTGGTCTTGGACATCTGGCTTCCTCTGGATAGTGTCTTTAGAAGGACACAAAGAACCGAAAGCGGCATATGCCACCTTCGGTCTGTGTATTGATCAGGATGTTATCCCTGCCTGGCAGAAGGCAAGGGATCGACAGTTCGGGGCGCACATCGTCTGGGCCTCTGACTCCCATCAGATGCGAATGTTTGCTGAACATATCACAAACAAGGCGCTAAAAAAAGCATCCTGTGGAACGTATTTCATTCATGGTGAAAACAGAAAGAAACTTTCGGATTCAATAGGCTATCGAATAGCTGACAACATTCCGGCCCTGCCGGATGCTCCGAATCGCGATAATCAGTCGCTTTCGCCAGGAGCTTCGGAGAAATATTTCGCCAGCTTGCCCGGCACCCCGTCCATTTCAGTGGCAGTGGGCAGGGGTTCTTTCTTCTGCGTGATGACCGGCCAGATTTCCGAATATTTCCGGTTGAACTCGACCCATTCGTCCATCGCCGGTTCGGTATCGGGGCGGATTGCATCTGCGGGGCATTCGGGTTCGCACACGCCGCAGTCGATGCATTCGTCGGGATGGATGACCAGCGTGTTCTCGCCCTCGTAGAAGCAATCCACGGGGCAGACCTCGACACAGTCGGTGTATTTGCACATGATGCAATTATCGGTCACGACATAGGTCATTGCAGGCTCCATTCCGTCCGAAGGCTAGTTACGCCCCGGCATCCGATCATTCAAGGCCGCAGCTTTGGAAAAGACTGCGGTTCCCTATAGGCTTCAAGGGCCAAAAGTCTTTCCTGCGCATCACTTCAGCCGCAGAACCGAACAAGGATGGTCAGGCCGTTGCGTCCAGGTCGTGATACAGGCCCTGGGCCTCGGCGGCAGGGCCGCGCCGCTGTCCAAGCGCGGTGATTTCCAGAACACGCACCTGGCCGAAGGCAGAGACAACAATCCGGTCGCCAGGCCGCACCAGCTTGCCCGGCTTGTTGCAGGGCTGGTCGTTCACACGGATTCCGCCCCCCTCGATCCGTTCGACGGCAATCGCGCGGGACTTGAAGACCCGCGCGAAAAACAACCACTTGTCCAGACGAAGCCCGTCCGGGCCTTCCGTCACTTCTTGTCCTTCAAGGCCGCAAGGATCGCAAAGGGGCTATCAGGATCAGCCTTCTTTTCAGGCCGGGACGAGAAGGTCGCAGGCTTGTTGTGCTGCGGCTTGCCCCCGCCCTTCTTGAAGTTGTCCTTGCCGCGCGGCTTGCCACCATCGCCGTAATCGCGCTTTTCACGATGTTCCCGGTTCGGACGACCGCCTTCGGGCCGGTCGGGACGCTCGCCCTGGGCCGGGCGTTCGCCTTGACCACGGTCCTGGCGTTCGGCGCGAGGCTCGCGCGGCGCGTCCTGCGGGGCCGCGTCGCGGCGCGGGCCGTTGCGGCGGCCTTGGCCCTCTCCCTGCGGACGGCGGTTCGGACGGGGCTTGGGCGCCCAGCGGAAGGTATAGAACACCTCCATTTCAGGGGCCGGTTCCTCGACCACCTCGCCCGCGGCCTCGGCCTCGGCACGGCGTTTCTCGGCCTGCTCGGCTTCCCAGCGGGCGCGGGTTTCAGCGGCGAGGACGCTTTCCTCCTCGGTCAGCGGGGCGTCGGATGCCTCGCCCTCGGGCACGGGCAACACGACGGGCGCCTCGGCGGCCTTGACCTTGGCCCGCTCACCTTTTTCGGCAGCATAGCCTAGGCCTTCCATCAGGCGCGAAAACTGTTCCAGCGTCATGCCCGTGATCGACAGCATATCGGGATTGGCCTCGAACCCGGCGCGCGTTTCCTGGGTGCGCAGCAGGTCGGCCAGCCGTTCCAGCATATCGATGCGGATGGCACGCTCGCCTGCCGGTCGGTATCCCGACAGCGTGTAATGCTGTTCCGGCACCTCGGCGATATGCGGGATCGTCACCAGGCCGGGGGGCGGGCTTTCCGGGAAGGTGTCCAGACCTTCGGCCAGCGACCACAACACCAGCCGAAGCCGGGTTGGCGCGGGCTTCAGCAGCGCGGGCATGAAGATCGTGAACTGGCCAAAGCGGACGCCGTGCTTGCGCAGCGCGCCGCGCGCGTCCTGATCCAGTTCCTTGACCTCGTGCGCCACGCCGTCGCGCGGCAGGATGCCCAGGGATTCCACCAAGCGAAAGGCAAAGCCGCGCGCAAGGCCGGTCAGCGCCTCGTCTTTCTGCAGCGTCAGCAGGGGTTCGAACAGCGCGGCAATCTTGCGGTCGATGAAATGCTGCAGGCGGCGCTTGACCTTGTCGGCGATCTCGGACCCTGCCTCCTCGTCCACGAAGACCTCGACGCCCGGATGCAGGGCATCAGAACCGCGCACCAGCTTGCCGATGGCGGCACTGCCCCACATCAGACCGCCTTGCTCGGTATAATCAAGCTCGGGGTCCGGCGCGTTATAGAAGCGGTCGGCCCGCAGGTGGAACTCGGGGCGCAGCGCCTCGTAGCTGGCGCGGTTCAGCATCCGGGCCTCGTCCGCCGATCCGGTCTGGTCGGGGCGAAAACGGAAACCGTCCAGACGGCCGGCGAATTCGCCTTCGACCGTCACTTCGCCCTTGTCGTTCACTTCGGCCACAAGGCTCTCCTTCTGCTTGAGCCGGCGCAGCAGCACGGATGTGCGCCGGTCCACAAATCGTTGGGTCAGTGCCGCGTGCAACGCGTCCGACAAGCGGTCTTCTACCGCGCGCGTTTCCCCGCGCCAATGGCTTTCGTCCTGAACCCAGCCGGATCTCTGCGCGACATAGGTCCAGGTGCGGATATAGGCCAGCCGTTTCGACAGCGCGTCGATGTCGCCCTGCGTCAGGTCGATGCGCTTGATGGCATTGGCCAGCCAATCCGAAGGTATCGCCCCATCCTGCAGGAAGCCGAAGATTCGCGCCAGAAGCGTGGTATGTTCCGCAGGCGAGATGCCCCGGAAATCGGGCACCCGGCAGACATCCCACAGCAGGCGCACATCCTTTCCGCCCCCTACCCGGTCGCGGATTTCAGGAAACTCGCGCAAGGTCTTCAGCGCCTGCACGTCGTCGGCATCGCGCCCCCGTCCCAGCAGCGCGTGGCCCGAAGGCGATTCCAGGCTTTCCACCAGCCGGTCCATGGTACCGAACTGCAGGTCCGTGTTGCGCCAGGTCAGCCGCTGGATAGGCGCGAAGCGGTGGTTCTCGATGGCATCGATCAGGCCCTCGTCCAGGATCTCGGCCTCGCCCGTCACGCCAAAGGTGCCGGATTCGGTATGGCGTCCGGCGCGGCCCGCAATCTGGCCGATCTCGTGGGGAAACAGCGGGCGGACGCGGCGGCCATCGAACTTATGGGTCGCCGAAAAGGCGACGTGCCGGATATCCAGGTTCAAGCCCATGCCGATAGCGTCAGTGGCAACCAGGTAATCGACCTCTCCGGCCTGATACATCGCCACCTGGGCGTTGCGCGTGCGGGGTGACAATGCGCCCATGACGACCGCGCAGCCGCCCTTCTGGCGCCGGATCAGTTCGGCCATGGCATAGACATCATCGACGCTGAACCCGACGATGGCGGACCGCGGGGGCATCCGCGACAGCTTCTTCGACCCCGACCAGGATAGTTGCGACAGCCGGTCGCGCCGCTGGAACTGGACACCGGGGATCAGCGCCGCGATGGCGGGGCGCATGGTGTCGCTGCCCAGCAGCAGCGTTTCGTGCAAGCCCCGCATCCGCAGCAGGCGGTCGGTGAACACGTGCCCGCGTTCGGGATCGGCGCATAACTGGATCTCGTCGATGGCGACGAAATCCGCGCCGATCTCGGGCATCGCCTCGGTCGTGGCGACCCAGTATTGCACGCGTTCGGGAACGATGCGCTCCTCGCCGGTGACAAGGGCCACGACGGATGGACCGCGTGCCTTGACGATCCGGTCATAAACCTCTCGCGCCAGCAGGCGCAGCGGCAGGCCGATCACGCCGGTGCGATGCGCCAGCATCCGCTCGATGGCGTAATGCGTCTTCCCGGTATTGGTGGGACCAAGGATGGCCGTTACGCGGCCGCGTTCATGAACTGTCATGGGCTAGATATCGGTGCCGTCCTGCTGGCGTTCCAGACGGGCGACGCCATCTATCGCCTCTGGCTGATGGGGATGGATGGTCAGGCTTTGGCGATAGGCGGCCAGCGCGCGTTCGGTATCGCCCGTTTCCTCCAGCATGACGGCCAGTTGCGTCAGCGCCGAGAAGTGGCGGGGTTCCAGTTGCAGGGTTCGGGCCAGGTCCTGGAAGGCCGGGCCAAACTGGCCCAAAGTCGCATAGGCCGCCGCGCGGGTGTAAAAACCGGTCGCAAAATCCGGCGCGTGGTCTGTCAGCGCCGTAAGATGGCCCACGGCAGCCGCCGCGTCCCCCTCGTCCAGGGCCTTTTCGCCCCGTTGCAGCAGCACGTCCATGGCAGCGGACCCGGATTTCGACCATTCGCGCAGGATATCCGATTCGGCTATGCGCCAGGCTTCGCCCTGGGGTTCGGCTAGGCGGCGGAAAAGATCGTCCATATCAGGCGGATCCTGGGCACACGCAGCACCGGCTGACAGAAATATCGTGAAAATGAAGAAAACCGTAACTATTCGGTGGCATATTGCCGCGACGACATTATGGAAAATGTGGCAGAGCGGGCGCATATGGGGGATGTTATCCAGCCCGCCTGCCGGGCGCCAGCCCACCTGAAACGAAAGACCTGAAAATGAGCAATGTTGTGAACGCCGCCGTCGAGAAACTGAACGAGAAGATCGGCAGCTTCGGCTCGACCGCGAAATTCGTGATCGAGGATGAGGGCGCCATCATGATCGACGAAAACGGGGTTCGCGCGGGCGACGAGGAAGCCGAGGTCACGCTGTTCGCCAGCCGCGACACCTTTGAAGGCATCCTGAACGGCAGCGTCAATCCCGCCACCGCCTTCATGATGGGCAAGCTGAAGATCGACGGTTCCATGGGCGTGGCCATGCAACTGGGCCAGGCGCTGTCCTGATTCACCGATGCGCGGTCAGGCGGCACCGTTCAGGCAATTGCCGGGCGATATCCTTCGTCCGGCGCAGGCTTTCTGGATGCAGGCCGATGACGGCGTGACATTGCGGCTGGCCCATTGGCCTGCCGCGTCGGACAGCCGGGGCAGCGTGCTGCTGTTCCCCGGCCGCACCGAGTATATCGAGAAATATTCCGGCACTGCGGCCTTTTTGACGGATTCCGGCTATGATGTCCTGGCGATCGACTGGCGCGGCCAGGGATTGTCGGACCGCCTGTTGCCGGATGTGCGGCTGGGCCATGTCGCGCAATTCGGCGATTATCAGCGCGACGTGGTCGAGATGGTTGTGGCCGCGACCGAACGGAATTTGCCCAAGCCCTGGCATCTGCTGGCCCATTCGATGGGCGGCTGTATCGGCCTTGCGGCGCTGCACGGGGGCCTGCCGGTTGCCTCGGCGGCCTTTTCGGCACCCATGTGGGGCATCAACCTGCGGCCTATGTCGCATGGCGTGGCGGTTGGCATGGCCTATCTGGCAGGGCGGCTGGGCCGGGGCGGTCGTCTGGCGCCGGGCAGCGGCGGTGGCGCCATGGGCACCTATGTGCTGGACGAATGCTTCAGCGCCAACCTGCTGACCGAAGATGCCGACCAATGGTGCCGCATGGTGCGCGAGGCCGCGGTCTGGCCCGACATGACCTTGGGCGGCGCGAGTTTCGACTGGGTGGGTAAGGCGTTGAACGAATGCCTGCGCCTCTCCCGAATGCCATCGCCTGACCTTCCGGCCCTGATCAGCTTGGGCAGTAGGGAAAAGATCGTCTCGCCCACGGCAATCCGTGACCGCGCCGCCCGATGGCCCGCCGCCTCGCTGATAGAGGTCGAGGGCGCAAGGCACGAGGTCATGATGTGCCGCCCTGACCGCCGCGCTGCTTTTCTGTCAGCGGCGCTGGACCTGTTTCAAGACAGCGTCTAGGCGCCCCTGTCAGGCGTTGGCTGGGGAATATGGACCGGCATCACCTTGTCGGCCGCCGATGCCGCCGGCAGACGCAGCCGCACGCGCTTGATCCGGCGCGGGTCGGCATCCACCACCTCGAACTCTGCGCCAGAGGCATGGGGGATCACCTCGCCCTCGGACGGAAGATGGCCTGCCAGGGCAAAGACCAGGCCGCCCAGGGTATCGATATCCTCGCCTTGGTCTTCCCCCATCAGCGCCAGGCCCGTTTCGCCCTCGACATCGGAAAGGGAAGCACGGGCCTGGATCAGCCATTGACCGGGCTTCTCCAAGACCCACAGGCTGCCCTCGGCCTCGTCATGCTCGTCCTCGATCTCTCCGATAACCTGCTCGATCAGATCCTCGATGGTCACAAGGCCGTCCACGCCGCCGTATTCGTCGATCACAAGGGCCATGTGGATGCGTTTCTGCTGCATCTGCTGCAACAGCACGCCGATAGGCATCGACGGCGGCACATACAGCAAGGGCCGCAGCATGGGCCGCAGATGAAAATCGCCCGCCTGCCCAAAGCCATGCTTCAGCGCCAGATCCTTGAGGTGGATCATGCCCAGCGGGCTGTCCAGCGTTTCGGCATAGACCGGCAGGCGCGAGAAGCCATGTTCGCGAAACAGCGCAACCAGGTCGTCCAGGCTGCTGGTGTCAGACGCAGCCACCATTTCCGCCTTGGGAACCGCCACGTCATCGACGCGCATCCGCCGCAGGTTGACCATGCCGGGCACGACGGGCGCGGACCTGTTCGGGGCATCATCCGTGTCATCATCCCCGCCGGTCAGGGCATCGAAGAAACGTCCCAGGAAACCGCGAGAGGCGGGAAGATCCCGCCCCTCCCCTCCGACGCCATCCGAAGCACTTGCAGCATCGGCGCCAAGGGGCTGGGCAGGTAATCGAGACTCGGAATTCATCAGACCTTCTCGTGATAAGGATCGGGGATATTCAGGCGCGCCAGGATTGAACGCTCGGCAGCTTCCATGGTTTCCGCATCGGCATCGTTGCCATGGTCATAGCCCAGCAAATGCAGGGTCGCATGGACCAGCAGATGCGTGACGTGATGGTCCACGGCCTTGCCCTGGACCTCTGCCTCGGCCAGGCAGGTTTCATAGGCGATGGCGATGTCGCCCAGTTCCTCGGTATCCGGCAGGTCTGGCGGGACGCCCGGTTCGTGGGGAATGTGTTCCGTCGAGGGCCAGGACAGCACGTTCGTCGCACGCGGCTTGCCCCGGAAATCGGCGTTCAGGGACGCGATGCGGGCGTCGTCGCAGCCCATGACCACGACCTCTCCGCCAATGCCGTGCCAGGTCAGCGCGGCAGAGATGGCGCGTTCGGCCAGGGCTTCAAGCCCCAGGCTGTCCCATCGGTCATCCTCGATGACGCAATCGGTTGATATGTCGTCAGGCATCGCCTCGCATTGCCCGGCGGGGTGCGTATTGTCCGCGCGGTCCCTCTGATTCGCCGCGCGCAAGGGCGGCGGCATCTTCCGCGTCATACGCCGTGATGATGCGCGCGACAAGCGGGTGGCGCACGACATCCTTGGCGGTGAAGTAGCTGAAGCTGATGCCCTTGACCCCATCCAGGATGCGTTCGGCATCGACAAGGCCCGAATTTATGCCGCGCGGCAGGTCGATCTGGGTGCGGTCGCCGGTGACGACCATCCGCGATCCTTCGCCAAGCCGGGTCAGGAACATCTTCATCTGCATGGTGGTGGCGTTCTGCGCCTCGTCCAGGACGACAAAGGCGTTGGCCAGCGTGCGCCCGCGCATGAAGGCCAGGGGCGCGATCTCGATCCGTTTTTCCTCCATCAGCTTCTGCATCTGCTTGGCGGGCAGGAAATCGTTCAGCGCGTCATAAAGGGGCTGCATATAGGGATCGACCTTTTCCTTCATGTCGCCCGGAAGGAAACCCAGGCGCTCCCCCGCCTCGACCGCGGGACGCGACAGGATGATCTTGTCCACATGGCCGCCGATCAGCATGGTCACGCCGACCGCGACCGCCAGATAGGTCTTACCCGTGCCCGCCGGGCCGATGCCAAAGGCCAGTTCGTTCTGGAACAGCGACCGGACATAGGCTTTCTGCGCGTCCGTGCGCGGTTCGATGGATTTCTTGCGGGTGCGCAGTTCGTAATCGCCCGCCGCGAACATCTCCATCTGTTCCGCAGGCGTGGCGGGCGCCGCATCGTCGATGCCCATGCGCAACGCGGCCTCGACCTCGGCCAGGGACACGGGGCGGCCCTGTTCCAGGCGCGCGTAAAGGCCGCGCAGCAGCAGCGCAGCCTCGGCCTGGGCCTCGGGAGTGCCGACCACGGCCAACTGGTTGCCGCGCCGCAGGATGTGGACGCCAAGCGCCTCCTCGATCCGGGCCAGGTGACGGTCATTGGCCCCGCACAGGTCGATCAGCAGCCTGTTGTCGGGAAATTCCAGCAGGGTTTCATTCGAAGGGGTCGCGACGGGGGGCGTAGGCGTAAGGCCCAAATCTTTCTCCTGCTCAGGCGTCTTGTCATAATGGTGGCGATCCAAGGGGATTCGCACAAGGTCATAGTGGCGCGGTGTTGCCAAGAAACCCCGCCAAGGGCGCGGCGTGGTTCATCAGTGAAACCGGACCATCCCAGGCAATGCGCCCGTCCTGCAACAGCGCCACCCGATCGCCAATGGCGCGCACCGATTCCATGTCATGGGTGATGGTGATGGCCATGGCGCCGGTTTCCGTCACGATGCCCCGGATCAGGTCGTTGATGCGCCGCGCCCTGATCGGGTCAAGGCCAGTCGTGGGTTCGTCGAAAAAAATCACCGCCGGATCGTCGGCAATGGCGCGGGCCAGGCCGGCGCGCTTGGCCATGCCCCCCGACAATTCGGCAGGCATCAGGTCGGCGGTTTCCGGCCCCAGGCCGACACGGGCCATCTTTTCCAAGGCAATGGCGCGGGCCCGGGCATCGGGCATCCGCTGGCGCAGGCGAAAGGCCACGTTCTGCCAGACGGTCAGGCTGTCGAACAGCGCCGCCCCTTGGAACAGCATCCCGAAGCGGGCAAGGAAGGCCGGGCGGGTGGTGGGATCCAGCGCCTTTCCCTGCCACAGGATTTGTCCCGCATCGGGCGCCGTCAGGCCCAGGATGCATTTCAGCAACACGGACTTGCCCGTCCCCGACTGGCCGATGACGCACAGGCTTTCGCCCTGTTCCACGGCCAAATCGACGCCCGCCAAAACCGCCTTGCCGCCAAAGGATTTGCGCAGGCCGCTGATCTGGATCATTCGAAGAACAGCCCGGTCAGCATGAAATTTGCGGCCAGGATGCCTACGGCGGCGGCGACCACGGCAGACTTGGTGGCCCGCCCCACGCCCGCTGCGCCGCGCCCGGAATGGATCCCGAACCAGCAGCCGCAGACCGCAACGATCAGGCCGAAAACCGCACCCTTCAGCAGCCCCGACACCACGTCCCAGCGTTCCAGATAGGCCGCGCTGTTCGCCAGATAGGACGCGGAATTGAAGCCCAGCGACTGCGTGCCGACCAGCCAGCCGCCCATGATGCCGATGATGTCGCCCACCCCGACCAGCACGGGCACGGTCAGCACGGCCGCCCACAGGCGTGGCGTGACCAGCCATCGCATCGGGTCGGTGGACAGCGTCACAAGCGCGTCGATCTGTTCCGTGACCTTCATCGTGCCGATTTCCGCCGCGATGGAGCTTGCCACGCGTGCCGCCACCATCAGCCCGCCCAGAACCGGGCCAAGTTCGCGCACCATGCCAATGGCGACAATCGCGGGCACCACGTCGCTGGCCTGGAACCGCGCGCCGCCGGAATGGATCTGCAAGGCAAGCGCCGCACCGGTGAACAGCGCGGTCAGGCCGACCACCGGCAGCGACAACCAGCCGATCTGCACCAGTTGCGCCCCAAAGGCGCGTCCATGGAACGGCCGCAGCAGGAACAATCCGCGCATGGTGAACAAGGCTGCCGAGCCAATGCCGCGCGTCAGCGACAGCGCGGCCCGGCCGATCAGGCGGACTGGGTTCACCGCCAGGTCCGGTCGTAGCGGCGGCCAAGGGAGGTCAGGATTTCATAGCCGATCGTCCCGGCATAATCCGCGACCCGATCCACCGGTTGCGCGGGGCAAATGAGGTCCAGTTCCGCCGGAATATCCGCCAAGCCGGTCACATCGACAGTGATCAGGTCCATCGACACGCGCCCGACGATGGGACAGGCCGTTCGTGCCGCATAAAGGCGGGCCCCCTTGGACGAGATCGACCGCAGTATCCCGTCGGCATAGCCCGCCGCGACCGTGGCAATCCGGCGCGGGGAATCCGCAGTCCAGGTGGCGCTGTAACCCACGAACTCGCCCGCCTGGACGGTCCGCGTCTGAATCACCGGCAGCGACAACCGCACGACCGGTTGCGCGTC